>CAZWRZ010000010.1:0-110426 GCA_964636555.1 uncultured Ruminiclostridium sp.
GAACTCAGTTAGATAGACAAGATTTAAATTTGCCCGGTTTTTCAAGCAAATTTAAGGCAACACCGCACAATTATTGTCGTCCGAGTGCGCCGTCAAATTTTTCGTCAGATTGTATAAATCCGACGCAGGAAGGCTGACGCCTTTCAAGGAGGATTTGTGCAAGATGACGGGAAATTTGCAAGCAATCGGACGGCAAAGGCGTTAGCCGCTAATTGTGCGGTGTTGCCTTAAATCTTGTCGGTTTTGAAATTCTTTTTAAATCAGCAAATTACCGCCAACTTTCCTTGAGAGAACCGTAAAATCAGCGCAACTTTCTTGAAAGCAAATAATAAAGAGCTGTCTTTTTTTACAGCCCCTTAACGGAAATTTCTCACAAGCAGCTTTATTACCGCCTGTTTTTAAACACCTGCCGTATTCTCCTCTCTCATCAGTCTGTTCTTCATCTCTCTCATCTTAATAATATAAACCGTCATCAACAAAATATCCGCCGATACCCAAGCGATAGGCGTAGCAAAACAAGCTGCGTCAAACCCATAGTACCTGACAAATACCAAAGAAATAACCGCTCTTGCCGCCAATTCACAAGCCCCTGCCGTCATAGGCAGCAGGGAATATCCAACGCCCTGAAGCGTATTTCTTGTAAGGAACAAAACCGCCAAGGCGGGATAAAAGAAAGAGTTAATGCGGATAAAGTAAACCGCCTGATCAATAACCTGCGTTTCCTCCGCGTCAACAAACAATAAGCACAGATACCTGCTGACAAACCATACCAAAACCATTGAAAAGACGGCGTAAAGGATTCCCAACGCAAAAGCCTTCTTCATTCCGTCGGATATTCTGCGGTAATTCTTCGCGCCCAAATTCTGTCCCGAGTAGGTCGCCATTGTGATTCCCAAGGTATCCATGGGCGTTATCATTATGGATTGCATTTTTCCCGCCGCCGTCACTGCCGCCATTGTCACCTTTCCCAAGCTGTTGACTGCGGTTTGCAGCAATATTGAGCCGATAGCGGTTATGGAAAACTGAAGCCCCATAGGTACGCCGATTTTGGCGAGAGAAAACACCGTTTCGCCCGAAAAAGCCATTTCTCCCTTTTCGTATTGCAATATGTCATAGTGCTTTCTTATGTAGAAAAAGCAGAGAAGTCCCGATATGCCCTGAGCAATGACCGTTGCCCAGCCTGCGCCCCCTACTCCCATATTGCAGACTATTATAAAGAACAGGTCAAGTCCTATATTTATCAAAGAGGCTATTATAAGGAATATCAACGGAGTTCGGCTGTCACCCATTGCCCTTAAAATTCCCGCCATAAGATTGTACGCCATGGTTACACATATTCCGCCGAAGATCACAACAATATAATCATAAGCCAGATCTATAACGTCCTCCGGTGTCTGCATAAGCCTGAGAATCGGATAGCAGAAACCTACCGCTGCGGAGGTTATAACCACCGTGGTTATTATACAAAGGTATACTGCCGCCGCAATTTGCCTTCGCATTTTTTCATAATCGCCCGCGCCGAAGCTTTGAGCAGGCAGAATACATGAGCCGCTTGTTATTCCTGTGGTAAAGCCGATTATCAGAAAGCTTACCGAGCCTGTGGAGCCTACCGCCGCAAGTGAGTCCACGTCCAGAAATTTGCCCACTATTATTGCGTCCACCATACTGTAAAGCTGCTGGAACAGATTTCCTATAAGCATGGGAAAGCAAAAGCTCAGTATAAGAGGCAGGGGCTTTCCGTGCGTCATTTCTTTAACCATAAGGGTTTTCCTCTAAAATGTATGAATGTTTTCCAAGCAATATTTTACTCTTTTTTCGGAACTTTGCAATAGCCTAAAGGAAAAATTCTTACTTTGTTAAAAATGATGAAAGTGTACTATTTTGTAATTACATATTTGTGACTGTTTTTTGGTTACATTACTTGAATTTGTAACACGTTTGGGATATAATTTAAATAGGTATAAGAAAAATTTGCAGAAAATGATGGAGAGAGAAGCAGATGGATAAATTCAAAATTACTATGTTCGGCGAATTTTCAATATCTTACAACGAAAAAACCATCAGCGAGCATTCCAAAAGGTCGAAAAAGCTGTGGCTTTTACTGCAGTATCTGGTTGTACATCATACAAGATCGGTTACACAATCGGAGCTCATAGACATACTCAGCGGTGAGGACGAGGGTGTAAATCCCACCAGCGCCCTTAAAACTCAGGTTCACCGTTTAAGGGATATTTTATCTGAGCTGGAACATCCGCTGCCTATTATAATCTGCGTAAACGGCGCTTACAGTATAAATCCCGAAATAGAGCTTGACATAGATTCGGAAAGGTTTGAGGAAACCTTTAAGGCGGCGGGAGTCTGCGAGGACAGCAATGAGAAGCTGCGGCTGATTTTGGAAACGGTAAATATTTATTTGGGCGAATTTCTGGCGAAGTCCGCCTATGAGTCGTGGGTGGTCCCGCTGAATACATATTACCGTTCGGTTTACAGCAAAGCGGTAAAAATGGCGATACAGCTTTTGAACGCATCGGGAAAGCTCCATGATATAATTGCGATATGCAGCAAGGCAACCGCCCTGAATCCTTATGACGAGTATGTGCATTACTGCCATATAAAGGCTTTGGCAGAGCTGGGTGAACAGGAAAGCGCCAAAAAGCAGTACGAAATTATAACCGATTTGATGATGAACAAATTCGGTATCAATCCTTCCAAGGAGCTTATGGAGCTTTACGATTCCACCATTAAATCCCAGAAAAGCGTTCAGTCGGATATTGATGTGGTCATTAACGACCTTATGGAGCACAGACCTGTTACAGGTGCGTTTTTCTGCGAGTATCAGATATTTAAGCATTTGTATCAGCTGGAGATAAGGGATTCTCAAAGAACGGGAATCAGCATAAATATCTGTCTTTTGACTATAAGAGGCTCCAACGGTGAGCAGCCCTCTCAGAATTCCATGACAAAGGCTATGCAAAGATTACAGGACTGTATTTCGCGCTCCCTGAGAGGCAGTGATATTTTTTCCCGTTACAGCGTGAGCCAGTTTGTTATAATGCTTGCCAACACCAACGAGCAGACGGGCGAGCTTATTATGAAGAGAATAGAAAAGGCGTTCCGCCGTGAAAATACCAACAAGGATATAGAGCTTAACTATATCTTTAAAACTACGAGAAGAACTGATTTTTAAATGATTATTAAAAATAAAAGAATGAAAAAAACAATATTTTTGGCTGTTACCGCAGCATTGATGGTATCAGTGCTTTGCGGCTGCGCAGATATTTCTCACCGTGAGTTTATTTACGTTGACGGCGATGATCCCTTTTCTGCGGATGCACCCTTGGACGGAGTGGGAGGAGACTTGCTGATCGTGACGGAAAACAACAGTGATCCGGATCCGAATGGGACAAACGGGGAGAACGATATACCCGATTCACTTGTTTCCTTTTCCCCTGCAAGGCAGGATTTTATAAGCAGCTGTTTTTTTATGGGAGACAGTATCTGTCTCGGTTTAGGTGTTTCGGGCTTTACCTCGCACTGTTCCGCCAAGGCGGGAGTTGCCGCGAGAAATATAGAGGAGTTTCTTTTTGATTACGAGGGCGCGGAGGTCTCACCCTTTACTGCGTTGGTAAACAGCAATTCAAACAGATTTGTTTTTCTTATGGGCAGCAATGATGTCAATATGGAATCGGAGGACGATTACATTAAGTTTTACAACAGCTTTTTGTCAAAGGTGGAAGCGCTTTGTCCCGCAGCGGACATTTATGTGCTGTCTATACCGCCTGTTACTGAAAGCAGTACCTTCTGTTACAATTATGAGATCGACGCTTTTAATTTAAAGCTGAAGGAAATGATTGAAGCTCATCACAGCGCCAAAAGGCATTATGTGAATATAGCGTCTTATCTGAAGGATGATCAGGGAAATTTAAAGGAGGAATATTCTTCGGATAATACGGTACATCTTACTAAATCCGCTTATCTTGCGCTATTGGCGGGACTTTGTAAAGAAGTTGGTATTTAATGATTACGGGGCTGTAAAAAGACAGCCCCTTTTTTATTGCAGATTGCAGAAAAAATTTTAAAAAACTTTATCCTTTCTCCTTCCCTCCTTTGTCTTATAAAAGGGAGAATTAAAAGGAATAATCGGAGGAACTGCCATGAACAACATCGAAGAGCTTGTCACAAAAGCCGCAAATGGAGACAGAACGGCGTTTGACGAGCTGTACACACTTACTTCAAGAGGCGTGTGGTACACCTGTATAGGCTTGCTGAAAAACGAAGAGAATGCAAAGGACATTATGCAGGATACATATCTTACAGCTTATGAAAGGCTTGGGGAGCTTAAAAAACCTGCATCCGTGCAAAGCTGGCTCAACAGGATCGCCGCCAATAAGTGCAAAAATTTCCTGACATCGGGAGCGAATAAAATGACGGAGGAGGGCGGAGATGAAATACTCGAAAATATCTCCGATGATTTTTTGCTGCCCGACGAATATGTCACGGATAGGGCAAAGAGAAAAATAATAATGGACATTATCCAAAACGCGCTTTCCGAGGAGCAATTTCAAACCGTAATCCTGTATTACTTTGACGAACTGACTGCCGCGGAAATTGCAGAGCTTATGGACTGCCACGAAAAAACGGTGCTTTACCGCCTGAAAACTGCAAGAAAGAAAATCAAGGAGGCGATTTTGCAGTATGAGGAGGAAAACAAGGACAATCTCCACGGAGTTGTTCCCGCTGCGTTCCTTCCCCGATTGCTTAAGGCAGATGCAGAGAATACGGCTGCGCCCGAAATTGCTCTGAGCCTTCCTTCTGCGCCCCGGACATCAAAAACAAAACATCGGGAAGCACAATCCAATGACGATTCCTCATACATTCCCCCTCAATATTCGGCAAATGCCGCTAAAACAGGAGGAAAAAGAATGTTTGATTCGGTTAAATCAAAAATAATCGCAGGAGCATGCACCGCCGCGGTGATAGTAGGCGGTTCCGCTGCCGCAATAGCTGTGACCGGCGGGGGAGGATCAAGAAACGATCTGCCCGCAGCCGTCATTACGGACAGTACACAGAAAACAGAGGATGAAACCGCCGCACAGCCTGTTTCGACCAAGCAGGAGGAGCCTGTTATCACCGAAAATGTTACCGAAGCCGAAAAAACGGACGCGCCGACGGCAAACCCCGATGTTATTTCCATTTCCGATGAGATAGTGAAGTCGGATCTGGATTCTTGCCTTATTCAAATAAACAATCAGGTGATAAAACAAGGCGGATATATGACAGTCAGGGAATTTACGGAAGCCAATAACGACTGCAAATTTCTCTATTTAAAAAAGCCCTATGAAGAAACTAAGGATTATCTGCTTTCTTATACGGATTTGGACAGCTTGGCATACTGTGACAGTTTTTTAGAGGTGGTGCCAAAAACGGGAAGCTCTTTTCGGCTGATTATTGCAAACTGCACTTCGCCCGATGAGAAGATAACGGTAGAAAATGCTATTGTTATCAAGGCTGAGAATTTTATGAGCGGTCATTGCCCTATATGGACGCCTAAGGGGTGGGCGGCTACTGATTTTTCTTTAAGCGGAGTTTTTAGCGGAAATAAAAACGAATTGACTTCCACTAACGGAAATTACGCCTTGAAGGATTTCCCCGATTTTCTGAAGGGTGAGGGAATTGAGGAGTATGCGGGAGAGGCGCATTTATTCCCTCCCTGCACGTTGGAGAATTGCAAAAAATATGTGCGGAGTGATACGGACGGGTTTGGATTTTATATTGCAGGGGAGTCCAATCTTTTTGGGGCAAGGCCGATTTTTAAGTATTGGATCTTTTTTGATCCAAATACCGATAAAATGAAGAAGCAGGTTACTAACTATGAGTTGGTGGGATTTCTGACGGAATGAAAGCTGCTTGTTAACCGTTGACCGCCAACACAATAATAAACAAAGGGGCTGTAAAAAAGACAGCCCCTTTAGTTTATGCTCCCAAGAAACTGGTGCTGATTTATGATTCTTTCAAGGAAAGTTGTGCTGGTTTTGGTTCTCTTAGGAAAGTTTTGCTGGTTTTGGTTCTCTCAGGAAAGCTGTGCTGGTTTTGGTTCTTTCAGGAAAGTTGGCGGTAATTTACTGATTTAAAAAGAATTTCAAAATTCCCAAAATAAAACTCCGCTGCACTTCGTTCCGCTCCATTTTATTTTGGGAACCGGTCGGAATTAAAATTCCGACACTTTTTGAAATTCGTGCTATCAAGGCAGTTGTGAGAGTGGAAGCCCTTTTTTAAGGAAACAAGTGATAATTTTTCACCGCTTTTAGGGGTGTTGTGCTTATTTTTACGGCTCTGCCAAGAAACTTGGTATAAAAATAGGGGCTGTAAAAAAGCACATCTTCCCTAAGAGCGGATTACCACTCTCACAACTGTCCTGATAGCACGAATTTCAAAAATCAACTGAGTTCGGATTTTTTGCCCAATTTTTCAAGCAAAAAATCCGAACTCAGTTAGAGCAGCTTGCTGCGTGTACTTCTCGGCTTGCCGAGAAGTACCTAATAGTACAAGATTTTAAATTTTCCCAGTTTTTCAAGAAAATTTAAAATCTTGTCGGTTTTGAAATTCTTTTTAAATCAGCAAATTACCGCCAACTTTCCTTGAGAGAGCCCAAATCAGCACAACTTTCCTTAAGAGAACCCAAATAAGCACAAATTTATTGGGAGCATAAACTAAAGGAGCTGTCTTTTTACAGCTCCCATTATAAACAAATCCCCGCAAACAGCGGGGATTGAATTTTTAACACAGCATAAAAAGCTGTTATTCAAATAAGCACCACACAAAAATCACATCAATAAATTCCAAAAAGCCAATTAAGCCCCAATATAAACATCCTCAAAATCAGAAACGGTAACATCATGCTTAACTCTGTCTCTGACCTCAGCCTTCTTGGCATTGTTAAAGCGGTCCAAGGTGCCTGCCAGATAACCCGTTACACGGCGAATACGCTGGAAAGGAACTGTATCGTAGTGATATTCTATATCAACATAGCCGCTGTCGACTACTGTAATATCCATTGATTCAATACGTTTTTCGGGATAAAGAGTTTTAGCTCTCTGTACATAAGCCTCTTTTTCCGCATCGCTGATAGTGCCGCCGATTACATTAACCTTAATCATTATTTTTGTTTCCCTTTCTTTATTTAGTTGACTGTTTTGTATTATACCACTATATGGTGTAGATTGCAATAGCTTTTTCAGAAATTTTTAAACGATATTTTTGGTGATTTATACGAAATTTTTGGTGATTTTAAAAAAAATGATATGATACCGAAACTTGTCTGAAAAAAGAAAAAGTGACGGATTTTGACACAAAATGGTTAGCGTCAAGGAAAACCGACGTTTGTTGAGGATTTTTGACGCAGAAGATGACCGCAGATCATTTGTCTGCTTTTATCAGTATAAAACCAAAACTAATTCTGCCTCCCCGTTCTGCATAACGGGGAGGCAGAGATATAGTAATTCTGGATTTTCACCAACTTATTCGGCAGCGAGGTCGGCACCTTGTGAGGAAAAAGCGCAAAGCTCTGTACCCACGGCATGTCTATTCACCTTTAAGCGGCTGTCATCATAAGTTACCCAAATTGATAACCTGTATTTTCAAGCAAATCTTAAAACAGGTTACTAAAGCGAAAATCCTATGTAGTAATCATCGTGTTTTATATTGTAGCGTATTTTTTATAATTTGTCAATAGCTTTTTTGCACAAGGCAGATTTTTCCTTTTGAGGTATTGGGAATTGTCAGCCCTGCTCCTTGATCTTGTTTACCGATTGCTGTATTCCGTCCACCAAATCTTCTATCCTGCTGTAAACCTGAGCGCTTTGCTGAGACAGCTCGCCTATCTCGCTTGCAACAACGGCAAAGCCTACACCTGCCGCTCCCGCATGAGCCGCCTCAATGTTGGCGTTTATGGCAAGAATGTTCTCCATAGTGGCGGTGTTGTGCAGGTCGCTCATGTGCGCTTTGGCGGAGCTTATGTTTTTGTTGATACTTATAAGCTCTTGGTTAAAGGTGTTCAGCCTGCGCGCGTTTACATATTGCTCATATTCAAAATTGCAGAGCAGATTCACTACTTTTCCGAGAAGGTCTGCGGCGGCGCGTATAGTCTTTTCATCGCGGACGGGAACCTTATTCAGGGCGCTGATATAGGCGTTTTCGTTTATACCCAGCTCTCTCGCTATCCCTCTGAATTTTTCCTCGTCGGGAACCTCGGGCAGCACCTGTCCGCCTATTATGGCGCCTACCTTTTCTCCGTTTACTATAATATCATTGGAAAAATCCATAAGCCCCGCATGGCAGAAGTATGTGCCTGTGCATTCGTTGTCGCACTGTACACAGCGCATTGCGCCAAGCTCGCTGTTTCTTGTGTATTTCATGCAGAAGTCGGTAAAGTTGCTGCCTTTGGTTATGTATTTCCCGTCGGCGGCAACGGCGATCGCAGCAAGTCCCGTGGCGTCGGAAAATGTATCTTGTATGATCTGGATCTGTTTCAGGTCAACGAATTCTCTTATATCGAGCATGGGCAGCGTTCCTCCCGTATTGTTTTTCTATTATTATTTTATCATAGTTTTTGGAGGAATGCAATATGAAATTTTTATTTTTTGTCGGCTTACCGCCAAAAAGGCTGTCAGCTTGTCGAAAAACCGAACAACGGGAAGTTTTTATACAAGCAGGTTGTAATCTTCCCCAATTTATGGTACAATAAAACTATACTCCCCAAAAAATAAAAAGGAAGTAAAAATTTATGAACGCACACGGCAAGGATATCAAAATTTTCTCCTGCAACTCCAACCGTCCCTTGGCAGATGCAATCGCAAAAGACCTCGGTCTCTCCTTGGGAGATGCGGGGATCGGTATGTTCAGCGACGGCGAAATAAGCTGTTCTATAAGCGAAAGCGTACGAGGCTCTGAGGTCTTCGTGGTTCAGTCCACCTCAAGCCCCGTAAATAACAACCTTATGGAGCTGCTTATAATGATCGACGCCCTGAAAAGAGCCAGCGCGGCAGGTATAACCGCAGTGATTCCCTATTTCGGCTATGCAAGACAGGACAGAAAGACCAAAAGCAGAGACCCCATTTCCGCAAAGCTGGTGGCTAACCTTATCACCACCGCAGGGGCTGACCGTGTTCTGACTTTAGATCTGCACTGCCCCCAGATCCAAGGCTTTTTCGATATACCCTTGGATCATTTGCAGGGTGTTTCGGTATTGGCTCCTTACTTTAAGAACAGATTCGCGGGCAGGGAGGACAGCCTTGTGTGCTTAAGCCCTGACGTAGGTTCCGTGTCAAGAGCAAGAAACTTCGCCTCACGTATCGGAATTGGCTTGGCGATAATCGATAAGCGCAGACAGCAGGCAAATGTCAGCGAGGTTATGAATATAATAGGCGATGTAAGGGGAAAAACGGTCATAATCGTCGACGATATGATAGATACCGCGGGAACTCTGTGTAATGCAGCAAAGGCTGCCGTTGAGCTTGGCGGAGCGGGAGAGGTTTTCGCCTGCGCAAGCCACGGCGTGCTGTCGGGACCCGCTTTGGAGAGAATAGAAGCGTCGCCCATTAAGGAGCTTATTTTACTTGACACCATACATTTGCCCGAGGAAAAGAAGATACCTAAAATAAAACAGTTGGAAACGCACAGTCTTTTTGCACAGGCTATCGACAGGATATTTACCGATAAGCCGCTGTCTATTTTATTCTAAAAAGAATAAGCACAAACATAAATACGGAGTGAAAAATGGAACAGGAAAGCTTATATCAAAACAACACCGACGGGGCTTTACACCCGCAGGGGGAGGAGACCGCCGGTGCAGCCTCGGAGAACAAAGGGGAACAGCGCCCCGAGGAAACAAGCGGAAATACCCCCAATATGATGAAAAGCTACAAGGCGGATTGTCTCAGGCTGGGATTTTTTCTCACAGTGACCTTGCTTATACGTGATTTGGCAAGCGGACTTTCTCCCTTGCTGAGCCGGGCTTTGAGCGGTGTGGATTCCGAAAGCCTTGTTTACGCAATCACCTTGCTTTATTCGGGGCTTTGCCTGCAGATCATACCTTCGGTATTAGCGGCGGTGATGCTTAAATACAGTCTGAAAAATATTTGCGGCGGTTTTATAGCACCAAAGAATACCAAAAAGGCCCTTGCCAATTTTCCAGCTCTTTACGGCGCGGGAATGATGGTCAATATTGCTACAATGGGTGTCATTTTGCTGCTTTGGAGACTTGGGGTCATTCAAAATCAAGGCGATATAAGCGATATGATGAACTCAACGGGTCTGAATCCGCCCAACTTCGGCTCTTCCTTTGTGCTGTTAGTTTTGCTGACGGTTATCGCGCCGTTTTTTGAGGAATTTATTTTCCGCGGTGCGGTGCTCAGGCTTTTGCAGCCCTACGGCAACGGCTTGGCTATCTTTGTTTCCGCCTTTTGCTTCGGCATTTATCACGGAAATTTTCAGCAGTTTTTCTACGCCTTCGCCCTTGGAATTTGTCTCGGTTACATCGCAGTGGCGACAAAATCGCTGTTTTGTTCCACGGTGCTGCACGCTCTCTTTAATTCTATCGGCGGGATCATAATGATTTTTGTTTCCACCGACGCGGTTCAGACGCGTGCTCTTGATCCCACTGCCGAGCTTACCGACGGACAGCATTTAGTGATGACCTTTTACGCTCTGTTTCTGATAATAGTTTTGCTGACGGCGGTTTTCGGCTTTGCGTCCCTGATCGGCAAGCTGAAAAGAATCAGAAGGTTTTCTCCTCCAAAGCTTTGGGGAGAGGTGGGCAACGGGAAAAAGCTGGCATTGCTTATGCTCACTATATCGGTAATTGCCGCCGAGCTTCTGATGATAGACGTTATGGGCGAAAATTATATAGTTCGGGAAATATTGAATTTGATCGGAAATAAATAAAGAGGAATAGTAATGGATATAAACAACAACGAAAACAATAACGAATACAACAATAAAAACAGCGCTGAAACCAACAGCGTAAATTACAGTCAAGCTGACAGCGTCGGCAATTTTCAAAACCAAAATCTTGATATGGAATACCAAAATTATCAGAATTCAAATAATCAGAATAACCAAGGATATCAGAATTATTACAATTATCCAAACAATCAGAACAGTCAAGGCTATCAGAATTTCCCAAATAATCAGAACGGTCAGGGTTATCAGAATTATCAGAATATTCCAAACAATCAGAACAGTCAGGGTTATCAGAATTATTACAATTACCCTAGCAATCAGAACAATCAAGGCTATCAGAATTATCAGGAAAACCCTTATGTTCAGCAGGCAGTATATCCGACTATGGCAACAGTACCGCCTGCCAATATATCCGCCGAAAAAAGATCCTTTAATCTGATAATGATCAAGCTGGCGATTTTTGCGATGATCATGGTGCTTAACTCCAATTTTCTGTATGTTATTTTCAGCATTCCCGCCATTGACATACTTCAGGCTATGGGCGAAAGTGCAACCACGGAAGTAATATATTTTGTAAGCTGGTTTGTCAACGATCTGTCCGCCTATCTTATTCCGGGACTGTCTGCATTTTTGCTGTTCAGGAAGGAGCTGGGGGAAAAGCTCGCATATCCTCCTCACCCCGGCGCTTCGCCTGTTCTGAACAGCGGGCTTACGTTTTTTGCGGCTTGTTTTTTAGGCTCAATGGCGGGGCTGCTTGCCAATGCCATTGCGGCGTTAATGGATTCACTTTTCGGCACGGGCGAGATACCCGATGTCATAGGCAGCACAGTTCCCCCCCAAGGAGAACTTGGCAGCTTTGGAATAATGTTCTTTTTTGTGGCAGTGACGGCGCCTATATTTGAAGAGCTGATTTTCAGAAAGCTGCTGCTTGTGCCTCTGAGGAGATACAGCGACTGGTTTGCCATTATTGTTACGGCTTTGATATTCGGCTTTTATCATGGAAACTTTGATCAGATGCCCTATGCCTTTGTGGTGGGAATGTTCTTTGCGCTGCTGGCAGTGAATACCAATTCAGTCATACCTTCCATGATACTTCATGTGGCAAACAACACGCTGGTGACCTTAAGTCAGTATCTTACACAGGTGACAGGTGAGGTGGAGCCCGCTGTATCAATTTCAAATCTGGTAAGCGAGGGACTTACTCTGTCCTTTTGGCTGGGAATACCCGCTGTGGCTTTGATGATCGCAGGAAAGCTGTTTAAGACTACACATAAGTCGGTGTTGGCACCGAGAGATAAGGCAGGTCTGATTTTTAAGAATCCCGCATTTTATGTTTTTGCTGTTTTTATGATTTTGATGATGGTGGATATAGGGGATATAATAGAGTTGTTTGCTGCAAATTAAAAAGGTTAAATTTTATAGTATTAGTTAGTTGTGCTTAAAAATTCAATCCCCCGCTATGCGGGGGATTGTTTATTATTGTGTTGGTTGTTGACGGGAAACAAGTCATGCTGAATATTGTACTGTAAGATTTTTGCTTTTTATTGTGAGAATTTTTATGTTTATCTTTTTGACAATCACTGCTTTTTATACTAATTCTCGATAAAAATAAGACAAAGCCGGCGGGCGGGGCGTTCCTGATCAAGGAAGTCCCGACGCAGGAATATGCGGATATTTCAAGTCGGGCTGACGCAGAGCAGGGACGCCTCGGTCGCCCAATTTGTTTGATTTTTATTGAGATTTAGTATTATACGTTAGAGATTTCGCTGTCTGCGGACAGCGACCGGAGGGACGCTGTCCCTCCGGACACCCTGCCACCCTTTGAAAAGGGTGGACCTAAACTTTAAGCTGTTCATTTTTTCTCAAGCAACTATTCAAGCATTCTGCTTATCCCTCGAAAGCCAGATATAAGCCACATCAAGCGCCTCATAAAGTCCGTTTCTCTCGCAGCTCTTTTTGATCCACTCGCTTGCGTCCACGCCTTCGGTCTGAGTCAGCATAAGAAACACTCTTATCTTATCCGCAACCTCCAGATCCTTCACCTTTCTGGTAGAAAGGATTTGCAGTCTGATTATCGTGTCGTCGCTCGTATTTCCGTAACAGATCTCATTTCCCTTTCTAACAAGAGGAAGTCCCCTATAAGTCATAAATTCCTTCTCAGCCATAAATATTACCTCCCTATAAATTTATATCTTTAATAGTTTTCAATGATCTCTCCGCCCTCAACAAATGCCTTTGCATTTTCGCTGAGTCTTGTGCGGTAATTCCACTTTGTCTTGAAAATATTCTTGCCGTTAACCGCAATTATAATCCTTCTGTCATCGGAAGCATACAGGCTCACCGTGTCGGGATCCTTGTCGATCTCATACTTAAAGGTGTATTCCGCCAGAAGCTCTCCTCTGGTCTCGTCCGTATACAGCTCCTCACCTCGGCAGGATACCACAAACTGATACAGTGAGCGGAATTTTGCTCCGTCTGTTTCCTTGCCGTTAAGATAGAAGGTGCATTTCTCCGCATCGCCGTCTATCTTTACCGTAAAGTCACTGTCTGCGTCCTTGAAGGTAAAGGTGTCAACATCGTAAATATAAGGCATAATAAACAGCGTGGACATATAATCGCCTACGTCCATTGACGTCCAGATAAGCTTTTCCGCGCTTATTCTGAAAATTGCGTGGGGCGCCTTGTTGCTGTAACCGTAATAAGCCACCGTTTGCGGGGTCACAACTCCTGTTTCCTCATCCTTTATTTCTTCTACAACAGCGTCACCGATATAAAGGCGGTAAATGGTTTCTCCCACCAACTCGTCAACCTCGCAGAAAGGCTCCTTTAAGCCGTATTTCTCGTAATCCTCATCTGTGGGATTTACCACCACCGCTTTTTCTGCGGTAAGACCGCTGAGGGCGTTAAGATAATCGGTACCCGTGTTAAGATCCAAGTATACATCATAGGGCGAAGTGAAGGTATAGCTGAACACCCTTATGCTTGTGCTGTCCTCGGGCAGCTCAGGCAGAGCCTCCAATATCAAAGGCTCTTCCCAGTCCTTGCGCTTTACTGTGATCTTGCTGATATTCGCCGCATCGCTTTGGGCAATGGTGGGGATAACCCCTGTGCCTATAAAGCTCATATTGTCATAGGTCATAACGTAGTTAAGGGAATAGGTGTAATAGGAATAAACCGTGTTCTTTCCCTCTACCATAACATAGTTAGCGGCACCGCTGGTAACGGTGTTTCCCACAAGCAGGGTAAATGTATTTCCGTTTTCGTAGGTAACAACCGCCTTTGCCTGCGGCTTGTCAAGTCCGTACTGCGCAAGATCGGTGGGATTTTCCTCTACCACCGAGCGGGCTTTCATATCCGTAAGGTTCTTTTCAAGAGTTCCGAAAAGGCTTGTATCCAGCAGACCGTCCTCAAGATCCTTCATACCCTTTAAGGTATAAACCTTTTCCTTGTCCTTTTCAACCATAGTCACGGTGTAGGAGCCTTGGGGATTTTCAACATAGATGCTGCTGATAGTTCCTTCCTTTTCGGGCTGTAAAACAAGGGCAGGGTCCTCGGTAGCTGCGGCAGTCTGCTCGGAATCTCCGCCGCCCTCATCGGGAGCGGTCAGGGTCAGCACCAGCACAACTGCCCCCAAAACTATCAGACCGATCACCGAAAAAAGAATTATCTTAAAATTCTTGCTTTTAGTGTTTATCTTCATTTATATTCCTCAAATACTACAGAAATTATCTTTGACCGATATTTATTTTTATCTTCTCTTTCTTCTAACGATAACAACAACTCCCGCTGCGATCACAGCCAAAGGTACTATTACCGCAAAAATAACGGTAATGGTTTTCGCCTGTGTTCCTGTGATCTCAAAGGTTTCCAAGGTAAAGGACTTAGGTGTGACCGAAAGCTCCACCTCTTCCTTTCCGCTGGCAAAGTTGAAGATGTTCAGCAGTATTTCCGCATTGTTTACGCTGGAGGACTGCAGGAAGGTCTGATCCAGCATATAGTGGCTGCTCATTACATAGACACGGCTGGAAAAGGGCGTAACACTTTCAAAACGTGTTTTGTTTGATTCGGCTGCCACGGTAAAGGAGCCTGTCTGCTCAGCCTTTGAAGGGTCAAAGCCCTCCATGTTAAAGGGAGCAAGAACTGCGCCGCTGTAAGAGGAAATAATTTTGGCGGTCGTATAGTTGGACTGCTCGTCAAAAAGCAGTGTTATAGGCTTCAGGCCGTCTCCTTGTGTGGATTTTGTTTTGGTGTCGATTCCCTCGCTGTAATCCCCTTCCTCCAACATAAGCATCTGGTAGGTGGGAGAATAGGAGGCACCGTAATCGGTGTTGGTCTGATACACATAGCCCGATTCAAGGGAAAGACCCCAGTCCTTTAAGTATCCGTTAAGGTTGGGCAGTACGTCTATTGTGGCAGCGGCGGCATAGAACATATTCTTGCCGTACTTACCGCCGTTGTCAAGCCACATATCAATCTTGTTGATATCATCGTTGCTGAAATCGTAAATAGGTGCGAATATCACCAAAAAGTCAATATCGGGATCTATGGTTTCCGCTGTGGTGATCTTTAACGATTCGAGGGTGTAAGCGTTGGACTCCAAAAGAGAGTTGAGAGCAGAGGGTGCCGAACAGCCGTAATCTCCGTCAATATAAGCCACTCTTACGGGGTTCTCATTGGTAACCGTCATAATTGCGGTAAGGATACTGCTTTCAGCCGCCGCAAAGAACTCGTAGGAAAGCATTCCCGTTGAGCCATAGCCTAACTGCGAGTAGTAATAATAGTCGGTGTAGCTTATTTCATCTCCGTTAAAATAATATTTGGGTGACAGATAGTCGGAGGAGGAAATTATCTTGTTTCGTCCTGTCTTTTTGGATTCCACGATTATGCTGTTTTCCTGAAGGGTAGCGCCGTACTTGGAATAAAAGGTGGGGTTGTCGTCCAAGCTCCTGTATTCGGAGGTAAAGCGGGAGTTGGCAGCCACAAACGCCTTGATTATCTGGCTTACCTGCTGTCCCGACTGAATGGTCTGCGCAGAGCCGTTTACAGCGGTGTTTTTGAAGTCGTTTTCCTTGGCGGTGACGATAATGGAGATATCGTCCTCAACCTTTGCAAGATATTCCGCTGTGGAATCGTCTATGGAATAAACGGATTTATCCGAAAGATCCGCTGCCACGTCAAAGCGGTCCAGCACCATATTGAAAATTATGTTCAGCAAAACCACAGCCGCCACAAAGATAACGGTAAACACAACCGAAAGCGCGCCGTGCTTAAGTCTTTTTTCTTTTCCCGACACGGTTTTGGTCTTTCCCTTGCTTGTGTTTTCCTCTTTGGGAGAATCAACCTCATTGTTCTTTTTTTCGTTTGCTGTTTCCGTATCGGCATTTTTGCCTTCTTCGGCGTTCAGCGCAATATCCTCGGCGGTATCGGCTGCCTTGGAGGAAACCTCTTCCTTTATTTCCTCGGACTTGTTAACATTTTTATCTTTTTTAGCCATTTTAATCTCCTGTAACGAAAATCTGTTAAATTACGTTCTCACTATTCTCTTACGCCCATCTTCTCTTTTCCAGCACCCTGACGGTAAGGAAAACGAAGATAAATATTGTGCTTAAAAAGAAGAATATATTTGAAAGGCTGAACACGCCCAAAGTAAATTCGTTGTATTTTCCGAAGAAGGAAAGAGAATATAAAATATCCTGCAAAAACTTAACGGGCATAACCGAAGCCAGCGAATCAATAAGTATAAAGCCTATGTTAAGACCAATGCTTCCAACAGCCGCGATCATCTGATTTTCGGTCATGGTGGAAATGAACAGACCCGAAGAAATGAACACCGAGCCCATAAGGAGCATACCGAACATATTGCCCAGAATAATAGCCCAGTTAACGGTGGTAAAGCTGCTCAATACAAGTCCGTAAACAAGGAATATCAGCATACAGATAACCAGTATAACAAAGGCGGACAAAAACTTGCCTATAACAAGACGGGGCAGGCTTATAGGCGAGGTCAGCAGCAGCTGATCGGTTTTCTGCCTGTTTTCCTCAGCCATAAGGCGCATGGTTAGAATGGGAACCATTATCATCATTACGAAAAACATTCCCGTATAAACGCTTTCCATATTTGCGGACTGATTAGACAGTGTAAACAGGAACAAAAACAGTCCCGAAAACAAATAAAACACCGCCACAAACACATATCCCAAGGGGGAAGTGAAGTAGGATAAAAGCTCGCGCTTCATAATTGCAAACATTATAAAAACCTCTCTTTATTGCTTTAATACTTGCTATAAAACAAATTCAGAAAACAAACTCTAAAAATAAACTCGGAAAACAAACTCGGAAAATCCAAGCCCAAAAACCCTTACTTATCCACGCCGCCGTAATTGTCGCCTGTGGTAAGCTTTAAGAATATTTCCTCCAAGGAAAGCTCGTTGGACTTCATCATAAGAATGGGGTAGTTTCTGGAGGACAGCTTTTTGGATATCTCACGGCGCAGATCCTTTCCCTGAGCTGCTTCAAGATAGTATTCATACACTCCGGGCTCCGCTTCACGGTTGACATATACCCTGTCCATTCCGGGAATTGAGGAAAGGAGCTTTTTGATATCCTCGCTGTTTCCCTCCGCCCTTATCACAAGCTTATGGTCGGCAGACAAATTCCTTGCCAAAGCGTCGGTGGAATCGTTAGCCACAATGCTTCCGCTGCTGATAACCACGATCCTGTCGCATACCGCCTGAATTTCGGGAAGAATGTGGGAGGAAAGTATGACGGTATGGTGCTTTCCCAGCTTCTTGATAAGTGTGCGTATCTCAATAATCTGCTTAGGGTCAAGACCAACTGTAGGCTCGTCCAGAATAAGCACATTAGGATTTCCCACCAGCGCCTGCGCAAAGCCCACACGCTGCTGATATCCCTTTGACAGGTTGCGTATAAGCCGGTTTTTCACCTCGTTTATCTTCACCAGCTCCCTTACCTCCGCCAAGTGGCTTTCTCTGGGAAGCTTGCTTTTTTTCAGCTCATACACGAATTTCAGATATTCGTTGACGGTCATATCTCCGTAAACAGGGGGCTTTTCGGGAAGATAGCCGATGTGCATTTTTGCGGCGATAGGATCCTCCAGAACGTCTATGCCGTTTATGGTGGCTGTTCCGCTTGTAGAGGAGATATAGCCCGTAAGCATATTCATTGTGGTGGATTTTCCCGCACCGTTAGGTCCGAGAAAACCTAATATTTCTCCCTCGTTTACGGTAAAAGAGATATTGTTGACAGCAATTTTACTGCCGTACTGCTTGGTAAGATTTTTTACCTCGATCATTTTTTTATCCTTTCCGCTGTCCCCTTTTAATTCATTTTTTATAAGGAACAGTTGACGATAATTTTCTGATATTTTTTATTATTCAATATACTTTTGCAGCATACTTTTCGACTGTAATATTTTACACCCTCGGGGTGACAGTAAGGTGAAAGTTTTAAAATAAATGTGTTAAGGCTTGGCACAAAAACGCCTTCTTATGCAAAACCGCCTTCTTCCGCCCATTATGGAGAAAAACGGCTTCCTTTGTCCGACAGGAAAACCTATCTCCGCCTGTCCGACAAGGAGCAAGCTGCCTGTTTATCCTTTTCAAGCTGCTTTGCCAGCTCCTCCATACTGTCGAAACGCTTTTCCTCACGCATATATTCTCTCAGGCTCACCCGAACCTTAAGTCCGTACAGATCACCCGAATATCCTATAATATGGGTCTCCATTAAAGGAATCCTTTCCTCCCCCTCGTCAAGCTCAATAGTGGGTTTTACGCCTATATTGGTTATAGACGGGTAACTGTGTCCTCTTATCTGTGTCCAGCTCTTGTACACGCCGAACTTGGGCACAGTCATACCGTTGGGTATCACCTGATTTATGGTAGGAAAGCCCATTTTCCTGCCGTTCTGCTTGCCGTGCTCTACCTCTAAGATGTATGTAAGCTCGTAGCCTAAAAGCTCATTGGCACGCTTGACATCGCCGTCCATTATAAGTCCGCGGATCACTGTTGAGCTCACAGGCTCTCCCTCCACCGTTACGGCGGGAACTACGGAAATCTCTATGCCATTTTCCTTGCAGAGCCTTGATAACGCCTCAGCATCGGCGCTTCCGCCCTTGGCAAAGCGAAAATCGTAGCCGCAGACAACAAACTGGGCGTTAAGCCTTTTCACAAGAATTTCCTCCACAAATTCTTCGGGAGAAAGATCTCTCAGATCGGCAAAATCGGGTGCAAAAATATAGTCCGCTCCGATTTTCGCAAGCAGTTCTATCTTAAAATCATAGGAAATGATATTCTGTCTTTCCTTGAATTTGGGCAGCATTGTTTTGTCGTTAAAGGTGAAGATAACCGAACAAAGATTTCTCTTTGCCAAAGCCCTCTGTATCACCTCGATATGCCCTAAGTGCAGCCCGTCAAAAAAACCTAAGGCGACTGCACTTTTTTCTTTGCTGCCTTTTATTGTTATATCAGTCATAGTTAAAAGTCCAAAAACATTATTTTCTCATCGGAATCGTCATCAGTTTCGCTGTTTCTGCATACGTCTAAAAGGAGCTTTACGCAGAACGCCAATGATATTGCGGATAAAACAAGCTGTATAACAGCCATCACAAATTTCAGTGTTACTCTCAGCATTTCCTTATTCACCGTTTTCTCCTCCCGAATGGTTTTCCTGTAAATTGTTTTCCTTTGAATTATTTTTGTTTGCATTTACATTTTTGTTTTCGTTTCCGCTGTTCGAATTGCCCTCAGTCTTATCCGAGACATCTTTATCGGCAGCACCGTTCTCTTCTGCGCTGTCGGATTCCTTAGCGGAATTTTCCTCATTATCATCATCTTGGGACTTGGTGTTAAATCTTCTCTCCACCTTTAAAGAGTGGTCGTTGTCGATTTTTCCCAATCCCAAAAATACACCGTCACAGTCCTCAATATAATAGCCCATATCATAAATGGTATCAAAGCGTATTCTGTCCGCGTCAAGCCTTGCGCCGTTTTTGAAAAGCCTTGTCTGCTCCTGATCCAGATGTGCCTTAGGCAGCTGCTCGTACAGCTTTTCCAAAGGCATAAGCAGAGCTTGCAGCTCCTCGGGGGTCTTTCCCTCCAGATCCGAGAGAAAATAGCTGTCGTCAATGGTAAAGGAGCCCGACTTTGTCCTCACAAGCCTTGTCATAACCGCCCCCACGCCTAACTTCTCTCCGATATCGTGAATAAGTGTCCTTATATATGTTCCCTTGGAGCAGGTAACAAGCATTTGTCCCTCGTTATCCTCGTATTCCTTTATTTTCAGCTCATAAACGGTTATATGCCGCGCCTTGCGGTCAACGACCTGTCCCTTCCTCGCCAGCTCGTACAGCTTCTGTCCGTTCACCTTCACAGCCGAATACATAGGCGGAACCTGCATAAGATCGCCCGTGAACATTCTTTCAATCATCATCATTTTGTTTCGGCTCACATAGGTGTTGACCTGCGACAAAACCTTTCCCGTTATATCCTGCGTATCGGTGGTCATTCCGAATTTAAAGCCCGCCAGATACTGCTTTGTGTTATCGGGACAAAAGTCTACAGCCTTGGTGGCGCTGCCTATGAATATGGGCAAAACTCCCTCCGCCATGGGGTCGAGAGTTCCGCCGTGACCTACCTTTTTGGTGCCGAAAATACGTCTTGCCTGTGCTACCACATCAAAGGAGGTCATTCCTTGTTCTTTATAAATACAAATAATTCCGTTCATTTTGTACCTTTTTATTGTTTTTTCCGTTTACAGCCAATATGCGATTCAGGAAAGCTCCTCCTCAACCGCCGTCTTGACCTTTTCAATGATCTCTTCGATCTTCATACCCTTAAAGGAACAGCCTGCCGCATTAAAATGTCCTCCGCCGCCGAACCTTCCGCAGATCTCCTGAACGTTTACCTTAAGAGAACGCATAGAAGCCTTCCAGCAGTCCTCCTTTTCCTTAAGCACCACGCCTACCTCAACGCCCTCTATCATTCGGGGCAGGGAGGAAATTCCGTTGACGTCCTCGCTGTCTACGGTGTCCAAAAGCTGTTTGTTGAGGGCAACCACAGCACCTCTGCCGTCGGCAAAGAAGTCTAAATTCTCCAGAACATACTGCTCCAGCTTTATCCTTGCCCTTGACTTCATATCAAAAAGGCGGTAATTTAAAGCCGCACAGTCAAAGCCGTACTCCATAAGCTCCCCCGCCTTTTCATGGGTGAGGCGGGTGGTGTTTGCGAACTTGAAGCAGCCCGTATCTGTGGCGATTCCCGTATAAACGCACTGCGCTATAGCCGCGTCTATCCTGACTCCCAAAAGCTTGATAAGGTCGTAAACGATCTCGCAGCAAGCCGCCGCCTCATCGTCTACATATCTCTTCTTGGCAAAAGGAACGTGTGACAGGTGGTGATCTATGGCAATATCAACCTTATCCCCGTACACCCCTTCAAGCTTGCCCATAAGGGATTTATCCGCAATGTCAACGGAAACTATTGTCTTTTCCTCAAACTCCTGCTGTTCTATCGCTTCCTTCAGATGAAAGAAATTAGCGGGAAGTGGGTCGGCACATACTATCCGAGCCCTTTTCCCAAGCTTCTGCAAAGCGCTGCACAAGCCGTAGGAGCAGCCGAAGGTGTCCCCGTCGGGATTGGCGTGGGAAATAATAACAAAATCATCGTGAGAGAGCAAAAACTGCGCTGCCTCCTCTAACGTTACATTGGTAGCCTTATTGAGATTTTTCATAGTTCCGCTCTCCTTTCTGCTTTTCGCTTCAAGTCTGTTGGTTTATTCCCTTTTGCCGATTTTTGAGTTGGTTTTTCCCTTATTGGAGCTGCATATCTGTTTAGTTTTCCTCTGTCTGCTGATCTTCTTTCTCAGATTCGCTTTCCTCCTGAACAGGGGGCAGCTTGCTGATTATCTTGTCGATCTTTTCGTAATAATCCAATGAATTATCCGCAATAAATATTATTTCGGGCATTTTTCTCATCTTGATCCTTGCGTTGATCTTTTTCTTGAAAAAGCCCTCCGCCTTCTGCAAAACACCGATTATCTCGTCGGTTTTCTCCTCTCCTCCCATAACGCTAACCATTACCTTGCAGTAGCTCAGATCGCTGGTAAGGTCAACGTGGGTCACTGTGACAAAGCCCTCCGATATTCGCTTGTCGGTGAGCTGTGTCATTGATGTGGAGATCTCTCTTTTTATATCCTCGGTAAGGCGTCCTAAATTATGATTTGCCATTGGTACGCTCCTTCCTGATTGGTTGGTTTTAATTTTTTCTGTTCTTTCAAGAAACTTGGTGATAATTATTATTCTCTCAAAAAAGTTGGCAATAATTATGGCTCTTTCAAGAAAGTTGGCAGTAATTATGGTTCTCTTAGGAAAGTTGGCGGTAATTTACTGATTTAAAAAGAATTTCAAAATTCCGAAAATAAAGATCCATTCCGTTCCGCTTCGCTCCACTGCATTCCTCTTTATTTTCCGGAACCGGTCGGAATTGAAAATTCCTCCCTTTTTGAAATTCGTGCTATCAGGGCAGTTGTGCGAGTGGAAGCCCGCTCTTAAGAGGTGTTGTGATGATTTTTATTGTTATCTTAGAACAGCTGTGCGAGTAAAAAACCGTTTTTAGAGGTGTTGTGCTGATTTTTGCCATCTTTCAAGAAAACTGTGCGAAAACATATCTGTAAAACAAAAGCGGCTTGCCTTAACACTGAATTATTTCCTCTTCTGTGTTTGTAAACAGCAAAACCACTTCCATTTCTATTAAAATTTAATCTCTGTACTCTTCCATAAAATAGCATTCAAAGATATCGCCTTCCTTGATGTCGCCGAACTTCTCCAAAGAAACGCCGCATTCAAAGCCCTGCGCCACATCTCTGGCGTCGTCCTTGAAACGCTTTAAGCCTGCTATCTTATCGTCTGCCACAATTATTCCGTCACGGACAACTCTTATCATTGAATTTCTCTGGAGCTTTCCGTCAAGTACATAACAGCCCGCAACAGGACCGACGCCCGTGATCTTGTAGGTCATTCTTACCTCTGCCTTGCCAAGCATAATTTCTCTGTACTTGGGAGCCAGCATGCCCTTCATAGCGGTCTGAATTTCCTCTATTGCATCATAGATAATTCTGTAAAGTCTCAGATCAACGCCGTCTCTCTTTGCGTTTTCCTCAGCGGCGGGGTTAGGTCTTACATTAAAGCCTACAATAATTGCATTTGAAGCGCTGGCAAGCATAACGTCGCTTTCGCTTACCGCGCCTACCGCGCCGTGAATTACCCTTACTCTTACCTCGCTGTTGGAAAGCTTTTCAAGAGACTGCTTGACTGCTTCAACAGAGCCTTGTACGTCCGCCTTTACGATAATACGCAGCTCCTTCATCTCGCCCTCTTCGATCTGTGTAAAGAGGTTGTCGAGAGTAACCTTCTGATATAAGTTAAACTGCGCTTCCTTCTCCTCGAACTTACGCTTCTGAACCAACTCTCTTGCCAGCTTTTCGTCCTCAACTACCGCAAAGGTGTCGCCTGCGGAAGGAACTTCTCCAAGGCCCATAATTTCAACAGGAACGCTGGGTCCTGCATCCTTTATGGAACGTCCCTTATCGTCGCGCATTACACGGACGTGTCCCACAGCGGTGCCTGCAATAATTACATCTCCCGAATGAAGAGTACCGTTCTGTACAAGCAGAGTAGCGATAGGACCTCTGCCCTTGTCAAGTCTTGCTTCAATAACAGCGCCCTTGGCAAGACGGTTGGGATTTGCCTTAAGCTCCATAACGTCGGCGGTAAGGTTTACCATTTCAAGCAGTGTGTCCATACCCTCGCCTGTTTTTGCAGAAACGGGAACGCAGATGATATCGCCGCCCCATTCCTCGCACACAAGCTCATACTCGGTAAGGGTCTGCTTTATCCTTTCAACGTTTGCGCCAGGCTTATCTATTTTATTTATGGCAACGATTATGCTTACTCCTGCGTCCTTTGCGTGGTGGATAGCCTCAACAGTCTGGGGCATAATTCCGTCGTCGGCGGCAACGACCAATATTGCAATATCGGTGATCTGTGCGCCTCTCGCACGCATAGCGGTGAACGCCTCATGTCCGGGAGTGTCAAGGAATGTAATATCCCTGTCGTTAACGGTAACACGGTATGCGCCTATATGCTGTGTGATGCCGCCCGCTTCTCCCGCGGCAACATGAGCGTTTCTTATATAGTCAAGAATAGAAGTCTTACCGTGGTCAACGTGACCCATAACAACAACAACGGGGCTGCGGGGCTCAAGGTTTTCGTCCTTGTCCTCTTCCTCGTCAAAGAGTCTTTCCTCAATGGTTACGATTACCTCTTTTTCTACCTTAGCGCCCAATTCCTCGGCAACCAAAGCGGCAGTGTCGAAATCTATCACCTGATTTATCGTACACATCTCGCCCAGCTTCATCAGCTGCTTGATGACCTCTGCGGCATTTACCTTCAGTCTTGAAGCAAGCTCGCTGACAACTATCTCATCCGGGATCTGAACCTTAAGCTGCTGCTTTCTCGCTCTTTCAAGCTCCAAGCGCTTAAGCTTCTGTGCCTCGGTCTCGCGTCCGTTCTTGCCGTACTGACCCTTTTTCTGCTGGCTCTTCTGGTTCAGCTTCTGCTTTCTTCCCGTGAAGTCGCCGCCCTTTTTGGAGGAAGGCGCAGCCATGCTTTCGTACTTCTCGTTGTACTTGTCCAGATCCACATAGCTGCCTCTTGTATCGACATGCTTGGTAACCTGTTCACCCCTCTTCTGAACATTGTTCTCGTTCTTTTCCTTTTTCTTGGCTACGGGGGGCTCGTTGGTCTTTATGGCGGAAATATCTACCTTAGCGGCAGGCTGTTTGGGGAGAATTTTTGGGATCTTTGTCTTTTCGCCTCTGCCTTGCTGGGCAGACTTATCCTGATTCTGAGATTTAGGCTGATTTTGAGGATTGGAGTTGGAATTAGGCTTGGAGCTTGTATTGGGATTAGGCTTTTGCTTGCCGTTGTCGGCAGGCTTATCCTGTTTTTTGTCGGAAGCCTTATTTTGAGAATTCTGAGTATTCTGAGCAGGCTTAGCCTGCTGTGCCTTTTTGGCTTCCTCAGCTTTCTTTGCTTCCTCTGCCTTTTTGGCTTCCTCGGCTTTCTTAGCCTCCTCTGCCTTTTTGGCGGCTTTTCTTGCCTCTTCAGCCTTTCTTGCCTCTTCCTTGGCTAATTCGGCCTTTCTCTCTTCCTCTGCTCTCTTTGCCGCTTCTTCGGCTTCCTTAGCAGCTTTCTCTGCCTTTTCTTTTTCTTCCTGCTCCTGCTTGCGCTTTTTCTCGCCTGCTGCAAAGAACTTGTCAAAGCTGTCCACCATGCTGTCCTGTGTCAGCTTTTCCAGAACTATGTCAAGCTCCTCTCCCGCAAAGCTTGCACCCACCTTTTTCTCCACTCCGAGATAGTCCTTGACCACCTCGATAATGTCGGCAGGCGCAGTGTCCAGATCCTTTGCAAAATCTCTGATTTTTACTTTAGAATTGCTTTCCATTCAATATCCCCCAAGATTGTTAGGTAAAATTTTTATTTATATGCTTGCTATATGTGCTGTTTTATTTTTTCTCAGTAAGGCTTTTCCAGAAGCCCTCGTCCAAAATGGCTATAATGCCCGTTCTCTTTCCGACGGTCTTTTCGATCTGATCCATATTCCAATCGGTTCGGACAATATCAAGGCTCGGACAGAATTTATCACGCAGAAACGCGACCTCTTTTATTGTCTTTGCCGACAGATCCCGTGACAGCAGTATACCTGCCACAGCCGTATTCGATTTTTGTACCTCTTCCTTGACCGCGTCAAAGCCGAAAACCATATTTCCCGACTTACGCGCAAGTCCTAATGTTGATATGTTCATTGCCACTCCTCATTCGTTTTCGATCTGCGCTTTTAAGCTGTCGTATATCTCATCGGGGATTTTGCATTTAAATGAACGCTCAAAAGCTTTCTTTTTCCTTGCAGCTTCAAAGCACTTTATATCCTTGCAGATATACGCTCCTCTGCCGTTTTTCTTTCCTGTAGGGTCAAGGAAGATGTTGCCCTCCTTGTCCTTTACGATACGGAGCAGCCCTTTCTTCCCGATCATCTCGTCACAGCCTATGCATTTTCTCTGTGGTTCGGTCTTTCCCACCTTATACCGTCCTTTTACCGAATTATTTGTTTTTATCGGATTTCTGAATTTCCTGTCGAATTTTCTGCAAGCTTGTTTTCAGCAGGCTGATTTTCAGTAAGCTTTAAGGATCATCAGCCCTCGAAAAATCCGCTTTCGGGCTTTATATCTATCTTATAACCCGTAAGACGCGCCGCCAGCTTTGCGTTAAGTCCCTTGTTTCCGATAGCAAGTGAAAGCTGATTGTCGGGAACTACCACGCTGCAAGCCTTTACGCCCTCCTCGGGTATCTCCACGCTGAGAACATCTGCCGGCTTTAACGCCTGTTTGATAAACTCCGCTGGATCCTCGCTGTAAACCACAATATCTATCTTTTCGCCCTTAAGCTCCTCGCTTATATTGGAAACTCTGCTTCTCTGAGGCCCTATGCAGGCGCCGAGAGCGTCAACGTTGGGGTCGTTGCTGATGACCGCCATTTTGCTGCGCTGTCCTGCCTCACGGCTTATGGACTTTATCTCAACTATGCCCTGATAAATTTCGGGCACCTCTATCTCAAACAATCTCTTGATAAGATCTCTGTGTGTTCTGCTGATTTTCAGCATGGGACGCTTATCCTCGGGAGACGCGCCGCTGACATATACCTTGATCATCTTGTTGGGCACAAGCTCGTCGGCGGGAAGCTGTTCGCTGCGGTACAGGGGAACTTCGTTGCCATTAAGCTCCACTATGGCGTTCAGAGTGACAGGCTCAACCTTCAGCACCTTAACGGTAGCCGCCTCATTCTGAAGTTCGCCCCACTGCTCGATAAGCTTACTGCGCTCCGCATCCTTTATACCCTGCTTTATGACCTGCTTTGCGGTCTGCGCCGCAATTCTGCCGAAATGCTTTGTATCCAGAGGGATAACGCACTGTTCTCCCACCTTGATTTTCTTGTTGTAAGCACGGGCCTGCTCCAATGTCATCTGGTTTGCCTCGTCCTCTACGTCCTCAACGACGTCCTTTACAAGGGAAACGATAAAGTTGCCCGTTTTTTCATCTATCTCAAATGTAATATTTTCACTTTTAGGATATTCTTTTTTTACAGCAATGGTTACTGCTGTCTGAATTTTTTCAAAAAGCAGCTCGGGTTCAATGCCCTTTTCTTTTGCTAACATTGCCAATGCTTCGTTAAAGCTGGCTTCTTTTTCGCTGGCAGCCATGGTGTGACCCTCCTGTGTGTTTTTCTGTATTTTAATTATTATTTTATTTATTTTTTGATTTTGGAGTTTGGGTTCTCTTGGTGAACTTGTGCTGATGCTGTTCTCTCAAGGGACTCGGTGAAAATTTGTTGTTCTTTCGGGAAACTTGGTGCTGATTTGCTGTTCTCTCAAGTAACTTGCAAGTAACTTGGTGATAATTTATTGTTCTCTCAAGAAACTTGGTGATAATTTACTGATTTAAAAGAATTTCAAAATTCCGAAAATAAAGATCCATTCCGCTCCATTTCATTCCGCTCCATTCCTCTTTATTTTCCGGAACCGGTCGGAATTGAAAATTCCTCCCTTTTTGAAATTCGTGCTATCAGGGCAGTTGTGCTATGAGGAAACCCGCTTTTAGGAGTGTTGTGCTGATTTTTATCGTTCTTTTAGGGCAGTTGTGAGAGTGAACCCGCTTTTAAGGAAACAAGCGGAAATTTTCACCGCTTTTAATGTTGTGCGGATTATTAAAGCTTTTTATTCTGTTATATCCTGCTCAGTCTCTTCCTCAGTTTCGTTTTCGTCAAGCTCCTCATACTCGTCCGTCTCCTCGTCCAAATTGACCTTTATGCACTTACTGAGCTTGATCACTCTTCCCTCGACCGTAATTTCACTGTTTTCTTCATCGTACCCTTCGAGAATTCCGGTGACAAATTCCTCGCCCTTTTCGGTTTTCACCTGAGCCGTTATTCTCTGTCCCATACACCCTTGAAAGTGCTCCGAGGTTCTGAGCCTTTTGTATATTCCGGGGGTGCCGATTTCGAGGATGTCGACCTGTTCTATAAAGCTTTCCTTATCAAACAGATCGTTAATTGGCTTTGAGATCTCCTCGCAGCGATCGCTGTCAAGGCTTTCACCGTTATCGCCGTCAAGGTCGAAAAGCACCCGCAGATACCACATTGCGCCTTCCTTTTCAAAGCGCACGTCCCACAGCTTGCAGCCGTTTTTTTCTATAACGGGCAGGGCAAGCTTTCTCGCCTGCTCCTCTATCTTCGGCGCCAACGCCCTTTTTCCGCCTTTTTCTTTAGCCATATCAACCTCTTATTCGGGAGAAAATCCCCCTACAAGAATTTAAGACCGAGCCAAAAACTCAGTCTTACCATACTTTATCCTTGTGTATTATAACACTAAAATTTCCCTTTGTCAATGCTTTTGTCACATTTTCTGAAAAATTTTCCCTATTTATTGAAATTCCTTTTAAAATGTGATAAAATGATTTTGTATATTCATATAGATTTTTAGTGGCAATTTCAGAATTGCCGGAAAGGACACAGCCATGCCGCAGATACCACAAATATCGGGACCGCTTACAGGCGGTAAAACCCTCACCTCCGGCAACAGCGGCAGCAACACGCCGGGAGGAGCCGAACCCTTTTCCGTCAACGGCGTAAATCCCGTACAGCGCCCCACTGCCGTGGGCCAGAAGGGCGACGCCTCGGTTGGCGCCAACAATCAGGGGGTACAGGGCAATCCAAACGGCTCATTGGGCGTTCCTGTCGCCAAGGATCCATCCATGGCGGTGGAAACCCTTCACGACGTCTTTTCGGGAGATCTGCTGGAAAACGCCAAGCTTAACGGCTACACCGAGCTGGTGGGAGAGATCGACGACCTCACCAGAGCCATATACATAAACCCCGACAAGCTGATGAACGAGATAATGACGCAGGAAAAGGACAACACCGTTTTTTCGGGAGATCCTCTTTTTGACATTCTTCGTCAGGTCAGCGCAGAGTCGGGAGAGGACACTAAAGAGCTGGTAGCAAATCTGCTGAAATCCCTTAACTACGCCATGAGCAGAAACGAAATCATCACCGCCGTTAAGTCCAATGTAAGATTCTTGGCGGATTATTTCGGTCAGAACACCTCCCTGTCCAAAAATCTTAACGCCCTTTATGAAAAATGGGATTCTGGCAACCCTGCGGAAAATTTTGAAACGCTGAAAAACGAAACTGCCGCCCTTATGCGCACCATTTCAGGCAGCCTTCAGAACGACAGCCGCACCGAGGTGCTTGTTCCCTTGGTCACTCACAACCTTTCAAGATACAACACCAACGAATATATGATGAAGGACGCCTTTTCGCAGCTTATGTCCCAGATTCCCTCCGCCTCCGCAAGGGAGGCTCTGAGCAAATCATTCACCGAATATGTTACAAATCTTATCAAAGCCAACGCTCAGGGCTACACTCCCACAGCCGCTTCTCCCAAGGACGTTTCGGCGGAAAAGGCGGCAATACTGATATATCTGTCAAATTTGGCGGGCAACGGCGAAAAATCCGGCTCTGACAGCAGAGCAGCAGCCGACTTCCTCAACTCCCTGAACGGGGAAGACATTTTCGCACAGAACGACGCAAACGCTCCTCAGATAAACGGCGGAGAACCTATGTTCGGCGAACGGAACGCGGAGGGACAGGCAATTTTTGACGGTCAGAGAAAACCTATACTTGACCGGAACGGCAATCCCGTTGTCATTCCTCAGGGCATGCTTTCCGAAAACGGCGAAGGACAGCCGATCTTTGACAGCCAAGGACAGCCTGTACTGAACCAAAACGGCGATCCCATACTCCTTCAAAATCAGCCGCAGAGCGGTCAACCCGTTTTCGACAGCCAAGGACAGCCTATACTGACCCACGAGGGCGAGCCTGTTCTTATCCCGCAGCAGCCCTCCGACAGCCGCGGAGTACCCGTGTTCAACAGTCAGGGACAGCCAATACTTGACCAAAATGGACAGCCTGTTGTCATTCCTCAAAATCAGCTTGCGGAAAACGGCATGGGACGGCAGCTCTTTGACAGCAACGGACATCCTGTGCTGAATCGGAACGGCGAGCCTGTTTTTGTTGTACGGAATCAGTCTGCCTTAAAGCCCATTTTCGACAGCTTGGGCAGACCTGTTGACCTTCTTCTGAATGAAAACGACAGCAGTCAAGGACAGCAAATTCTTGATCAAAACGGTCAACCGGTTTTTGACAGCCAAGGGCAGCAAATTCTTGACCAAAACGGTCAGCCGATTTTTGACAGCCAAGGACAGCAAATTCTTGACCAAAACGGTCAGCCTGTTCTCATTAACCAAAATCAGAGAGCGGAACAGGGACAGGGACAGCAGCTTTTCGACAATCAGGGACTGCCTGTTCTGGATCGGGACGGCAAGCCGGTATTTGTCCGCAGCGACCGGCTGACGCTTGTTAAAAGCCAAGATAACGGCGAAGAAAAGAAAACCGAATTCGACTCGGCAAAATATCATAAAACAGTGCCCTTGAACGAAAACAGAATAAACTATATCGTCAACAACTACAAAAGCGGAGTTATGAAGGGCAGCGATGCAATAGACCAGCTTCTCAATCTGCTTATACCGAGAAACGCCCCCGACGCCGCCGAGGTCATGCACACAGCGATAAAAGGCACAGACAATCTGTCGGATATGGTGAATTTTCTCAACAAAGTTCTGGAGAACACCCCCGATGTTCCGGAAAGGCAGATGCTCTGTGACGCCTTTGAAGAGATCCTGGGACTTATGGCAAAAAATCAGGAAATGGCAACCCAGAGATTCACAGGCTACGAATCCGAGACAATGAAGGCGCTTACCGCATTTATAGACAGAAACGTAAATCACCCCGCCATAAGAGGCATTGACAACTTCAACGCCTCAAACCTGCTGCAAAGCATGCTTAACGCCCCGGGCGTTTTCACCCCTCTTGCTCATTATATAATCCCCTTGCAGGTAGAGGACACAAGAGCCTTCGGAGAGCTTTGGGTAGACAATGACAACTCTTCAAAGGGCGGCGGAGAAAACGAGCCCAAGCACTTCCACCTGTTCCTCACCTTCGACGTGGAAGCGGTGGGCAGATTTGAGGTGGACGCATACAGCAAGGGCAGCGACCTCAACCTCTCGGTGCTGTACCCCAAAAGCTACCGTTACAGAGTTTCCGCTCTTACGGACAAGATAACAAGGATCGCCGCGGGAGTAGGCTACAATGTTCAAAATTTTAAAACGGGAATACTGATAAAGCCCCACACCTTGGCGGAAACCTTCCCGAGAATAAAGGATAACAGGAGGAGCTTCGATGTCAAAGCATAAAACCTTCGGAAAAACCGCAGCAGCCGCATTAAAATACAACCCCGACCTGAACTACGCCCCCATAGTGGTAGCTTCGGGCATGGGCGAGCTGGCGAAAAAAATACTCAATATAGCAGACGAAAACGGCGTACCCATTTACCGTGACGACAGCGCCGCAGCCTTGCTGGTTATGCTGAGTGCGGGAGAACACGTTCCCCCCGAGCTGTATCAGGTAGTAGCGGCTATTTATGCACAGGTGGTTTATGATGCCAATGATATTAAGAAAATGAGATAATCCGAATAGTATGAGACAGTAAGCAGTAAGATAGTATATGAATATCTTTCCTGTTGCACATTTTGTCGAATTATGCTATACTAAATCAATAAAAAGAAAATAAAAACATGTACAAATTTATAATCTGCTTTATAGCAGGCATAGGCGCAGGCTTGGGCACAGGCTTTGCAGGCATGAGCGCGGCGGCAGTAATAAGCCCGATGCTTATTACTTTCCTCAATACAGACCCCTTTGAAGCGGTAGGAATAGCTCTTGCCAGCGATGTCCTCGCCAGCGGGATCAGCGCCTACACCTATGGAAAAAACAAAAACCTTGATATAAAAAACGGCATTGTTATGATGATAACGGTGCTGCTGTTTACCCTTCTGGGCAGCTATGTTTCCAGCCTTGTTCCCACAACGGCAATGGGCAGCTTTTCCGTGTTTATGACAATGATGCTTGGCATAAAATTCATAGTAAAGCCCGTTATGACCACCAAGGAGAAAATGGCGGCGGCAAGCCCCAAAAAGCGGTTTGTTCAATCCGTGATATGCGGAATGATGATCGGATTTATCTGCGGTTTCATAGGCGCAGGCGGCGGTATGATGATGCTGCTTATCCTTACTTCCGTATTGGGCTATGAGCTGAAAACCGCCGTGGGCACCAGCGTCTTTATTATGACCTTTACCGCCTTTACAGGCGCCTTGGGACATTTTGCAATTTCGGGAATGCCGGATCTGTGGTGCCTTTTGTTCTGCGTTCTGTCAACCCTCCTGTGGGCGCGGATAGCTGCAAAATTCGCCAACAAGGCAAGTCCTATTGTGCTTAACCGCGCTACGGGCGTTGTTTTGTTGATATTGGGAATTGCCATTCTCGGAGTGAAATTTTTTGGCTGAAAATAAAACAATAATGAAAATACACAAAGATCAAAGAATCAAAAGAAAACGGAGAGATCATGATAATCTTACAATTTTTATTGGGTCTGCTGATAGGCGGGGCGGTTTCGCTGCTGTTTATGTCCGTGGTTCTGGTAACCGGCGGATTGTTTGTGGATTCAAATAAGCTTTATGACAGGAACAGCAGATTTTACCGCTTCTTGCTGTATTACAGCACAGTCGTTCTTTTCATAGCCGCAAGGGTAAAGGTCGAGATAAGCGGAGAGAATCTTATTCCAAAGGAAGGACAGTTCCTGCTGGTAACCAACCACCGCTCAAACTTCGACCCCATAAGCTGCTGGATAACACTGAGGCACCGCGTGAACCTGACCTATATCTCCAAGCCCGAAAACTTCAATATCCCCTTTTTCGGAAAGATAATCAGACGGTGCTGCTTTATGCCTATCGACAGACAAGATCCCCGCAACGCAAAAACCACCATAGACCGTGCCGCGGAGCTTATAAAAACAGGAAATTTTTCTGTCGGAGTTTACCCCGAGGGAACACGAAGCAGGTCATGTAAGCTTCTTCCCTTTCACAGCATGGTCTTCAGAATAGCAAAACAAGCCAATGTGCCTATATTGGCGGCGGTATTGGAGAATACGGAAAAGGTACATAAAAACTTCCCCCTAAAAGGCACTCATGTCAAACTGACTTATGTCGACTTTATTTCCGCAGAGGAAGTAAAGACTATGAAAACCAACGAGATAAGCGGCAGAATAAGGCAAAAAATGCTTAAAGCGCTTAACGAAACCGATTCCTACAACAAAAACACCGCCGCATAATAAAATAAAATCCGAGGTAAAAGATTATGGCAAGGTACAAAATTTTGTTCAACCCCTACTCCGACAACAGCCGAGGCGAGGAGGAGTGCAAAAAGATAAAGCAGTATTACCCCGATGATGAGCTTGAATTTGTGGATCTGACCAAAATCGGCGACCTCAACGGATTTTTCGCTTCTCTGCCCGAGGACGCGACACCTGTTTTATCCGGCGGAGACGGCACAATCAACCGCTTTATCAACGCCGTGGACGAAAAATATTTTGCCCGTGACATTTACTACTTTGGCACAGGAACGGGAAACGATTTTCTCTTTGACTTAGGCATTAAAAAAGGTTCAAAGCCCTTTTTGCTGAACCCATACATAATCAACCTCCCCACAGTTACCGTTAACGGAAAAACCTCCAGGTTCATAAACGGAATCGGCTACGGAATTGACGGCTTTTGCTGCGAGGAGGGGGACAAGCTTCGTCTGAAAAAACCGGGCACAAAAATAAACTATACCCTTATTGCAATAATGGGGCTGCTTTTTAAATATTCCCCCACCAACGCCAAGGTGACAGCCGACGGAGTTACCAAAAGCTATAAAAAGGTGTGGCTGGCTCCTACCATGAACGGCAGATACTTCGGCGGCGGAATTATGCCCACGCCTATGCAGAACAGGCTGAAAAACGAAAGAGTTTCCACCATGGTATTCCATAACTGGCTGAGAATACCTGCCCTTATCGCCTTCCCCACCACCTTTTCGGGAAAGCATGTCAGGTTTACAAAAAGAATAGATATATTTTCCTCAAAGGAAGTAACGGTGGAATTCGACCGTCCCACCGCATTACAGATAGACGGCGAAACGGTGCTGAATGTTACAAGCTATACGGTAAAGGCTTGTGAAAACAGAGTAAGTTTTGAAGACAGAAAAGAAAGAGCAGTTGTTTCCTGATATACAAAAAATCAAATCAAAATACATCACAACATCAAAAAGGAGAAGGTATGAAAGAAGAATTCAACCAAGATCTGAGCAAATCGGAAAACCCCGGCGGAATTTTCGTCGTAAAGCTGCTGTTTAAAAAAGAGCCCGAATTTCCTTCAAAGGAAAATGTGACCAAGGTAATGGAAGAATATTTGGGCGATATCGACTGCTTCTGGTATGACGAAAAGGGAACGGGAATTGCGGCAAAGGACTACAAATGCGAATTTAAGGACGGCACTGTTCCGCCTACATTTATGATAACTCCTGCCGCAAAATTTGACGAAAATCAGTTTGACGCATTTATCAGAAGCCAGATGTGGGACTGCCCCGACAAGGACAAGATCCTTTCCGAGTGCAAGTATCAGGTGATAGCCACAGATATGTATACTTCGGTAATGCCCTCTCTTGTAAGAGCAAATCTTGATATGGACTTTGCAGAAGCGGTCATGGAGCTTTTCCCCGACTGTGAAGCGATATTGTTCTTCAACTCGCTGAAGCTGTTCCCCGCAAAGGATTTCAAGGAGCATAAAATTCCGAGAAACGACAGATATATCAAGTTTGCAATGAACGTGCGTTTCTTTACGATACAGGGCACCAAAAACGATATGATAGTCGATACTATGGGCATGGGCTTGCTGTTTCTGCCCGACCTGCAGTACCATTTCCATGATTTTGACCCAAATCTTATTGTGAATCATGCTTATTGTATTGCATCCTACATTCTGTGCAACGAAAATCCAATAAAAAACGGGGATACCGTTGATTCGGTAAAACCCGACGGTCAATTTGATCGGGTGAATATGTGGAAGTGCAATTATGAAAATGCGCTGATACAGCCTGTAAGAGAGGTTATAGATATTAACATGGAGGAGTATGCTGCGGGGCAAAGATGAATAAATAAAGGGGCTGTAAAAAACTTTACCGTGCGAGGATAACCTCGCAGGACAATAAAGTGCTAATAAAAAACAGGGGACGCCCTCTTGTGCAGGGCGTCCCCTCTTAAAAAACAGCCCACAGGGCTGTTTTTTAATTCACCCCTTGCGGAGCGTCGATGTCTAAGAGATTTCGCCCTCTGCGGAGGGCGACCAAAGGGCGCCGCCCTTTGGAAACCCGCCACCCTTTGAAAAGGGTGGACCTAAACTTTAATGAAAGCATTTTTTCACAAGCAGTTTTTTACAGCCCCTTTTATTATTTGTATTTTTTAAAACAAATCAGTTTACTTTCTTTTCTTCCTTGCCTCGTATAGAAATAGCCCCTTTACCGATAAGCGCAAGCAAACTGTCCACTACCTTAGGGTCAAACTGCTTGCCCTTATTTTTCTTCAGCTCGTTCAGAATAACATCTTCGGAAAGGCTGTCACGGTAACAACGCTTGCTGTTCATGGCGTCAAATGCGTCTGATACACAGATAATGCGTGCGATAAGGGGAATTTCCTCTCCCGCAATTCCGTTGGGATAGCCCTTGCCGTCATAGCGCTCATGGTGGCTGAGAGCGCCTACGCCGATCTTCTCAATGGCGGTAAAGTCACGAAGTATATCCTTGCCGTAAACGGTGTGCTTCTTCATCACCTCGTACTCGTCATCGTCCAGCCTGCCGGGCTTTGACAAAATCTCATCGGGAATATATATCTTGCCGCAGTCGTGCATGAGGGCTATGTAGTACACCTGATTGCATTCTTCCTCGGGAACGCCCAAGCTTTCGGCAAGCATTTTGGAATACTTGGCAACGCGCAGGGAATGTCCCATGGTGCTGGGGTCTTTCGCCTCAATAAAGTTGACGAAGGTCTGCATTGTCTGCTCTATTATGGCTTCGTCACGTTTCTTGCGCTCTTCAAACTGCTTCATATTCCTTTTTACAATAAACATTGCGATAGTGCTGCTTATCCACACAACCGTCAGTATACAAAGGAACCAGAAAAGAGGATTGCTGAAAAGGCTTGCTTCAAGATAATAACGTATCTCTCCCTGTGTAAAATTAGCCACATAGTCAATATCCTTTTCGGGAATATAGGCGATCAATCCGATTTTTGTGTTGCTTTCCTTGTTCTCTTCTGCGGGCTTGGGTCCGAGGGGCATTTCGTTAACGTACTTGTTGGGATAGTAATTGAAATAATCTCCCTCATACATGGCAACCATAGGTCCCGAGGCTGTGATGTAGGTTTCTATCTCAAAATCATATTTTGAGTATTCATTAAGATTGACGGTCTGAACCTTTTCGTTTCCTGCCGCAACATTCTGATGCAGCTCGATATCTCCGTTCCATGTGTTGTTTATGAACATCCTTTCGGGAATATAAACAGAAAGCTCCCAGTAGGGTATGGTGTCCGAGGAATTGTTGGTAACAGTGATATCATAAATAATACCGACTGCCCTATGATAGAGATAATTTCGGCTTTCCTCATCAAGAACGATCGCTCCGCTTGTCCATGAACCCGAATCACCGCCTCTGGGGGCAATGTCCACAGTAACATCATCAAACACGAAGGAAGTACTGTCGCGGTCAGCCTCGGAAAAAACGTGCACCCTTTCCTTGCTGTTGTAGGCATAGTTCTGAAAGCCGACAATCATAAATCCGGCTAAAATAACCAGCGGTAAAAACAAGCTTACAGCGTCCATTACCTTGCCGCCTTTATTTTCCATAACCTTTCTGCTCCTTAATCTATTAGAATTTGTTCTTATTCTTGAAAACTCATCATGGGTTTTTATAGGTTTTAGGAGGCGTCCTCCTCCATGTGGTCTATTTGTGTGGGTCCTACTCTGACAGCTGTCAGAAGATTTTTGCTGTCTCCCGTGTACTTAAAGGAATAAATCACATTATATCCGAAGGAGGGAACAAGAGGAGATTTTTTTGAGGGGGGATAATTCTTATCGTTATAACGGTAGTGTGCGATCCTCTCTCTTTTTTCTCCCTCTTCAAAATCATAAATAGAGCTTCCGAACAGCTCCCCGTCCTTTTCTTCGTCAAACAATCCCGCATTTATAAGATAGGTGGACATCAGATCGGTGTAATATATGGGCGCCGAATTCAAGGTCAGCTCCTCTGACGACTTGCCTGCTTCCTTTATCATAAACATGGGGGTTGAATTGGGGTATTGGTGCAGATCATGTGAACCGTGATCCGCCATTATAATAATGGTGGAATCGTCATAAACTCCGAGCTTTTTCAGATTATCCAGATACTTTCTCACCATATCCAGAAGATATTCGGTGGTGTCCATAAAATTATCCTTGGTAAAAGGAGTGTGAGCGCCCCAGACATGCTCCACCACAAAATAATTCTGACCGCCCTCGGCAAGCTTCATTGTGCCGATATCCTCTTCAAAATCATCATTGTAATAATTAAAGCCGTTGTCAAAACCGAAATTCCTGTTGATATCCAAGTCATCTACCGTGAAAAATCTTTTCAGCGCAAAGGGCATCGCGCGGTATGCTGTAAGCCTGTTAAAATCACTGATAACGCCCATATAAGTTCCAAAGGAGTTTTTAACGGTGCTTGCCTCGATATTGTCAACTCTTCCCTCCAGCAATGACAGATCCCAGCTGGCGTCTATAAAGAAATTCATTTTATAGTTTGCGTCATGAAAGCGTTTGAAAAATTCTATTCCCCGTTCACAGCTCCATGCGTCGTGATTCCATTTGTCAACCTCATATATAGGCAGCTCCTCAAATCCCGAAAAAATCTGGGTAAAGGACTGAAAGGTGGAATCAAAAACGCTGCAGGTGTTGGTGTAAAGGGTAAAATCTTCGTATCCTCCGAACATTTCGGGCTTTTCCTCAAGAGCCGCCTTTATATATTCGTTTTCCGCAGCGTCAAGAACAATAGTGATAATATTTTTCCCCGAAGAAACGGTGTACTGCTCATCTCCCGAAAGGCTCAGGGAGTCGGGTACGAACATTTCGCCTTCGGTGGCAATGCCCAGTATAATAAGAGAAATACCCTCGATAATACCGATAAAAAGAGGGATTTTTTTAACAACCGCTTTCCAGACCTTATTCAGCAAAAACTGTCCGATAAAAGGAACGGCTAAGATAACCAAAAGGGCAAGAGAAGTCAGAACCGAATATCCCGTATATTCGTCCCAGTTCATAGCCACACCGTCAAGCAGTCCCAGCTTGCTGTTGAAAAAGGTACACTGGGCAAAGATACAGAGATTTATTCCTGCCAGAAGGGACAGATAAAGATTGAGAAATTTTTTGTTAAGCAGCAGCCCCAGACCTTCAATCACAATAACCGTCAGGAAAAAGGGGATCAGCATAAAGAAAATGAAATCCTGATATGTAAAATCAAAGTCCTTTAAATTGTTGATAAAAGAATCGCTTGGAAGATATATAAACAGTGTAAAAGCAATGGTTACAGCTCCGAATGCGGTATAGAGAAGGTTTTTCGGGTGCAGCTTTCCGTCGCAGCCGTATCTGAACAAAAGCGAAATCGGTATATTGGCGACATTGAAAGCGGTCAGAGTTGTCCAGATCATCACAGGCACACTTTTGGCGCGGTAATAGGACGATATAAAAAACAACAGAGCCACAGCCACAGCCATAATATATCCCAACAAAGAATTTGAGGCTATGACCTTATGGAAATCATATTTTAAAAAAAACAGGCAGGAAAACCCGCACACTTCCGCACAGCACAGCACAGTCGCCCAAGGGGCATATCCCGAGGACAGGAACAGCAATACGATAGGACAGGCAAAAAAAACAAGCAGGGGAATACACAGTTTTTTTAAAGTAATATCGGAAAGCTTCAAAGGCTCTAAAAATGACATAAAGATCCTCGCAAAAAAGAAAGTATTCACATTTTAATACAGTATATCACAATTTACATTATAACATAAGAGCTTTTTCTTTTCAAGTAGATATGTTGAGCAATTTTTTCGGCTTTCAAAAAATAATTGCCAATTTTTTGCTTTTATACAAACAAAAAATCGGCAATTTTCACCAACATGCTATTTTGCTAAAATAAGCTTATCAATCTCAATATCTGTTTCAAAATTAAAACGGCAGTTTTTAAGCACTTCTGTGTAATTATCCTTTATCTCATTCCACAATTTATTGTCATAATGCCTTATGGTTTTTTCAAGAAGAAATGGGTCGGCGCCGTACCTCAATACGGTTTCCTCAACGGCTCTTGTCATTCTTGCTATTATCTGTTCACCGCAAAGTCTGCCCATATCCTTGCTGTCTTCCTCGGCGTAGCTGTTGTTGGGCTCGATAAGATATCTGCCCTTTGACTTCAGATTAACGTCAAATATGAGAACGCCGTTTTCATAGCTTGGGAACAGCTTTGTGTGAATATCCACCAGACCTATTGAAAGCTTTTCATCGTTATAATCCACCGTTACCGTACCTGTCTGGGTCTTGCAGCACAGCATTTCCAGTCCCGACATTACCTCTATATCCGTATTGGCGGCAGCTTTTCCGTCATATATCAGTACTCCGCCGCATATCTCGATATTCTTTCCGTCCTCCGATGCGTCGGATTTTTCCTCTTCATCGGGCTCGATAAGCCTTAAACGGGGCAGACAAACACTTCTCTGTTCCGTCTGAAGAGAGATAAACAGATCAAGAGCCGAGGGCAGCCCAGCAATTCCGCTTTTCTCCGCGTTTTGCAGCATAAACTTGACTTTCTGAGTGGAAACTATTCCCTCGTTGAACTTCACCTGCATACAGTCGCAGGCGCAGCCCTCCGATACCGCCACCATCATATCGGGGTGGCTCTGGAAATAGCTTTTTGTGAAATTCATCACCTGCTCCACCGAGTGATTTGCCGCTTCCTCACCTATTATGATCATCTGCGTAACGCCCAGCATCAGCTCCTTGCCGCAGCGGAAGGAAGCGTCCTCCAAAGCGCCGTAGACGTTTTCCCCCTCTCCCTTTGCGGTAAGCACATTGGGCTGTGAGTTGTCCACAAGGGTGGCTCCTCCCGCCCCCGAAGGATTGTAATACTGAAAGCAGGTTTTAAAAATCCCGTCCTCGTAATCTATCCCGATAGCCAAGACAATAGCTTTTTCGTTCAGCTCGGTATGGGGTACGCAGCCGCCCAGCAAAATCATTGCCGTGACCGCACATAAAGCTTTAAGGATTCTGCTCACTTTTCCTCTCCCCCTCCTTTTTCTCCTTTTTGGCAATAACAAGAGCAATTATCGGCAGAAGTATTCCGCAGATTATCATGGGAATACCGCTGGTGAGAATGGCTGTGACCGCCTTTACAAAATCCATGCTGCCCCCGTACATCAGCGACAGCCAACCGATTATCACAAGCCCGATACATGCCGCGATCATACCGCCCTTATTCCCCAAAAGTCTGTCAAATACCGTTCGTATACACAATAGTGCAAGGGTTATCTTTATAATGCACATCAAAGTCCACACCGCCACATCTATGCCGTCCAGCCTTTGAAACAACACAATGTCGGAAAGAGCGGAAACGGTGAAGAAGGGGAAGCTTGCGCTGCCCAGAAAAGGACCCAGCACGGTAATTTCCACCAGAAACATCAGCAAAAGCAAAAGCATTACCGCGGGCACATACCACAGCACAGTGCGGTGTCCCTTATCGCGGACGTGTTCGGACAGCACAGCAAAAAAGATGATTTCCGAATTGCTCCCTATCTGCTCTAAAACCTGAGTTGTAAATTTGGGAACGTCCTCTATAAAGGCGGGATAAAGCCACTTGAAGTCCATAAGCTTCCAGACGCTGACCCCCATTAAAATAAGAAAGCCCACAAATACCCCCGCAAAAATAACTCCGCTGCGGGCTGTTCCCTGTATACCCTTCCAAGCGGCAAAAAAACACACTATCAGCGGCAGTATTACGAGCAGAAAGGGCGGAGCCTGTCCGTATATGGTGCTTGACGCATAAAACTTCATTCGGCAAAGGGAGCTTACCGAAGCTGTAATGACGGAAATTGTCACCAAAAGCGCCGCCGTCCAGCCCAAAGCCTTATTTCTTTCCGTAAGCAATCCCGTGGCGCTTTCTCCCGAATATTTTTTGGAAAGTATCAGCATTGGGATATACTGCAAAAACAGTATTATATAAGCGGTAACTATTACCGTGAACCTCTGCATTCCGTACTCGGTATTGTCCAGAGGAAAATTCACCGACTCGGAAAAAAGCCTTGATGCCACAAGCAAAACCGCCAGCTGACCGTAGCTTATCTTTTTAATACTTGTCATAAAACCTCTTTATTCCGCATTAACGCTTTCACCCATATTTATTTCTTCGGTAATGCCTGTCTCTTCTCTCACATTTACTCCTTCAAGATCCTGCACCCGATAATCCTCCTCGGACAGCTTGCGCCAGCCCCGTCTTATGATAAAATCCCGCATCGCCTTTGGAGAAAAGGGAGAAAGGGGCGCAGTGTGGGGAACTCCGTAGCTTTCCTGTGAACAAAGCTTGACGGTAATAATGGCAGAGAGAACGGTTATTCCGAAAAGCCCCCAAAGTCCTCCCGCAAGGATATAGCCGAACCTTAATACCGCAATGCTGTCATACAGATCGGGGACAACAAAGCTGGTAATGGCAGACACCGCCACAACAAGCACCATAGGCGCCCCCACCAGCCCCGCAGACACCACAATGTCGCCGATAACAAGACCGCCGATAATTGATACAGCATGACCGATATGGGCGGGGATACGCAAGCCCGCCTCACGCATTATCTCATAAAAAATATGAATGATAAGACATTCCGCCAAAAGGGGATAGGGCGTATCCTGTATGCTGGTGGCAAGGTTCAGCAGAAGAGCTTCGGGAATAAGCTCGGGGTTAAAATTCGCCAATGCCACATAAAAGCCCGAGGTCACAGTAGCTATTATAATAGCCATATACCTTATAACGCGGATAACCGCCGTGTACAGCGGTCTGCCCGTATAGTCGTCCATAACGTTGAAGTTTTCCATAAAAAGCTTGGGGACGTACAGGGCAAAGGGGGTCCCGTCCACCAGAACGCCGATCTTTCCCTCGTGCAGCTTTGAGGTAAAGGTATCGGGGCGCTCGGTAACTCCCACCTCGGAAAAGATCTGACTGCCGGGATTTTCCAGAAATGGCTGAATATAACCGCATTCAAGTATGGTGTTCAGAGGCAGTTCCTTGAGCCTTTTTTCCACGGCGCGCACAAGATTTTTGTCCGCAACGCCCTTGATATAGCACATACAGATATCTGTGTTTGACATATCTCCCGTTGTCATCATTTTAAAAACAAGGTCGGGGTTTTTCATTCTCCGCCTCACAAGGGAAACGTTTGTTCTCACCACCTCGACAAAGCCGTCGCGGCTGCTGCGTACGTTGTTATGGGTGGAAGGCTCCTCCACGGAACGGGAAGCGTAACCCTGTACCCCCACCGACAAAGCGTGATTTACTCCCTCGGTGAGAATTTCAACAAAGCCCGACATAATATCCTGTGCAACGTCATTATAGGTTTTTGAAATTTTCTGTTCTCCCGCAAGGATAATTCCTTCTTCAAGAGTTTTGGTAAGGGCTTCCAAGGGCATTTGTGTTTCCCCAACAGAGGCGTTAAGCTCGTTTATAGGGCGGAAGATAAGGTCTGTCATGGTTTCGGTGCTTGCCATTCCCTCGCAGAAGATTATGCAGATATCGTGACCCGCCGCCTTTGCGCGTTTTAAGGTAAGGTCGCTGCTGTTGTTCATAATGGTTCGTATATTTATAATATTGTCCTCTAATGATGAGGATAACTTTTTTTCTCCAAGATCCATTTTTTGCTCCTGTAATTTTTATACTGTGCAGATAATTTTTTATTATTTTGTCCCGCAGTTTTTTAATAATACTGATATGGAATTAAATTACAGAGAATAAAAAAGAGGCTGTAAAAAGACAGCCCATTTATTTTATGCTCCCAAGAAAGTTGTGCTGATTTATGGTTCTCTCAGGAAAGCCGGCGGTAATTTGCTGATTCAAAAAGATTTTCAAAACCTACAAGAATTTAAAATTTCCTGAAAAACTGTGAAATTTTAAATTCTTGTGCTATTAGGTACTTCTCGGCAAGCCGAGAAGTACACGCAGCAAGCTGCTCTAACTGAGGCCGGAGTTTTTGCTTGAAAAATTGGGCAAAAACTCCGACCTCAGAGAGACTGTATTTTTCTGCCCAACTTTCCAAGCAGAAAAATGCAGTCTCAAATGATTCTTTGAAATTCGTGCTATCAGAACAGTTGTGCGAGCGGAAACCTGATCACTGCTTGATCTGCTGTCTTCCAAAAATCACATAGCACGCTGCCGTCAGAACCGCAATATGTACCAGAATAACAACCACCGCCGGGTAGAAATAAAGCCCGTACTCCCGGGGAGTCTCGGTAATCAACGAGAAATTATAGGGATCTGCCAGCTCGTCAAGGGTCATGCAATAAGGAATAAGGGTATATTTAAATATAGGATAGCCTACCAGATGATCCCAGGTAGATTTTGCCAGCGCAGTTCCGAAAAAGAAAGGCAAAAGAGAGCCTGCCGCACTTACCAGTGCCTTTTTGGAAACAATAGACAGCAGCAGTCCGAAAATTACCGCAGCAAAGGCAGGCAGACTGTAAATATAGCCCTCCGCAATGCAAAATAATATCCTGTTTACCTCCCTTATTTCTCCCATAGTTTTAAAAATCAGAACGGGATTTAAGGAATCCGCTCCAAATGTACATAAAATTCCGAAACAGGAGGAAACAAAAGTCAGACCCAAAGCGGCAACACCGAACAATATCACACATAAAAGCTTGCCCGTCAGTATTTTCCACCTTGAACAGGGTCGTATCAGAAGCATTCTTGCGGTACCGCTGCCATATTCGTTGGACATTATGGTGCAGGCAAAAAGAATACATAAAAACATCACCATGAAAACATCGGCCTTTATAGTTTTTTCAAAGCAGTCAAGGGGATAATAGCAATTTATATTGGCTGAAATCTCAAAATCCGACTCCGACTTATACCTTGCGGTATAGATATTATAGTCCATATCCAGCAGAATACGTTTCTCCCGCTCCTTTGCAAAGCTAAGATATTCATCGTAGCTGTCAAAGCGGCGATGCCCGCCATAATATTCACCCGGCTTATCATAACGTCCGTTTTCCTCAAACTCGTTTGGGCTCATAACAATATTTCTGGGCAAATATTCAAGGTATTCCCTCTCGGTATATTCCGCCTGCATAAGAACCCATTCCTCCCTTTCAAAAGAACAGTCCCTTAACAGCTCAAAGCACTCTATCACCCTGTCGCAGCCTGCCGATGATTTTACAGCCAGATAATATTCCCTTGTGCGGTTATCAAGATCCTTTTGATATTCCTCGCTCAGCCTTTCCTGCTCTGCCTTTTCTTCGGTATATTTTTGAATTTTCATTTCGGCATATTCCGATGTGGTCATAATAAGTTTTTGCTTCAGAGCCTCCGAAAATTCTCTTTCAAGATCTATAAGCGGCTCTATACTTTCCGCATCGCCGCACTCCGCCGCAATATCCTCTCCGTAATAGCCTACATAAGGATAATTCTCAAGCAGCTCTCCCGTATGAAGAAAAACATTATTTTCATCGTCAAATCTCACGTCCTGAAGAATGTTGTAATAATAGCTGTACTCGTTTTCATGTTTTTCATTGTACACGATACTCTTTATCTCCTCAATGCGGGAGGGATCTTTTGCCGCTTCAAATGCCCACAGAGAGCCCATTGCCCTGAAATAATAATCAAAGTATCTGTCATACTGCCAGCACCCCGCAGCAATATCGTTGTCCAGAAGGGTCTTATACGCCTCGGCGCAGGCTGAATAATAACCCTTTTGCGGTTCTTGTGAGTCTTCTGCCAACTGCATATATTCCCTGTACATTTCCTCTGCCGCTCTCGGAATTTCTTCCTTGGGATCTTCGTATATATGTCCCCATTCGTTGGCTTTTATAACGGGAACAGCAAAAAATGACGCAATTATAACAGCGAATATGATTATCAGGTTTCCTATGCGGCTTAAGGATTTGTATATCTCAATGCCCAAAAGTCTTAAGATCATATATTCCCCTCCTCTCTGCCGTTATCCGTGGTTTCCATAAAAATTTCCTCCAAGGTCTTCTCCATGGGAATAATTCCCTCTATGCCGATTTTGCACAATACAAGCTGTTCGGCGTATTTGGGAATATCCTCCGATCCGGCGGTGACAAAAAGCTTATCTTCTTCAAATCTGTAAGGAAAACCCATTTCCTTTGCGATTTCCGCCGCTTCCTTGGGATATGAAGGGATTATCAGATATTCGTTCGCTTTTTCTCTCATACCGTGTATTTCCGAAATGGTGAAGGTATTTATTACCTCGCCTTTTTTGATAATGGCGACTCTGTCGCAGATATGTTCAAGCTCCGGCAAAAGGTGGCTGGAAACAAACACCGTCACCCCGTCCTCCTTGGCAAGCTTTATAAGCAGCTCCCTCAGATCCTTTATGCCCTTTGGGTCAAGTCCGTTGGTGGGTTCGTCCAGAACAATAAGCTTGGGAGAATTTAAAAGCGCCTGCGCTATGCCTAGCCTTTGCCGCATACCGAGGGAATATCTGTTCACCTTGTCGTTTATTCGTTTTTGCAGACCCACTATTTCCGTCACCTCGTCAATGCGGCTTTGCGGTATGCCTTTTTGCATCTTTGAAAATACCTTAAGATTGTTTCTGCCCGATAAATATTTGTACAGCTCGGGATTTTCAACTATCCCGCCCACATTGGAGAGAGCCTTTTCAAATTCCTTTTTTACCTCAAAGCCGCAGATCTTTACAGAGCCCTCATTGTATTTCAGCAAACCCAGCATTGTTTTGATAAGAGTGGTTTTTCCTGCTCCGTTAGCTCCTAAAAAACCGAATATTTCCCCTTGCTTTAAGGTAAGATTGATATTTTTCAGAATTTGTTTTCCGCTTAAGCGTTTGGACAGGTCGGTTATTTCAAGTATATTTTCGGTCATATTACTTCTCCTTTACTTTTTCCCCGATCTTCTTGCTGCCCCACTTGCCCTTTACAAAAAGCGCGGCGGCTGCACCAACGGAAATTATTAAAACAATAAGGGAAATATTGGCTATCATATAGCGCGGACTAAGGTATAAAAGATTTGCCTCCCAAAAGCAGTATTTATAATCATAAATCAGATAATGGTGATGACCGTATCCGTAATGACGGCCCGCAAAATTTTCCACAGCGGGGAAAAGACTGACAAACAAGCCTATGACAAGGGTATAGACTGACGCTCTGATATAGCTGTTTGTATTCAGGAACCTGATTAAAAGACATATCGCCCACAAAAAAACCAAAAATGGGATCACATAAGGCAGCAGCTTTAAACCGATACCGTTTAAATAATTATCCACTCTGTCCAGAGATTCGGTTATGGAGGCGGTGAGCAGTATTACGGTTTCCATTGCCCCGATCCTCAAAGCCGTCTTTTTGCAGCAAAGCGAACTTTCATGGTCTATCCTCAGCTTTAAGGGAATAAAAGCTGCGGATAAAGCCAAGTAAATTATAGAAGGAATAGAAAACAGCAAAACAGTATTGCTTAAATACTTCCAACTGTCATACAGATCAAAGGTCAGCACAAAAAACATTCCAACAGGCGCAGCAACGGAGGACACCGCTATAACGGTTTTGCGGCTTTTTTTAATAAAAGCGGGCAGACATACCGAGTTCAGCATTACAAGCACAGTCACCAAAAACGGCTTGATAAAACCGACATCATAAAAATGACACACAAAAAACACATTTATCAACGGGAACACAATAAGACACAATCCGAAAAGCATAGCTTTCTTTAATGCGCTTCTGCGGTATGCTCCTATTATTTCCTTTTCCTCCAGCTTCAGCATTCGGACGGGAGTGTCCTCCTTTAGTTTGCCCAGCTCGCTCATACACTCGGGGCATTCCTTTAAATGCTCGTCTATAAGGCTTACGCTTTCCTTGCTGCAAGCGCCGTCATTATACAGTGGCAGCAGATCTCTTATAATATCACAGGATATTTTCATAAAATTTCTCCTTTTCTTCATTCTTCATCAAGCTTGTCCCTGATCTTGTTTTTGGCGCGGTAGTAGGTAACTCTTGCCCAGCTTTCACTTTTTCCGAAAAGCTGTCCTATCTGCGCAAAGCTTAATTCTCCGAATACTCTGAGCTGAAAAACCTCCTTGTAAGGCTCCTCCATTTGGTGCAGTATCCGATGTATGCGGAAAACGCTGTCCTTGTCCTCCGTTTTTTTGGCAATATCCTCGCTGTCTGGGATTTCATCGGGGATCTCTCCCTGTTTTTTCTCCCTCCTCAGCATATCCAGATATATATTTTTGGCAATGGCGCAGAGCCATGTTAATTGGGAGGCTTCTCCGCGGTATTTCTTTATATTGAGCAGAGCTTTATAGAATGCCTTCTGAGTTATCTCCTCCGCCAGCTCCGAATTTTTGCAGAGAGTTATCATATAGGAATAAACCTGCATATAGTAGGTCTTGTACAGCTGTTCAAACTCCACGGTCAGCCTCCTTTCCTCCGAATTTACAGGTTAGACGTTTGAAAAACCAAAATGTTACAAAAAACTTACAAAAAATTTTACAGCTTGAAAAATCCCATAAAATATGTTACAATACTTTATCGAAAAATACAACATACCGCAGAATAAAATACATAAAAAGGACAATTAAAATGAACAAAAAGAAAATGCTTACAGGCATGGCTGCCTTTATATTCGCCTGTGCCATAATATCCGGCTGTCAGTCCGCCGAGGACGAGCCAAGCGTTCCCGTTATGGGTACAAATATAGAAGATGTTACCGATGCCAAAACCGACATAACCACCGAAGCGGCAAAGGTCACACAGACCGAGGAAACATCAATAACAGAAACAGTCACCGACGGCACAATCGCCGAAGAAGCGCCCGAAACCCAACCCGAAATACATACACAGCCCGAAACGGAACCGCCCGCCCCGCCTGAGCCCGAAACAGAACCCGAGACGCAGCCCGCCCCGCCTCCCGTCACCGAGGCAAACAACGGCGGACTGCCCGACTATGTTTCCACCACCTCCAAGGGCTACAAAATCGAAAGAATAGACGGAATAACCTATGTTGACGGGATAATGATGGCAAGCAAGACCTACACTCTCCCCGCCAGCTATGACCCGGGAATCAAGCCTGACGCCTACAACGCCTATTTTGAAATGAAGGACGCCGCCGCAAAGGACGGAATTTCCCTCTGGATAGTGTCGGGCTACCGCTCCTACTACGATCAGGAGATCGTATATGCGGGCTGGGTAAACCGCGACGGCAAGGAAAAGGCGGATACATATTCTTCAAGACCGGGACATTCCGATCACCAGACGGGATATACCTTTGACCTGAACTCTTTGGAGCAAAGCTTTGCGGACACGGCAGAGGGGAAATGGCTGGCGGCGCACTGTGCGGAATACGGCTTTATTATCCGCTATCCAAACGGCAAGGAGATGTACACGGGGTATATTTACGAGCCGTGGCACGTCAGGTATATAGGTGTGGAAAAGGCGAAGAAGATAACGGAGTCGGGGCTTTCTTTGGAAGAGTATTACGGTATTACCTCGGATTATGCGGATAGTGAGGATAACTGATAGTTTTTCATAAGATGACATAAAATAAAGGGGCTGTAAAAAACAGTCCCTATATTTTTGCCAAGGTTCCTGAAGGAATCGTAAAAATCAGCACAACACCCCTAAAAGCGGGCTCCCACTCGCACAACTGTCCTGACAGCACGAATTTCAAAAATCAAACAGGGTTGCATTTTCTGCCCATTTTTTCAAGCAGAAAATGCAACCCTGTTTAGATAGACAAGAAATTAAAATTGCCCAGTTTTTCAAGCAATTTTAATTTCTTGTCGGTTTTAAAATTCTTTTTAAATCAGCCAATTACCGCCAGCTTTCCTTGAGAGAACCCAAATCAGCACAAGTTTCTTGGGAGCATAAAATAAAGGATCTGTTTTTATAGCCCCATATTTTTTGCTTTTTGTCGTTTCACGCAGAAAAAATGACATTTCACGAAAACATCTTGCTCTCTTTAATAAATTCAGGTATGATAAAAATAATTGTAAATGATCATAAAGGACGGAAAGTAAAATGTCAAAAGTTAAGTCGTTACAGTGGAAAATTCTTTTTTATACAAGCAGTATGGTTGTAACAATGTTCTTTATTATGACCGCAATAACCTGTGTTATGGTGGGGAAGGAATATCAGGTTCAGGCAAAGGAAATGGCTTCCTCAACAGTAAGCGGCGGCATTTCCACCCTTGACGGCTGGCTCACCAACAAGCAGGCTATTGTGGGCTTTATGGGGAGAGACGTATCGGAAAACAGCTATGCCGATGACAGAGAGGCTTGCCGTTCCTTTCTGGCGGACTGTACCACCCGTGACGATGATATTTATGAAACATATATGGGCTTCGGGTCGGACAAGACCATAATTTTCGGCAGCGGATATGAGCCGCCCGCCGATTACGACCCCACCTCAAGAAGCTGGTACAAGGCAGCAATAAATTCCTCAAAGCCTATTATTACCGAACCGTACACCGACGTTCAGACCCACCGTCAGGTAATCACCTGCGCCGTTCGCGTACAGGAAAACGGCGAAACCATAGGCGTTCTGGGCGCGGATATTTTTATTGACTACTTAGGCGATGTGGTAAATTCCGTAAAAGCCGATGAAAACGGATACGCCGTGCTGCTGACCTCGGACAGCAGGATAGTGTGCCACCGAAATTCCGATTTTCTCCCGATAGTGGATTCAAACGGAAATGACGTTATGGTAAGTCTTGCCGATACTGCGGCGGATTTCGTTCAGCCCTCCGAAAACGAGTTCGTATATTTCACCGATTATGACGGAGAAAAGGTGCGGTACTGCGAAAAGGAGGTACCCTCAACAGGCTGGAAACTGGGCTATATGCTGAACAACGAGGAATTTAACAAGCCCACGCTGGAGCTGATCATTACAATGGTGATAATGGCGGCGGTTTTCAACGGAGTTATTTCCGCACTTATCGCACTGCTTCTCAAAAAGATGTTTGCGCCCATGAAGGACATTGCCGAAAACTCAAAGCGGGTTGCAAGCGGAGAACTGGACGTCAGCTTCGATTATGCCTACAAGGACGAGATTGGCAGCATTTGCCGTGCCATTGAAAACAACAACCGCACGGTAAAAATGTACATAGACGACATCGAACGGCGCCTTGAAGCCATTTCAAGCGGTGATTTTTCCGTTGGATCCAACATAGAGTATATCGGCGATTACGCTTCCATAAAAAAGTCTCTCGATAAAATATCCAAAGCGCTGAACACCGTTTTCGGAGGTATCGAAAAGGCTTCCGACGCAGTTTACGGCAGTGCGGAGGGAGTATCGACAGAATCGGGTCAGCTTTCCGAATCCCTGTCAAGACAAAACGGTCTTATCGACGAAATAGTTTCGGGTATGAACTTCCTTTCGGATAAGATAGACAGGAACGTTTCCCGCACCGACAGCGCGAAAAACACTGCCCAAAAGGCGGCGAACGCGGTTGAAGAGGGCAGCGGTAAAATGAAGCAGCTTCTTGAAGCAATGGAAGAGATATCCCGTGCTTCCGTCAAGATACAGAATATTATAGGAACTATCGAAAATATAGCCTTCCAGACCAATATTCTCGCCCTTAACGCTTCGGTTGAAGCAGCAAGAGCGGGAGAAGCGGGCAAGGGCTTTGCGGTAGTTGCGGATGAGGTAAGGACCCTTGCGGGAAAAAGTGCTGAGGCATCCGACGAAACCGCAAAGCTTATCGGTCAGTCCGTATCGGCGGTAAAGCGCGGCATGGAGATCGCGGAAGGCACCTCTGCGGCGCTTGAAGCAATAGTGGAATGTACAAACGAGATAGACAATATTATAATCGAAATAAACGGCGAATCCCACGAACAGAGAGCCTGTGTTGACGGCGTAAACGAAAAAATGGACGGCGTCTCCGAGCTGGTGAACTCCTCAGCCTCCAACGCCGAGGAATGCGCGGCGGCTTCGGGCGAACTGAACAATCAGGCGATCGAGCTTAAAAGAATGCTTGATAATTTCAGAAGTTAAAAATGTTATATGTAAAAAACAGGGACTGTAAAAAAACAGTCCCTATATTTTTGCCAAGGTTCCCGAAAGAATCGTAAAAATCAGCACAACACCCCTAAAAGCGGGCTCCCACTCGCACAACTGTCCTGACAGCACGAATTTCAAAAATCAAACAGGGTTGCATTTTCTGCCCATTTTTTCAAGCAGAAAATGCAACCCTGTTTAGATAGACAAGAAATTAAAATTGCCCAGTTTTTCAAGCAATTTTAATTTCTTGTCGGTTTTGAAATTCTTTTTAAATCAGCCAATTACCGCCAACTTTCCTTGAAAGCGGTGCGAAATCAGCACATCTTTCCTAAGAGATCCGTAAATCAGCACAAGTTTTTGGGAGCATAAAATAAAGGAGCTGTTTTTTACAGCCCCTTTTTATTCAGATGTTTATAAGTAATATAAAATAAAGCTTATCGGTAAAGTATCATTCTTATCTCGGTATTCTCCTGTCCCAGCATAATCGTCTTTTCCGTCCCGCCGAAAACAAAACCGCATTTTTCATAAAAGCGTATTGCCCGCTTATTGCCCTTTAAAACCCACAAAGCAACTCTTTCATACTGTGACAGCTTTTGAAGAGCCTGCTGCATCAAAGCGCAGCCAACGCCCTTGCCGTAATACTCGCTCAAAATATAAACGGCAAATACCTCTCCTGTATCGGGCAAAGCACTGTCGCCGTGTTCTCCGTATCCCGCAAAACCAACGACCTTATCACCGTCCTTTGCGACCAAAATATTGTCCCGCCATTTAAAAGCTATGCTTGTGCATTTCTCCAAGGTCATTGAATCAAGGTAGGCTTGATCTATCAGTCCTTTGTATGCCTCCTGCCATGATTTCCAGTGGACATAAGCTTTGCCCTCGATCTCGGCTTGGGTTTCCATGGGTTTTATTGTGATATCCATAATTTATTTCTCAAAACAATCAGAGCTGCGCAAAGCCGTTTTTCAGATCCTCGATAATATCCTCTACATTCTCCAAGCCCACCGACAAACGAATCAGACCGCCGTCAATTCCCGCAGCAACAAGCTGTTCATCGGTAAGCTGTCTGTGGGTGGCACTGGCAGGGTGAAGGACACAGGTTCTTATATCCGCAACATGTACTTCGTTAGAGGCAAGCTTTAAGCTGTCCATAAACTTCACCGCCGCATTTCTTCCGCCCTTTACAGAGAAAGAGATTACGCCGCTGGTGCCAAGGGGAAGATATTTCTTTGCAAGCTCATGTCCCTTGCTTCCTTCAAGGGCGGGGTAGGTGACAAATTCGGTTTTTCCCGTGCTTTGGATATATTTGGCAACGGCAAGAGCGTTTTCGCAATATTGTTTCATTCTCACGTGAAGAGTTTCAAGGCCTAAGTTAAGCAAAAACGAGGAATTAGCCGCGGGATAACAGCCGAAATCACGCATAAGCTGCATTCTCGCCTTGACGATATAGGGCGCAAAGGAATATTTCTCTGTGTACATAATTCCGTGGTAGCTTTCGTCGGGCTCGGTCATACAGGGGAATTTTCCGTTTGTCCAATCGAATTTTCCGCTGTCTACAATAACTCCCCCTACCTGAACGGCGTGACCGTCCATATATTTTGATGTAGAGTGAATTACGATATCTGCGCCCCACTCAATAGGACGGCAAAGAATGGGAGTAGCAAAGGTGTTGTCCACAATAAGGGGCACACCGTGAGCATGAGCCGCCTTTGCCCACATTTCAATATCAAGAACGGTGAGAGCGGGATTTGCCAAAGTCTCGCCGAAAACAGCCTTTGTATTGTCCTTGAATGCCGCGTTCAGCTCCTCTTCGGTTGCATCCTCCTTTACCCAGATACACTCGATGCCCATTCTTTTGAGAGTAACTCCAAAAAGGTTTATTGTTCCGCCGTATATTGAGGAGGAAGCGATAAAGCTGTCCCCTGCTTCGCAAATATTCAGTATTGCAAGCAGTGAAGCCGCCTGTCCGCTGGATGTGCACATAGCAGCAGCACCGCCCTCCAAAGCCGCTATCTTCTTTTCCACACAGTCGGTAGTGGGATTTTCAAAGCGGGAATAAATAAGGCTTTTAGTGGGATCGTCGAACACCGCCGCAACATCGTCGGTGCTGTCATAACGGTAGGTTGTACTTTGTACGATAGGCATTACGCGGGGTTCGCCGTTTTTTGGTGTGTAGCCCTCGTGAAGGCATTGGGTTTCGATTTTCATAATTAACTCCTATAATTCTTTATTATTTTAAAGAAGTATAGCATATTTTCTTTGCCTTTGCAAGACCTGCTTAAAGATAATATAAACTCATGAAGAGTAGGAAGAAAAAAAGGACCTCGAAATTAAGTTCTGAGGCGCTTTAATTTTAGTTAGGCAGGCAATTAATTTAATCCGTAATCTTCCCTGTCGTTACAATCCATTGCATCTTCCAGATCACTCATAGTTCGGAAATAATATGCATTGGCAGCGGCTCTGTCTGAGAAGACCACATCGGGATTATAGTGCACTCCAAAGGTGTCCAACGCGTGCACCTCGCCATCGCTGAAAAGGTCATTAAACGTTATTTGTTTTGCCATATGTATTCCCCTTTTATATATTTTTGTGACCACTGCACATATTATTGCTTCTTTCGCTTCCCAAAATCAAGTAGTTCAAATTGTTGGGCGGCGTAGCTACGAAATATGGTAGCCGCTAGATACACAATAACACAATTCCTTTGTTTTGTCAAGTTCTTTTTTAAAATTAGCAAACTAATTTTAAAAACGCTATTTTATCTATCTATACAAATTGTGTCCCTCCTCTGTTCCTATTATAGCACCTACAATAGTTGTTGTCAATATCCCCGCAGAAAAAAGCTCACACCCGTCCTAAAATCAGGTGTGAGCTTTTTATATTTTTTCATATTAGTTTTTTTCGTAAAGGGTTGTCCGTCCTGCCTTGTACTTATTTTTCTTAAACATATCAAGATGCTCGCCTACATATATAGACAACTGCTTAGAAGCCGTTGCTTTCTCGCTTCTTGTCATTTTTTCCCACTGTTCCTCGCTGAACAGCATGGACACATAGAACATCTTTCCTGACGGAAACTCAGCCAGTTTGGAGACAATTATATCCCTTATCTCAGTAACGGTCATCTCTCCTTCAAGCTTTGCTTTGCCGTTTCCCTTTAAAAACACGTCCACGCAATACCTTTGAAAAGACGACATACTAACACCCATTTCATTTGCCTTTTTAGAGATCAGATCGTAATCCTCATCTGAATAATTGCTGTATATTCTTTTCATATTTGTTTTCCTCCATAAAAATTTTTATTGAATAAATCTGCCCGCAGACATTTCCTTTGCCGTCCTTTCGCCCCAAGCGTCCGCCCAGCTTTCGGTATAAAAGGAGTAGTAAGAGATTTTCTTTTCTCTCCGCATTATGCGTAAAAACGGAAGAGCCGCCCAAAGAAAAGAAGGTATTCCTATTATTATCAAATATAACGGTCCCAAAACCAAGGACTGAATTGTATGTCCGTATTCGTGAACAACAAGTCTGCCGTACAGATCTATTGTTTCCGGCTTTTCCTTGTATTTGACCGATACAAAAAGAAACATTCCGAGAGATATGCTTGAACTCAGGTTCCACTCGGTAACTATTGCTCCGTGAAAGGAGTAATGGGGTTTGTTTATATATCTTAAGAACATAAGAAAGCCCAAAAGAGTTTGTATTGCTCCGTAGGTGCATTGACAAATTCTGTACAAAATAATCTTCATAATTACGTCAGCCTATCCTTGCCGCCTTATATGTATCAAACCCCCATTCCAGCATTCTCATAACAGCCAGCTCGTCCACAGCGTCGGTCAGGGCGTTATGCAGCTCGCAGTAACCATTGTCACCGCTTAACATTCTGTAAATGCTCTCCACACCGTAGCCCCGTTTAAGTCTGCCTGTTTTAAAGCAATCGGCATTGACCGGTATCTTCCTGTTGTACTGCCTGTATGCTGCCAGCTTCATAATATCATACCATTCATAGTCCGCAAGCTCGGGCAGATGATGATAGTCGAAAAGCGCGTTGTAAGCAAATACAAGTGATACTTTCTGCTCCGTGAAAAACTCGCGCAGCTTTTTCATCACCTGCTTTCTTGAACCCTCAAAATCGGGCTTTATTCCGTTTACATAAAGGGTATAGGTATACATTCCGCCATGGTCTTTGTATGGGGTAAGAACATAGTATTTTTTCTCCAGAAGCTCAAAGGGCTTGTCCCCTTCAAAATCGGCAGCAGCTGCACCTATGGACATTACCTCGTCGCCCCATGTGGTTTCGGTATCTATTACGGCAAATCGTTTCATATTATACTCATTTCTTAAAAGCGGTGAAAAATCATTGCTTGTTTCCTTACATGCGGGTTACCACTCGTACAACTTTTCTGATGTCGCAAGCAAAAAATGCGGTTTTTTACTCTCACAACTGTCCTAAAGGCGGGCTTCCAATCTTACAACTGCCTTGATAGCACGAATTTCAAAAAGGACAAAATTTTTAATTTTGTCCGGTTCCCAAAAAGATGAGGAATGGAGCGTAAGCGGAATGGATCATCTTTTTGGTGAATTTTGAAATTCTTTTTAAATCAGTAAATTGCTGCCAGCTTTCTTGAGAGAACCATAAATCAGCACAACATCCCTAAGAAAACCGTAAATCAGCACAAGTTTTATGGGAGCATAAAACAAGAATGTTTACCATAAGCGGTGCCTCCAAAATTAAAAAACTCCCTTCTTAGGGAGTTTTTTATTTTTGGAGGCGCCACCCGGATTTGAACCGGGGATCAGGGTGTTGCAGACCCACGCCTTACCACTTGGCTATAGCGCCGTATTTTCGCTTTTGTGAATACGCAACTTTTGTTCACAAAAACGAAAACCTTGTCTGTCCTCACTATTGCAAGGGCTGGTACAGCTTATTCGGAAATGTCCGAAAATATTCCGAAAAAGTAAACTGCTGGAGCGGATTACGAGGCTCGAACTCGCTACCTCCACCTTGGCAAGGTGGCGCTCTACCAGATGAGCTAAATCCGCATATATATAAACCGCAGAAGCGGTATTTTTCTCATAGGTAATCGTATTGTCTTATACCAAAAATTACTCTTTTTGAGAACAGAACTTATTTTATCACATTGTTTTTGACTTGTCAATATTTAATTTTCAAAAATTTTCATTTTGTCATATTTAACAACTATTATTGACTTATAAGATACGGTTTAGTACAGAAATTTAAAAAAATTATCATTGACTACCGAAAGGAAAAGGGGTATACTATATGTTATGTAAAATATTTCAAAAAACACATATCATATACAATAGGAGGAATTGTAATGGATATTCCCAAAATTCTTGAGCAATTATGTGATCTGGGCGGAGTAAGCGGCGGAGAAACGGAGGCTCACGATACCGTTTTAAAGCTGCTGAAAAAATATATGCCCGATGCAAAAGCCGATAAATTCGGAAATGTAACAGGCTTTTCGGGAGATAACAGCAAAAAGCCCTTGGTGCTTCTGGAAGCCCACATTGACAGAATAGGAATGATTGTCACCAAAATCGACGACGGCGGCTTTCTTAAGGTCAGCGGAATGGGAGTGGACAGGCGCACGCTTTTGGCACAATCGGTCACCGTTTTCTGCGGAGAGAAGAAAGTCAGGGGAGTTATCTCCACTCTCCCTCCACACGTTGCAGCTGACAGCAGTAAAGCCCCTAAATTGGACGATATAGCCATTGATGTGGGAATGACCAAGGAACAGGCGGAAAAAGTAGTTTCCTTAGGCGATCTTGTGCTTATAGACGGTTTCTTTTCCAAGCTGCAGGGCACAAACATCTGCTCCCCTGCCACCGATGACAGAGCGGGAGTTTGCGCGGTATTGTACGCCCTTGATCTGCTGAAAAAGGAAAAAGAGCTGCCTTGCAGACTTGCGGTGCTGTTTGCGGCGCAGGAGGAGGTAGGCTGCCGCGGCTCAAAGATCGCAGCATTTAACATTGACCCCGATTATGCGCTTGTGACCGACGTTTCCTTTGCACAAAGCAACGGTGTTGACCCTTCGGAGGCGGGAGAGCTTGGCAAAGGGGCTATGATCGGAATTTCCGCCTCTTTGAGCAGAGAGGTTTCACAAAAGCTGCTGGACATTGCCAAGAAGAAAAAAATACCTTGGCAGATCGAAGCCATGGGCGGAACCACGGGAACCGACGCCGATTCCATAACCATAAGCCGTGGAGGAGTTGCCGCGGGACTTATTTCAATTCCTCAGAGATATATGCACACGCCCTGCGAGGTGGTGGATACCGAGGACATTAAGGCAGCAGGCAAGCTTATGGCAGAATTTGTAAAGAGTTTATAAGGGGGTGTTTGAAATGGAGCTTAAAGAAACAGTAAAATATTTAGCAGCCTTAAACGGCACCAGCGGAGACGAAACAGATGTCACGGAAGCAATCATCAAGCTTCTGCCTGAGGACGTAATATATAAGACCGATGCTTTGGGAAATCTTATAGTTGAGAAAACAGGAAGAGAGCAGCCTAAATCAAAGATCATGATAGACGCCCACACAGACGAGGTAGGCTTTATCGTAACACATATCAACGGCGACGGAAGCCTGTCTTTCGCTCCTGTTGGGGGTATTCTGCCTTATGTGGTTTTCGGCAGACAGGTGATGTTCAAAAACGGCGTTTACGGCGCCATTGCGTCAGTCCCTCTCCACCTTTTAAAGGGTGACGAAAAGGACAGTCAGCCTAAAATTTCCGACCTGCGCATAGATATAGGCGCAAAGGATAAGGAAGAGGCTGAAAAGCTGGTACAGCCCGGCGACTGCGCTTATTTTACGGGAGAGCAGTTCGATTTCGGCGACGGCTTTATGGCAGGTAAGGCGTTGGACGACAGAGTTGGCTGCGCCATTATGCTGGAGCTTATGAAAAAGGAACTGCCCTACGACTGCACCTTCTCATTCTCTGTACAGGAGGAAATAGGCACAAGAGGAGCGAGCGTTTCCGCATTTTCCATAAACCCCGATATTGCTATTGTGCTTGAAACCACAACAGCCTGCGACATCAGCGGAGTCAAGGGTGAAAAGAGAGTTTGCGAGCTTGGAAAAGGCCCTGTAGTTTCCTATATGGACAGAAGCACCATTTATGACAGAGAATTATATAAGCTGGCTTTTGAGACTGCCAAGGAGATCGGCGTACAGTGTCAGACCAAAACCGTTGTGGCAGGCGGCAATGACAGCGGCGCTATCCATAAGACAGCAGGTGGAATACGCACAACGGCGGTTTCACTGCCATGCCGTTATCTGCACTCCCCTAACTGCGTAATTAAGGAAAGCGACTTGTACGAAACTGTTAAGCTGGCAGAGGCTTTGATCGAGAAATTGGGCGGCTTGGAAAGCTGATAAGGAGTTGATTTTTTGATAACTCGAATAGATACAAAGACAGCCACCAGACTTTTGGGAAAAGAAAAAGACGTTCTTTCCCTGAAGATCGGCGGCAACCTGAAAGCCTATCAGGGCTACGACTTCTGCAGCTTTTATGCAGGCAAAGACGTGTTTATCGGAAGATATTACGACGATCTTGTTGTTCGCACAAAAGGCGGACTTTCCGACGAGGAAATGGAGGAGCTGTCTCTTTTCTTAAAGATGTGCGGCTTTAAACAGGCTATATGCAGTCTTGAAACAGGCAAAAGGCTGGAGCTTATGGGCTGGGAAAACAGCTTTGAAAGTATGCAGTTTAAATTTTCGACAAATCTCATTCCAGAAACCGAAGAATATCCCGATTTCTCCGAGTTGGAAGAAAACCCTCCTTTGGACAGTGTTTTTGAAATTTTAAAAGAGGGTTTCCCCGATCTGAATTACGAAAATTGGTATACCGATATAAACCACAAGATACGTCACGAGGTCTCAAAGGTCTACACCTATAACGGCGCCACCGCCACTGTTATGGCAGATATAAACGACAGCGTTTTTATCGCTCTCCTTGCTTCAAAAAAGGAAGCAAGAGGAACGGGAGCCGCAAAAAATCTCCTCCGAGGCTTAGGCGCTCATTTTGAAAAGCAGGGGAAAGAAACCTCCATACTTTGCAGAGAAGAGCTTATCCCCTTTTACCAAAAGGCGGGGTTTTATGAGTGCGGGAAAACGGTGACGATAAAGAATATGTGAGAGGAATTTGAATATGGATTGGCTATTTGAAGTCGATAACAATATCTGTGATCTGAGATCTGCAGGAATACTGATCAAGAACAATAAGATCTTAATTCAAAGAGATAAAACCGGAAGAAGCGAATATGCGATACCGGGCGGTCATGTCAAAATAGGAGAAACCACGGAACAAGCGCTTATTCGAGAGTACAAAGAAGAAACCGGCACAGATGTAAAATGTGAACGGTTATTATGGACAGAAGAGTGTTTTTGGGAATGGAACGAAAAGAGAACACACAATATTTGTTTTTATTATTTGATCAGTTTGTGTGAAGGAGCTGTTATTCCTGATAAAGATGAGTTTTTGCCTCATAAAGATAACGGCAATGTTGTAATAGGCTGGATGCCGCTGAAGAATATTGAAGACATAATTATATATCCTGATTTTTTAAAAAAGGAGATCCATGATCTTGAAGGACCTCCCAAGCACTTCATTAGCAAAATAATAACTAAGGCAACGATCTTTAATTGAAATGCCAAAGAAAGCTGGAAAAAGAAAGGTTTTTCAAATGGAATTATTCAACTTCAACCCCGAACTGATGAAAAAAGCGGAAAACGCCGAAAGAAAATCTCTCGACACCTTTTACCGCATAGAAAAAAACTGCCGCCGCAACAGCCAAAAGGTGCTTAAAGCCTTTATCGACAACAACGTCAGCGAAATGCACCTGAAAGGCACTACGGGCTACGGCTACGGCGATGACGGCAGGGACAAGGCGGACAGGGTCTTTGCCGATATCGTGGGAGCGGAGGACGCCTTGGTGCGGTACAATTTTGTCAACGGCACCCACGCAATCTCCACCATGCTTTTCGGAATACTTCGTCCCGGAGATGTTATGCTGTCGGTAACAGGCACTCCCTACGATACCTTGGAGCAGGTCATAAGCGGCGGCAGGGGAGGTTCTCTGAAAGAGTTCGGAGTTAAATTCGAGCAGATAGATCTCCTTGATGACGGAAAGCCCGATATTGAAGAGATCAAAAAAAGAGCAAAAACCGCCAAAATGATATACATACAGCGTTCAAGAGGCTATTCCCTCCGTCCCTCTCTCAGCGTTTCCGTCATTGCGGAAATCTGCGAGGCGGTGAGAGGTGCAGGCAGCAACGCAGTCATCGCCGTTGATAACTGCTACGGTGAATTCTGCGAATACGTTGAGCCAACTTCGGTAGGAGCGGATATTATAGTTGGCTCTCTGATAAAAAATCCCGGTGGCGGGATCTGCTCCACAGGCGGTTATATTGCGGGAAAAGCCGACTTGGTGGAGCTTTGCGCCAACCGCCTTACCACCGTGGGAACGGGCAAAGAGGTAGGCTGTTCCTTGGGAATGCAGAACAGGGAGCTGTTTATGGGAATGTACAACGCCCCCTTGGCAGTGTCAAACGCTTTGAAAACCGCAGTTTTCGCCTCGGCATTCTTTGAGGAATTGGGTTTTGAGGCATTCCCCAAAAGTGACGAATACAGAACGGACATTATTACATCAATAAAATTGGGAACTCCCGAAAGGCTGATAGCGTTCTGCGAGGGAATACAAGCCTACAGTCCCGTAGACAGCTCCGCCGCTCCCGAGCCTTGGGATATGCCCGGCTACAACTGTCAGGTAATTATGGCGGCAGGCTGTTTTACCATGGGCAGCTCTATCGAGCTGTCGGCGGACGCGCCTTTAAGAGAACCTTATGCTGTGTGGTTACAAGGCGGAACGTCTTATCATGGAGCTGCCACGGGAATTATCGGCGCTGCTCAAAGGCTTTTGGACAAGAATTTACTGAAATTATAATATTTACAATATTTTTCGGAGGATATATTTATGCGTAGTATGACAGGCTTCGGACGTGAAAGGATAGTCGCCGACGGCAAAGAATATCAGGTGGAGATACGCTCTGTAAACAGCAGATACTGCGAGCTTACCGCAAAGCTGCCCAGAACTTATACTTATGTGGAGGAAAAGCTCAAGGCGCTTGTAAAAAAGACCCTCAGCAGAGGCAAGGCGGAGGTTTCCCTCACCGTTTACGACATCACGGGACGTGACACCTCGGTAACGGTAAATACTCCCGTGGTAAAAAGATATCTGGAGGAAATGAGAAAGTGCTCCGAGGAATTGGGGCTTGAGGACAATTTACAGCTTTCGGACATTTTCCGCATGACAGACGCTTTCACGGTAGTACGTCCCGAGGAGGACGAAGACAAGGTTTGGGCGAATATAGAAGCTGTCGCCAAGGGAGCCTTGGAAAAGTTTGCGGCTATGCGCGAGACCGAGGGCGAGAAAATGAAGGCGGATATTCTGGACAAGCTTTCAAATATAGAGAGAATGACGGGAGAGGTGGAAAAGCTGTCCCCCGAAACCACAACGGCTTACCGCGAAAGACTGTACGCAAAGCTTAAGGAGGTTTTGGAAACGGTTCAGATAGACGAACAAAGGATACTCACAGAAGCCGCAATTTTCGCCGACAAAACAGCGGTAGACGAGGAAACGGTAAGGCTGCACAGCCATTTCAAGCAGTTCAGGGAAATGGCTGAGTCAAAGGAGCCTGTGGGCAGAAAGCTGGATTTTCTGGTGCAGGAGCTTAACCGCGAATCCAACACTATCGGCTCAAAATGTCAGGATCTACGTGTAACAAAATTGGTAATTGAGATGAAGAGCGAGATTGAGAAAATCAGGGAGCAAATACAAAATATTGAATAAACAAATATTGGAGCAAAAAAACAATCTCTTATTTTATACTCCCAAAAAGGTTGTGCTGATTTATGATTCACTCATAAAATGTTGTGATAATCCTGCACCGCTTTCAAGGAAAGTCGGCGGTAATTTACTGATTTAAAAAGAATTTCAGAACCGCCAAGATTTAAATTTGCTTTAAAAACTGGGCAAATTTAAATCTTGACTATCTAACTGAGTTCGGCTTTTTTGCTTGAAAAAATGGGCAAAAAATCCGAACTCGGTTGATTTCTGAAATTCGTGCTATCAGAACAGTTGCACGAGTGGAAATCAGATTATAAAAAATATAAAACAACAACCGAAAAAACGAGAGAAAAACAGAAAATAGCAAAGAAATCAAGAGAAAAACAGATATATAAGAAAAAAATCTCAAAAAAGTATTGACAACGGGTTCAAATCCTTGTATAATAACAACTGTTGCGCCGAAGCGTTATTTCGGCAAGAGCATTTTAAATACCAAAAACAAAAATGCTCCAAATAAATAAAATTACAGGAGGAATATAAAAATGTCTACTTATATGCCCAATCCCCAGACAGTTGAACGCAAGTGGTATATACTTGACGCAGCAGGCAAGCCTCTCGGAAGAGTAGCAGCTCAGGCAGCTCTTATGCTTAAGGGCAAGCACAAGCCCAGCTATGCACCTCACTGCGACTGCGGCGACCATGTTATCATCATCAACTGCGAAAAAGCGGTTCTCACCGGCAAGAAGTTAGAGAAGAAGTATTACAGATGGCACACCGGCTATATCGGTCATCTTAAGGAAGTTCAGTACAGCAAGCTGATGGCTACCAAGCCCGAAAAGGCAATGGAGCTGGCAGTTTACGGTATGCTCCCCAACAACACAATCGGCAGAAAGGCTATGACAAGACTTCGCCTTTACAGAGGCGCAGAGCATGTCAACGCCGCTCAGAAGCCCGAAGAATTTAAGTTTTAAGGAGGGATAAGCAATATGTACGAGTCTAAACCATACTACTACGGAACCGGCAGAAGAAAACATTCAGTTGCAAGAGTGCGTGTTTATCCCGGCTCAGGTAAAATTACAATAAACAACAGAGACATTGACGACTATTTCGGTCTTGACACTCTCAAGCTGATCACCCGTCAGCCTCTCGCTTTGACAGGAACCACCGAAAAGTTTGATATCGTCTGCACTGTTGCAGGCGGCGGCGTTACCGGTCAGGCAGGTGCTATCCGTCACGGTCTTTCCAGAGCATTGCTGCAGTACAGCGAGGAATTGAGACCTGTTCTTAAGAAGGCAGGATTCCTTACCCGTGACCCCAGAATGAAGGAAAGAAAGAAGTACGGCTTGAAGGCTGCGAGACGTGCGCCTCAGTTCTCCAAGCGTTAATCGGATTTGGAAGGGCTTTTGGAGCTGTTTCAAGGTTTACGCATAAAGAGCGTTTTTACGTTATTTTAAATCAAATCCCGCTGTCTTTGGCAGCGGGATTTTTATGTTTTATTTGGAATTTTAAGAATGTGTTTTTATTATTTCAGATTTATAAAAACAAAATTTTACAACCCCCAAATTTCGTTCTATTCTCCCCCCTGTCCGCATAAAATGCTACAAAAACAAGCTTTATGAAAGGAACATATCTATGCTTACTTACACCGTTTCCAAAAAAAAGCTGCTGCGGACGGCGGTTATTGTGCTGGCTGTTTTGGTTATAGCGGGAATAATCGTTATGGCGGTCATGTCCTCTATGAAGGTTTCCGCGGCAGACAAAAAACTGCCCATTTACGCGGTTTCACGGGCGGACAACAAAATTGCCATTACCTTTGACTGCGCTTGGGGCAACTCCAATACCGACCTTTTGCTGGGGCTTTTAAAGGACGCAGGGGCAAAGGCTACCTTCTTTGTCACAGGGGAATTCTGCGACAAATACCCCGAGGACGTAAAGAAAATGTACGACGCGGGACACGAGATAGGCAACCATTCCGATGTCCACCCACACGTTGAGGGAATGAACATAAATTCCCTTATAGAGGACACACGCAAATGCTCCCAGAAAATAAAGATGATAACGGGAGAGGAACCGAGAATATACCGCGCTCCCTACGGCGAATATGACAACAATGTTGTCACTACCATTGAGGGAATGGGAATGAAGATGATCCAGTGGTCGGTGGACAGTATCGACTGGAAAGAGCCCGAACCCGAAACTATCATAAAAAGAATAGAAAAGGACACTGTGTCGGGATCAATACTTCTCTTCCATAACGACTTGGAGAACACCTCTCTTGCCCTTCCTCAGCTTCTGACCGATTTAAAGCAGAAGGGCTTTGTATTTTCCACCGTTTCGGACACAGTTTATTATGACAGCTACCATATAGACCACAGCGGTCTGCAGATCTTTGATGTAACGGCACTGCTGCCCACCGTCAAATATTCCGATAATGCCCTTTTGAACGAAACCATGGAGATATTCCGCCAAAATCTCACCTTGGAAGAGATCTACGCTTTGACGGGCGGAGCAACCCCGGAGCTTCTGGAACGCACTGCTCCTCTTCTTGACGATGCTCACAAGGCAGCGATTGAAGAGGCTTCCTTTGAGGAATTGAGAGAAGCGGTACAGAACCTTATTACCGTTGCGGAAAGAGAGGGAGCAGGGGGCAATGAAGGAAATGTAAACCCGCCTGCGGGAGATAACGATAACAACACGCAGGATCCCGGCAGCAACGGCGATGCTGTTGTGACGCCTGCTCCCGACGGAAACGGAGAACCGCCCGTCGCAACAACCGCACAAGATCTCGCTCCGGGAATTGACTACTTTGCAACCACCACTCCTGACAAGAATCCTGTCGATAAGGACGGTATAGTAAATTCGGGAGCGGCTGCAAATACTACAACCGTTACGACAGAACCGCCTGTTACCACTACGGAGGAAACAACAGTCCCGGAAACTACGCCCGCTAAAACTTCGGCAGCTGAAAAAATCTCACCGATTTGGGTGAAGTAATAATTTTGAGTAAATGAATAAAGGGGCTGTAAAAAAGACAGCCCTTTATTATATGCTTCCAAGAAAGTTGTGCTGATTTTACGGTTCTCTAAAGGAAAGTTGGCGGTAATTTACTGATTTAAAAAGAATTTCAAAACCGACAAGAATTTAAAGATTACTGGTACTAATCCCTTTTAAAACTGTGGGATTAGTACGAAAAACTGGGTAATTTTAAATTCTTGTACTATTAGGTACTTCTCGGCAAGCCGAGAAGTACACGCAGCAAGCTGCTCTAAACAGAGTTGCATTTTCTGCTTGAAAAAATGGGCAGAAAATGCAACTCTGTTTGATTTTTGAAATTCGTGCTGTCAGAACAGTTGTGCTGTAAGATGTCTGCTCTTAAAAATGTTGTGATAGTTTTTTACAGCCTCTTGGAAATATAATATTATATCCTATATTTGAAAAAAATATTAGAATATTTCCTCTGAAATATACGACACAATATGATATAATATAATAGAATGTAAAATGAGAAGCAAAATTGCATTTAAATAAAAAGCGAATGCAAATATTGTTTTGCATTCGATTATTCTCGTAAAGTATTTCCCTTTAAGAAAAGACCTTATGGATTATAAACGAGGTTGTTATATGGCTATTAAAAGCTTATCTATAAGAATTGACGAAGAAATGCTTGATAAACTTCACATAGTGGCTGACTATGAAGCGCGCTCCGCAAACGGACAGATTATCGTTTTGATTCGTGAGTGTATTGAAAAATATGAGGAAAAGAACGGAAAAATTGTTTTAGGGCAAAAACCCGATGGAAATACATATCTATGCTGAAAACATTATAGATGAAAACTGAATATATAAAAAATTCGCTCAAGCTTTTTTGAGCGAATTTTTTGGTGTTTAAAAATATAAAATCAATTAAAAATCATTCTGATAAAATTATACAAATGGGGCGTAACACTGCTTGCATCATGTCCCGTAGATGACATGGAATGCCACAAAAGCTCATTCTTATTCCGTGTTAAGATACCCTTGTATTTTGCTGGATTTCCGCCTACCACACCGTCATGCTCGGCAGCGCTTATCATCAGAAGATAAGGCGAATTCTCGGTAAACGTAAGATCCTTACTTTCAAGCTGCCATGGATCCCCCGTGCCCTGAGTAAGTCCGGGAGCGGGACAAACCGCGCCTATATATCCGAATATCTCGGGGTGAGATACGCCGATAAAGAGCGATTCTCTTCCGCCCATTGAAAAGCCTGTGATCGCGGTGTTTTCCCTGCCCTTTGCCACGGAGAAATTTTCCTCGATAAAGGGCATCAGGTCGGTCATCATATCGTTTATAAAGTTATCGTAATTCAGAGTATTCTGCGCGTCCATTCCCGTGCAGTAGGGCATATCTTTGCTGCAATAGATATAGGGGAGAATCACTATCATTTCCTTAGCCTCGCCCGCAGCAATAAGATTGGTGAGCATTGCGGAAATGTGAACCACGTCCCTTGCCATCCAATCCTCATTGTCGTAATAGCCGTGAAGAATATACAGCACAGGGTATTCCTTATTCTCCGAATAATTGCCGGGCAGCAGTACATTAACGGGAGTGTCCCTCTCCGCCGTCTTTGAATAGTAGGTGTGCTTCTCAAACTTGGGATAGCTTACACCGTCCTTGCTTTCGAGGATCTCATCAGGCGGCATTTCAACAAGGAGCTTTCCGTATTTCTCCATATAGGTTTCCTCCGTTTCGGGCTTGTCGGTTTCCGCGGCGGTTTCTTCTGCATTTTCCGTTCCTTGTACAATATCTGTGTTCTCACCGCCTGCGCCGCTTGTTGAAACATCTCCGCCTGTTTCGGAAGTCTGACAGCCTGAAAGACATAACGCCAATACAGCAGCCAAAACAATACTGATTTTTTTCATGGGAAACGCTCCTTTTTAGAACTTATTTTCAGAATTTATCAGCCAAAGCAGCTGCCTGCTTGCAGCCGTCGGTCTTGTCGATATCACCGACGTTCAGCACTCCGGGAATAAGGACCTTGCCTACCATATCCCACTTCATCAATGCGGCGGAGCGCTCAATGGGAACGCGTACTCCGTCCAAAACGGTCATATCGTTTTCCTCACAGCAGGCAATAATTCCGCATTTCTTGCCTGCAATGTCCTTACCGCCTACCACAAAGCTGAAAAGCCTGTCGATAACGCCCTTGACCTGAGCGGGGATAGAGTACCAATAAACAGGCATGGAAAATACCACTGCGTCAGCCTCGAGAATAGCGGGGGCAATGGTGTTGAAATCATCGTCAAAGGAGCAGGCTTTTCCTGTTTTAAAGCAGGTCTCGCAGGCACGGCAGCCGCCCACATTCTTTAAAGCGGCGTCAAAGCGTGTTACGGTGTGACCCTTTTCCTCTGCAGCTTTTATAAAAGCCTCGGTCATGGCAAAGCTGTTTCCCTTTTTTCTGGGGCTTCCTGTGATCACTACTATTTTCTTGCTCATAATAAATTCCTCCGATAATTTTTCATTGACTTTTCCTAAAGGTTATATTATAATTTTACTGTAAATATAAGAAAAGTCAAGTACGCACATTCAGGTGCGATACTATCACCTGTGTACAATACTAACATCAGCGTTATATACTTACCAAAGGAGAGTGTAAAAAATGTCCGAAAGATGTATTTCAAAGGAAAGCCTTGAAACTACAGGTTTCAGCTATACCCTTTCCCTGATAAACGGCAAATACAAGATGACTATACTGTACACCTTAATGGAATTCGGTGTAGTGCGTTTCAATGAAATGAAAAAGTATATCGGAGAAATTTCCTACAAGACTTTGAGTTCTTCTTTAAAGGAACTGGAATCCGACCGTCTGGTTTTGCGTAAGGAATATCCTCAGATACCGCCCAAGGTGGAGTACAGCCTTACCGACCGCGGCAAATCCCTCATTCCCATTTTGGACAGCATGTGCGAGTGGGGAGATAAAAACAGACTTTAAACACCGTTTTCCGCCTCTGCCGCCGCAGCAGACGCCTTTTCCCACTCCTCCATAAGCCTTTCCTGCTCCGCTTCAAGCTCGGAAAGACGGTTTGATTCCTCCATAACCTGCTGATAATCGGAGCTGCCTTCGGACAGACGTTGGTTAATCTCCTTCATTTCCTTTTCAACAGCTTCAATCTCATCCTCCAGACGCTTCACCTTGGTGTTAAGCTTCCTGATGAGGCTTTGCTGCTCTTTTTGCTGTTTATAGGTATTTACCTTTTGCTTGTCGGAGGCTGTCTCTTTTTCCTCTGTCAATCTGCTCTTAACGTCAACGCCCTTTTCCGCAATGCTTTCCCGCCAGCCGTCATAATTTCCCCCAAAGGTCTCCACAGAGTCGGGGCGCAAAAACAAAAGCTTGGTGGCAAGAGCGTTTATCATAGCTCTGTCATGGGAGATTACCAGCATTGTTCCCTTGTAGTCGGACAAGGCTTCGATAAGCCCTTCCCTTGCATCTAAATCCAAGTGATTGGTAGACTCGTCCAAGAGAAGAAGGTTAGGTCCTTCAAGCATTATCTTTAACAAAATGACCTTTGCCGCCTCACCACCCGAAAGGGTGTTCACGGGCTTCTGAAGCTGATCGCCGTACAGCTTGAACATAGCCAGCGCCGATTGTATCTGGGTTCTGTTAAGTCTGGGGAAATCGTCCCACACAAAGTCAATGGCGGTCTTGCTGCTGCTTAGCCTCAATTCCTGTAACTGCTCAAAGTAGCCTATTTTGAGCCAATCCGCAATATAGGCGCTGCCCTCGCCCTTGACCTGACCCAAGATCATCTTCATAAGGGTGGACTTGCCGCAGCCGTTGGCGCCTAACAAAAATACCCTTTCCCCGTATTTTATTTCAAAGGAAGCATTTTTGAAAAGCTCCTTTCCGCCTATGCTCAGCGACAGTCCCTTTACCGTCATAACGTCCGTTCCGTGGGCTGTGGTGCAGGGTATCTGAAAGTGTATCTTTTTCCTTGGAGGAGGGGGCGGCACAAGCTCTTTTCTGATGCGCTCTATCTGCTTTTCCTTTGAGCGTATGGTGATATAGTTATGCTCCTGGTTAAAGCGCTTCTGCTGCTCGATAATGCCCTCTATTCTGTGAATTTCCTCGGTCATTTCCAGATATTTTTTTGTAAGATAGGTCACCCTTTCGTCATACTGCCTGAGATACTCGGTGTAATTGCCCTTATAGGTGTCAAGAGTGCCGCTATCAAGGGCAAAGGTCTTATTGGTGACCTTATCGAGAAAATATTTATCATGGGATATCACAATATAAGCGCCCTTGAAGTCCAGCAAAAAGCTCTCCAGCCATTCGCTTGCATCAATGTCAAGGTGGTTTGTAGGCTCGTCCAGCAGAAGCAGCTTTGCCCCCGACAAAAGGAGCTTTATCAGCTGCAATTTTGAACGCTCTCCTCCGCTCAATACCTTAACGGGCTTTTGAAGGTCGTCCTTGGAAAATCCCATTCCTATAAGCATACTCTCGGTTCTTGCCCTGAAAGTAAGCCCGCCCTCGGACTGAAATTTTTCCGTAAGATGCATTTGCCGTTCAAGCACCTTCCGGTCGGTCTCTCCGCCGTCAATGCGGTTATGGAGCTGCTCCAGCTCGCTTTCAATAAGCATAAGGGGCTGAAAAACCGACAGTGCTTCATCATACACGCTTGTGCCGTCACAGCGGACAACATGCTGCTCCATATACCCTACGGTAAGCCCCGACTGCTTTACAATATTTCCGGTATAGTCTTCAAGCTCGGCTCCCGACAGCATTCGGAAAAGAGTGGTTTTTCCCGCTCCGTTTACGCCAGCCAAGCCTATTTTATCGTTTTCGTCTACGGCAAAGTTCACATTTGAGAAAAGCACCCTTTCCCCAAAGCTTACCGATATATCGTTTCCCTGTAATACTATCATAATTTTTCACGATCCATTCAATACCAAAACTGCCCTGCATTTGAGCAAGGCAGTTAATTTCATACTTTTAATCAGGCGGTTTTATTTTAGCTCATTCCGCCGAACATAGAGGAGTAGTAATAGATCAAATACTGTATCTGATTGATCGCATTCAAAGCGTTAGATGCGTTGGACGCCTGCTGCTTGCAGTAATCGGGAGCACCCTTGTTTTCCGTTACGGTGTAGTCCTCGTATTCCTTTTTGAATGCAGCTTCCATTTCATCGCCCTTTAAGCCTTGGAGCGCGTTGGAGTCGTACTTTTCGGCATAGTTCTGATCGCTCTTCAACAGGTCAAGTCTCTGTACAACATAATAAGCGGTGTCCTCCTCGATAACGGTGGCGTCGTCCTTGTCCATACCAAAAAGAGCCTTTACGAACTTTTCGGAGGGAGAAGTGGCTTCTTTGTTTACGATTCTGTCATAGTCGCTGTCCTTAACCTCAGGTGTGGTAGTTCCTGTGCCCGTACCGGTTTCGGAACTCGAAGGAGTAGTGGATGCAGCAGAATTATCCGTTGTGCTGTCGGGCTCGGAAGCTGTTGTGGCATCGGCTGTGACCTCAACAGGCTCGGTCTCATTCTCGGAAACGGTGGTAACTGCCTCGGTTTCCGCTGCGTTGTCAACAGTTACCTCTTCGGGCTGTGTTTCTTCAACTCCGGCTGTTGTTACTTCGGGCTCCTCTGCCTGAACTGCCGCTCTCTCTCCGGCTGTGGTGCTTTCCGCAGCGGAGGTTGTTTCCGCAGGAGTTGCGGAGGATGCGGTAGAGGTCTGGGCCTTGCTGTATTCCACATACTCGTTATATACGTCCTTGTAGCTTTCGCCGTCCTGAAGCTTTTTTGCGTACTCTGTTGCTTTCTGCTTTAAAATAGCCAGCTCGGTTTTCGATTCAATAAGCTTACCGCTGCTGTCCTTAATGGAAATGGGAAAATAACGGCACAAGACGTAGTTATCCTCTAACCATTTTTCCTTGTCTGCCTTTGAAACCTCTTCAATACCGCCCTCGCCGTAGTAATAGGTGAATATCTTGGTGGCTTTCATGGTGTCGGCAATGTACAGCTTCAAGGAAGCCTTTGATACGCCGATAGACTCGTAATAATCGCCTACGGTAGAAAAGCCCTTGATGTAAGGCATAGAGGAAGATATCCAGTCGGGTACTTCATAATCCCACTGGCTGTTTACCGCATTGTTCAGCTGATCCTTTTCCTCATCGTCAAAGGTTATCTTAAGCTGATCGAAAAGATTTGCCACTGCCGCATAACGCTTGCAGTAGTTAACAGTCTCCTGTTTTACATAATCCATAAAGTCCATGTCGGAAACCTTTTGAGCGGTAAAGTCAAAATCGCTCTTGGAGGTATCCAGATCGGGATTATCGTCGATCACCTTCTGCTGTGCCTCCTGATAAGCGTAGCCGCTGAAAAGAATGTACAAGCCGGAAGGTATCTTTTCGCCGTTGATCTCCAAGGCATAATTTACCTGAGAAGAACAGCCCGAAAATCCCATAACCGATACGACCGCTATAACTATTGCGGTCAAAGCTGATAATAATCTCTTTTTGATAGACATATCGTTTCCTTTCGTTTATTCTTTTATTTTGAATTAGAACCTGCCTTCACAAGATGTATGCACGGATTTTCGAGCATAATTTTGCCGAAGACAAGGAAGGCTGCCGCCCGTCAAGGGAGCTTGACGCAGTATTCGGCAAAATTTGCCGTAAAGACGTGTGTGCAGGCTTGTGAAGAAAGATTCTTTATCTTTAAGCTTTTTAAGCTCTCAAAGTGATATTGTGTTCTGACAAAACGTCTATGATCTTACCTGTGATCTTGTCCAGCTCCTCATCGGTAAGAGTGCCGTCGGCTTTTCTGAAGGTCATCTTGTAGGAAAGGCTCTTTTTGCCCTCGGGAATCTGCTCTCCTGTGTAAACATCAAACAGCTGAAGGTTTTCAAGATGCTTTGCCCTTGAAGAAATAAGCTCGGTGATCTCGCCGTTGGAAACCTCACTGTCACAAACAACGCTGATATCTCTTACAGAAGCGGGGAACTTGGGCAGTGCGGTGTAGCGGGTGTCCTCCGCTGCGGATTCAAGCATTTCCTCAAGCTTCAATACAAGCATATAAATCCTTGTTTTTTCCGTACCGTAGCTTTCGGAAACCAAAGGATGAATTTCGCCGCAAACGCCCAGAACCTTGCCCTCGCTGTCGGTTATCTCCGCGCATCTGCCTGTGTGGAAGGTCTTGTTTGAGCGGAGTGCGGTAAATCTCGCCTTAATGCCGCATTTTTCCATTATCTCCTCTGCAATTCCCTTTATGGAGAAAAAGTCCTCGCCCTCGCCGTAAACGGTGCAGATAAGCTGATCTTTTTCCACGGGAAGCGTGTTTACATCGCCTACGGGAATATAAACTCTGCCTATCTCGAAAAATCTTCCTGACAGATTTCTTGAGTTTATGTTCCTTGCGGTAAGCTCCATCATGGAGGGAATAAGAGTGGTGCGCATTACGCTTGTGTCCTCGCCCAGAGGATTGATAATCTTAACGCTTTCCCTTTCGTTTTCCTCAATGCGGCATTTTTCATAGCCCTTGGGGGAAATAAAGCTGAAGGTCATTGTTTCACAGCAGCCCTGTGACAGCATAATTCCCAAAAGCTTTTTCTGGAACAGCTCCATGGGGGTCTGGGCGCTGTGGGAGGAAAGCCTCGGCACAGTGGTTTCGATATTGTTGTAGCCGTAAATTCGTGCAACCTCCTCCGCCAGATCGCAGGGACGCTCAATATCTATGCGGACTGCGGGGGGAGTAACGGTTTTAGTGTTCTCGTCAACAGTAAAATCAAGACGTTTCAGTATCTCAAACTGTTCCTTTTCGGGAATATCGGCTCCCAAAAATCTGTTTACCCACTGATAGTCAAGCTTTAAGCTGAAAGGCTCTGCCGGAGAGGGGTACTCGTCAATAACGGTGTTGACCACTTCTCCGCAGCCCAAAAGCTCGATAAGCTCCAAGGCTCTGTAAAGGGCATTTTTAGCGTTTTCGGGATCAAGTCTTTTCTCGAAACGGGAGCTTGACTCGGTTCTTACGCCTGCCTTCTTTGCGGTGCGGCGCACATTTACGCCGTCAAAGCAAGCCGCCTCAAAAATGACCTCGTTGGTGTCCTCCTGAATACCGCTGTGCTCTCCGCCCATAATTCCCGCCAAAGCCATAGGCTCTTTTTCGTTGCAGATAACAAGCATATCGGGAGTTAATTTAAGCTCGGGGGTATTTTCATCTAAAAGCTTTAAAACCTCGCCCTCTTTTGCGTTTCTGACGATGATCTTGTTGCCCTCAACATATCTTGCGTCAAAGGCGTGCATGGGGTGACCGTACTCCAGCATAACGAAGTTTGTGATATCAACCAAGTTATTGATAGCGCGCACTCCGCAGGCGCGAAGTCTTTCCGCCATCCAGCGGGGGGAAGGTCCTATCTTTATATTCTTTACCTTTGCCGCCATATAACGGGAGCAAAGCTTGTTGTTTTCAATGGTTACCGACAGTTCTTTGTTAATGTCGCCCTCAACGCCCTTGAATTTCGGGGGATTGAGGTTTAAGGGTAATTGGAAGGTTGCATGAGCCTCTCTTGCAAGTCCGATAATTGACAGGCAGTCGGGGCGGTTGTTGGTTATCTCAAACTCAACGCAGATGTCGTCAATGCCCACCGCCTTGCAGATATCCTCGCCTATAACAAACTTGTCAAAATCGGGGTCGTCGTTGAGGATAAGTATTCCGTCGGGGGACGCATAGGGGAAATCGCTGTTGTCCATTCCCAGCTCGTCAAAGCTGCACATCATGCCTTCACTTTCAACACCGCGGAGCTTGCCCTTTTTGATTTTTGCAACGGTGTTGTTGTGACGGTCTATGCACACTCCTCCGTCCAGAACCACGGGCACCACCGCGCCCGCAAAAACGTTCTGTGCAGCGGTAACTATCTGAACGGGCTTGTCCTTGCCCGCATCAAGCTGACATATCCACAGCTTTTCGCTGTCCTGGTGCTTTTCTATGGATATGACCTTTCCCACAACTATATTTTTCAGCGGCTCGGAAAGATCGCGGTAGGTTTCCACCTTTGAACCGCTCATGGTCATTCCCGCCACGAAATCTTTTATGGGCATATCGGCTTTAACGTAGTCGTTAAGCCATTTCATTGATAAATCCAAGGTTATTTCCTCCTTGATAAAAATAAAAAATGATAGAAAATCAGAACTGTTTCAAAAATCTCAGATCATTCTCATAGAGCAATCTCATATCGTCTATCTCGTATCTCATCATAGCGATTCTTTCAAGACCTATACCGAAAGCAAATCCGCTGTACTCCTCGGGATCGATACCGCAGTTGATAAGCACCTGAGGGTGAACGACGCCGCTGCCCAGCATTTCTATCCAGCCCTCGCCCTTGCACAGGGAGCAGCCCTTGCCGCCACACTTGAAGCACTGCAAGTCCATTTCCGCGGAAGGCTCGGTGTAGGGGAAGTGGTGAGGACGGAAGCGCACCTTTACATCGCTACCGTAAAGCCTTTTTGCGAACATTTCAAGAGTGCCCTTCAAATCTCCGAAGGTAATGCCCTTGTCTATTACAAGTCCCTCGCACTGGTGGAAAATGGGGCTGTGGGTGGCGTCCACCGCGTCGCTCCTGTACACTCTTCCGGGGCTGATAATGGCGATAGGGGGCTTGGTTTTCAGCATGGTGCGTATCTGAACCGAGCTTGTCTGTGTGCGGAGCAGTATTTTGTCCGTAATATAGAAGGTGTCCTGAGGGTCTCTTGCGGGGTGTCCCTCGTCAGTGTTGAGCATATCGAAAACATACTTTGTTTCCTCAACCTCGGGACCGTCCACCACGGAATAGCCCATGCCCTTGAATATTTCCTTAAGATCGTCAAGCACGATATTCAGGGGATGCCGTCTGCCCTGTTCAAGCTTTCTGCCGGGAAGAGTTACGTCAACGGTTTCCTTTTTCAGCTTTATTTCGGTTTCCAGAGCCTTAAGCTGTTCCTTTTTCCTTGCAATATCGTTTTCGATGCACTCTCTCACCTGATTGGCAAGCTGCCCGATAACGGGGCGCTCCTCGGCGGAAAGCTGTCCCATCTGCTTCAAAATAGCGGTAAGCTCGCCTTTTTTGCCCAAAAGCCTTACCTTCAGATCATCAATGGTCTTAATATCAACGGCTTTTTTTATTTCATCAAGAGCCTTTTGCTGTATATTACTCAGCTGTTCCTTCATTTTATCATTCCTTTCGCACTTTTTCTGTATGAAATGCGGGTTTGTTGCGTTTTTACAATATGCCAGAGCATACAACTCTATTTTATCTTATGTATTATAGCACAATGGGAAGGATTTGTCAAATTTGAGCGGTATTTTTTTCACTTGGCAGTGGGCTTTTTTTAACTGCTTTGTTTTTTCATCACATTATTTTTTATTCTTAATATATAATATATCACACATAAAAGGTGAATTACAATGTTTTTTCACTTTACAGTGTTGCTTTTTTTAATTTTCAAACAGCTTTGAAAGCCCCCGCTTTAATCACCTTGCGGTGTAGCTATCGCCTCCCGCGGGGCTTAGGGTGACACCAAAAGGGGAGGGGGGAAAACAGCAAACTCATAAAAGCGGGGATTTTCCCCCCTCCCCTTTAGGTTTCACCCTAAGAACCCTTTCCTTAATCCTCTCCCCCCTTTTCCCCGCTTTGGAACAAGTGATAATTATTTTGTGGTTTCCCCTATTTTTTATTTTTCATAAGCGGGGCGGTTAGTGCGGTCATTAAAGTTGTTGTGTCGTTTGGCTTTGTTTTTTTCTTATCATTTTTTACACATTTAATCATTTTTACGATTTTAGATGTACAACCTGCAATTTTCTCCCTCTTGTATTTTTAAAGGAAATGGTGTATAATAATAAAGATTAAAATTTAAAACCCGACCGTTAGGTCACAGGAAAGGATAAAACTATGGAAATCACAAAGGACACCGTTATCGGAGATATCTTAGATTTTAACGCAGAAGCTGCCGCTCCCTTTTTCTTTGAAATGGGAATGCACTGCCTCGGCTGCCCCTCTGCAAGAGGCGAGAGCGTTGCGGAAGCCTGTGCAGTTCACGGCGTAGATGCCGACGCTTTGGTTGCCAAGCTCAACGACGCGGTAAATCAGTGAGCGATTTAAACAGCCCAAACGATCTGCCGAAAAAACCGCAAAGGGTTCACCTTGACCGCCGTTTAAAGGCGGCTGCGGGCTTTGTCCGCCTTGATAAGCGGATAGCGGACGTAGGTACAGACCATGCCTTTATCCCCTGCTTTTTATTTCAGCAGGGGGCAAGGGCTTTGTTTGCGTGTGATATTCTGGAAGGTCCCCTTTCCGCCGCAAGAGCCACAATGGAGCTGTACCAAATTCCCGAAAAGAAAGACGACGGCACGGAGGGAATTTCTCTTTTTCTCTGTGACGGACTTGACGGGGTGCCCGAAGCTGACGATGTTATTATTGCGGGAATGGGCGGCGAGATGATAGCGGATATTATTTCCCGCTGTAAGTATATCAATAAGGATATGCACTTTATTTTACAGCCAATGACAAGAGATTGGTTTCTCCGCAGAGAGCTGTATAAAATGGGACTTTACATAGAGCAGGAAAAAACCGCCGCAGTGGGCAGCAAGGTTTACACAATTATGCTATGCCTATATGACGGAGAGAAAAGGGAGATCGACGATAAATTTGCATTTTTGGGCAAAAACACCGATAAGGAATACTTGGAAAAGGTTACTGCCGCCCTTGAAAAAATGAGCAGAGGCGATAAAAAATATGCTGATATATTGGCGCAGATAGCTTTAAATTCTTAAAATCAGGAGCATTTTATGAAACTATTCGGCAAGAAAAAAGATAAAAACAATCCCCCGCCCCAGCCCGCAGAGCAAGCGCAGCCCCCGAAATCTCCCATACAGCTTGCCTTTGAAAAGAACCTGAAATTCTTAAACCAAGAAAGCTATCCAAAGGAATTTTTTGAAGGACTTTTCACCGAAAACGACAGACAGAAGCTGTTCACCGTCGGAGAAGCAGACTTTCCCACAGGAGAAGTGGTAATTGCCGACCCCTTGGTATATTTGGGCACAAAATATCAGACCGTTCTTGAAAGGCAGATACCCAAGGGCAGCTATCCCGTTGAACTGTCTGTCCTTTACTCGGAAACGGAGGGACTTCGCATAGCCGCCGCAAGGCTTAAGATAAAGGACGAAAAGGCAGTCAGCTATAAGCTGGGCGAATCCAAGATAAGCGACGACGGCAAAAGACCCTTCTGCTTTATGGGAGTTGATGCGGGAGTTGCTTGCTTTACCGATTTGCAGGTTTCAAGGGAATATGATGAATTTCTGAGAAAATGGCACGGGGAAAATCCCGATAAAAACCACTATGATGATTATTTTGCTGAATATTTTGCGGAAAGCTATGAAAAATACCCCGATGTGCAAAGAGAGGGCGGAGATTTTATTCAGTGGAAGCTGCCTCAGAGCGAAAACCGCCTTATTATGTTCGCCAGCGGCTTGGGCGACGGAATATACAGCTGCTATTGGGGCGAAAACGAAAACGGCGAAATTACCGAGCTTGTGATACCCTTTTTAAATCCCGAATTTTTTTAATTATAAGAACAAGTTCTAAATGAAAGGAAAATACCGCTATGACAGTAGGAGATGTTTATCGTTTTATCGACAGCAGCGCGCCCTTCAGCATACAGGACGGCTTTGACAATTCGGGGCTGCTTGTGGGAAGTATGGCTGCCACAGTTACCAAAATCGCAGTTTGCCTTGACATTACCAGAAAAGTCGCAGAGGAGGCGGCAATGCAAGGCGCGGAGCTTATCCTCTCCCACCACCCCGTTATTTTCCATAAGCTCAGCCGAGTTGATGTGAGCAATCCCATAAATATTCTTATAAAAAACAACATCAACGCAATCTGCGCTCACACCAACCTTGATATGGCAAAGGACGGAATCAGCGATATGATGCTGGAGCTGCTGGACATAAAAGGAGAAACCACAGTTTTAGAGCCTGTACATAAAAACGGCATCGGCTACGGCAGAATCGCAAAGCTGGACTTTGCGGCAGACGCAGCGTCCTTGGCGGCAATGTGCAAAAAAGCCTTCCACTGCCATACTGTTCGCTACTATGACAGCGGAAGAGTTATAAAAACCGTGGGAGTATGCTCGGGCGCAGGCGGAAACGAGGAAAATGTTGCCAACGCGGCGGAAAAGGGCTGCGACGCTCTTATTACGGGTGACGTCAAGCACAGCGGATTTATAGAAGCCTTGAACAGAGGAATAACCGTTATCGATGCGGGACATTTCCATACAGAAAATATTATCTGCGGAAAGCTGGCGTCGGAGATAGAGGCGGCTTTGGGCGTGGAAGCCTTCATCTGCGATAACAGCAAGGATATAGTAAGCTACTGTTAAGGTAAAAAATGACGTTAGATCAATTTATTGAAAATAACAACATTGCCCTGTTTGCAGAGGGGAACCTCAAAGAAAACAGGTTTGATATAACTTATACGGCTGTTTCATTGGAATGCGATGATTTGTTTAAACAGCTTATTCTCCAAAACACCCCGAAAAGTCTGTGGAAGTATATGTCGAAACAGACCCTGATGCCCCGTATGTGGCAGCAGGGCAATACAAAATGCGTTTTGTGCCGTTCCGACAGTCCGAAACGGATATTTGCGGTTTTTTACAATTCGGAGCAGGGTGTGGAGGAGGACTGGCGCTTTGCTCAGAAAGTGGACAGCGAGCTTAAAGAAATATATTTATACTGAAAGAGATATTTTTAGAATTTTTGGGGCTTTTGCTTATGGAAGAATTGCTGGCTTACGCTTATCTGTTGAGCGAAGGCTTTGACCTTGAAGAAGAATATGAGGAAAAGCTGCATGAGCTGTTTTTGAAGGATTCGGCATACAGCGACGATCTGCTTATGCTGGAAGGCTTATGCGGAAAAATGAAGGAAAGTACGATTTATATCAGAACCCATATCAACTATTCTTTGCTTGACCGTGAGAAATTCGGCAGGACGTTTATGAGTTTGTTAAAGCCTTTTTACCAAAGCACGGATATCAAGCAATTCGGACACCGCATGTATTCCTTGTGGGAAGGCTTGGCAGGAAATTTGCAGGACGAAGAACCTTTTGACATTATGTGCTATGCCGATGATCCTCTTTCGTGGGGTGACGAAAAACAGACAAGAGAATTGTACGAAAAAATGCTGAATTATTATGACTGAGAATATTAAAGAACATTGAAAGGGGGAATCTTTATGTCCCTTGACGGCGCATATCTGAGCCTTATAAAACAAGAGCTTTTAAACAAGGGGCTTATAGGCTCCCGCGTTGATAAAATACATCAGCCCGCCCGTGACGAGCTGGTCATTACCCTTAGAGGATTTAAGGGCGGAGTGAGAATTGCCATGTCCGCCAATCCCTCCGCCGCAAGAGTCTGTGTTACCGAGGGCGCTGCTGACAATCCCCAATCCCCTCCTATGTTTTGTATGCTTTTGAGAAAGCATTTAAGCGGCGGACGGCTGCTTGATATTTCCCAAGAGGGCTTGGAGCGTGTTTTGTCCTTTGACTTCGAGTGCGTAAACGAAATAGGCGATATAGTCCGCAACCGCCTTTCCGTGGAGCTTTTGGGACGGTGCAGCAACATAATACTGCTTACCGAAAAAAACGGCGAATGGAGAGTTGTGGACAGCATAAAGCGGATAGGGGACGATGTTTCCGCCATTCGCAGAATTCTGCCCGGAATACTTTACGAGCCCCCGCCAAAGGAAAACAGGCTGGATCTTCGCTTTTGCGGTATTGAGGAGGCAGTGGAAAGGCTGCTGCAATTCCCCGAACAGAAGCTTGAAAAATGCCTTATAAAAGCCTTTGAGGGAGTAAGCCCCATTCTTTGCAGAGAGTGGGCATTCTACACCGCAAGGGATATTGACGCACCCTGCAAATGCCTTGAAGATAAAGACAGGCGGGAAAGATTTTCTTTCTTTTTAAACAAAATAAAGAACATACTTACAGATACCGAAAACAACGGAGCAAGGTACTCCGTTATATATGAAAAGGGCGGAAAGCCCGTGGACTTTTCCTTTATTGCGGCGGAGCAGTACGGCGCAGGAGTGGTTCTGAAGGAGTTCCCCTCCCCCTCCGCACTGCTTGACAGCTTCTTTTCGGGCAGAGCCAACGCCGAGCGAATGAAACAGCGTTCGGGTGATCTGCTGAAATCCATTTTGGCTGTCTACAACCGCACCGCCAAGAAATTGGAACTGCAAAAGGGCGAGCTGGCAGCCTGCTCCGAAAGGGAGGTTTTCCGAGTCAAGGGCGATCTTCTCTCTGCCAACATTTACCGTATGGAAAAGGGTATGAATGAGATCGTTGTTGACAACTACCTGACAGGAGAACAGGAAACCATAAAGCTTGACGTCCGCCTTACCCCCTCGCAGAATGCCCAAAAATATTACGGCGAGTACAGAAAGCTTGATACCGCCGAAAAAATGCTCACTCAGCTGATCGAGCGGGAAAAACAGGAGCTTGTGTATCTGGACAGCGTGTTTGACTCGGCAGCAAGAGCGCAGACAGACGCGGAGCTGCAGGAAATCCGCCTTGAGCTGTCCCAATCCGGCTATCTTAAAAAGGGTAAAAACCGAACCAATGAAAAGGCGGTAAAGCCCTTGCAGCCCTTAAAGTTCAAGTCAAAGGACGGATTTGAGATATGGGCGGGACGAAATAATCTGCAAAACGACAAGCTCACTCTCAAAACCGCCAAGGGAGACGATCTGTGGCTGCATACCAAGGATATTCCCGGTTCTCACGTTATTGTTTTCGCCAACGGAAGGGAAATTCCCGACAGCACCATTCTTGAAGCCGCAAAGATTGCCGCTTCAAACTCAAAGGCTAAGGGCGGAACAAAAATTCCCGTTGATTATACCAAGGTGAGGTATGTCAAAAAGCCTAACGGTGCTAAGCCCGGAATGGTTATCTTTACCAATAATAAGACTGTTTTGGTGGACGGGGATATGGAATAAACCGATTGCCAATCAAAAGGAGAAGTAATGGAATTCAGAAAATATCCCGATGAAAAAACCGTTAATGAATATCTCAGAAAAAAAGAACCCCTGCTTATGGCAATCCCCTTTGACGAAAACGAACCTGTTCTCATATCAAGACTTGATGACAGTTTTGAGCATTATATCCTGCTATCTCATTTCGGAATAGACCCAAATAATATTGATAGGTATTTCCGCATAGTGGTTGATGAAGATTCGGCAGAATGGACTTTTGTCTGCCCTCCCGATTATCATGGAATAGCAGACAGACAAAAAAGGATTACCCGTTTTTACGATGACGGTTTTACCGCTATTTCAAGAGTGCTGTCAAAGATAGGTTATTTTTCCGATATACGCATACCGAAAAGATACCGCCGGCATTTTGACGCTATGGGCGACGACAGCACTTACACGCCATAAATCAAAGAATAAAGAAAGGACATAAACCAAAAATGAAAAAAGAACTTGCAAAAACCTACTCCCCAAAGGATTTTGAGGACAGGCTGTATAAATACTGGGAGGAAAGCGGCTTTTTCAAGGCGGAGCGCGACCCCCACAAAAAGCCCTACACAATAGTTATGCCTCCCCCCAATATTACGGGACAGCTCCATATGGGTCATGCTCTTGACTGCACCTTGCAGGATATACTTATCCGTTTTAAGAGAATGCAGGGCTATTCCGCACTGTGGCTGCCCGGAACAGACCATGCCGCACTGGCTACCGAGGCTAAGATAGTTTCCGAAATGAAAAAGGAAGGCGTTACCAAGCAGGCGTTAGGAAGAGACGGCTTTATGAAGCGCGCTTGGGAATGGAACGACAAGTACGGCGGAACTATCAAAAAGCAGCAGCGGAAAATGGGCACCTCCTGCGATTGGAGCCGTGACCGCTTTACCATGGACGAGGGCTGCTCAAAGGCGGTTCAGAAGGTATTTATGGATCTGTACAATAAAGGTCTTATCTACCGCGGAGAGCGCATTATAAACTGGTGTCCCAACTGCAAGACCTCCATTTCCGATATCGAAACGGAATATGAGGAGCAGGACGGATTTTTCTGGCATATAAAGTACCCCTTTGCAGACGGCAGCGGATTTGTTGAGATTGCCACCACACGTCCCGAAACCCTTTTGGGCGACAGCGCCGTTGCGGTAAATCCCAAGGACGAACGGTATACCGACCTTGTGGGAAAAATGCTTAAGCTGCCCTTGACGGACAGGGAAATACCCGTGGTTGCCGACGACTATGTTGATATGGAATTCGGTACAGGCTGCGTTAAGATAACTCCCGCTCACGACCCTAACGACTTTGAGGTCGGCAAGCGTCACGATCTGCCCGTTATACACATGATGAACGATGACGCCACCATTAAAGAGGGCATCGGCGGAAAGTATGCCGGTATGGACAGATACGAAGCCCGCAAGGCTATGGTCAAGGATCTTGAAGAACAGGGTCTGCTGGTTAAGGTTGAACCTCATAAGCACAATGTAGGCACATGTCAGCGCTGCGGCACTACCGTTGAGCCTACCGCTTCCCTGCAATGGTTCGTTAAGATGAAGGAATTGGCTCAGCCCGCTATCGACGTTGTTAAGAGCGGAGAGCTGAGATATATACCCAAGCGTTTTGAAAACAGCTACCTGTTCTGGATGGAGAATATCCGCGACTGGTGCATTTCACGTCAGATCTGGTGGGGTCACAGAATTCCCGCTTACTATTGTCAGAATAAGGAATGCAATCACACCGAGATCACTCTTGACGGAATTGACAAATGCCCGAAATGCGGTGCGCCTATGGTGCAGGACGACGACACGCTTGATACTTGGTTCAGCTCCGCACTGTGGCCTTTCTCAACCTTGGGCTGGCCCGAAAAAACTCCCGACTATGAATACTTCTATCCAACACAGACACTTGTTACGGGCTATGATATAATCACCTTCTGGGTTTCCAGAATGATCTTCTCGGGACTTGAACACACGGGAGAAAAGCCCTTTAAAGACGTGCTTATACACGGACTTGTGAGGGACGAACTGGGACGCAAGATGTCCAAATCCTTGGGCAACGGCGTTGACCCCCTTGAAATCATAGACAAGTACGGTGCGGACGCACTTCGCCTTACCTTGGTAACGGGCAATGCTCCCGGAAACGATATGCGCTGGACGGAAACAAAGGTCACCAACTCCCGCAACTTTATCAACAAGCTGTGGAACGCTTCACGCTTTATTCTGATGAATCTGCCCGAGGACTTTGAACAAGCTGTACTGCCTGAGGATATGCCTATTGAGGATAAGTGGGCGCTGTCGCTGTTCAACGGTATGGTTAAAAATGTTACCGCCAATCTGGAAGCCTATGAGCTTGGCGTAGCAGTACAGAATATTTACGATTTCACCTGGGATATTTTCTGCGATTGGTATATTGAGCTTACCAAGCCGAGAATTTCCGAAGGAGGAGAAACAGCGTTATCAGCGCAGAATGTTCTGGTGTACATTATGGCCGGTATTCTGAAAATGCTCCACCCCTTTATTCCTTTTGTAACCGAGGAAATATGGCAGTCGCTTCCTCACGGCGAGGCTGAAAGCATTATGATGACCGAATGGTGCAAGTATGACGAAAAGCTTGATTTCCCCAAGGAGCAGGAGGATTTCTCCAAGATAGTTGATGCCATCAGGGCGGTTCGTGTTCAGAGAAGCGAACTGAATGTTCCTCCCTCAAAGAAGGCGTCTATGAAGATAGAGACTAAGGACACCGAGCTGTTCAAGAGCTGCGAGAGCTTCTTTATCAAGCTTGCAAGCGCTTCGACCGTTGCGGTAACGGAGAAGGTTGAAAACACCGAAGGCAAGATGACAGCCGTTACCAGTGCTGCAAGAATTTTCACTCCCAAGGGCGAGCTGGTGGACGAGGAGAAGGAAAAGGCAAGAATCGAAAAGGAAATTAAAGCGGTACAGAAGGATATTGACTTCCTCAGTGCAAAGCTTAACAATCCGGGATTTTTGGCAAAGGCTCCCGCTCAGCAGATTGAGAACGAGAGGGCTAAGCTGGCTAAGGCAGAGGAGAAGATGAGGAAGCTGAGGCAGGGCTAAAAAATATAACTTTAAAGGGGCCGGAAAAAGACAGCCCCTTTGTTTTATGTAAACAAACGATATCTTTTTTCCTAACCTCCGCAGATAAGATCCGCAAAGCTCTGCTTTTGGTTCTTGAATTGATCCAATGTGAGCAGCAGATCATTTGCAAAGCCTCAAATTCTTTTCCGTGGCAGAAAATAGCTTTTGCACAAGCGATTCTTTTTTCTTTGACTTTTCAGTGTAGTTTTCTGTGAACAATTCCATACAGTCCTCATCAGCCATATTTCCGAAAACGTAGAAGTATTTCACAAATACATCTCTGCCAACAGCATTAAGGGTTTTGGTTAATTTCATAATTCACCTCATAAAATGCGATAAAATATTTTTTAATAATATAATATACTTTTTTATAGTGTTTGTCAATACAAAATATATATTTGTAGTATAATATCTTATGAGGTGATAGATAATGCGACCGTTAAAAGAAGGAATAAGTATAACTCTTGACAGCGATTTGTTGGAAAAGGTAAGATATGAGGCGGAAAAGGACGATAGGTCTGTTTCCCAATATATCAATATGGTCTTGAAGGAGCATATTAGCAGGATTTCTCAAAAGGAAAGCGATTCGGCGAAAAAGGGGCTGTAAAAAAGACAGCCCCTTTATTTTATGCTCCCAAGAAAGTTGTGCTGATTTATGGTTCTCTCAAGGAGAGTTGGCGGTAATTTACTGATTTAAAAAGAATTTCAAAAAATTCGTGCCGTCAGAGCAGTTGTACAATTAGATGCCCGCTTTCAGAAAGGCTGTGCCAATTTTTCACCGCATTCAGAAGTATTGCAATAATTTTTTTACAGCGCCTATTTTTTAAACACAGCATAAAACCGATCGATATTGCAGCCCGTCAAATCCAAAACCGCAGCAAAAACTACTGCCCAATAACCCTATCCTTCCTCATAGGCAGCCGGGTATCCAGCTTCCATCTTCCGTCCTCATAAGCAATAGTAACGGGTAATGTTAAAGTATCATCACCGTCCGACCACTCCATAGCCGATGTCAAAGAATAAGTGCTTGTGGAAATATTTTTGTAATTGTCAAGAGAAAAATCTCCCATTTGCGGAAGTATAGACCCGCTGATAATATACAGCTTTCCGTCCTTCTCCACATAGGTTCGGTTGACATAAAGACTGATATAGCTTTCGGCGATCTCTGAGGTAAAGGTATCGCGCAGATACTGCCGCATTTCCTCCACCGTCATAAAAGGCTCGATCTCCAAACCGTTGTAAAAGCCGTTGCCGTAAATATCGTCCTCAATGGTGACAAGCTGCGGGTTCCAATCCTCGCCTGTCTTTACCGGCTTGGCATTTCCGAAAATTTTGTCAAGGGTGTCCTTGGTCTTTATCAGAAGGCTGTCGAAAACCGCCATTTCACCTGTAACCGTTACGTCTGTATAGCTGAGCACCTCCCAGTAGTCGTTGCCTTCCGCCATATCATAGGTGCGCCAGATATACTTATCTCCTTTTTTGCCCAAGGCGGTCACATCGGCATTTTCGCCGTCAAAAGCGGTAATAACGGCACTGTCAACAGCTATCAGGGTAAATTCTCCCGTATCGCCGTATTTCATCATTATGCCGTCATCGGTTTCCTCGGTTATGTCCGCCAAAAGCTCACGCACTTTCTCATTGTAGGTATTTTCAAAATAATAGTAAGCAAAGCCGCTGTACATTCTCTGTACAAGGGCATCCATATCCTCCGCATAATCGGGATCGATAAGCCTGTAACCGTTTTTCTCTTCACCCTTCAAAGGAATAAGGGTATTTTTTCCGTTAAATATGCTTTCAGCAGTTTCCGCTTTTTCTATATATTCTTTTAGGGTATCCAGCAGCTGCGGATTTTCCACATTGGCTGTCGGGTAGGGCGTGGGAAATTCCTCGGGCTTGTCAGTGCCGGGATCGACGGTCTCCGCCTCTGAGGTGCTGTCGGGAGCATAAGTCTCTTCCGGCTGATCCTCCACTGCGCTGACTTTGTTTGTGGTGGTAAGAGCGGGTTCGGGACTTGGGGATATTGCGGTTGTTATAACGGTATCGCCGCCGTTGTCGGAGCAGCCGCTTAAAAACAGGGTCAATGCTGCGGCGGCTGATAAGAATTTGTATTGTTTCATAATGTATATTAAACTGCGGTCAGGCAGTTGTCCTTTCAGATTTAGAATCAAGCCGAAAATGCTGTTCCGTTTTGAAATTGCTTTATATTTATATTATAATATTTTCGTTTGGGTTTTTCAATGATAATTTAATAAAAATTTTTAAAATATTTGAAAAACAAAAAAAGAGCTGTAAAAAAACAGCCTTTTTTACAGCCCCAATAAATTCCCGATAAATTTTAAATATAAATCTCCGAAAAATCCTCCAGACAAAGACAGCCCAAAGGACCCCAGCTGCCGCAGCCGCAGTCTATATCGAAAATCTTACCGTTTCGGAATATTTTAGGCGGGTCTTTATCGGCAAAATTATTGGTCAGCGCTTGGGTGGGAGTGTGACCGAAAATTGTGTACTTGTCCTCAAAAAACACCGTATCCTTGTCGGGTCTGCACCAAAGCAGCTCATAATCATCATATTCCGACAGCGGCCTATTGGGATAAAAGTTTTCAAATCCGCTGTGAACCAGAACAAAGTCCTTATCCCCCACTCTGACCTCCATATAAAGAGGAAGATTTTTTAAAAAGCTCCACACCTTTTCGGCGTCGGGAAGGCTTAGCTTGAAAAACTCGGCAGCGGTAGCCTCTCCTCCGTTATCAAACCATGTCTCAATAGCCGAACTGTCCAAAAGATGCTGAAGCTTCTTGTGAAAAAGCCTGATATGTTTATTTTCGGAATATATTCCGTTCTCCGTCAAAGCATTATGCTCCGCACGTTCGAGCGAAAACAGTTTCTTATAAAAATCGGGAGCAATCTCTTTCGATATAGCAGGCAAGGCGTCAATCGCCATTTCTTCGTGATTGCCCATAAGCATTTTTATATTTGGCCGCTCCGCAGCGTCTTGAAGAATGCGGATCCCCCCGCCGCCCCTGTCGATCACATCGCCCAAAATGTACAAAGTATCGCTGTCGGAAAAGCGGATTTCTTTAAGCAGCATTTTGTATTTATCATAGCGTCCGTGAATGTCGGAAATAGCGTAATTCAATCCTGTCACCTCTGTTTCAACGAATTCTAATACTAATACCCGCCGCCTTTGGCGGTCCTTCGGCAAAGCCGAAGGATTTTGACAGTAGATTTTATCTACTGTCAAAATGAGTATTAGTATAAAAAGTCTTAATGCTCTCATATATATTTTTCACTGATTGTTTTTAGTCTTTCGGATATATCGCGGCGCAGATCCTCGTCCAGAACCTCTATATACTGTCCGTACTGCACCGCAAGATTTATAATTCCGAATTTGCTGCACCACGTCTCCACAATGTTGTTTTTCTTGTCTATTACATTGAAATTGCCGCCAAAATAATCATGTATAAATGTATAATTGGGAGTGCCGTCACCGTTGGTTTTGGTGTTTTTAAATCTCACCCGTATTGGAGTTTCGTAAGACATTAACAGGTGCTTGACCATAAATTCACTGCTCATTTGGGTAGGAAGATCCCTTATCTTATGTTTTTCCGCCGCGGAAAGTTCGGTGATGCTAAGATCTGTCATCAGGTCTGCACGATAGTTATACATTTTGTTATTGTCAAAACTGCCGATAAGATAGATCCGTCCCTTGTCGCTTACGATATAATGAGGGCTGATCAGGGTTTGTCCCTTAGCTGTCGGAACAAGCCGCTTATCCTGATCGTAATAATTGAAGGTGAACGAAAGCTTTTTGTGTTCGCTTATAGCCCGCTGTATTATTTTAATATTCTCGGCAAGCTGAGGAGAGTCGGTGAATTCAGAAAAATCAAGCTTGCAGGCAGGGTCCTTGTAGAAATTGGATGCAAGCCTGTCTTTCAGCTTTTTGATAAGGTTTTTTGAGCGTTCCGAGCTTACCGCCTTGGAACTGTGAAGAGCGTTGATTATATCTGTCAGCTCATCTTCCGAAAACATGTGGTTAAAATATATTCCTGTGACGGATTTTCTCCTTTTGACAGTCTCATCTGCGGTGTCTTTTCCTTTTTCGCCGCTGTTGCCGGTGACAGATTTTTTCTTTTTGCTGTCATCATCGTTATAACCGTCATCACAGAACTCATCGTCATCATTGTAGTCTTGGGCAAACGCCTTGTATACCAATACCCACTCATCCTTGGGCTTAACTCCGACCTCATTGAAATTAAGCGCTGCGGCAAGCTGCCGTATCGTTCTGGGAAAAGTTCCGCTGTTTCCGAGATATGCCTCAATTCCCGTTTTCGACAGTCTCAGATTCTTTTGATTAGTAACATGCTCGCTGTCAGTGTTTCGCCTGAGGTATTCGAGAATGGCAAAGCACCGTTCGAGAAACCTTTGATTGTCCTTCTCACCTTGACAATAATTTGTCGCCATTGGCGGTTTTCTCCTTTCCTATTTCTTTAAAAATATTATATCACATGATTTATTCCATTTGGCGAAGGAATTTTTTTGTAAAAAATTCCCCCTTTTAAACTCAGGCGATTCTTATCGGTTTAAAAGGGGCTGTAAAAACAGTCAATAATTTTATGCTCTCAAGAAATTTGTGCTGATTTACGGTTCTCTCAAGAAAGCCGGTTCAAGACAGTTATGTGAGCGGAAAACCGCTTTCGTAAATGAAGCGCTGTTTTTGTACTTTATGCTTGCTGTATTATTTCGCTCTCTCCTTAATGATCTGCGCCATTTCTCCCACATTCTTCATACCGCTGACCTCGCCCATGGTAAAGCGAACGCCGAACTCGCTTTCCACTGCGTCGATAAGTGTGATGTGGTTAAGACTGTCCCAATCCTCAATGTCGTTGGCGGTGGTGTCCTCGTTGACGGTTATGCTGTCATCGTCGAACACATCGCGGAAAACTCCGTTAAGTCTCTCAAAAATTTCTTCCATAGCTTTTTTCTCCTTTTTATTTTTTAGTTTACCTTTATATGCTTGTTTTTCTTTTGATAATCCCTTATATCAAGCTCCCAAAGGGTGTTTCCCTCTCCGTCCCCGGAAAGCTTTTCAAAGCCGAAATCACCGTAAAGCTTTTTCACCATGCTGTTTTTTGCGGTAGGATAATAATGCCCTCTGAGAACTTTTATACCTTGCTTTGCCGCTTCTTCCGCAAGAGTATCCAGCATGGCAAGCTCCATATCTCTTTTCAGCACCCGGCAGCTCATCAGCCACAGCTCAATATCCAGAACCCCGTCAAGCTTTTTGCCTATCACAACGGAAACTATGCCGTTGTCGCCGAATTTATCCTCCAGCCTGCCGCAAAGGCGGATATAATCGGGGCTTTCATAAACCTGCTCCATTTCGGCAGGAGTAAAGCGCTTGGTGGTAAGATTGAATTGGTTGCTCTTGTTGGTCAGCTGAGTTATGCGGGCAAGATTTATGGGCGAAAAATCCGCTATCTCCGCTTTCATTTCAAGGCTGTCAAGATAATCACCGTAATCCGCAAAGGCGGACTGCATCTTTGCTCTTTCCGCATTTTGTTTGTACATTTCTCCCCGCTTTAAATCGTCCTCGGAGAAATTTGTAACCTCAAAATAGCCGCCCTTGTCAAGGGTCTGTATATAATGCTCTATGCTTTCCATAGGCGGCGCTTCGCAGCCCAATGTGCCTTTGACTATTTCACGCTCCGCAGGGTTGTCGTCCACAAAGACAATGCTTTCGGGGAGAAGATTAAGCTCCTTTGCGGTTTGCTCAATGTTAAGGCTTTTAGGCTCCCAGTTTGCCTTTATAAGGGTGAAATCCTCGGGCTTTAACACTCCGTCGGGGTGATTAAGCCCTGCTATTGCATTTTCCTCATCGTTTTTTGAGCATACGGTAAGGAGTATGCCAAGCTGCTTTTGCGCCTTAAGATAGGACTGAAACTCGCAGTATGCCTGTCCCATAGGCACTTCCTGCCCTACGGCGATTCCCTCTACTCCGTCGTCGCCCACAACTCCGCCCCAAAGGGTGTTGTCCAGATCCAAGGCTAAAACCTTTTTGTTTCTGCCAAGCAGTGATGCGAAAATCTTTGACAGGCTGAATGCAAATTCGGGGATTAATGGCACTGCCAAGGCGTATTTGTACATATTCCAGTAAAGAGGATCTGCCCACTGCTCCAAGCCAAGACTTGCGCTCAGATAGTTTATATCGTGAATGTAAAAGTTATCGTGGGTCTGTGCATATTCGTAAAAACCCTGATTGATACGGGTTATAAAATTCACCCTGCCGTGGATATCGGCGCAGTCCTTGTTTCCCAAAAGCCGCCAATAGGGCATTTCCATATTGTTCTGAATAATGGGACAGCCTATATCCGCCCTAAGCTTATCCCACATAGCGGTAAAATGCTCTGACTGCGTTTTCAGCAGCTCGTCAATATCCCCGCTTTTCATTGACATAACGGGATATTCGGCAATATTGCGGTTGGAGGTGTGGATAAAGATAAAATCGGGCTTAAACTCCCTTAATTCCGCGCCGAACATTGCGTCCTGCCAATACTGATTATACTCGCTTTGGTAAAAGGTGGGCTTTATTCCCTGCCACAAGAGAAACAGCTCTAATTGGTCGGCAATTCCGTTGGTGGTGGAGCCGCCCAGTATGGCGATCTTCTTTTCGATTCGTTTTGTGCCGTCGTTTAAAAGTCCTCTTTTTATGGATTTTTGCTTTTTGCTTATTTCGGCGCAGTCAAAGGGATAAAAGTTTGACATTTTTTAACCTCGTTTTTATTTTTTATTTGTATTATATTATGGCAATACCGCACAAGGTATAATCGCCTTGTGCGGTTTATGCTAATAACCGTTTTAACAGCGGATAAAATCCTTTGTCTTTGCCGAAGCCGCCGGTTATCAGTATTATATTTTCAGCCTATCACATTTTCAATAAAGCTTACCTCACCTGCGGGAGTATAGGTGCAGGTGGCGAAAAGCAAGTCGGTGACATTCTGATTCTTACAGAAATCTATCACATTTGAATAAAAGGCTTTTACATCACACACATAAATGGTCTGATAGCACTCTGTCAGAAAAGGCACTAAAGCGTTTCCGTAGCTTTCCTTCATTATCAGCAAGGTTTTTCCGTTGGCGCATTCGGTTTCTATTTTGGCAATGGTATAGTGGTAGTCCAAAAAGGAGGTATAATATGCGCTTGCATCGCGGAAAACGAACAAATCACCCTCAACCCCGTCATTAAGATATATTTCGTCATTATAATAGGTTGTTTTTATTGTGTCGGCATTGGGCGAAATGAATAAGGTAAAGGGTTCGGGGTCGCTGTTAAGGGTTTCTCTTGCCGAATAGAAATAAAGGGAACCCACATATCCTTCCCTTGTGACCTCGGTGTAATCCGAAAGTGGCGCAAATTTATCATAAACGCCCGCTGTCCTGGCAAATTGCTCCGCCGCATAATATGCGCCGGCGGGCTGCCAGTGGTGGTCGGTGCGGGAGTATATATGTTCGTCGGTATGTGCCTGTAATATGGAGTAGGCGTCAATATTAACAACTCCGTCAAGCCTTTCCGATATATAATCAATTTTTTCCTTTTGGCTTGCAGTAAATCCCGTAATATCTTCGGGAACATAAAATTCCGAGGGCGTTGGAATCACCATACTGTAAACATTGACCTCGGGCAAAGCCGCAGCCGCCTTATTAAGGGCAGCTGCATATCTTTCGCAGCATTCAAAGGTGCCCCAAAATGGCATAAGCCCCATATAATGACCGTTTCTGCTTATAATTTTTATGCCGCTTTCTCCGTCCTCACGATAACCGTCGGGAACATCGCCATACACCTCGGTAACGGGCGCCCCAGTTTCAGCTTCCGTCTGAGGAGCTTCTGTTTTTGCCTCCGTTTCAGGCGGCACTTCGGTTTCGGGAGTATTTGTGATGATTTCCTCGGCGGACTCATCGCCAACCGTCTGCTGTTCGGCGGGGGTATTTGCCGCTTCAGCCGTAATAACAGGCTCATTGCCGCTTTCTGAACAGCCTGCAGATGATACAAGCATTGCGGCGGTCAACGCTGTCGCAATAAAATTTTTAAGCTTCACTGATTTTATCCTCTGTGTAACAAAGCCATGATCACCCTATGTTTAGCCTATAACCCTTTCAACTTCCTTCACATTAGGCCCCGCAGGAGTATAGGTGCAGGTGGCAAAAAGCAGATCTGTGGCATTTACGTCCTTGCAGAACTGAATTGCGTTCAGATCAAAATATCTCACGTCACAAACATAAATGGTCTGATAGCACCGTGTAAGGAAAGGAATAAGTCCGTTTCCGTAGCTTTCCTTCATCACCACAAGAGTTTTTCCGTTAGTGCAGTCGGTTTCTATCTTAGCTATTCTGTCGTCGCTTCCCAGGAATGAGCAGTAATAAGCACCTGCGTCACGGGTAACAAACAGATCGCTTTCATAGCCGTTTTGGAAGGAGGTATCATAGTAGGTGGTTTTTAAAGCGCTGTCATTGGGCGAAATATACATTGTAAAGGGTTCAGGATCACTGTAAAGCTTTTCGCTTTTTGAATAATTGTAAAGCGAACCCATATAACCCTCCTTTGTAACCTCGGTGTATTGGGAAAGGGGCGCAAATTTATCGGAAACGCCCGCTGTTTTTGCAAATACTTCAGCGGCATAGTATGCGCCCAGCGGCTGCCAGTGGTGGTCGGTGCGGGTGTATATGTATTCGTCGGTGTGCGCTTTTAATGCGGAGTGAACGTCTACGTTTGTGACTCCGCTGAGCTTGCTTGCGGTATGGTCGATCTTATCCTTCTGGTTGGAGGTAAAGCCCGTAATATCCTCGGGGACATAAAATTCCGAGGAGGTGGGAATTATCATGCTGTAAACATTAACTCCTGTAAGACTTGCGGCAGCCTTATTAACGGCGTCGGCATATCTTTCGCAGTTTTCAAAGGTGCCCCAGCAGCCCATAAGTCCCATGTAATGACCGTTTCTGCTGATGATCTTTATTCCGCTTTCCCCGTCCTCACGGTATCCGTCGGGAATACTGCCAACGGCTTCGGTAACAGGTGCCTCCGTTTCCCCTTCTGTTTGTGTCGCATCGGTCTCGGGAGCATTTGTGCTTTCTCCTCCCTCTGTGCTTTCACCGCCTGCTGTGTTTTCTCCTCCCACAGTCTGCTGTACGGGAGCCTTTGTATTATCGGCAGTATTCTGTGCAGGGTCATTTCCGCCCTCTGAGCAGCCTGCAAAAGAAGTCAGTATTGCCGCTGTCAAAAATACCGCAATAGGCTTGTTAAGTTTCATTTTCTTTTTCCTTTCTTTTGCTCTATGTCTATAAGAAACTGTCTTCACCGATCAAACCAATATTCTGTGCCAGTCTTCGGGAATCGTTGCTCCTTCCGCAGGGGCTGCCTCAGTGTCGGGCGCAGTTATATCTGCCGAAGTATCTGCGTTTCCGCCGTCAACAGTCTGAGAGATGCCGGTATCAGAAGCAGAGGTAACAGGCGCTCCGACAGTTTGGTTTCCCGTGCCTTCCGACTGTCCCTCGTTTTTGGAACAGCCGCTTAATATCAATGTAATAGTGAGAGCCAAAGTCAAAGCAAATATTTTATATTTTCCGTTTTTCACTTTATTTATTCCTTTCTTTATCCGAATTGTTGAGAATATAAATATCAATTACCGATTCGTACCGGTCTCATCACCAATTTATCAGATGTCCCGCGCCTGTTCTCATCATTTCAATGCCCTCGCAGTTTTGTCCTGCCGCAGAGTATGTACACATTGTAAAGAGAACATCGGTTATGCCCTGATTTTTTATGAAATCTATGGCGTTTAAGTCGAAAAACCGCACATCGGTAACGTAAATTTCTTCAAAGCTGTTCATATAAAAGGGTATTTCCACGTTTCCGTAGCTGTCCTTTATTACCATAAGCTTTCTGCCGTTTTTAACGTCGGTCTCCACCCTTACTATCTTTTTGTCGGCGCCCATAAAGGTTCCGAAAGCGTTTCTCGGTTCTTGGGGGATAAAAAAGGGGTATTTTCCGTCAAGGTTATAAGCTATATCGTAATAATAGCATTTGAAATCGTTATTGGGAACGTAATACACAAAATCGTCGGGGTCGTTCAGCAGATTTGCATCGCCTGTTGAGCCGTAAAGTGAGCCTACAAAGCCCTCTATAACCTTTTTCTCAAAGTTTGTTTCGTTAAGCTCCTTAAAAGGAACTCCCGCTGCCTTGGCGAACTGCTCCGCGGCATAATAGGCTCCGTCGGATGTCCAGTGATGGTCTGTTCTGAAATACAGATATTCGTCAATATGCTGTTTGATAACATCGTAGCAGTTGACGCTTTTTACCTTATTGCTCAGACTTTTTTCGATGTAGTTGATATCCTCCAGCTGTGAGGCGTTATATTCCTCATAGCCCTCGGGGCAGTAGAAATCCGCATTGGTGGGAGCTATCATGCTGTAAACCTGCGCAACGCCGTCCAAATCGTCGGCAAAGGCGTTTACCGACCTGATATACAAGTCCTGATTATAGCCGCCTGCGTACAGCTGAATACCGTACCAATGACCGTTATAGGAATAAACCATATTTCCGTTGATGACCTGTTCATTTTCTATTGGCGGATTTTCGGCGGTCTGAGCCTCGGAGGTTTCCGGGGAGGTTTCGTTTTCCCCGTCTGTTTCCGTTTGAGAGTCGGAGGTATTCTGTCCTTGCTCTGTCTTTAGGGTGTTTTCGGCTTGCGTTAAATCAACACCTGCGTTTTCTGCATTTGAACAGCCCGTAAATGCCGTAATAAGAGCCATAAAAAGAGCAGCAGACGATATTTTGCTTATCTTTTTCATTATTTTTTCCTTTCTCGGAACACATATTCCGCACCTATTGGTTTCGGAAGGAAAGGAAAAAACGGAAGGAAAATCGAAGGAATATTATTTAAGGCAACACCGCACAATTAGCGGCTAACACCTTTGCCATTCGCTTGCTTGCATAAATTCCAGAGAAACCGAAGGTTTCTCAAAGTCATTCTTGCACAAATTCTCCTTGAAAGGCGTCAGCCTTCCTGCGTCGAATTCGTACAATCTGACGAAATTTCTGACTGCGCAATCGAACGGCAATAATTGTGCGGTGTTGCCTTAAAAACAAGAAATGTTTTATAAAGAAAAACCGTATTTACAAAGTGTGTATCAGTCCTGTCCCCAATCCAGCAAAGGACCTTGACCCAGTCTGCTTACCTCTATTCCGTCGGCGTTGCTGCCTGCTGCGGAGAAGGTGTTCATGGTGAACAGAACATCGGTCACTCCCTGCTCCTTGATAAAGTCAATGGCATTCAGAGGGAAGAAACGCACATCGCATACGTAAATCTGCTCAAAGCTGTTCATATAGAAGGGTATTTCCGCATTGCCGTAGCTGTCCTTGAACACAAGCAGCTTTCTGCCGTTATTTACGTCGGTGTCGACTCTTACTATTTTGGTATCTGCGCCCATAAATACGCAGTATGCGCCTGAACCGTGCTGATCCTTTTGGAAGAAGGGATATCTCAGCTCATCTTCATAATGGGTGTTATAATAATAGGTGGTAAAATCGTTGTTGGGGATATAATATTTCAAGAGATCGGGATCGTTTAAAAGCGCTGCGTCCTTTGTTGCACTGTAAACCGAACCTACAAAGTCGTCAATTTCATTGTATTCAAAATTATTCTCGTTTAATTCAAGGAAAGGCACTCCCGCCGCCTTTGCGAACTGTTCTGCTGCGTAGTATGCTGCAAGAGGCTGCCAATGGTGGTCGGTACGGAAGTACAGATCCTCGTCCTTATGCTGCTGCAATACGGAGTAGCAGTGAACGCTGGTTACCTTGTCGCTTAATTTCGACTCCATATATACTATGTCCTCATACTGCGAGGCGTTATATGCACTGAACGCCGTGGGGCAGTAAAAATCGCCGTTGGTGGGAGCTATCATGCTGTAAACCTTTGCAATGCCCTCCAAATCCTCCGCAAAGGCGTTTACCGAGCTTGCATATTTATCCTGATTATATCCGCCGCCGTAAAGACTTACGCCCCAAGCGTGACCCTGATATTCAAAAGTAATCTGTCCGTTGCTTACAACTCCGTCCAATACGCCGTCCAAGCCGTTGCCGGGAGCTTGCGTTTCCGCTTCGGTATTCTGAACGGGAGGCTCTGTGGCGGGATTCCCATCGGTAACATTTCCGCCCTGCGAATCGGTCTGAGGGGGATTTTGAGAGTTTTCGGGAACGGTCACATCGGGAGCTTCCGTTTTTGTTCCGGGATTTACAACCGTGTGGGGCGTGCCGTGAATGGTTACACCGCCCAAGGATACGCCCATACATTTTGTGATGTTGGCGGAAATATCCTTAAATCCGTCGCGCCAAGGCACGGTATCATCGTACCACTCCGTGATTCCGCTTGTGAATTTTCCGCTGAAAAAATCCTCAAAGCTGAATTCGGGGAATTTTGCCAATTCACGCTTTTCCGTCATCGAAATCGTAGGACGGGTGAACACCAGCATGGAAATTGCAATAGCTGCAAAAACGGAGCCTAAAATCACCGTATTGGCTATCAGCCAGCGGTTGGTTTTTTGACTGTCGTTATCCTTCTTGAGTTCTTCGGTTTTTGTATTTTCATCTTTTATTTTTCTTCTGCTTGGTTTTTCCGCAAGGTGCTGCCCTTTTGACATTGTTTGATCCTTTCATGTAAAACATTTGTATTGTTATGTTTAATTGTGTTTTTTCGTTTTAAATGCACTTTATACATTATACACTCAAATCTTTTTTACGTCAACAATCGACAGGAGAAAAATTTCTTAAAAAACTCTGCAAAGCCTTTATTTGTGAGCGTTTAGGCTAAATCCTTACGAATTTATTAAAAATGCCTTGATTTTCCGCCGAAAAATAAAATCTTAAAAGATTACAAAAATATTACATTTGTGAAATTTGTTTTTTCGATTTTCTTCCCGTTTTTTCTTTTCCGTTCCTCACATTATACGTTTTTTTGTGATCATGCTCACAGAAAATTTTACATTTTTCGATAGAAAACTGTCTTTTTCGACTAAAAGTCAAAAAAGACAGTATTTTTTTCAAGAAAGTTGTGCTGATTTTGGTTCTCTTTGGAAAGATGTGCTGATTTGGTTCTCTCAGGGAAGTTGTGCTGATTTGGTTCTCTCAGGAAAGTTGGCGGTAATTTACTGATTTAAAAAGAATTTCAAAACCGACAAAATTTTAAAATTTCTTGAAAGCTGGGAAATTTTAAAATCTTGTCTATCCGACCGAGTTTGGAGTTTTTGCCTGAAAAGCTGGGCAAAAACTCCAAACTCAGTCGATTTTTGAAATTCGTGCTATCAAGACAGTTGTGCGAATAGAAATCCGCTCTTAGAGATGTTGTTCTTTTTTACAGCTGCTGCTTCTTTTCTAAAACACGATCCCGCCCACAAACATTCCGCTGTTGTTCAGCAGACAGACCGCATGAGCTCCCGCAGCCTTTTCGCCAAGCCCTGCACCTTCCTCGGTGGTTGCCTTGACATTCACCATATCGGGAGAAATATGACAGTGAGCGGCTATATTTTGGCGCATTTCATCTGTGTATTTTGAAATTTTAGGTTTGAGCATTATAATTGTGCAGTCGATATTTCCTACGGCAAAGCCCTTCTGCTCAATCAGTGCAATCACCTTATCCAAAAGCACAAGGCTTGAAATACCCTCGTAAGCGGGGTCGCTGTCGGGAAACAGCTTTCCGATATCACCCAGGCCCGCTGCACCTAAAAGAGAATCCATTACCGCATGGACTAAGACGTCCGCGTCGGAATGACCCAAAAGTCCTTTTTCAAAAGGAATTTCCGCTCCGCCCAATATCAGTTTTCTGTTTTCCGCAAACAAATGAACGTCGTAACCGTGACCTATACGCATACCTACTCCTTATTCTCCTTAATATCCCCGATATCCTTATAGCTGCCCAGCAGTCTGTAATAACCGCAGTCCGCCTTTAAATTCTGCAGCAGCTTGCTTACGGAGGGGTTGGAAAGACTGCCCTCAAAGTCCAGATAAAAAATTACCTCAAAGCAGTCGCTGCCCGATTTTTTCTTTATATGAGGGGGCATGGGACGGCTTTCGATCCTTGTCAGGTTCAGACCGCTGAAATAAAATCTTGTCAGCAATTTATAAAGAGAACCGCTGATATGGGGCAGTGAAAGGCAAACGCTGATTATATCCGAGTCTTCCTCCGCCTGTAATTCCTTGGATATTATAACAAATCGGGTGAAGTTTTCGCCTATATCCACAATGTTTTCCGCCAATATCTCCAAGCCGTAAAGCCTTGCGCAGTGAGCCGAGCAGATACAGGCGATATTTTCGCTGCTGTCCGCCGCCGTTTTCGCTGCAATGGAGGTGTTTTCAACCGCCCTTTGCTTATAGCCCTTTTCTTTTAAAAAATCGGAGCATTGGTGCAGCGCCTGTTCGTGGGATATGACCTTTTCTATTGCAATGTCCTTGTTTTTGGCTGCCAAAACGTGATTTACGGGAATGGACAGCCGTCCGCAGATATACATTTCGTACCGCTCCAGAAGCTTGTAGGTTCCTTCCACGCTGCCCGCGGTGGAGTTTTCTATGGGCAGAACGCCGTAATCCGCCTTGCCGCTGTTTACCGCTTCAAAAACTTGGTCAAATGTATCATAATAATCGATTTTTGAATTTTCACCGAAGGCTTTTATACAAGCCTCCTCCGAATAGCTTCCCCTTATACCCGGGCAAGCAACAACAGGGTCTTTTCTGAACTGCGAAAAGCCAGTTTCCCTATACTCGGTAAGCTGTTCCTGCTGTAAGCATTTGGATATCTCCATTATCTGAGAGAAAAGCAGGCGTGTTGCCGCTTCAAGCTCCGCAGGCGACTGCTCCGCTATCTTGTCCAGCACCTGTTTTTCTCTGCTGCCCTGAAAAACGGGCATGCCGTTTTCCTTTTTGTACCGCGCCACATTTCGGCACAGCTCCATTCTTTGGGTGAACAGCTCCAAAAGCTTGCTGTCGGTGATGTCTATTTCTTTGCGGATTTCATCAAGATTCATAAAATGTCCTTTCGGGAAATTCGGCGGTAATTTATTGTTCTTTCAAGACACTTGGCGGTAATTTGCTGATTTATGCTGATCTTCGATTAAAAGTAGATATTCTTTGCGGTCTATTTTGCGCCCTGCTGCGTCATCGTCCTCGGCAGGCGTCAGCCTGCTGTCGTCCTCTTCCTTGCAGGACACAAAATATCCTCGCAAATAATTTGTCTGCTTTTAACCGAAAATCAGTATTAAAAGAATTTCAAAAACATAAACTTTTTAAAATCACTTTGAAAATTGGGTGATTTTAAAAAGTTTATTATCTAACCGAGTTTGCATTTTCTGCTTGAAAAATGGGCAGAAAATGCAAACTCGGTTGATTTTTGAAATTCGTGCTATCAAGACAGCTGCGCGATTATTTACCCGCTTTCAAGGAAACAGGTGACGGTTTTTTCACCGCTCTCAGAAATGTTGTGCGAATCATTGCCCGCTTTACGGCTCGGTTTCCGCGGGAGCCGTTGTTTCCTCTTCGGTTTGTACAGGCGGTTCGGTTTCGGGAACTGTGGTCACAGGAGGAGGCGTTGTTTCGGGTACGGTGGTTTCGGGCGGCTTCTTTGCTATATAAACCACAATTTCCTCGCTGTCGGCAAGGGAAACGTCATCGCCTACATCCTTGTTGCAGCGCGACACCATGCCTTGCTCAACCTCGGAGGTCTCCTCTTCCTCGGTGCGGTACTTGATACCGAGCTCGGTAAGCTGTTTTATATAATCCTCAGCTTTTATGTCCTTGTATTCGGGGAGCTTGACCTTTTCGGGTCCCTTGCTTACTGTAACGCCGATCTCCGTTCCCGTTGTTACGGGGGTGCCGGGTTCTATGGTCTGGTCGATTATCTCGCCCGCCTTGACCTCGTCGCTGAATTTGTAGGTGGGGTTGAATATCAGATAGGAATATCTGCTGTTAGTGCTTATAGTTGCAAAAACGGTATTTTTGAAATTGGGCAGAAGATAGGTTTCGCCCACGTTTGCAGAGGTTGCGGCGGGGGCAGCTGTTGTTTCCTCGGCGTCGGTGTTCTGGATTGGAGCGGGGGCGGGAGTTGTTACAACAGCTTGGGTGTTGCCCGGAATATTGCCTTCTCCGTCATCTCCGCCCGAAGAGGACGCGATTATCATTGCAAACAAAAATCCGATAAGGATAACGCCCAAAACGGAGGTTACTATGATAAACTTTATTTTGTCCCTCTTGATCTGTTTTTTTGCCTTTGTGCTTTTGCTGACCCTTACGGCTCTTTCATAATTCAAATCGGAGCCGTTATTGCCGTGATTTGCCTTTCCCTGATTTCCTTTGATGTCGGGGATAGTTATTTCGGCAGAGGCGTCCGCTGCAAGTGAGGGCTGTTCAAAAAGTCTGTCCACAAATTCGCTTATGGTGGAAATTCTGCTGCCCGACTCCAGCGCCATACCCTTAACAATTACGTCGGAAACGTTTTTGGGTATATTTCTGTTGATGAGCAAGGGTTCTACCAAGGAATCGTTCTCCAGCCTTTCCGCCGCAGTGGGGGGAGTTATGCCCGTAAGACAGCGGTAGAGAAGGGCAGAAATACCGTAAACGTCTGTCCAGCTGCCGTTTCTCCTTGCGCTGGAATACTGCTCGGGGGGAGCGTAGCCGCCGAACACCTCATAGCCTATATCGCTGTCGGAGGTGCGCGCAGCGCTTATGGAAAAGCCGATAAGTCTTAACTCGTTCTTTTCCGATACAAAGATCGTAGAGGGGCTTATTCCCCGATGTATTATGCCCAAGCTGTGAAGCATTCCGAGAGCGGTAAGTATGGGAGGAAACAGCTCTTTTACCTGCTCCCACGACAAAACCTCGCCGCAGTTGGCAAGATATGCTTTCAGGCTTATGCCGCCTATATAATCCATTACCGCATAGGCAGTGTTATTTTCGTTGAACACGTCAAGCACCGTCTGAACGCAGTGGATATTTGAGGAACGCATAAGAGTGGAGTGCAGCTCTGCAAATTCCGCCAAATAAGTCTTATACAAGGGAAGCTTGTCAGGCTTGACAGTGACGGCGTCCTGATCCTTTTCTCTTACGCAGAGGGTGTCGGGCATATATTCACGCACGGTCACCTTCTTTTTCAGCTCGGTATCGAAGCCTATATAAAGAGCAGATTCTCCGCAGTAATCTATCAGCTTTCCCACAATATATCTGTTGTGCAGAAATGTCTTGGGGGCAAGATAGGAGGAAACGTAGGAATTTGTGTCAAAAGAACCGCAGACAGGGCAAAGTCCGTTTTTGTCAAGCTCTCTCATGCAGCTCATACATAAGTTTGTTTCTTTTTTCATAAAGCACCTTTTGTAAAATGTAAACTATTATAAATATAACTGTCATAAATTAAATTATTAGTTTATTTTACCCTAAAAAACGCTTTATGTCAAGGGAAGATTTATATGTGAGAGCTGTTTTTGTTGACAAACAGCGGTTTTGATGATATATTAAATTTAAGAGAATTTACAGCTTTTTCGACAAAGGTCACCAAAAAGTTACAAAACAGTTACAAATCAAAGCCAAAAAAAGAGGTTGATTATATGTTTTTCAAAAAGAAAAAGAAAAGTTCAATGACAGAGGACCAGCTTAAAAAATTGGATAAAAGACAGCTGAAATACGTTACCCAAAGGGATTACGAAACAGGGGGCGAGAAAAAGCTCGGCGATAACGGCGGAGTTAATATAATTGACGGACAATTTACAATAGTCTGCCTCGGCAAAACCGTTTTTTCTGCGCCATTGTCAGAGGTCAGCGCAGGGGAGCTTATGGATCTTTCGGGATTCACGGCTTATTACACTGACGAAAAGGGCGAGAGGATCAGTATTGTGGCTAAGTACAGCGACGGAAATGTCAAATTGTAATAATTTTGTAACCTTTTATGTTCAGCATCATTTTCAGACTGCCCTCAAACCTTCAAAAACGCATTTTTTTGTGAAAATATTGTAAAAACACTTAACAAGCTTTAAAAGTTGTGGTATAATAATAAATGTATAAGCTTTTTATAAAATTCAAGGGCTTTTAAAGCAGCTTTTGAATTATGTACATTACAGGAGAAATCAAAGCAAAATATGAATAACGATAAAAAAGTAAAATACGTAAAGATCGGCGATGAGCCGATCACCAAAGAAAAAAAGAAAAAGCGGAGTTATTCCTCGGACGAGAAAATAACTGTCGGCAAGGTGATACTTAAAACCTTGGGCATAATAGGCACTACCATTTCCGCCATGGTCCTTGTGGTGATAATTGCCATGTGCATCGTGGTGACGGGGCTGGCTTTGTATGTAACGCAGTTTGCCGAAACAGACTTTGATGTCAGCTTGGAGGACGCAGAGCTTAACTCCTCTTCCTTCCTCTACGGCTACGACAGCGAGGGCAACGAGGTGCAGATCAAACAGCTGAGCTCAGACGAAAACAGAGTGCTTATCAAGCTGGAAGATCTGCCCAAGCATGTTATCAACGCATTTATCTCCGCAGAGGACGCGCGCTTTCTCGACCATGACGGAGTAGACTGGAAAAGAACTGTAGCGGTAACAGTCCGCATGGTAGTCAGCGGAGGAACGGAGGGCGGCTCCACCATAACTCAGCAGCTTGTCCGTGATATCACAGGCGATAAGGAAGTCTCTATCGGCAGAAAACTCCGTGAGGTGTTCCGTGCCTTGGAGCTGGAAAAGAAATATTCCAAGACGGATATTCTGGAAAGCTATCTCAACAGAATAGGCTTCGGAGGTACCTCCTACGGAATTGCCTCCGCTTCAGCCCAGTATTTTGACAAGACCCCCGATAAGCTTACCGTTGCCGAGGCGGCGGTGCTGGCGGGAATTATACGTTCCCCCAGCAACTACAACCCTTACGCTAATCTGAGCAAGACAAGAGAAAAGCAGCTGCGCTGTCTTGACAATATGTATAAGTACGGATATCTTACCACAGCGGAATACAAAAGCGCAGTAAACGAACAGGTCAGATTCCGCCTTCCTGTCAAGGGTGACGATTTCGGCTATGTGGACGAGCGCTATAATGAATACTACGGTATTCAGGAGGACGGAGAGCTCAGCGACCCCTATTACGAAAACGTGTCATGGGAGGAGCTTGGTGTTACCGAAAGCGAAGCTTATATCCCTTATACATGGAACGGAGACTATGAGGTCAATCAGAACTGGTATGTTGACGCCGCTATAAATCAGATAGTCAACGACCTGGCAGCGCTGAAAGGTGTAAGCCCTTCCGCCGCAAGAACTCTGTTCTACAAGGGCGGTTACAAGGCATATCTCAATATGGATATGGATCTGCAAAACAGGCTGGAGGAAATGTTCCGCGATCCCGATCTTGCCTTGAAGGTAGTTCCCACCGAGCCTGTTATCGATCTGCCCGAAACGGTGGAAAACGAAATTGAAGTCTACAAAAAGGACCTTATTCAAGGTGCCTTTATTATAACCAATTACAGCGGAACGGTGCTGGCATTGGTAGGCGGTATCGGCGAAAAGGAAGGCAACGACTGCTTTAACCGAGCTACCATGGATCCCCAGACCATAGGCTCCACCATAAAACCCCTGTCTGTATACTCGCTGGCGGTGGAAAATAATTTTATTACCTACTCCACTATGCTGAAGGATATGTCAGGAAAGGTTCCTGCAGGCGCATTGGGTGAGGACTACGGAACGGCGGGATTTAACCCCGCGGACAACACCACACGCTGGCCTCATAACTTTGAAGAGACGGGCTTCGGCGACGGAGAGTACCACCCCGCTTGGTATGCGGTTCAGCAGTCCAAAAATACCATGGCGGTGTACACCTTGAGCTTGGTGGGTCTGCAGACCGCATTTAATCACCTTACCGAAAAGCTTCATTTCGATCTTGACCCCGTTAACGATATGTCATGGGCTCCTCTGGCGCTGGGACAGTTCACAGAGGGTATCGATCTGCTTACTCTTGCAGCCGCTTACTCCATGATAGGCAACGGCGGACTTTATTATCACCCCTATCTGTACTCAAAGGTAGTGGACAGTGACGGAAGGATAGTATTATCCCAGAATGTTGTGGGCGAAAGAATTATCTCCGATGACACCGCCTATATAACCAACAGACTTATGAAAGCGGTAATCGATGACGACAATGGAAACGGAAGCTACGCAAGACTCCCCAACATTGAGGTAGTGGGCAAAACGGGTACCGCAAACGATGAAACCACAAGAACCTTCGTTGGTCTTACCCCCGAATATGTGGCAACCTACCGTATATGCCGCGACAACCACAATAAGCTGTATCAGCGCGGTGACGTATGGGAAGTGGCTCCCATTGTATGGGGAACGGTTATGGGAGAAATCACTGCGGATTCTGCCCAGCAGACCTTTGAAAAACCCGACAGCGTTCTGGAAATGGCATACTGCACAAAATCGGGCTTCATAGCCGGCGAAAACTGCAAAGAAACAAAGATCGGCTATTACAGGATCAGCAACTATCCCAAGGTGTGTGACGGCGACAATGATCACGATTTTGAGTATTTTGAAAAGAACTACGGAGTTATTGATATTCCGCTTTATGATTAACGGAATGTAAAAAAGAATAAGGGCGGCACTTTTGAAATGCCGCCTTAAATTTTGAGAAGCAATAAGGAGATCGCTATGTACCGTTTAGTATGCCCCTGCCTTTTCGGCTTGGAAAAAACCTTGTCCTTTGAAATCAAAAGAGCGGGAGGAGAAAACATAACTGTCAGCGACGGCCGCGCTTTTTTTGACGGAGACGAAAGAGTAATTGCCAAAATGAACATCACCTCCTCCATTGCCGAAAGAGTGGGGATAGTTTTAGGCGAATTCAGGGCGGCTACCTTCGACGATATTTTTGAGGGAGCGAAAAATGCCCCTATTGAAGAATTTGCGGGAAAAAACGACGCCTTTCCCGTAGCAAGGGGACATTCCGTCAATTCAAAGATCACCAGTATTCCTGCCTTGCAGCGCACCGTCAAAAAAGCTTTGGCTCTGCGCATGAGCAAAAAGTATAAAACCGATAAGCTTGCGGAAACGGGACAGACCTTTCCCGTACATTTTCTTCTGCAAAAGGACAAAATGCTGCTGACCCTTGACACCACGGGAACAAGCCTTCACAAAAGGGGATACCGTGCCATGTCGGGAGAGGCTCCCATAAGGGAAACGCTGGCGGCGGGAATTGTGGATATTGCTCATTTAAGAAGCGGCGACATAGTTTGCGATCCCTTCTGCGGAAGCGGAACCGTGCTTATCGAGGCTGCTATGAAGATGCTTAACATTGCTCCCGGACTTAACCGCAGTTTTATCGCTCAGGATTGGCATTGCTTTCATAAAGATATCTGGCAGGAGGAAATTTCCGCCGCCCATGAGAGAAAGAAAAACGAAGAAATTCTCCTTTACGGCTTTGACAATGACGAAAAAATGATAGAGCTTGCCAAAGAAAACGCATGGAAAGCGGGAGCGGACAAATACATCAGCTTTGAAGCAAGAGATATAGCGGATTTTGTTTATCCTGAGGAACCGTGTAAAATTATCACCAATCCACCCTATGCTCAGCGTATGATGAGCGAGGAGCAGGTGTCGGAAATATACCGCGTTATGGGAAAAAGACTGCTTCCGCTGAAGGAAAACAGTCTTTACATTATTACCTCGAGGGAGGATTTTCCCGATTTGTTCGGTCAGAAGGCAGATAAGGACAGAAAGCTTTATAACGGTATGCTGAAATGCAGGCTGTACAGCTATTTTAACAGGAACAGTTAAACGGACAAAATCAAAAAAGCTTTTCCAGCCACTCAAACAGCGCAAATTTTATCTGAATGGGCTGATCCTGCTCTATGCGCTTTGAGGTTTCCTCCGACAAGCCGTTATTTTTTCTCGGCTTGCACAAAAACAGCTCTTCATCGGAATGGGCAGCCGTATAATCCTCCACTGCTCCAAGGCATAAGGGCGGAAACATTACACACCACCAGTTATGCCCTTCGCCTTCGCCTATAAGTATTCTGAGAGCGTCATAATTCCCTGCGGGAGCTGTAAAGCCGCCGTACTGACGGGTGGTGAAATAGACATTCTCCACAGAAGCGGTCACCGTGTAATTATAGCCTTTATCATAAACAAACTGCTGCGATTTTTCGGTTATAAGGGCAAGATTTTTCTTTGCCGCTTCCTTTGCTTCCTCGGAGGAGCTGCAATTTGCAAAAATTTCCTCCATATCGGTCAGGAGATAGTCACGGAGCGCATATTTCAGCTGCTGATCCTCCTCGCTGTCGGAATTGGCTAAAATGTGCAGACGGAAAAGCTTGTCGGGCATTTGCTCGCATTCCTTGGCGAAAACGGAAAAGCTGCCGAAAAGTATTGCAACGGCGGCGCCGAAAAGCATGGACAGGGTCAGTATTCTTTCCTTGGTTACTATTTTCATTTTCATATCCTCCCTTTGGTGTTATTTGAAGTATTGGAAGGAATCGGAAAGTTATACATTTTTATAAGAACTTGTCCGCATAGGAGAAATGTGCGGACACATTCTAATTTGTCTTTTGAGATTTATTTTTGCAAAATTTACGTCCGCCTCTTGCAAAAATACATCAAAACTGCTACAATATAAAAGGCAAAAATCAAAAAATGAATAAAGAGGAGAACCAAAATGGCAAAAATGAACGCCAATTTCCTTAACCTTAAGGAAAATTATCTTTTCAAGGAAATAAGCAAGCAGGTGAACGCATACACTGCCGCTCACCCCGACAATAAAATAATCAGAATGGGAATAGGCGACGTAACACTGCCGCTTGCCCCCACGGTTGTTGAAGCAATGAAAAAGGCTGCCGAGGAAATGGGAAACAAGTCCACCTTCCGAGGCTATGAGGACAGCGGTCAGGGCTACGATTTTCTCCGTAACGCGGTAAGGGGCTACTACCAAAAAAGAGGAGTTACCCTTGATAATGAGGAAATTTTCATCAGCGACGGCGCAAAGTCCGACAGCGGAAATATAAACGATATTTTTGACAGCAGCAATATTGTCCTTGTCACCGATCCCGCCTATCCCGTTTATGTGGATTCCAACACCATGGGCGGCAAAGAGATAAAATATGCGGACAGCACTCCCGAAAACGGCTTTGCGGCTATGCCCCCCGAATATCACGCCGATCTTATCTACCTTTGCTCCCCCAACAATCCCACAGGCTCGGTTTATACCAAGGAGCAGTTAAAGGAGTGGGTGGATTACGCCAAAAGGAATAATGCGGTTATTATTTTCGATGCGGCTTATGAAGCATTTATCACCGATCCCGAGCTGCCGAGGAGCATTTTTGAGATAGAGGGTGCAAGAGAATGTGCCGTTGAGATATGCTCCTTATCAAAAACCGCAGGCTTTACGGGAACACGCTGCGGCTACACGGTCATTCCCGAGGAGCTGAGTTTTACCGCGCCCGACGGTGAAAAATACAGTGTTAGAAAAATCTGGGCAAGACGACAGGGAAGCAAGTTCAACGGCGTTTCCTATCCCGTTCAGAGAGCGGCTGAGGCGGTTTTCTCCGACGAGGGAATAAAGCAGTGCAAGGAAATAATAAGCTATTATCTCGATAACGCCGCCGTTATGATAAAGACCTTTGAAAAGCTCGGCATCAGCTTTACGGGCGGTACAAACAGCCCTTATATATGGTTCAGATGTCCCGGTAATATGGATAGCTGGGACTTTTTCCACAAGCTGCTGAATGAGGCTGAAATCGTGGGCACTCCCGGTTCGGGCTTCGGCAAAAACGGCGAGGGCTGGTTCAGAATGACCGCATTTGGGTCAAGAGAGAATACGGTTGAGGCTATGGAGCGGTTTGAGAAGATGATGAGGAAGTCTTAAAAAATAAAAAAAGGGCTGTAAAAAATTGCTTGTGAAAAATTAAACCGTTTAAGTTTAGGTCCAGCCTTTTCAAAGGCTGGCAGGGTGTCCGGAGGGACAGCGTCCCTCCGGTCGCCCTCCGCAGAGGGCGAAATCCCCAGCATAAAGACAATCAGTAATAGCTAAAAAAGAAAAAACAAAAAATTTCTCACTACCAAAAAGAAATATGAAGGAACAAGCATAAAAAATGACTTGTAAACCGTCACCGACCAACATAATAATAAACAATCCCCCGCAAAGCGGGGGATTGAATTTTTAAGCACAACACATAAAGCAAACAATTATTTTACAGCCCCTTTTATTCAGCTAAAATTATCATAAGTCTTTAATATATCCTCCGCTGCCTCTCTTTGAGTTTTGCGGAGATCCATAGCCTGTTTCTGCAAATGCCTGTGCGCCTGTTCCTCAGTCAGCTTAAGATACTGCATAAGACACGCTTTTGCGCGGTCAATTATCCTTATATCGTCTATCTGCCGCTCCAATCGGTGCTTTTCCTCGTTCAGCCGTCTGACATTCTCCCCCGCGATGCCCGCAAAGCGTATGGCTTGCTGCAATGCGGATTTTGAACAGGGTCTGCCGATAACAAAAGCTCCCGTGAACTTCATTTTCCCCTGTATCTCCTCGGCAAGCTCCCCTTTGGTGATGATAATCAGTGCCGCATCGGTTTTTCCGTGCAGCTCCGCCGCCAAGTCCAATCCAAACTCATCGGAAAGAGGTGTGGAAATGATAATTATGTCAAACTGCTCCGCATCAATACTCCTCATTCTTATTCCATCGGTGAGGAAAAAGGTGCGGCAATCCGTATCTTTAAGCAGCTGAATGATATTTTCGCATACTTGTTCGTTTTTTCCTGCAATTAAAATGTTGCTCATAAAAATCGCTTTCCCTCGGTAATGCTTGTATTGATGTGGATTTGGAGACTTTAACTCAGTATATCATATTAACCTGTATTAGTCAATATTCGCAGGAAAAAACTTTTCTCCTTGCATTTTTAGGTGCAAGGAGAAATTTTTAAAATTATGTAATTCAGCCCTTATAGTTTACGATCTCGTCAATGAGCTTGGGAAGCTGTTCTTCCATGTTCTCATCGCTGAACTGGCAGGTGCCCACCTTTCTGTGACCGCCTCCGCCGTATTTCAGCATAAGGCTGCCTACGTCAACGTTTGAGGTCTTGTTGATAATGCTGTATCCAACTGCGGCGGAGCAGCCCTTGCCGCCCTTGCCGTTTACTATCCAAACGGAAATGTTCTGCTCGGGATAAAGGCTGTATATCAAAAAGCGGTTGCCTGTATATATGGGGTCAACTCCTCTGAGATCGGAAATAATAACGTCCTTCTCAACTCTGGTGTGAGCCCTGACCATTTCCTTGAACTTTTCGGTCTGCTCGTTATAAACCTCAATTCTTTCCTTAACGTCGGGAAGATTGAGTATTTCCTCTGTGTTTAAGGTGCGGCAAGCGTCGATAAGCTGTTCCATAAGACGGTAGTTGGGGATAGTGAAGTTTCTCCATCTGCCCAGTCCCGTGCGGGGATCCATCAAGAAGCCCACAAGGATCCAGCCCTTGGGATTCAAAACCTCGTCAACGGTAAGGTTGCCCGAGTCTACCTTATCAACAGCTACCATCATTTCGTCAAAATGGGAGAATCTCTCCTTACCGCCGTAATAATCGTAGATTATTCTTGCGCAGGAGGGAGTAAGGCGGCTTTCGCCCTTATATTTTCCTTCAAGCTGTAATCTTTCAAATTCACTGGAATGGTGATCAAACCACAGTCCGCAGCCCTCTACATAGGGAACATTGGCAAGACAGTCATTTTCGTTAATGGGAATAAGACCGTCCTGTAAATCCTTTGGATGTGCAAATACCCAATTATCAATCACGCCCGCTTCCTTTAACAAAGCACCGCAAGCAAGTCCGTCAAAGTCTGAACGAGTTACCAATCTCATAATGATTCTCCTCAAAATAAAATTTGATTTACCTGTATCTGTTATATTATACTATATATTTTTCAGAAATGCAAGTAGTTAATTTACATACTGTTAAAAAATCTTAAAAATTCTTTTTATTCTTTCTAAGAACTTGTTCTCATAGGAGAGGTGTGCGGATTTTCGAGCACAATTTTGTCGATGACAAG
>CAZWRZ010000011.1:0-59869 GCA_964636555.1 uncultured Ruminiclostridium sp.
CTTGTCGGTTTTGAAATTCTTTTTAAATCAGTAAATTACCGCCAACTTTCCTTGAAAGCGGTGCAAGATTAGTACAACTTTACTGAGAGAACCCAAATCAGCACCAAGTTTCTTGGGAGCATAAAAAGGGAACTGTTTTTGCCGCCCCTTTATTTTTTAAAAAATTTTCTCCTACCCTCTTGACAAAGCATAATTCTTTGCGTATAATAAAAACAACATAACTGTACTAATTCAAATAAGACAGTGTTAACACAGTAAGAAAAAACTCAAATAAAAAAGGGGAACAAATGATTACAGTAGACTACAGGGACAAACGCCCTATATATGTTCAGCTGGCGGATAATATAAGCGCAATGGCGCTGTCGGGGGAGCTTAAACCTATGGAACAGCTTCCTTCCGTGCGGCAGCTGGCGGTTTCTATGGGCATAAATCCAAATACTATTGCCAGAGCCTACGGCGAGCTGGAACGCAAGGGCGTGATATACAGCGTTGCGGGAAAAGGCTCTTTTATCAGCAATGACCTGTCCTTTTTTGCAGAGGAAAAAATCAAAAAGGTAGAGGAAAAGCTGCGTGCCGGCATCAGTGACGCCAAGGCAAGCGGAGTTTCCAAGGAAAGACTTTTAGAAATAGTAGGTGAAGAATATGATAGAGATTAACGGACTTAACAAATATTTCTCCGAATCGGGAGTATTGTCCCTTGACAATGTTTCCATGACCGTTCCAGACAACAGCATTGTGGGACTTATCGGCATAAACGGCGCGGGAAAATCCACTCTCCTCCGTATCATTGCGGGAATTTACAAGCAGGATACGGGAACAGTTTCCGTTGACGGCGAACGTATCTACGAAAACAACCACGCAAAATCCAAGATCGCCTATATAAGTGACGATCAGTTTTATCAGCCGGGAATGACTATGAAAAGGTTAGCGTCTATTCACGCTTCTCTTCGCGAGGACTTTTCATGGGAGAAATTCAGGACATTGGCGGACAGATTCGGTCTTGACGTCAACAAGCGGCTTTCGGGATTTTCCAAGGGTATGAGAAGGCAGAGCGACATTGTTATCGCCCTGTCCTACGGTGCGAAATATCTCCTTTGTGACGAGACCTTTGACGGACTTGACCCTATCACCAGAGAGCTTACCAAAAAAATCTTTATGGAAGAAATGACCGACAACAACGCCACTATCCTTATGTCCTCCCACAACCTCCGAGAGATGGAGGATATCTGCGACAGAATTTTGCTTATAGACAACGGAAAGCTGGTATTAAGCGCAGATATCAACGACATGAGAGGACTTGTGAACAAGTATCAGCTTGTACTTGAAAACGACAATAAAAATATCTCCTTTGACAGCTTAAACGTTTCCGCCCTCAACAACAGCGGAAAGATGATAACCTTTATCGCAGACGGAAACAGTGAGGAAATAGAGGCATCCGTCCGCAGGCTGGCTGCCGAAAAGGGCAATGAGGTAATTTATATCGAAGCCGTGCCTTTGAGCTTGGAGGAGATCTTTATGTATAAGCTCAGAAAAAGCGACGTTTCCGATCGGGAGGTTATCTGATGAACGACTTTCAAAAGACCTTAAAGGTGACCCTGTTCGGAATAAAAGGCTGCAAGTCACTCATAGCACTTATGCTGCTTATATGCTGCTTTTTCATTCCCGCCTTTATATACCTTATTTTCAATGAAGCCAAGGCCGAAAATCCTGTACTTAGCGGCTATGTAATGTCCAATATCGGTATTTTTGCCGCCTACGCAGGGGGAATTTTTACGCCCGTTATGCTGTTCTCCTATCTGCACGACCGCACCGAGCAGGATTTTTACAGTGCCATGCCCGTCAAAAGGATTCAGTATTTTTTCGGCTATTTTCTTGCGGGACTGCTGACCTTCATTATACCATACACCCTGATGTTCATTGTATGCGGATTTCTGCCAAACAACGGACTGTGGTCGGGATATTTAAAGCCTGTTGGAATGTTCTTTGTGCTGTACTGCTCCGTTACCCTGTGTATGATGTTCTGCACCTCCAAAGCGGGAGCGGCGGTGACCTTTGTACTGCGAAACGGACTTGCCGCTTCGCTGGTAGTGCTGCCTTTCGTATTGGCAAGCCTTGACAGCAACGCTTATTTCGATCTGCTGTCCGACAAGATACTTATGTTTACTCCCATAGGAACAGGCTTTACTGTTCTGAAGGATTATGAACACGTTCTGACAGTACAGCTTGTAATAGCTTTGGTTGAACTTGCGGCTTCCTACCTTCTTTATGTAAAAAGAAGAAACGAAACAAGCCTTGCTCTCGCCTTCCCCAAAACAAGATATTTGTTTCAGTATGCTGTGATGACCGTAGTTGCCCTCTATGTTGCGGCGTTTTTCTCGATGATTTTCGGCGTAAACGACCGGTATTTTGATGAAGAAGGCTTGATCTTCACCATATTCTTTGTTGTGGCATTCAGCTTTATGGTTTTCGTTATTCTCAATATGATTCTGGAGAAAAACTCAAAGGCTGCCTTTCACAAGATTAGACACCTGTTTATTTTCCTTGCAGGATTTGGACTGATAACCTCAGTTACCGTCAGTCTTCTGATATCCAATGTGCCTTACAGCGTACTTCCCTTCGCTCCGAAATTTGCGGTGGTGCGCCTTTATACCGTGGATGAGGTCACTGTCGATGATGATTTCAATTTTGCTGTCAACATTGAAAAAAATTTGGGATTGGTGGTTGACGATGACGGCTATCAGCATTACGAAAGCGATTGGGTATTTACCTACTGCCATGCCGAAAAATATAAGACCTTTATCGTCACCGATGCGGAAAAGCTGAGAGCGCTGACAAGCTATGCTCAAGTACGCGCAGACTATGACCATATCGGCAATATATCCCTTCTTCCCTCTCACTCCTCATGGAACTATGGAAACATCAGATTTGAGGAAGAGATACCCTCGGACTTTATAGCTATCAGTGTTGATTTCTGCTATGCCAATGTGAGATTCAACGACGAGATAACGGAAAAAGCCTTGGAAGAGCTGACGTCAAGGCCTTCCCTTTCGGGCACATACAGACAAAGCACAAGATACGGCTTCGGCAGAGGTGACAGCTATATTTCGGGCTTTGCGGACGTAACCGTAAAATAATTGAGATATTAGATATTAGGAGATCCCTATGAGCTATACAAAAAAATTGCTGAAAATAACCTGGTTCGGCATAGAAAACAACTACACCATGATCGGAATAATACTGCTTATCAGCTGTTTTCTTATGCCTGCCTTTACCGTCCTGACCTTAACGATGAACAACAGCGGCTATATGGACGAGTCATCTGCGCAGAGCGTTATCAAGGTGTACGGCACGGGGCTTGCCTATCTTGAAGGCTTCATTCTGCCTATCGGACTGTTTTCCTATGTCCACAAGCGCAGGAGCTGTGATTTTTACAACTCCATGCCCGTGGGCCGCAGCCAGTACTTCTTCGGATATGCCCTTACAGGATTGGCTGTGTTTACAGTTTCTTTCTGCTGGATGTTTGTTGTTCATTTTGTGCTGCTTGGCTTAAACAACATCTTCCCCTGCTTTTTGCCGCCCTTTGCAATGTTCATCACCATATACTGCTCCATGATATTCGCGGTGTGCTTTTCGGGCTCAATAATGTCCGCTCTTGTGACCTTTGTGCTGCGCAACTGCATTTATGTTTCAATAGTACTGCTGCCATTGGTAATTGCGGGAGTTGACATGAACTCTTATTTTGATTTTTTCTTCGAAAAGCCCCTGTGTGTTCTTACCCCCGTCACTGCGGTAGGCTGCTGGGCGGCGGATTGGTATGGTATAATGCTGCTGCAGGTATTGATCGCTTTGGTTGAGCTTGTATTGGCTTTCTTACTTCACCGTTACCGCAAAAGCGAGACCACCATGGCGATAGCTTTTCCGGGATCCCGCTATCCTTTCCAATATATAGTAATGCTGATACCTGCTTTTCTGGTGGACGCTTTTGTAATGTATTCCATAGATTTCATGAACATAAGAGATGACACCGACTATAACTTTTTCACAAGCAATGAATTTTATCTGCTTATACTGATAACCCTTATAGTTATAATCATTTCCTTTGTATTTCTGAATATCATTTTAGAGAAAAACGGCAAAGCGGCTTTTTCAAAAATAAGACATTTGTTTATTTTCACAGCCTGCTACGCTTTGGTGCTGTTTACCATATTTAATTGGATCGCACCCAATATCCCCTATCAGGTACTTCCTTTCAATCCCGAATACGCGGTGATCTGCGTAAATGATGTTATTGTGACAAAGAAAGGGGCGGATTTCAGCCCAAAGGAATGCCTGCCGGATGAAATTTATGATTATGATTATGGTTATGGTGAGGAGATACCGGACAGTGCCATCAGCCATGGCGATTACTATTCCCTCAGCATATCCGAAACAGTCAGCGAAGCGTACTGCATCACCAACAGGGATAAGCTGAACAATCTTCTGAAAACTATCCAGAGATCCCGTGGTTTTATCACCGCCGAATACAGCCGCCCCATTCCCAATGTATACAGCGAAGAGGAACTGCGCTCTATTAAAATGTACACCATATATTTTATGAAAGGTAACAAGCCCTATATACAGGAGGGAATGTCCATTTACAATTTCAGCAGTCTTATCGACTACAGCCGCTGCATAAAATTTTACTGTTCTTCGGTAGGCGACAGCGACATTATGGACGATTTCCAAGACATCAGGCTTGATCCTATGGATTTCACCACCGGAGGAAACAAAACGGTCAATGTTTATATACCCGATCCCGAATACGCTTTTCCCGATCAGGATCCCGAAGTCACATGGTATGGAGGAATGCCGGGTATGCCCGAAGAGCCGCCTGTTACCGCTGAGGGTTCGGACTTTGGAAATACTCCCGTCACCTCGGAAACCGCATTTTTTGAAAACCCTCCGGTTATCCCACAAACTACACCGTCTGTAGAATAATTCCCGCCTTGACTGTTGTAAAAAAATGTGATAGAATACAAGCAAGGCGGTGAAATTGTGGACGACAGAGAACGGCTCCGTGAGGAAATAAAAAAGCGCATAAAACAAATGTGCCTTATGGACGATGACTTTATGACAATGGTATTGCAGCACAAGGAGTGCGCAGAGTTAGTGTTAAGGATCATTCTTAACAGAAACGACCTTAAAGTGCTGAGCTGTAAAAGCCAATATGAAATACATAGCCTGAGCGGACGTTCCGTAAGGCTTGACGTTTACGCCACAGATGCGGACGGAAAGAAATACGATATTGAGATACAGCGCGCCGACAGCGGCGCAGAACCCGAGAGAGCAAGATACAACAGCAGTCTGCTGGACGCAAATTCTCTTGACAAGCAGAAGCTGCCAAAGGATCTGCCAGAGATATACGTTATTTTCATTACCGAAAATGACGTGCTGAAAAGGAATCTGCCAATTTATAACATTGAGCGTGTTATTACCCAGACGGGCGAGTTATTTAACGACCGTTCGCATATAATATATGTAAATTCGCAGATCCATGACGAAACTGCCCTTGGAAAGCTGATGAGCGATTTTCACAACAAAGATCCTAAGGGAATGAACTATCCCGTGCTTGAAGAGAAGAGTGAGTTTTATAAGTATGGAGGAGGTCAGAATAATATGTGTAAGTTAGTGGAAGAGTTGGTTGTTGAGGAAAGCAAGAAACATTTAAAAGAGGTACGAGAAGAAGGAAGAGAAGAAGGAAGAGAAGAAGGAATAGAAGAAGGAATAGAAATAGGAGATAGCAGACGCAATATAAAGACGATTAAAAAAATGCTGCTTATGAAAGAGTTTTCTTATGAAAAAATAGCGGATATTGCCGATGTAAGCGTTGAAGAAGTAAAAGAAATAGCTGATAACCTTTATGCATAATTGTATGACTTTATAAAAACTTAAAGAGCAGAGTGAGTTTTATAAGTATGGAGGAGGTCAGAATAATATGTGCAAGTTAGTGGAAGAGTTGGTTGTTAAGAGTTTTGAAAAGGGACAAGAAGGCGGTAGAGAAGAAAACAACATAAAGATTATTAAAAGCATGTTAAGCAAAAACAAATATTCTTATGAAGAAATTGCAGATATTACCGATGTAAGCGTTGAAGAGGTAAAGAAAATAGCCGAAGAACTCTACGCCTAACAAACACCCATATAAAACCCAAAGCCGCCCTGCGACAACAGGCGGCTTTACTTATAAAAAATACAGAACAAAAGGAAAAACAAAGTTGGATAATCAAGAATATCTTGAAAAGGGTCTTACCTTAAAACAGGCTGAAGAAAAAGCAAAAAGGGGAGAGATCAACCTTGACGCAAATCCCCCAACAAAAACAGTAAAAGAAATAGTGCGTTCAAATATATGCACATTCTTTAACCTGCTGAACATTATTTTAGGCTTGCTGGTAATTTTGGTAGGCTCATATAAAAACGCTCTTTTTCTAGGAGTTATCTTTTTTAATATTATAATCGGAATTTTTCAGGAGGTAAGGGCAAAGCGGGTCATTGACAGGCTCAGTCTTGTTTCCGCACCCAAAGCCATGGTAATACGGGAGGGGCAGAAAAAGGAAATCCCCACCTCGAAGATAGTTTTAGGCGATCTGACCGAGCTGTCGGCGGGAAAGCAGATATGCTCCGACTGCAAAGTTTTAGAGGGAGAATGCGAGGTCAACGAATCCCTTATCACAGGCGAAAGCGATCCTGTTTTGAAAAGAGTCGGTGATGAAATGCTGTCGGGCAGCTTTGTTGTCAGCGGAAATGTCAAGGCTCAGGTGGTGAGAGTCGGCGCGGATAACTTTGCCGCAAAAATGACGGCAGGAGCAAAGTATTTAAAGAAAAACAACAGCGTTATGCTGAAATCCCTCGATACCATTATAAAGGTAATTGCTATCTGCATAATCCCCATGGCAATAGGTCTTTTCCTTAACTCCATTTTTATTTCCTCACAGCCCACCGACAGAGCAGTAGTCAGCACCGTTGCCGCCCTGATAGGTATGATTCCCGAGGGCTTGTATCTGCTGGCAAGCGTAGTCATGGCAGTAAGCACTGTAAGACTTGCCGCCAAGAAAACCCTTGCTCAGGATATGTACTGTATAGAAACCCTTGCAAGAGTTGACACTCTGTGCCTTGACAAAACAGGAACGATAACCGAGGGAAAAATGCAGGTGGAAAACACCAAGCTCCTTATTGAGGATTTTCCCCTTGACAGGGCAATGACCGCCTTCGTTTCTGTTATGGGTGACGACAATCCCACCTTTAATGCGGTCAAAGCAAGGTGGGGCATTGGCTTCTCCGCAGAGCAAAATAATTTGGGAACCCAAGATCGGGAACAGCACACGGAAAATCCCCCCCAAAAAATAAATGCTGTAAAAACACTGCCCTTTTCCTCCGCAAAAAAATGGAGCGGTGCAGAGTTTGAGCAAGGCTCCCTTATCTTCGGCGCCCCCGAATTTATTTTGGGAAATGACTACGAAAAAATCCGTCCGCAGTGCGAAAAAGCACAGCAGGAGGGGCTCCGCGTACTTCTGACAGCCTATTCGGACAAGCCCTTTGACGGTCACGGGCTGCCCGCAGATATAAGGGCGGCGGCTTTGATATTTATCGGCGACATTATCAGAAAGGAGGCTCCCGAAACCCTTGCATTTTTTGAAAAACAGGGAGTTGATATAAAAATAATTTCGGGAGACAACCCCGTTACCGTTTCCAAGATCGCAGGCAAAGCGGGAGTTAAAAATGCGGAAAAGTTTGTTGACGCCTCAACCCTTGCCGATGATGACATGGAAAATGCCGTAAAGGAATATACCGTGTTCGGACGTGTTACGCCTCAACAAAAACTGCTGCTTGTAAAAGCTTTGAAGGCACAGAATAAAACGGTGGGAATGACGGGAGACGGCGTAAACGATGTTCTGGCTCTTAAGGAAGCGGACTGCTCCATTGCCATGCAGTCGGGCAGCGACGCCGCAAGAAGCGTTTCAAACTTGGTCTTGCTGGACAGCAACTTCGCTTCAATGCCAAAGGTAGTGGCAGAGGGCAGACGTTCAGTGAACAATTTACAGCGCAGCGGCGCTTTGTTTCTCACCAAAACCATTTACTCCTTTATATTGGCTTTTATATTTATGTTTCTGCCTCTTCCCTATCCCTTTCAGCCAATACAGCTGACCCTTATAAGCACCACCGCCATCGGCACTCCCAGTTTTCTGCTGGCATTGGTGCCAAATACGGATATTATAAGGGGCAGATTTATACGGAATATTCTGAGCAAGGCAATGCCCCAAGGAATAGCTATTGCCCTTTGCTCCCTTTCTTCGGTGCTGGTGGCGGAATTTACCGATATACAAATGGACTGTATGTCAACACTTACTACGATCATAGTCGCGGCAGTAAGCTTTTTCGTAGTGTTCCGCCTTATGAAGCCAATTAAGCTGTGGAAGGGCATTTTACTGGCAATTCTTATTGCTGGCTTCAGCGGAGCGGCTTTGCTGTTCCCGGGATTCTTCTCCTTACAGCCCCTTGCCCTTAACAGCATTATAGCGGCAGTAACTATCATAGCCGCGGGAATAGGGGTAATGCTCTTATTTGAAAAAGCTGCCGATCCCATTCTTGATTTCCTTTATCGTATTTTTGTAAAGATCAGAGATAGGGCAAGAAGATTGAAGGGAAAGCTTTTTAAAAAGCAATAATACAAATTCCCCAAAAACATGAAAGGGTACACCAATGGAACAACAGACAAAAAAACAGGTATATATTTTTTCCGACGGAGCGTGCAGCGGAAACCCCGGTCCCGGCGGCTATGGGGTGATCTTGCGCTGCGAGGGCAGAGAAAAGGAGCTCAGCGGCGGTGAGCATCAGACCACCAACAACCGCATGGAGCTTATGGGAGTTATTACAGGGCTTGAAGCGCTGAAATATCCCTGCAAGGTCACAATACAGACCGATTCAAAATATGTGGTGGACGGCATAGAAAAGGGCTGGGCTAAAAGCTGGAAGAAAAACAACTGGATAAAAAGCGATAAGAAACCCGCTCTTAATAAGGACTTGTGGGAAAAACTGCTTAAACTGCTTGAGATCCATGAGGTGAAATTCACTTGGATAAAAGGACACGCGGGACACCCCGAAAATGAGCGGTGCGACAGGCTGGCGGTGGAGCAGAGGGATTTGAATAAGTAAAAAAATACCTTGTGCTGAAAAGCACAAGGTATTTTTTTAATCAGGTTCAGACATATTTTTCAGGTGCGGATGATTGATTCCTTCAAAAGCCTCGTCAATACTCAGCCCTTTCCCTGCTTTTGCCATATCCAATCCTTTCTTCATCATTAAGTCAAACTCCCCGCCTGTCATATCGTCCTCTGAAAGGATTTTCGGGATGTTGAAAGAATAAGGTATACCATTTGTCATAAGTTTATTTCGCCAAAACCTTAGAAAGCTCCTCGCTGAACGCCACAGGATCCTCAATGCTCATACCCTCAATAAGCATAGCCTGTGTATAAAGCAGATCAGCATAAGTGGAAAGCATTTCCCTGTCATTGTCAAACAAGAATTGCAGCTTATCAAAAATGGGGTGATTGGGATTTATCTCAAGCACCTTGTCCGCCTTTGCCTTCTGCTCGGTGGGCATTGCGTTCAGCACCTTTTCCATTTCAACGGAAAGCGCGCCGTCGCTGGTGATGCAGACAGGGTGAGATTTCAGCTTGTTGGTAAGACGAACGTCAGCCACCTTTTCACCGAGAGCCTCCTTGATAGCAGTGCAAAGCTCCTTGCTGTCCTCGTTCTTCTCCTTGATCTCTTTCTTTTCCTCCTCGGTTTCAAGATCAAGATCGCCGCCCTGAACCGATTTGAACTTCTTCTCGTTGTAATCCACCATCATCTGAATGCAGAACTCGTCCACATTGTCGGTAAGATAAAGAATCTCGTAGCCCTTGTCCTTTACGGTCTCCACAACGGGGAGGGCGTCTATCCTCTCAACGCTTTCGCCCGACGCATAGTAAATGCAGTCCTGTCCCTCTTTCATTCCCGTTACATATTCCTCTAAGGTAACAGGCTTTTTGTCCTTGCTGGAGGTGAACAGCAGCAGATCCTGCAAAAGCTCCTTGTTCATGCCGTAGCCGTTGTAAATGCCGAATTTAAGCTGCAAACCGAAGGCTTTCCAGAACTCCTCGTACTTTTCTCTCTCGTTGTTAAGCATTTTTTTCAGCTCATTCTTGATAGTTCTTTCAAGAGATTTTGCTATTACCTTGAGCTGTCTGTCGTGCTGGAGCATTTCACGGCTTATGTTGAGGGACAAGTCCTCACTGTCCACAAGACCCTTGACAAAGCTGAAATGATCGGGCAAAAGATCGCCGCATTTGTCCATAATCAGAACGCCGTTGGAATACAGCTGCAATCCCTTTTCAAATTCCTTTGAATAATAATCGAAGGGCGCTTTTTTTGGAATGAACATCAAAGCGGAATAGGTAGCGTTGCCCTCGGTTTTGCTGTGAATGTGAGCGAGAGGCTCGGTGTAGTCGTAGAACTTTTCGCGGTAGAAATTGTTGTAGTCCTCGTCCTTAAGCTCGCTCTTGCTCTTTTTCCAGATAGGGATCATACTGTTGAGAGTTTCGTCAACTGTATGCTCCTCGTATTTCTCCGATTCGGGAGCGTCCTCGGGCGCGTCCTCCTTGGGGTGGCGGTGAGTGGTCTGCATTTTAATGGGATAGCGGATATAGTCGGAGTATTTCTTTACAAGGCTCTTTATCTTGTATTCCTGCAAAAACTCCTCGTAATCCTCGTCCTCGGTGTTGTCCTTCAAATAAAGAGTGATTTCGGTGCCGTGACCGTCCATCTCACACTCCTCAACAGTATAGCCGTCAACGCCCTCGCTGCTCCACATATAAGCGGTATCGGAGCCGTAAGCCTTGGACTTAACAGTCACTTTTTTTGCTGCCATAAATGCGGAGTAAAAGCCAACGCCAAACTGACCGATAACCGAAACCTCGTCAGCCTTCTCGGTATTCTCCTCGGACTTCATATCCTCCTTGAACTTCAAAGAACCGCTCTGAGCAATAACGCCCAGATTGTTTTCCAGCTCCTCCTGTGTCATTCCGATACCGTTATCGGTGATAGTGAGAGTTTTCGCTTCCTTGTCGGGAGTTATTCTGATCTCAAAATCACCTCTGTTAAGACCTAAGCTTTCGTTGAGGGATTTAAAATACAGCTTGTCCATTGCGTCGCTGGCATTGGAAATAAGCTCACGGATAAATATTTCCTTGTGGGTGTAAATGGAATTGATCATCATTTCAAGCAAACGCTTGGATTCCGCTTTAAAGGCTTTTTTCTTTGACATATCGTTTTCCTTTCTTTATATAAAATAAATTTTAAACGAATTAGCACTCTCGATTGTCGAGTGCTAAAATTTATTATAGCACTTTTTTTCGGAATGTCAAGGGGTTTTGATATAAATAAAAAAGGACTGTAAAAACAGTCCCTGTTTTGTGCCCTAATACAGCTCCTCGATCTCCTCAAACATAATATTGACATTCCCCTCGGAGCAGTCCACATGATAATGCCCCGCGAACCACTGCCCGAAATCCAGTTTATTATATATCTCTTCCAGCCACTTTTCCGTAGTTTTGTCCACCATAGCCTGATTTATGCTCGGCAGGAACGCCCACCTTGGCTCATAGCTCAAAGGCACTGTGTGGCTGAAAACATAGTCCACCTTCCAGCCTACCTTGTCAAGCTGCTTTTCCGCATATTCTTTGACGTTGTCATCGGGCTGTTCGGTGTCGAACCAAGGCAGCCCATTCCTTAACCGATAGTATTTATCCACGGAATAAGCTCCGCCCAGCGCCACTGCTTTCTTGCCGTCAAAATCATATATTTCCCCGTCCCGGGCAAAAATCAGGTTGGGGTAATCCTCCTCATAAAAAACCTTACCGCCGTGCCATTCTGTTTCCTCATAGCCGTTTATCTCCGAGGGGTATTCCTCGTGATTTCCGTGTATACAGAAAAGAGTTATGGGATATTGCGCCAGCTCCGCTTTCAGAATTTCGTCTCTTTGGTCAAGAAAATAGTTTATTCCCGCGTCGCCTAAAATTATCAGAATATCCTCCTCCGATGTGCCGCAGGATTCGCAGAAATCCTTTATCCGCTCAAACTCGCCGTGGGTGTCGCCTGTTATATAAATGCCCATAAACATTCCCCTTTCCAAAAAAAATAGGAATATCAGTATATACATTTTAATATATTTTGTCAAGCTGATTGGCAAACTTTTTTTCAAATTCTGCCAATTCTCTGTTGACATAAAAGAAAATAAATGCTATAATTAAATCACACTAAACATATAGGAATTATAAAGAAAATAACAATATGAAAGGAAACAGCTATGAAAATTTATGAAAAAATCACCGATCTTGTGGGAGGAACCCCTTTATTAAGGCTTTCAAACTTAATTGCCAAAAACAACCTTGAAGCGGATATTCTGGCAAAGCTGGAGTATTTCAATCCCGCAGGCAGTGTTAAGGACAGAATTGCAAAGGCTATGATAGACGAAGCGGAGGAAAAGGGACTGTTAAAGCCAAATTCCGTAATTATCGAGCCTACCAGCGGAAATACGGGAATCGGTCTTGCTTCCGCCGCAGCGTCAAGGGGCTACAGGATCATTCTAACAATGCCCGAAACCATGAGCGTTGAAAGAAGAAACCTTCTTAAAGCCTACGGCGCGGAATTGGTGCTGACCGAGGGCGGAAAGGGAATGAAGGGTGCCATTGAAAAAGCAAATGAACTGGCAAAGGAGATACCCGACAGCTTTATTCCCGGACAGTTTGTGAACCCCGCCAACCCCGCCGCGCATTTTGCGTCTACGGGTCCCGAAATATGGAACGACACCGAAGGCAAGGTGGATATATTTGTTGCGGGAGTAGGCACGGGCGGAACCGTTTCGGGAGTGGGCAAATATCTGAAAAGCAAGAACCCGAATGTCAAGGTAGCTGCAGTGGAGCCTGCGGGCTCGCCTGTTCTCTCAAAAGGCACTCCCGGAAAACATGCAATTCAGGGAATCGGAGCAGGATTTGTGCCCGATACGCTTGATACCGAGATTTACGATGAGATAATCACAGTGGAAAACGAGGACGCTTTTGAAACGGGAAGAGTGCTTGCTAAAAACGAGGGCGTGCTTGTGGGTATTTCCTCGGGAGTGGCAGTGTTTGCGGCTATGGAGCTGGCAAAGCGTCCCGAAAACAAGGGCAAGGTAATAGTTGCCTTGCTGCCCGATACGGGGGATAGGTATCTTTCTACACCGATGTTCAGCGAATGAGTTAACTTGATTTATAAAAGATTTTTGGGGCTGTATAAAAGACAGCCCCTTTATTTTATGCTCACAGGAAAGTTGTGCTGATTTTTGATTCTCTTAAGAATGTCGTGCTGATTTTGGTTCTCTCAGGGAAGCTAGCGGTAATTTGCTGATTTAAAAAGAATTTCAAAACCGACAAGATTTTAAAATTTTTTGAAAAACTGGAAAATTTTAAAATCTTGTCTATCTAACTGAGTTCGGATTTTTTGCTTGAAAAACTGGGCAAAAAATCCGAACTCAGTTGATTTTTGAAATTCGTGCTATCAGATCAGTTGTGCGAGTGGGAGCCCGCTTTTAGGGGTGTTGTGCCGGGTTTCACGCCTCTACCTTAATACATTGTCCTAAAGTAAAGCTATAAAGCCAGCATTCCTTAACCTTCATGCCCGTCATCTCTTCAAGCGCCTTGCTGTAAATCTTAAGCTGTCCCTTGTATTCCTCGGTAAGCTTCTGAGCGGTGGTATTCCTGTTGGTTTTATAATCCACAAGAACTATCCCGTCCTTTTCCTCAAAATACATATCCGCAATACCCTGTATAAATGACAGATCCTCTGGAGATGGATTTTCCGTTTCTGCGGCGTTTATTGTAGTGAAAACAGGAAACTCCCGACAGATTTCCTCCGCATTATTGGCTCTGCTGCAAAGCTCGGAGTCCAAAAAGCCCTGTATCTCCTCGGTTTTGATCTCCTTACGCTCCTTTTCGGCAATAACACCCTCGTTCATAAGACGGCTAAGCTCGTCTTCTGCGTTCTTTGCCTTGAAATCCATATTCTCCATTACCTTGTGATAAAGATCTCCTCTTTCTTTGGGGGTCAGGGGCTTATCCTTTTTAATAAAAACAGGGAGTCCGATATAAAATGCTCTGCTTGCGGTATTTTCATCTCCGCCCTCATCTGCCTTAACTCCAAGGGCTGTGGCGGAATATTTTGCAGGGGTTTCCGTAAGTCTTTGGTATGGATATTTAAAAGCGGTCTGCGCTCTTATCAGATCATAAACATCGGCTCTTTCGGCAGGTTTCGGTACTTCCGTTTCAATTTCCGCGCTGAATTCACTGCCGTCAAGCTCCGACAGTTTCATCATTGCGGGACGTTCCTCCAAGCGGCGGCGGATAAATTCGTAATAGCTGCCCGAAGCAGGTGCGGATTCGGTTTTATTGCCTTTTTTGTCCGTTTTTATTGCAGTGTGGGCGGTGACTATCAGCTTTTCCTCCGCTCTTGTCATCGCTACATACAAAAGCCTCATCTCCTCGCCCATAACTCTGTCCATATACCCCTTTTCAAGCAATCTGTGAGAAAGGGTCTGGTATCTGTACAGCTTTTCGTTGTCGGAAACACAAATTCCCACGCCTTCATCGGCATTGTAAATATACTTGTCAAATCTGTCCCTTGTGTTGGGAGAAGTGTTGGTCTCCGCCAGAAATACCACAGGAAACTGCAAGCCCTTTGAGGCATGAATGGTCATCAGCTTAACGGAGCTTTCCTCCTGCTCCTTTAACTGAGCCTGCGGAAGTGCAATGCCGTTTTTCTTTATCCTCTTCATAGCGGTCAGAAAATCGGAAGGACGGGGATAATCCCTTCCGTAACGCACCAGCAGCCGCAGATTTGCCAAGCGCTCCTTGCCCCTCAATCCTACGCTCATTATCTGATCCAGAGCCGTAACGCTGTATATTTTTCTGATAAGCTGAAAGGTGCTGCTGCTTTTTGCTTCTTTTCTGAGCAGCTTCATATCCGCGAGAAAACCCTCGATCTTCTTATGCAGCAGACTGTCTCTCAACCTTTGATCCTTTTCCGACGCCTTGCTCATCTGAGTAAGGTTGTACTGCAGCGATTTATTTTTGGGGCTTTCAACAGCCGCGCCCTCACACAGTCTTACTCTCGCCGTATCATCGGCGGAAAAACCGTAAGCGGGACACATAAGCGCCTTGGTGACTGAAATGTCGTCATTGGGTCTTATCACTGCCGCCAGCACCGCCAAAACCTGCTCCACCTCCAAAAGGTTGGTGAAATCCCTCTCGCCTACCGAAACGGCGGGAACGCCGTATTCCTCAAGCAGTCTCCTGAGCCTGATAACAGTGCCGTTGCTGCGTGAAAGCACCGCAAAATCTCCGTAACGGCAAGGTCTTTCCGATTCCCCCTCATGTACCGTAAAACCGCTCTTTACCATACTCTGTATTCTGCTCACAATATACTTAAGCTCAATGTCGTTTTCCTCGTCCTCGGAAGAAAGCTTCACCAGCTCGCTGAAATTTTTTTCGCAGGCGGCTATTCCTCTTCCGCAGCTCATATCCTCCCACGGATTTTCCGAAAAGCTTCTGGGCTTGTCCTTTGCGGAGAACAGCATATTTACGGAATTTATAACATCTTCGCTGCTGCGGAAATTCTTTGTAAGCTTGATATTATTATAATCAGAATTGCTGCAAAGCCTTGTGAATATTTCGGGATTGGCGTTTCTGAAAGCGTAAATGCACTGCTTTTCATCGCCTACAAAGTAAAGGTTCTGTTTATTGTCGGACAGCTCCTTGAATATTTTAAACTGAATATCGTTGCTGTCCTGAAATTCGTCAACGATAATGTATTTGAATTTTCCCTTTCCCGCGCCTTTTTTCACCGCTTCAAGAGCGTATCTTTCCAAGTCGGAGAAATCGACTGCGTTTTCTTTCCGCTTAAGTCTGCCTAATTCCTCCTCATAGATCTTTTCAAGGGTGTACAGCCTTTTAAGCGTTTCAAGACATTCCCTTCTGTCGCCCTCGGGGTCTGCCAAAACCGTCAAAACGCTTTTAAAGCCGTCTATGCTCTCCTTGACCTTATCCTTTACCTCAACATAGCGCGCCAAATTTTCATTGCCGCCGATAGAAGGGCTTCTGCCCTGATCACGGTAAATCTCGGTCAAGGCGGAATTCAGATCGTCATTTTTATAAGCCTCCAAGGCTCCCTTTACGATCTCTTTCAAATTCTCAAAATAGGGTACTGCCTTTAATGCCAGATTGGAGGTCTGCTCTTCAAGAGAAAGCTCGCCGCCCTTGGGCTTTTTAAAAGGAGCTTCCTGAATAATATAAGCCCTTATCTCATCAACAGCCTCCTCAAGCATTTCAAAAGCGGTATTTACAGGCTCGGCGGCAGTGTTTCTGTAAGGAATTACGTACTTTTGTTCAAAAAGCTTGGGATCACCGAAAATTTCTATCTGCCCGTTTATCCATCCGGCAGGCTCGGGCAGATTTGAGAAAAAGCCGTACATACCCTTGGCGGCAGCCGTCAGTTCCCTTTCTCCGCCCAAGTACCTGAAAAATTCTCCCTGCTCATCATTGTTGAATTCGGTGTAAAATCTTCTCAGCATAAGCTTAGCCGCTTTGTCGGAAAGCGCGCTTGCCTGTGTTTCATCTATTACTCTTATTCCCTCGTTCAAGGGCAAAAGGCGTATGTTATCCTTAATAAGCGAAAGACAAAAGCTGCTTATGGTTGAAATCCGGGCAAAGGCTAAGCGCACCGCCTGCTCTCTGAAAAATTCATTATCGGGGTTTTCCTCCGTCAGAGCTTCCATTTTTCTTTCAAGCCTGCTTTTAAGCTCCGCCGCCGCCTTTTCCGTAAAGGTAACTGCGGCTATTTCATCGGCGAAAACCTTGTTTTCTTCATCGGTGATAAGTTTAGCGATATGTTCAACAAGCACCGCGGTCTTTCCGCTTCCTGCCGAGGCGGATACGGCAGCCGAAAGTTCTCCCCTGTAATCGACCGCTTTTTGCTGTTCGTCTGTAAATCTCACTTTTATCCCTCGCTTTCTTCTGCCGACAACGTATCGGAAGCTTTAAATCTGTTTGTTTCTCCGCTTTGGGTATGAGTGCGTACATTCTTTCCCTTGTTGCCGCAGATACTTGACAGCTCGCAGAAGGCGCAGGGCAGCTCTCCCGATTTTTCCAAGGGTATTGCTTCAATATTGCCTTCCAGAACGGAAAGTATCTTTTTGACGATAATGTCCTTTTCGATATGCTGTTTCAGCTCCTCAAATTTTTCCGAGGACAGATATTCCGCGGAAAAATATTTGTTGGACATTCTTTTGTTTTCCGCCATTGCATTTATCTCTTTATTGTACTTTTCGCGCTGCTCCTTAAGGCTTTTGCTTCCGTCAAAGACCGCGCCGCTTATGATATGGCTGTCATACCATTCCTTGTCCAGATTGCTTTGAGAGATCTGACTGCTGCTGTTGGCGCTATAATTTCTTGCGGCTCCCGTGTTGAAATATCCGATACCGCCCGGAAGCTTTTGTTTTTTCCCGGATCCCTTTTCGCCCGAATTATTGCTGCACTCCGCAAAAAGATAAAGCAGCATTTGTAAATTTTCACCCTGTTCCGTATTTTCAAGAGAAAACTTTTTGGGACTGCTTCCGGATTTGTAGTCGAAAACTCTTACATATTCCTTATCGCCTTCGGAATACAGGTCTATTCTGTCTGCGGTGCCCTTTATGGTTATACATCTTCCGTCTTTGCCTTGGGGCAGATCGTCATCATAGATCTTGTAGCTGACCTCCTGTTCAAATTTGGAGGGCTTATATTCTCCCTGCCTGAGCTCCAAGCCGATCTGCTTCAATATATTTGTGATACGGGGCAGCAAAGCTCTGAAGCTTGCCCTTGTTCTTTCGGGGAATGTGGGGTCGGCGGCTATGGCATTGTCTGCCCCCTGTTCAACTGCGGCTTTGGCTATAGCCTCAATTTCTTTGTCGTTTTTGTCTGCAAGTTCGGGACAGTACGACAACACTCCGCACAAAATATTATGTATGGCGGTACCCTTGTTGTTGGGCGCTTCGATATCATTGCTGCCTTCTTCCCTTAAGTTTAATCCGTATTTTCCGAAATACATAAAAGGGCAGTTGAAAGCCGCTTCCAAAGCGGTGGGAGAATAGGTTCTTCCGCTGAAAAGCTTTTGTGCAAGCTCCTTATCGGAAAGAGAAAACTGCCTGCCCGACTGCAGCAGCGTCAGAGCCTCCGACGTCTTTTTTCCGTATTCGTTGTTATCGTTTGTCAGCTCAGACAGAATTTTTTCCAACTTCTCCGCCCTTTCGCTGTCCCTGCCGCAAGCAGGCGATATAGCGCTGCGCAGATCGTAGGCAGTGTTGATGAAAAATTCTTCGGGAAGGCTTTCTTTTGGCAAAACGGGTAAATTTTTATATTCCTCTGACGATAAAATATTTGAAGGTTCGGATTCTCTTCCGTCTGCACCCTGATAGGAATAGGTGATTATAAGATTTTTTTCGTATAGACCCAGAGCCCTCTCCGCAAAGTAATATTCCTTTGAATGACGGTCGATCTTTTTGTCGTATATGGGCAGTCCCGACTTGCTGAGCTTTTCCCGTTCACTGTCGGTAAATATGCTTTCGAGGTGAGAGCTGCGCGGGATCTTCCCCTCATTGAAGCCTGCCACGAACACTGTTTTCGGGGAGGATTTACGGGTTCTTTCTATATCTCCCAAGGTGACGCAGTCCAGCACCTGAGGAGGATTGGCAAGATTTATTCCCGACAGTATTCCCTCCAGCAGCAGCCGATAATCCTCAATGCCTATCTTCCTGCCCTCTAAACAGTAGGCCATTGAAGTGAAGGTTTCGCACAGAGCGTCCCATATTCTTCCGCTTTCCTCAGCAGCTGCCTCGTCAAATATCAGTTCGTGGACTTCTCCGCCCTTATCCGCCTTTGATATGGCTGTAAAGCTTGTTGTTATCTTCTGGTTCTCCAAAAGCCAATTCATATATATTTTTGAAAATTCCGCTCCGTCTGCGGCGTTTTCCAGACTGCTCCTCAGTTCTTTAAGGGGTTCCGCAATGCCCCTACGCAGTTCCTCCAACTGAGCCAGCTCCTGTCTCGGGTCGTCCTTAAAGCCCTTTTCCCAATCCTTAACGCCGATATCATAGATTTCAGCGGCGCTTCTTAAACGGTAAGCCTCATAGCCCGAAACTAGCTTTAGTTTTACCGACCCGTCCTCCTCGTCAAAATATCTCTTTCTTAAAAAGCCGAATTCCGCCAAGGCGAGAATGTCCTCGGTTTCAAGAAAACAAGCTTTTAAAATTGAGGTGACAAAGTTCACCAAGGGCTTTTCGGTCATGGGACGGGGGAAATCGCAGAAAACGGGAATTTCGCTGCATTTCAGCCTGTCGGCTGTGATATCCTCATAATCTCCGTCAGCGGTAAGTATGAGGAAATCTCTGTACCGTCTGCCCTCCTCTCTTACACTGCGGTGAATTTCCGCCGCAATAAGCTCCGCCTCGTCGTAGGGAGTTTTGGCGGAAAAAATCCTAACGGGTGCTTCGTCTCTTTTATCCTTTCGATAGCCGCGGTCAAATTTGCGTGCCTTGGTATCGGGATCAATGGCAATTATTTTATCGGCGGTTTTCTTCACGCACAGAAACTCTCTCCTTTTGCTTTGAAGAGAATCGCAGCTGAGGCAGAAAACCGCATTATCGCACTGAGCCAGCGCCGTTGTGATAAGCTTAAGCTGAACCAAAGAAAATGTGTCGAAATTATCAAAGAAAAGCTTACAACCCTTGAAATATCCATACTTCTCTGCCAGCACCGCCGCTTTTGAAACATCGTCCAGCTTATCGTCCAGATTTTCGGTAAGAACCCTGTTGTACTCGGTGTAAATCTTCAAAAAGTCCTCTGCCTTTTCGGACAGCTCGTCGTCAAACTCCGATTCCGTCAAAAGAATTTCTTTGCAGTCATCGGGTGAAATTCCCGCATTTTTAAAGGCGGAAACGGTTTTGAGCATAAGCGTGCAGAGCTCGGCGGAGTTTTTGTCCTTAGACAGACTTGTAAAACCGCTTTTTAATCCGTCTATGACCTTCCACATAGTGATAAGCTTTACCGCATTGTCCGCGCATGGCTTGGCGGCTTTATAGAGGTTCAGTATTTCTCTTGAAAGCTTGGAAAAGCCCGCCACCTTCACATGGCGTATATTTTTTGCACCCACAGCGAAATATACTGCCCGTTCGGTTTCAAAGGAGGACTGTTCGGGAACGAAAAGAATACATCTTTCTCCCTTTTCAGCAGCCTCCTTTATTTTTCCGAACATTTCCGTGGTTTTGCCTGTGCCGAAATTTCCGTAATATATTTCAGTTGCCATATTATCACCTCAAATTTCTATTCTTAATACATTATTGCATTTTTTGGACAAGATGTCAACACAAAATGAATTCCGTGTGCCGAAACAGGAACACGAAAACAAAATTTCCCGTAAATTATATAAAAATAAATCAAGGAAAGGTAAACATTATTATGAACAACAAAAGCTTTCTCTTGCGCTTTCATCATCTTCTCTGCCTCCCTTTGTTTGAGGGCAAGGGCTACAGCGACAGTTTTTCCGTGAATATGGCAAGAATAAAAGAAAAAGCCGAGGGTTCCGAGGAGAAAATTCGGTTTATCTGCGGTTTTGACAGTATATGCGAGGGTTGTCCCAACAAAAGCGAAAAGGGATGCTTGCTGAATGAGGACAGCGAGGAGAATATTGAGGAGAAGGACAGGTATATTGCGGAACTGCTGGGCTTGGAGAGCGGTTTTACCGCTCAATATAAAACAGCTTTAAAAACAGCAGCGGAAAAGATAGACAGGAATGAGTTTGAAAAGATCTGCGGAGAGTGCCGCTGGTGTAAGGCGGGGATCTGCTGTTTTGAGAAGTGGAAAGAAAATGCCGCCTCCGTTTTATGCTCCCAAAAAACCGAGTGCTGATTTTTACCGCTCTTTTAGGAATGTTGTGCTAAATTTTGGCTCTTTCAGGAAAGTCGGCGGTAATTTACTGATTTAAAAATAATTTCAAAACCGTAAAGATTTTTAAAATTTCTTGATAAACTGGGAAATTTTAAAAATCTTTACTATTCGACCGAGCTTGGAGTTTTTGCTTGAAAAGCTGGGCAAAAAACTCCAAGCTCAGTCGATTTTTGAAATTCGTGCTGTCAAGACAGTTGTGCGAGCCGGAACCCGCTTTTAAGGAAACAGGTGATAATTTTTTACCGCTTTTAGGGGTGCGGTGCTAATTTTGCACCGCTTTTAGAGATGTGGTGCTAATAATTTCAGCTCACCCAAGAGATTTTGCATAAAATAAGAGGCTGCCTTTTTTACAGCCCCACTTTATTCTATTTACGCCCGATCAAAAAAGCCGCATGCGGCAAAGTATAAGACCTATGATCCACAAAATCCAACAAAGCGTCCTTTTCAATAAGTCCGTTATTGACCGTCATCTTCGCCGCCCGGGAAACAGCTAAAGCCAGATTGCCGTCATCGGTGCTGTCCCCTAAAAATGCAGGAATGCAGGTCATCATAATATTATAAAACACTGCCGAAATAAAAAAGTTTTTCCAAACACCCTCGGCGGGAGACTGCGTAAAGATCAGATTTACCAGAATATTTTCAATGATGTGAGGACGTTCCCTTTCTATTTTTCTGTACCTTTCAATATTCCCAAGATACTTTTCATAGTTTATGGAAGTGTCCGCCATTCTGTTTTCCGTTTCCTTAACGGTAAGCTCTATGCTGTCGGCAGCAGTCTGAAACAGCTCCTTTAAATGCTTGCTGCCTTTGCTCTGCGCCGATAAATACAGCTTGGCGAATATTCCAGCCGATTTTACCGCAAAGTCCTTGTCCGTCTGAGAGGGCATTAAGGATTCTGCAATTTTTCCGCAGGTTTCTCTGTCCCTCAGCAATTCTGCCAGCGAAACAATGCTTGTCCCCGATCTGTGGTTTATATACTCGTTTGCCTTTTGGGAAAAATACCCCAATATCAGCATTCTTTCGGCAACGGAAAAATCCCTATTCTGCAATATCCCTATCTGCGTGTTCTTAATGTCCCAATAATAGGGAAATCCCTCCCAGCTCTCAAGCACTGCGGGAGCGGAATACAAACCGCTGTTCAGATATTTGTCTGTGTTGTCATAGCTTTCCGAAATCAATCTAAGTCCCTCTTTGTGAGAGATCAGCAGCTCTGCCACCTTCGGACAGCTCATATTGCAGGAATAAATATAGACGTCTTTTCCGACGGCTGTTTTTAAACGCGGAAAGGTGGAGCAGACATAGCCGAGACGCTCTTCCCCCAGCTCCTTTTGAAGCATACAAAGCCCCTCACCGTCCAAAATGGGACACATCCCCTTTTCATTGAATTTTACAACAGCGTAATCAAAGCCCTCGTTAATATTATTTCCGTTTACCTTTACAAAGGAGCTGTCAATAATGCTTCTCAGCCTTTCACTGCAAGGTGAGCTTCTGATATTGAGATATTCCTGATGACCGAAAAAAACGTTCCACTGCTGACAGCAGGTTTCGGGACAATTATCCGCCATACATTCAAATTCACTGCAATAAGCAAATCTTATCAGCTTCATAAACTGCCCCCTTTCGTTTTTCTCGGATAAACCTGCTGCGGAAAAGCTTTGCTTCCGCATATTTTCTCTTAGAACCTGTCTTCACAAGATTTGTGCGTGGATTTTCGAGCAAATTTTGTCGAGGACAAGGAAAAATCCCGCAGGAATACTTGCGTATTTCAAGGAATTTTAACACACGATGTGTTAGTCATTCGCCCAAAGTCGGCGCACGGATGCGCCGACAGCAAAGCGAATGATAAAACGCAGTCATCGGCAAAATTTGCCGAAAAGACGCATGCCTATCCTATGAGAACATGTTCTTACTCTACCGACTTCAGCGCCTCTATCATATCCACCTTTTTCAAATGCTTGTGCATATAAAGGGTAACGGCAATGCTGAAGCCCAAGGTTATTATTCCCGAAATAACATAGCTGAAAACGGTTATATCTCTTCCGAACATTACCGCGTCTATTTCAGTGGTTTGGATAACAAAGTCGGAGAAATACTTTCCCAAGAAAAGCCCCGCGGCAATTCCCATAAAAGTAAGTATAAGGTTTTCGCGGAATATATAGTTGTCTACCTCCAGATCGTAAAAGCCCATTACCTTTAAGGTGGCAATTTCTCTTATTCTTTCGTTGATATTTATGTTGGTAAGGTTATACAGCACCACGAAAGCCAATGCCCCTGCGCTGATAATAAGCACCGCCACCACCGAGTTGAGGGCGTTGAGCATGGTACTCATGGTGGTTATCATCTCGTGCTTGTACTTTACCGACAATACTGCATTTGTTCCTAAAAGCTTCCGTGCAAGAACATTCTGCTGATCCGATGTCAGCGCCTCGCCCGACACTGTTCCGAATGCCATAATATTGTAGGCTGGTTCTTCACCGAAAAGCCTGCGGTACAGATCCTTGGACATATAAACATAGTGGTTGGGATAATTTTCCACACAGGCGGAGATCTCGGCGGTTTTCATATCCGTTTCCTCGGCGTATATCTTAACGCTGTTCCCCGCCTCCACATTTAAGAGAGAGGACATTTTTTCGGTGACAAGAATTCTGTCCTGTTCAAATTCAATGGGCTCATGGGTCTTTCTGTCGCGGAACACATAGTATTTTGTCAAGTCCTCATTGCTTTCGGGAACAATAATAAACGCACTTACCGTGCCTTCCTCCGACCTTACCGTCAACCTTTTCTGAAAATACCGTACAGCCTCGCAGCCCGAATCCTTTAACAGAGACAGTATTTCCTCAGTATCTCCGCTGTCTATACTGTCATAGGCTAAAATTCCTTCATAAATGTTCAGCTCGTCATACTGCTTATTTATAATTTCGCTTATGGAATCCTCCAAAGCAAAGCCCACAAGAGTAAGAGCGGTACAGCCCGCAATTCCCACCACCGTCATAAGCATTCTTCTCTTATAGCGGAACAGGTTTCTTGCAGTGACCTTGCCGTTAAAGCTTACCCGTTTCCACAGGGGCAGACGGTCAAGCAAAATTTTCTTTCCCGCCTTGGGAGCCTTGGGACGCATAAGCTGAGCGGGCTGCTCGGACAGCTCCGATCTGCATGAAAAATAAACCGTAAGAGCCACCGCTCCCGCTGCCACCGCCATACAAGCCAAAGTCAAAGTCCAATCGGTAGGCATACTTACAACGGAAATAGAGTAAAGCATACCGTAAGCCCGCATGATAACAAATGGGAAAAGCTTTTCCCCGAAAAGGGCACCTATAAATGACCCTGCCACCGTTGCGGTAAGGGCATAGAACATAAACTTGAAAATTATCTGCCCGTTGGTGTAGCCCAGAGCCTTTAAAGTGCCTATCTGGGAACGCTGCTCCTCCACCATTCTCGTCATGGTGGTAAGGCACACCAAGGCTGCCACCAGAATAAAGAACACGGGGAACACCGCCGCGATATTGTTTATTCTCTCGGCGTTTTCGCCGTATTCGGAATATCCGATATTGTCCGTTCTGTCAAAGACGTACCATGAGGGGTTTTTAAGCTCCTTAAGCTCTCTTTTGGCGTCGCGGATCTTCTTTTCGCCGTCAGCTATCTCGTTTTCCGCCTCGGTCTTGCCCTTTTCGTATTCCACAATACCGTCTTCGTATTTCGCCTTGCCCTCTTCAAACTCTTTCAGACCGTTTTCGTAATCAACTTCACCCTGTTTCAGCTTTTCCAAGCCCTCGTAATATTGGACCTCGCCCTCGGCAAGCTGCTTTGCCGCTTCGGCAAGCTGTTTTTCCGCATTGGCTTTCTCGTTGGCAAGGGTAAGCTCTCCCTCGGCAAGCTGTTTTTTGCCGTCTTCAATCTCCGTCTTCGCGTCACTGAGCTGTTTTTCGGAATCGTCAAGCTGCTTTTTTGCGTCGTCAAGCTGTATTTTTGCTTCGTCAAGCTGTTTTTTTGCTTCCTCCAGCTCGGCTAATTTTGCCGCAACCTCCTCTTCAGAAGGCAGATTTTCCAAAAGATCCTTTATTTCGGGAGGGAGAAAGGCGTTTCCGCCTATATCGGGCAGCTGTGTACCCGATTCGTGCATATTTTTGTAAAACTCGTCCAAAGCCGTATACAGTCTGTAACCCTGTTCGTAAAGGGCTAAGTTGGCGTTATACTCCGCCAGACCGCTGTTGTACCGCTCTAAACCCTCATTGTATTTTATAAGCCCTTGCAGATAGGCGGACTCGCCCTCCAGCAAAAGCTGTCTGCTGTCGGCAAGCTTCTTTTCCGCTTCGGCAAACTGCTCCTCCGCTTCCTTTTCGCCCTTGTAGTAGTCCTCCCAGCCCTGTTCTAGCTCCTTTTTTCCCTCTTCGGACTGTACTCTGCCCTCTTCAAGCTGTTTTTTCGCGTCCGCAAGCTGCTTTTCCGCCTTGTCAAGCTCTGCTTTGGCGTCCTCCAGCTCCTTTTTTCCGTCGACTAACTTTTTCTCCGCCTCGGCTTTTCCTTCTGCCAGCTCCTTTTCCGCGTCCGCAATTTTCTGTTCCGCTTCGGCTATTATCTCATCGTATCTTTCGATCTCTCTTCTGCTTCCTGTCTCCTCCAGAACAGCCTTTATCTCATCGGATTTTTCTTCGTAAGCGGTGCCGTAAGCCGCCGGCTCCTTCAAATCCTCGGCGGTAATGTATACCTCTGTATAAACCTCGGTTTTGAAATTTTCCTCGTTTATGTATATAAGGGTATTTATGTTTCCGTTGCCGATGGTGGTGTTTCCCCTTGATGACATATCTATGTAAGCAGGGGAAACAAATTTTCCCACAATAGTGTATTCGGAAACTGCGAGAGTGTCGGAAATATCGTTTTCGTCCCCCGATTCAAAGGTTATCTTGTCCCCCACTTCTTTTCCGCCCGTAAGCACAGTGCCGTCAATAATACATTCGTCCGCCTTTTCGGGAAAACGTCCTTCCATAAGCTCCAGCTTACTGAAAGAGTTGTTTTCGCCGTATTCGGAAAGAGACATTACGTGAGCTATCTCCTCCTGCTCTCCCCCCAATATCATCACATCGGCAAAATATCCCGGATATACCTCTACTCCTTCTATCTCCGTCAGCGCTTCAATATCCTTTTCTGAAAATCCGAAGGTGGAAACAAGGCGGTAATGTGCAAGCCCGGCATTTTTATAATATATATCCGCCGACCTTTTCATATCGGGAGCGGAAATCTTGACCCCCGCAAAGAAGGCAACACCTATTGCCACGATCAGAAAAATAGAAAGAAAACGGCTTTTGGTTTTGAATATTTCAACCACCGCATTCTTTTTCAGCGCGCTTTTCAAACGGGTTTGCCCCCTTTCCTTTTTGGAATTTGATTTTGGATTATTTATCCGCATTAACCTTCATGTACTCTTTCCGCTCTTTTCAGATAGCTGTTGTCGTCCGAAAAAGTCACTCTGCCGTGCTTTGACAGCTCCAAAAGAGCAAGGAATGTAGCCACCTGCTCCGAACGTGTCTGTCCCTTATACAATGACCTTATCTCCACCTCTTCAGCACGGCTGAGACGTTTAAGCACATACACAACCTTGGTGAATACGGTCACGTAGCTTTTTGCCACAATGGGCTTCATGGAAAGGGGGCGGGCGTTGAATTTCGCAAGCCTTACCCTTTCGGACATTGCCGCAATCGCTCCGTACAGCTCATACACATCGTGTCTGCGCCGGTATTCGGTGTCAAGGGGAATACTTAAAGGATCCCTTACAAAAATATCCGAGCCTGTCCAGCGTGTTTTCAGCTTTTCCGCCATTGCCTTTGCCATGGCGTATTCGATAAGGGCGCCCTCCAGCTCCTTTTTAAGCTGCTCCGCCTCATGCTTTGGCAGCAATGCGGAGGATTTTATAAGAATGAGGTGAGCCGCCATTTCCAGAAATTCTCCCGCAACCTCAATATCCGCCTGCTGCATTTGGTCAAGGTACAGCAAAAACTGCTCCAAAAGGACGGATATCTCAATATCTCTTATGTTTAGCTTATGCTTTTGGATAAGGGTAAGCATAAGGTCTAAAGGTCCCTCGAAGACGGGAAGCTTAAAGGCGGGAACTGCGTGAAGAGAGGCGGTCTGAAGCTCTTCCGTTTCGTTTATATCTTGTGTATTTTCTGTAACTTCGGTCATAGCGTTAAAGACTGCCCTCCATTATTTTTTTACAAGTTGTTTATATGACAGACGGCAAATGAAAAAAGAACCTTACAAAATCCGCAGCCCACAGCATTCCGTCCATAATTGCATTTGTCAGAAAGCCCAAGGGGAGAGAAAGAATGCCTGTGATAAGCAACAGCATAATTACTCCCATTATTATCCTTTCATACCTCATCACCTTAAAGTAAAGCTTTGTGGGCAGAAATGAAAGAAAAATTCTCGAACCGTCAAATGGCGGTATGGGCAGCAGATTGAAAACCGCCAGATATATATTTATCCTTGCCACCGAGTATGCGGCATAATAAAGATACCACTCCAACGACTCCTTCCCGGTCAGCAGAATTTCTAAATTTCCATACAGAATACACTGGGTCACGACAACCGCAATAAATCCCAAAATGAGGTTGGTGACAGGTCCTGCCATAGCAGTAACAGCCATTGCCGCCTTGGGCTTCAGCTTGGTGCAGCGCGAGGGATTTATGGGAACAGGTTTAGCCCAGCCTATGCCGAAAAGCAGCATAGCTATTGCCCCCATAGGATCCAAATGCGCTAAGGGGTTAAGGGTGAGCCTGCCGCTTTTTTCGGCAGTGTCGTCCCCCAGAAGCTTTGCCGTTATTCCGTGGGCGTATTCGTGAAGGGGCAGAGCCGCCAGCATTACCGTTAAAAATACGAAAACTTCAATAATGATAAGCTGAGGACTTGCACCCGAGGTCAGTATGTCTATCATATTTTCTCCGTTTTGTTTTTTTGAATAGATACTTTTACATTATACTACTTTTTTGAAGGTTTAGCAAGTGTAATACCACCTCCGCAGTTGTCAAATGTACATTAAAAAACACAAACAAACGCCGACAATCGTAAATAAGTAAATGTTGTTTACTTTTATTCTTAGATTTTCAAAATATATTTACTTTTCAATGGCTTTGAGTCTTTTGCTTTCTGTACAAATCTCATAAATTTACACATTCCGACTTATTTATTATTCACATATTTGGTAAATTATATTGACAATTATTTCCTCTTGTGCTACAATAAAGCCATAATCAAAAGAAAAACAATACCACAGAAAAATAAATCCGGAATAAATTTGGAAAGGAAAGGTGCAGATTATGGTAACCATTCGTAATTTGCAGAAAAGCTACAAAAACTTCCGCGTTCTGGACGGGCTTAACATGAACGTTCCCGACGGCGAGGTTTACGGCTTTTTGGGGAAAAACGGCTGCGGAAAAACCACAACCATGAATATTCTCTGCAACGTAATACCCAAGGACGGCGGAGATGTTATTTTAGGCGATGAGAACAACGGAGACGGGAGCAGAATAAAAATAGGCTATCTGCCCGAAACTCCCTCTCTCTTTAATTATATGAACGGCTATGAATATCTCAGATATATTGCCGCCTGCTGTCAGTATGAGGGAAATATAAACAGCCGCATTGACGAGGTAATGGAAATCGTCGGAATGCGCGAGGGCGGAAAACGCGCCATAAAGGGCTATTCAAGAGGAATGAACCAGAGAATGGGCATCGGCGCGATCATTTTCGACCACCCCCAGATCCTTGTCCTTGACGAACCCACCTCCGCCCTTGACCCCGAAGGCCGCGCGGACGTTATGAACATTATCCGCAGTCTTGCACAGACAGGCTGTACCATTATCCTGTGTACCCATATCCTTTCCGACGTGGAAAAAGCGGCAGGAAGCATAGGAATACTGAAAAACGGAAAAATGGTTATTGAGGGCAAGATAAACGAAGTGCTTATGGATTACGCCAAGCCCGAAATAGAGGTAAAGCTTTTTGAACCCAACGAAAGATCCGTTTCCGTTATAAAGGCTTTGGAGCAGAACCCTCTGATCGACAAAGTCGATTTTTACGAAAACACAGGCTATTTTGTAATAAGAACCAATCAGCTTGAAGAGGCGGCGGGACTTTTAATGAAAACCTTCGGGGAAAATTCCGTAGTGCCCTCCGAAATGAAAGCCGTTACCGAAAGTCTTGAGGATATTTATTTGAAGGTGGTGAACGAAAATGCTTAAAACGGGGCTTAAAAAAGAGATGATGTTTTTCACCCGCTCCTTCAGAATGTGGGGAATTTTGCTGGCGGCAGTTTTGTTTGCCGTTGTTTCGCCGCTGTTGATGAAGGTTTCGTTTATTATGCTGGACGCTATAGGCGATGCGGATTTTAATTTTGACGACACTGTTCCAAACATAAGCGACAATGCGGATCCCGGTGTAAACGATATGTCAATGAATATATCCGCTGACTTAGACTTTGGGGCATTGGGCGATTCCGAATATATGGCTGCCTTGGGAGTGGTAAGCTCTCTGGGAGACCTGACTGGCACCCTTATGCTTGTGGCAATGCTTGTTACCATGTATTCCGCGGGAGGCGAACTGAAAAAACGCTCCATGATAATCCCACAGAATGCGGGACTCACACCTCAGCTTTATATTCTGCCAAAGTTCTTGGTTTATCCCTTGGCAATGGCAGTGTTCGGCTTTTGCGGAATATGGATAAGCTACGGCACTTGCTGTCTGATGTTCCCCGGTAATGATATAACCATAGGTTCGGTGGCTGTTACCGCTCTTGTGGCTGGAGTGTTTGACGCGTTTATGACCGCCGCATACTTTACCTTGGGCTTGTGTACGGCAAAGGCGGGCTTGTCGGTAGTCATCATGTACGGCGGAAACGCAATTCTCACTGTATTTTTCAGCGCCTTGGGGGCAGATAAGTTCCACCCCTTTACTCTTACGTCACAGGCGCAGGACGCTTTGATAGGACAGGAAATCGACCAAGCCAACCTGTGGGGCAGTATCGGAATTACACTGCTTATCATCATACTTTGCTACTTTGTTACCCTCTTTGTTATTTCGGCTAAGAGGATAGACAACAGGGGCAAGGAGGAAATGGAGCTGTAAAAAGGCAGTATAAAAAGCGCTCATAAATATGACCCGAAATCGGCTTTCAAAACCGATTTCGGGCTTATTTTTGTTATTCATATCGAATTTACCGTTCTGTCTGCTCAGTCATAATTCCCCAGCGTATGCCGAACTTATCTACAAAAACCACACGACAGGAACTGTAAGGGGTGGCTTCCATTTGATAAATTGTTTTGCATCCTTCTTCCATGATCTTATAGGCTCTCTGCACTTCTTCCTTTGTATCGCACATAACAGTGAGAAAGTTTGAATAGCACGTCTGAAATTCCATATCAAGCTGATCGCTCATAATGATTCTTTGACTGCCCAATACAAGCTCCGAATGATAGACATAGTCCTTTTGATTATCTTTAAGCAGCGGATTATATTCGGGGTCGTTTGCCTCTCCGTAAGTGATCAGGCAAGTGATTTTTCCGTTAAATGCTCTTTCATACATTTGGAGCGCTTCGCGGCAGTTTCCGCTAAAATTTAATGTAGGTACGATGTTCATATTCTCTTCCTCTAATTTATTCCCGAGTTTATGCCCTATACTTCTTCTCAATTTTGATATAGCCGATCATCATTCCGATAACCAAAGCAACTGCACCGAAAATCACCAAAACAAACATCAGTGAATTTTGTTCCAAAAAGAGAAAGGGCACTCCCAGTATTTCAAGGAGAACGGCTGCTATGATCCAAAGAATTGAGACTGCACGGTTATATTTTCCGATATCATTCACTTCGGGAGCTTTTACAAAAGTAAAAAAGCCTACCGGTTCTTTGGATCTTAAACCGCTGATACCTATTACAACAAACAGCACCGCAATTACACTCCACACAATAAAACCAATTATCATACCGGCACCTCCTTATATTTTGGGTCGGATCGGGGTTTATATTTTAAGATTTGCAGAGATATTTTATCGGTTACAAAAATTCATCATCTGACAGTCAGCTCATCCAAAGTAACCATGCCCTCACTGTTATAAGCCCTCTCCAAAAGCTCGTTGGAAGTATACTTGCCCGTCAGCCTGCCGTCAGCGTCAATAATACACTCTCCCCTGTCAAGGGCAAACCACAGCCACAAGGCGTTATCCTGTGCCAGCACATCGGGATCGGGCACCGTCAGGCAATGGGTCATTGCAGTTCCTCTGGAGGATTTGTAATAAATCGTACCCATAAATCTGCCGTTTCCGCTGTCTCCTGTGGTGTTGTAGATGTTTTCGCCCACAATGTCCACATACTGATCTCCGGGGAAATATTGCTCCGAACCGCCGTTCCATACCCAGATCAGATTTGTAAGACCGTGCAGATTGCTGAAGCGGTTGAACATGGTTTTCCAAAGCCATTGATAATTTGCGCCGCTGCTCCACCAATAGCCGCCCTTTCCTCCGTCGGGAAGAGGGGAAAACAGAACCGTAACACCGCTTTCCTGCAATTCCTTCAAAAATGCCGCCGCTTCGTCCATATCCTGAATAAGCCTGTAACATTCTCTTGAAACATCACCGCTGCCGTAAAGGGATTCCACAGTATCAAGGGACGCCTCGGAAATATCGATATTTGTGGAAACCAGGGAAAAATCAAAATCGGTCACCACTGAAAGATAGTGGCTTGTATCGCTCGGCGCATACCAGTTCCATCCGTAAGCCACAAGCCCTCCTCTGTCACTCCAGTCCTTAGCAAGCTCCAATTCCTTGTCCCTCATGTCATAGTCGGGGCTTCTGCTTTGGGTGCAGCTCAGATCTCCCTGCCTTATGGCGGGAAGTCTGCCCGTTAAATTATATATGGCGGCAATTTCCGCATTGGTCCCCGGAGTCACCTTTTGTCCCGTCAGGGTCTTTTCGCCGTAAAATTCCGCCAGCATTCCCATGGTTTTGATAGTTTTGGTATCTGCGCCCGGATTTGCGGGAGAGTTGCTCATGGTGTAAAATCCGTTGCTGACACTGCGGCCGTTTTCTATCTTCACCATATCCATATATGCCGCGCCGCCCACCGATTGAAGAACTATGGTGTTGTCGCCCTTTTTAAGGTAAATACCCTCAATGGAAAAGGGGGTAAAGGCAAGTATGTTTTTCTCGTAAATGACCCCTTTGGAAACTCCGTCAAAGGTTTCATAGCCCTCCTCGGAAACCACTTTGTTCCCTCCGATAATAACATTGACCCCCGTATCAAAGGCGCACATATAAAGGGTAAGCTTGTAGTATTGCGTAGAGGGTACATGAACGGTAAACTCCGCATATTCGTTGGTGTCTATCTGAATAAATCCGTCTCCCTCATAGCCCATTAAATTGGTGTGTCTTTCGTTGGTGCAGACTTCTTCAAGCTGCAAGGTCTGTGAGAAAGGCTCTTCGTTGATGTTGATCTCCTTCACCTGATACTTGTCGGGGATAGAGTAATCCTCGGGCTCGGTATCGGAGGGAGCAGGTTCATCGGTAACAGGAGGGGCAGTACCCGTGTCGTCTCCTGCCGATGGAGTCTCATATTCAATTTTTGAGCAGCCCGACAAAAGCAGACTGCCGATCAAAGCAGCCTCAACGGCAAGCTTTATTGATTTTTTCATGTTCTTATCTCTTCTTTTTTAATCTTTCCAGCGCACTACCGCTGTATCTCCTTCATGAAGCTCCTCGCCGAAGCTTATCTCCAATCCGTTCAGGGACAATTCAACGCCGTGTCCTCCGGGGTTCTTGGTGTCTATATTGGCATATTTCATCAGCTCCAAAAATGTATGAGGTTCACCGTCATTTTTCTCGGGCAGGGTTATGGGGGATCCGTTGAGGGTGAGAGTTATGGGAGCTATCCAACCCTTGCTCTCCCCGTAGATCTCAATATTCATATTTTTCCCTCTTGGAGTAAGATCCAATTTGGGAAATCCGTCGCTTCCTCTTTCAATTTCCGCATTTGCAAGATCGTCCGAATCATGAGAAGCAAGGGCGTCCCCTGCCGAATTATGAGCGGACTGTATTTTTTGGTTCAGCTCATCAATGCTGCTATGGTGAGAGGGTGAAGCCGATGAAACAGGGCTGCTTGCCGTAACCGTGTCTGCCGAAACAGGAGCGGCGGGAACAGCCTGAGCAGCGGAAGCTGCGGGAGCTGCCGGAATTGCGGGTGCAGCAGAAACAACAGGCGCAGCGGGAACTGCGGGAGCAGCAGGAACAGCAGGAGCAGTTGGAACCGCCGAAACCGTATCAACAGTATCATTACCGCCTACAACCGCATTTCCCATAACGGCAGGTATCATCTTCACCGTAATGGAATCTCCGTCACAAAGAACATAAGACTGATCCGCCGAATTTCCGTTTATCATAAAGCCCTCGGAATACTCTATGCCCTGAGAAGCCAGCAGGTCGCCCAAGGTGAGAATTCCGCCCGTAACTATATTGTCAAGGGGCTGTATCTCATAGTCGGGATTTTGGGGCTGTCCGTTTACGGTGACCTCCAAGCCGAATTTATATCTCTTGCTGCCGAAATTGACATAGCCCGAATTGTACTTGCTGTAATCAATTTCGTTCTGTAAAGAGGAATGAGCGTTCTCGCCGTTTTTGGCAGGGGTAAGAGTAACTCTGTCCCCCTGTGTAACAACGGTGGTAAGTCCTGCGTTTTTGCCGTTTACGGTTATCTCCGCCGAGGTCATTAAAGTGCCCTTGCGGAAAATTTTGTTGCCGTTAAGGGTAAAGGTCAGACCCTGACCCGAATGTCCCATAATTTCCGCAGCCTTAAAGCCCGCCGCCGACAAAAGCTGAAATACGGTAAGCTTTTTGGTATCGAAAACTCTCACCTTTTTGTCGTTTACGGTGATGACCGAGAAGTCATAGCCCCTGTCGTTCAAGGCGGTAACGCCTATTCCTATGGGAGTTATGTATTCCGCCCCCATTTTAAAGGCTCCTATATCAACGCCGCGGACAAACTCTCCGCTGCCTACGGCTACACGGTCCTCGTCAATATCCAGCTTGTCCGCAACTAATGTGGTAAGCCCCTTGATAAGACTTCCGCCGCCTACAAGGAAAACCGCCTGAGGGGAACCGCCGTTTATTTTCAGTATGGTATTGCAGATAGTGGCAGCAAGATTGTCCATACCCGACAAAATGCTTTCTATAAAATCCTCCTGCGTAACGGAATGAGGAATTCCGAAAATGTCCTTGTACTTGATCGCTTCTCCTGTGTCCGCGTCATACTTCATCTGTTCCGCGGCGGAGAAATCCACAAGATAGGTTTTTATAATTTCCTCGGTTATCTCATCGCCTGCCACAGTTGCCATGGCATAGGCTATTATTGAACCGTCCTTGGAAATTGCAATATCCGAAGTACCTGCGCCTATATCCACAAGGGCAATATTGATAAGCCGAATTTCGGGAGGGATTATAACATTCATGGCGGCAATAGGCTCCAATGTCAGGCTCTGCACCTCCAGCTTGTTCAGCTCCATAACCGAATACAAGCCTTCTACAACTATGCCGGGAAGGAAAGCCACCACCATATTTATCTGCGCCTTCTGTCCCTTATGTCCTGTAAGAGAGATCATTTTGTAGTCGTCGAGAAGATAGTTCACCACATTGTGACCTACGCAGTAAAACAATGTTCCGTCGCCCTTGGTTTCCTCGTCAAGCTGCGACTGGGCAAGGGAAATTGTTTCCATTTCCATGGAAGCCACCATTTCCTCGGTGACAAACTCGCTTCCCGAAACGTCAAAATCCTTTGAAATGTTTACGGTGCGCAGGGCGCGTCCTGCGGCGGCTATGCAGGCTCTTTGAAGGGTGCAGCCGATTTTTTCCTCCAGCTGCGCCTTTACCTCGCCCACTATCTTCGCCACCTGTTTGATGTCCTCAACCTGACCGTCAACCATTGCCCGGCGGGTATGAGGCTTGGAAACACATTCAAGTATCTTGAAATTGTCCCCGTCTCTTTCTCCGATAATTCCCACAACGGTGCGGGTGCCTATATCGAGGGCAAAAATTCTGTCGCCCTGAACCGCCTCTGCCGCTGCGGCTTTTTTTCCGTTTCTTTTAAGTATCTGCTCAATATCCATATAAATTCTCCAATATCAAGAATAAATTCAGAATGATTTTGGGTTTTCTGTCAGCTTTTATCAGCTTTTATCAGCTTGTCAAAGGTCTGTTTCTTAAGGTATTCCTTAACCATTTCCGAAACTCCCCCGAAAACCTGCTGATAGTTACAGGGCAAGCCGTCTGCACTGCAATTACAGCTGTACCCCTCGGAAAGACATCGGCTGAACCGATATTCCCCCTCGACTATTTCAATAACATCATAAAGAGAAATTTCGCTGATAGGCTTGATCAGGCGGTAACCGCCGTAAACGCCCTTGTAGCTTTTTACAAGTCCGCCTCCCACCAGCTTTCTCAGTATCTTAAGGGCAAACCTTAAAGGCACGTCGGTGCTTTCGGAAATTGTTCCCGCGTCTATGCAGCTTTTGACGCCGTTGTCCTCCTTTAAGGACTCTTTTCCAAGCCTGTCTACGATTCTGATAGCATAATCCGTTTCAAGAGTAATGTGCATTTATGTTCCTTTCAAGTATCTTTGACATTCTGTAAAATTATGTATAATAAGGACTTTGTGAAAACGTATACCGTTTTTTAATCCAAAAAGTCCTTCAGCTTCTTGCTGCGGGAGGGGTGACGAAGCTTGCGGAGCGCCTTTGCCTCTATCTGTCTGATACGCTCCCGTGTTACCTCAAACTGCTTGCCCACCTCTTCAAGAGTTCTGGGTCTGCCGTCCTTCAAGCCGAAGCGCAGGCGCAGAACCTTTTCCTCGCGCTCGGTAAGAGTTCCCAAAACCTCGTCAAGCTGTTCCTTCAAAAGAGAAAGGGAAGCTACCTCGGCGGGAGCGGGAGCAAGCTCGTCGGGAATGAAATCTCCCAAATGGCTGTCCTCCTCTTCACCAATAGGCGTTTCAAGTGAAACGGGATCCTGACTTATGCGGATAATTTCTCTTACACGCTCCACGGGCATATTGAGCTCGTTGGAGATCTCCTCCACGCTGGGCTCATGTCCGTTTTTATGGAGCAGCTGGCTTGAAACCTTTTTTACCTTGGTAATGGTTTCAACCATGTGTACAGGGATACGGATAGTTCTTGCCTGATCGGCAATGGCTCTTGTGATAGCCTGTCTTATCCACCATGTAGCATAGGTTGAGAACTTGTAGCCCTTGCGGTAGTCGAATTTCTCCACTGCCTTAAGCAGTCCCATATTGCCCTCCTGGATAAGGTCAAGAAACTGCATACCTCTTCCCACATAACGCTTTGCTATGCTGACAACAAGGCGGAGGTTAGCCTCGGTAAGTCTTTTTCTCGCAAACTGATCTCCTTGGCTTTTCCGCATGGCAAGGGCAATTTCCTCCTCAGCTGTAAGCAAGGGCACGATTCCTATTTCCTTAAGGTAAATTTTAACAGGGTCGTCAATGGTAATGCCCTCGGTGGACAGAGCAAGGTCAAGATCGTCCTCTCCCGTGAAGTCAAGGGCGGTGTCAAGATCCTCGTCCGCCACAAAATCGTCCACAATGTCGATGTTGTTGCTTTCAAAATCGTCATATAGCTTGTTGATCTGATCCACGTCAAAATTCATATCCTCAAGGATATCGTTTATTTCCTTTGTGGTAAGCTTTCCTTCCTTTTTACCGCGCTCCAGAAGCTCGTTGACAATGTTGTTTTTTCCGTTTTCGCTCATCTTTTACTTCCTTCTTTTTGTTGTATTTTTATTCCGCAAAATATTACCAAAACTTCGGTTACCCTCCGTTTTTCTTTTTCCTCAGCTTTTCCATTTCCTTAAGCATTTCTTCATTGGTAAGGTCGGAGGGATTTTTTCCGCCGTACCTGTCACGGTGTTCCTCCAGAACTCTTATATATTCTTCAAGCCTTTCCTTTTGATACGGTAAAAGGCTGTTTTCCTGAATTATACCTGTTATTTTTCCCATTTCCTGCGCCGAAAATTCGTTTCCGAGTGATGACAGATCAACGCTTTGGCTGTTTTTTATCCGTTCCGTCACCCTTTGGTATATTTTTCGGCAAAATTCGTCGGGAAAATCCTCTGCACTTATCCTCTTTTCCGTTTTGGGCAGCAGATCGGGGGAATGTATCATAAAGGCTATTACCCCTCTTTGAGCCTTTTCACGGGCGGAAAGCTGAGACATTGGCGTATAGTCGGAGCTTTTCTTTTTTGTGGGATTTATCAGCTCCCTTGTCTCCGTCTTTTTTGCGGAGTAGTAGGCGATCTTCCGCCGTTCCTCCACCGCTTTTTCTATCTCTCCCGCGCTTAGTCCGCAAAGCTTGGCGGTATCGTTTATGTAAACCATTCGGTCGATCTTGTCGTTTATGGCTGCCAGCAAGCCCACCGCTTTTTTAAGATATGACGCCTTTCCCTCGGGGGTGTCCATATCAAGACCCAGTGTGAGCTTTTTCAGCTCAAAGCTGATAGCTCCCCCCGAATTTTGCAAAAGCAGTCTGAAACCGTCTGCGCCGTATTTTTTAACGTACTCGTCGGGATCCTTTGCGCCGCTCATCTGCAAAACTCTTGCGTCTACTCCAGCTTCTCCCAAAAGGTTTATTGCCTTCATGGTAGCCTTTTGACCCGCTCCGTCACTGTCGTAGCTTATAACCACCTCTTCGCAGTATTGCCGCATAAGCCTCGCCTGTTCGGGAGTGATGGCGGTGCCGAGAGTGGCTATGGCGTTGTCAAAGCCTGCCTGATTAAGGCTGATCACGTCCATATAGCCCTCACAAAGGATAAGAAATTTTTCCTTTGTGTTTTTGGCGAAATTAAGGCTGAAAAGACTGCTCCTCTTGTGGAAAACAAGGGTCTCGTCGCTGTTGAGATACTTGGCTGGCGCGTCCTGCTCCAATGTTCTTCCGCCGAAGCCGATAATATTTCCCCGTCTGTCGATAATTGGAAACATTACGCGGTTACGGAACTTATCGTAGGTATGCACCTTGCCGTTGTATGCCGACTCGGACTGGGAACGCTTTCTGGAAAGCAGTGCGGCGTCCAGCAGCTCCTGTTCGGTATAGCCCTTTGACAGCATAAAGTTTTTAAGAGCGTCCCAGCTGTCGGGAGCAAAGCCCAAGCCGTATTTTCTTATTGTGTTTTCGCTTAAACCCCTTTGCAGCAGATACTGCCGCCCCGGAATTCCCTTGTCCGAAAGCAAAATATCACGGTAAAATCTTGCCGTCTGACGGTTGATCTCCAGCAGTCTCTGTTTAGCTTCGGCGGTTTTGTCAAAGCTGTCCTCGGGCATAGGGATATTCGCCCTTTGCGCCAGAAACTTGACGCTTTCTATATAGTCAAGATGTTCTATAAGTCTGATAAAATTTATTACGTCTCCTCCGGCTCCGCAGCCGAAGCAGTAAAAGCTTTGAGTATCTGAGTAAATGTGGCAGGAGGGGTTTTTTTCCGAGTGGAAGGGACATAGGCACACATTGTCCCGCCCTGCCCTTTTTAAAGAGGTATAGGAGGAAATAACAGAGGTGATCTCGTTAGCGTCACGCACTTGCTCTATAAATTCGTTTGGCAAGGGCATATTTGTTTCCTCCTTTCATTTTTTATATCTTTTTATTTTCTGTCAAAAGACCGATAAATATCCGGAATCAAAATAATCAAGGCTCAGACCCATGACTTGGGAATAAACAATTCCTTAAACACATCGACTGCAAAATCGTCGGTCATTCCGGAAATATAGTCGCAAACTGCTCTTTCCTTGCCGTCCGTTTCGGCAATGTCCTTGTATAATTGCGGCATTTCGTCGGGATTTTTCAGATAATAATTATATAAATTCTCCACCACATAGCATGCCTTATCCTTTTCGGCAGCGGTGGGCTTGGCGTAGTACACATTTTGGAACATAAAGGAACGCAGGGTATCATGTGCCTTCTGTGTGGTTTCGTCATACTTTATCTCATTTTTGTCGGAGCAGTTTTCTATAATGGAATTGACAAGGGCGGTTATTCTTTGGGATTTGGTATGACCGAGCACATCAGTGGCTTCCTTGGGCAGATCCTCTTCCCTCAGCACGCCGCCTCTTATGGCGTCCTCAATATCATGGTTTATGTAAGCGATCTTGTCCGACAGCTTGACCACAACTCCTTCCAGAGTATCGGCGGTCATATTGGTGTGGCAGAGTATGCCGTTTTTTACCTGCGGAGTAAGGTTAAGTCCCTCTCCTTCGCGCTCTATGCGTTCCACAACACGGACGGACTGCTCGTAATGCTTAAAGCCTCCCTCATACAGCTCTGCCAAGGTTCTCTCTCCGTCATGTCCAAAGGGAGTATGCCCCAAGTCGTGCCCCAAAGCGATAGCCTCCGTCAGATCCTCGTTGAGCCTTAAAGCTCTTGCTATCGTTCTTGCTATCTGCGCTACTTCTAAAGTATGGGTAAGGCGAGTACGGTAGTGGTCGGATTTGGGGATAAGGAACACCTGCGTTTTATGTTTTAAACGGCGGAAGGAATTGCAGTGGATTATTCTGTCCCTGTCCCTTTGAAAATCCGTTCTTACGGGGCATGGTTCTTCATCACGCTCTCTTTTCCCTGCGTTTATGCTTTTGCAGGCGAATGGGGAGAGCATGAGTTCTTCATTTTTTAAGGTGACTTCTCTGGGAAGCATGGCGGTTTCTCCTTATATATGTATATGTGCCGTAAAAGTTAGCGGTAGTTTGGGTTCTTTTAGGGAACTTTGTGGTAATTTGGGTTCTCTCAGGAAACTTGGCGGTAATTTACTGATTTAAAAAGAATTTCAAAACCGACAAGATTTTAAAATTGCTTGATAAGCTGGGCAAAAACTCCGACCTCAGTTGATTTTTGAAATTCGTGCTGTCAAAACAGTTGTGAGAGCGGAAATCCGCTTTTAGAAGCGTTGGGCTGTCAAGAAACTTGTGAGAGTGGAAACCCGCTTTTAGGGAAACATGCAATATTTTTTTACGCATTTAAAAATGACGTTCTGCTTTTTTACAGTCCTGCTTTGATTTTTATTCTCTATATGTATATACCTCAAAAAAATGCTTTTTCCTTTATTTTTTTGACAATTTTAGTAAATTTGGTGAATTGCACAAAAGCAGATATCCGAATTAGTAAAATATGACAATATGGTGATAACAGAGAGTGGCTGAAAAAAACTATTGCAGCACTTATCTAAAGGCGGTGAGAAATCAACACAACACCTATAAAAGCGGGCTCCCACTCGCACAACTGTTCTGACAGCACGAATTTCAAAAATCAACTGAGTTCGGATTTTTTGCCCAGCTTTTCAAGCAAAAAATCCGAACTCAGTTAGATAGGCAAGATTTAAAAATTGCCCAGCTTTTCAAGCAATTTTTAAATCTTGCCGGTTTTGAAATTCTTTTTAAATCAGCAAATTACCGCCAACTTCCTTGAGAGAACCGTAATTCAAGCACAAGTTTCTTGAAAGTATAATAAAGGGGCTGATTTTTACAGCCCCTCATCTTCTTTTTATATCATCTTATATCATCGCCACCCGAATAATCTTCTCCACGATCTGCTCGCAGCTCTTATCCGCGCAGTCAACCTTGAAATCCGCATATCTGTTATACAGCGGGGAACGCTCAGCCATGATCTCTTCTAAGCTCTCCCCTCTTCTGCATGCTATGCCCCTTGTTTTGATATTGGCAAGGCGCACCTGTAAATCATAAATAGGCAAATCAAGGTAAACGCAAATCCCGTTGCGTTTTAAATGCCTCATTCCCTTTTCGCAGAAAACCGCGCTGCCCCCTGTGGCTATTACCATATCCGCCTCCTCCGAAACAGAAAGCAGGGCGCTTTCCTCAAAACGCTTAAAGCTGTCAAGCCCGTTTAGGTCAATAAGCCTTTGAAGAGTATTCCTCTGCTGCACCTGAATTATTAAATCGGTATCGATAAAGCCCGTACCCAAAGCCTTTGCCAAAAGAACGCCCACGGTGCTTTTTCCGCAGCCCGGCATTCCTATAAGAATTATATTTTTCACTTTTATTTGATGTTTCCCTTATTCCTTTTTCGGGAAATTTCTCCTTATCTGTTCTGCACTTTTCCTATTTCTCATCAATACCAGCTCGGTATAACGCTCTGGTATCTTTCGTAATCCTCCGAAAGCTTTTTTGCACGGAGCAATGCCATGTCTGTTTCTTCCTTGCTCTCAGCGCTGTCTATGTCCCTTAACGCCGTGTAGGTGCTGTAAAAACACAGCAGCTCAAAAAAATCCTTCGGCAGCTGCCCGTCAAACAGACCCTTGAATACCCCTTTCATAAAAGGCAGGCTGTAGCTGTCGGAAAGAGAGATCAGGTCGGTAACGGGATCGTCCCACTGCGCTGTATCCAAAGGCAAAATTCCAATATTCAGATCCTTGTCAAGGAACAGCGAATTGGCGGAAAAGTTTCCGTGAACGGCTGTTATTGGACGGTTGTCGGGCAGAGCGTGATATTTTTTCATAAAGGCGCCTGCCTCGGCAAAGCCCTCGTAATTTATCCCCTTTTCCTCAAGCTTCGTCAGGATAAGGAACATATCCTCATGATGAACGGGGACGTCGTCCTCTTCGGGAAGAATGGAGTGGAGCTTTTTCAGAAGCTTGCCTGCCTCTACTCCGAAGGAAAGCTGGTGAGAGGTTGAAAACTCCGAAAGCCGCCTTGCAAGATTATCCCCGCAGAAAAAGTTATAAATGCTGTATACCATTGTGTCGCCGAAATACGCCCCTACCTCCAAGGGAGAGGAAACGTAAGCCCCGCCCTCTTCAAAAACCCTGTGGGCATAGGCAGCAAGTCTCGCTTCCTCCTCAAACCGCTCCGAAAAATCGGTTCTCAGCAGAAAGACCTTTCCGCTTTTTCTCACTGTATACATTTTTAAACTTTCCGAGGGCTTTATTTTTTTTACGGGAGCAAGACTCCCCGTCTTTATTTTATCACTGTCGGGGACATAGCTGGTTTCGGGAAAATATCTGTCGATTCTTTCCCACTGCTGAAATCCCTCTATATCGGATAACTGTTTCAGTTCCTCCTCTGTAACTCCGTTATGCTCCAATTTTCCACCGTCCTCTTGTTCATTTTTGGTTTACATCTGTATAAATCAAAGCCTTGTTTTGCAGATCTCCTTAAGATATTCGCGAAATCCTTCGCCAACCTCCGGGTGGTCAAGACCCACCTCCACTATTGCCTTAAGAATGCCCAGTTTATTGCCCATATCGTATCTTGTGCCGGTAAAGTCCACGCCCACCATTCCGTCGGTGCGGGCAAGCTCCTTCATGGCATCGGTGAGCTGATATTCACCCCCTGCTCCCACGGGAACCTTTTCAAGAATGTCAAATATTTTTGAAGGCAATACGCATCTGCCTAAAATCGAGAAGTTGGAGAACATCTCTTCGGGCTTGGGCTTTTCTATCATATCGGTAATTCCGTAAACGTTATCGTGAAGCGGGTTGACCTTCATGCTGGAGTACTTAATTACCAGCTCGGTGGGAACCTCCTTCATGGCAACAGCGCCCTTTCCGGTTTCCTCAAAGGCACGGCATACCTGTGCGGTGGCGGGATCTTCGCCGATGATAACATCGTCGCCGTAAAGCACTACAAAAGGCTCGTCTCCGATAAAGGTTCTGGCAGCCATAACCGCGTCGCCCGTACCCTTCATTTCCTGCTGGCGGACAAACTGTATTTTTGCAAGCTGGGGGATTTTTTTCACCGTTTCAAGAAAATCCGTTTTTCCCGATTTTTCAAGCTGCCTTTCAAGATCGGGGGAACGGTCAAAGTGATCCTCAACAATGTTTTTTCCTCTGCTTAAAACGATGAGTATATCCTCGATGCCTGCTCTCGACACTTCTTCAACAATATATTGAATTGCGGGCTTGTCTACAATAGTCAGCATTTCCTTGGGCATGGACTTGGTGGCGGGCAAAACACGGGTGCCGAAACCCGCCGCAAGAATAACGGCTTTTCTTACCTTCATTTTTTTCCCTTCATTTATACATCTTATGTCTGCTGCAATGTTAAGATATAAGCAAACCGCGTTATATTTAAATAGGATGATATTTAAAATTATTATATCACATATTGTCGGATTTGTAAAGGAAAAGAGGAAGAAAATCGCCTTAAAATTTATTGAACGTTGTTCGATTTTCTTTTCCTTGTTAGTTTTTTCAAGAAAAAGCGCAAACCTTAAAAAATTATTTTTTAAAAGCTCGAAAAAATAAAGGAGCAGAAGAAAACATTGATTTAATAAGGAATTTTGATAAATACCGCCGTCTTATTGAACTATGTTCAATAATCCTTTCGGATCAAAAACAGTAAAAACCTTTGCTAAAACCTTGCCTTTTTTACAGCAAAGTGATATACTAAAAATAATATTCTAGAAATAATACGCTTATACACTTAAAGCAACATTCTTTTAAAAAGGTCGGTAAAAATTATGGATCATTATAATGAACAGCTTGTGAAAAAAGAAACGGAAACCATGGATATGGTAAAAAGGATATTGATAATACTCGGAACGATAGTGTTAAGCGCGGTATGCGCTTTCGGAGCCTTCGTTTTCGGTTTTATGCCCCTTATAGTTATAGTTTTCGGAGTATTTTATCTGTCATGGTATCTGATATCGGCGACTTCGGTAGAGTACGAATATATTATCACCAACAACGACATGGATATTGATAAAATAACGGGCAGAAGAAAAAGGAAAAGACTTATCACCGTTAAGCTCAACACCGTGACCGAATGGGGCGAATACACGGAAGGAATGGGCGCAAACGCAGACGCAACGGTTATGGCAAGCGACGCCACAGGCGTGGGGGTCTGGTACGTTCTGGCAAAGCATGAAAAGTTCGGAAAGGTTATGGTGCTGTTTACACCGACCGAGGAGACGGCGGTAAACATTAACCACGGAGTGCCTTTCGCAGTGAGGAAAAAAGACCTTGTTCCCAAAGAAAACGAGAGCGAAGATGAAAACGAGGAACAATAACTGTAAAATTTTTTAAAAATTCTCTTGACATCAATACCAAATTTATGTATAATGTATATTGAGCATTACTCTTTACAGTAAGCTTGTCCCTGCGGCAGTGCTTACTGCATGCTTGTATGATAATTACCTTGTGTCCGATAACCCACGCAGTTATCCGGCATAGCCCAAGGGCAAAAGGAGGGATATAGATTGGCAGAAGTTCGTCTTGGAAAAAACGAATCCTTGGAAACCGCTTTGAAACGTTTCAAGCGTTCCTGCGCCCGTGACGGCGTTTTGGCTGAGGTTCGCAAGAGAGAGCATTACGAAAAGCCTTCGGTAAAGCGTAAAAAGAAATCCGAAGCTGCCCGCAAGCGCAAGTTTAAGTAAATAAAAGTGCCGGATTGCGGCAATTTACTTAGAAAAAGGTAAACCGGTCAACTGACCGGTTTTATTTTTGCGCCGCAGCAGAACAATGGGCGACAGTGTACTGATACTAATTCCCGACTGAAGGTAGACATTCTTTGCGGTCTATTTTGTGCCCTGCTGCGTCATCGTCCTCGGCAGACGTCAGCCTGCTGTCGTCCTTTTCCTTGCAGGACGCAAAATATCCTCGCAAATAATTTATCTACTTTCAATCGTGAATTAGTATGACAGAGTATACGGAGACTGTGCGGACAGATTATATATAGTGCGTACAAAAGGCGTGTTGATAACGTGCGGAGGTGCAGGTTATGGTGTTTAAACCTACATGGTGGCTAAAAAACGTTTTGGAGATAGACGAAAGCTTCATAAAAACCAATCATCTGAGAGGTTTTATACTCGATCTGGACAACACTCTTTCCATGCACGGAAGCCCCGCCGCGGAACAGGGTGTCACCGAATGGCTGTCGGATATGAAAAAACTGGGTATGAAGCTTATTGTGGTTTCCAATAACACAAAAAAGCGGGTGGAGCCTTTGGCAAGGGAACTGGGACTTGATTATATCGCCTTCGGGTGCAAGCCTCTCACTATGGGGATCAGCAAAGCCCTTAAAAAAATGAAACTGCCCAAAAACTCGGTTGCTTTGGTGGGTGATCAGATCTTCACCGATATTATGGGGGGCAATTTTAAGAGAATGCCGACCATTCTTGTGGAGCCTTTTCAAATGGAGGATAAAATCACCTTTAAACTTAAGCGCAGACTTGAAAATATAGTTTTTCACAGAGAAAAAATGAGCGGCAAAATGAAGCGATGATAATGAAATACAAAAAAACAAATATGTACAGAGAAAAAAAAGCATATATATTCGTTATGGTGCTGACTATTATCGCACTGATTATCGCCGGAACAAATCTGTTTTTTGCGTATCTGCCGGAATGGGGAGATATTCTCACTTATCTTGTTCTTACGGCGTGCAATCTTGCGATGCTCATAATCAACGCAAGGGTTAACAATAAAAAAGACAATTCTAAGGAGCAGTGAAAGGATAAAAGGATCTTATGGCAATTTCATTCGGACCGGGAGGAAATTCGCTGAGTTTTGGAAAGAAAAAGTTTCCGGAGGACCTTCCCGATTATTTAAAGGCACTGGGCTTGAACGGCTATGAAATAGAGTGCGGAAGAGGCGTGAGGATTGCGGAAAAAACCTACAAGCTCCTTCCCGATATAATAAAGGAGCACAAAATATATCTTTCCCTCCACACTCCCTATTTTATCTCCCTTTCAAGCGAAAACGAGGAAACAAGGCTCAAAAGCCTGACTTATATAAAGGACTCGGCTTTGGCGGCTCATAAGCTGGGGGCAAGAAAAATCGTCGTACACAGCGGCTCCTGTGCCAAGATGACAAGGGAACAGGCGCTGGAGCTGGCAAAGGACACCCTCAAAAGAGCGCAGAAGATGCTTGATGAGGAAGGGCTTTCCGATATCATAATCTGTCCCGAAACTATGGGAAAGATAAATCAGCTTGGCACCCTTTCCGAGGTTCTGGAGCTTTGCAAGATCGATGAGAGATTTTTGCCCTGTGTGGATTTCGGTCACCTGAATGCAAGAACGCTGGGCGCCATAAAAACAAAAGAGGACTACGCCAAGCTTCTTGACGAAATAGAGGACAAGCTGGGACATGACAGATTAAAGAATTTTCACGTCCATTTCAGCAAGATAATGTATACGGCGGGCGGAGAAAAGGAACACCTTACCTTTGAGGACAAGGAATACGGACCGCAGTTTGAACCGCTTATGGAATTGTTTGCGGAAAAAGGTTTGGAGCCCTCGGTAATTTGCGAAAGCGCGGGAACGCAGGCAGAGGACGCATCGGAAATGCGCAAATACTATTCCGATTTGTGTGAAAAAATACAAAACAGGTGAAAAAAATCCGCCTGTTTCCTAACAGCACGAATTTCAAAAAGGGAGGAATTTTCAATTCCGACCGGTTCCCAAAAGGATACGGAGCGGAGTGAAACGGAGCGCTTCAAGGATGAAGCGGTATCTGCCCAAAGCGTTGGCAGGACATCAACGCCCAAAGCAGACAATCGGAGTATCGTTTTGGTGAATTTTGAAATTTTTTAAAACAGGAGTGACTTTATGAACATACTTATAATCAACGGTCCAAACCTCAATCTTTTGGGCAGACGTGAGCCGGGAGTTTACGGCGATGACAGCTTAGAGGAGATACAGAGGGAAATTTTGGATAAAGCCAAGGAAATGGGTATAGAGGTAGATTTTTTCCAAAGCAATCACGAGGGCTCAATAATAGACGCTCTTCATGAGGCAATGGACAGCTATGATGGTGTTGTGCTGAACGCAGGCGCCTACACCCATTACAGCTACGCAATACGCGATGCAATAGCCGCCATAAAAATTCCGGTGGTAGAGGTTCACATGAGCAATGTGCATGCAAGAGAGGAATTCAGGCACACCTCGGTTATCGCTCCCGTCTGCGTGGGAACAATAGCGGGCTTCGGAAAAAACAGCTATATTCTGGGTCTCAGAGCTGCTGCCAAAACTGCGGAGGAGAGAAAAGACAAGCCGCTGTAAATACATCGGCTGTGATAAATAAATAAAAAACAAGCTTGCAATGCACAAAACAAACTTGCAATAAATAAAAATAAAGAAAAAGAGGAACGAAATTATGAACTTAGACAAGCTTATTTCATGGCTGGGCAGCGACGGCGAAGCGGCGCTTTTCACCTCCGAGGTGTCAAAGCGCTATCTTACCGATTTCGGTTCGGAGGACGGCACCCTGATCGTCACCAAAAAAGGAGCGTACTTTATAATAGACGCCCGCTATTTTGAGCACACCGAGCAGCAGGTAACCGACCCGCTGTGCAAGGTTGTTTTACAGAAGGAGCTGTACAGCCAGATCGGCGAAATATTCGCAAATGACGGCGTAAAACAGGTTTATGTCGAGGACGAGTTTATGACGGTGGCTGCTCTGTCGGAATACAAGAGAAAGTTTCCCGACATTGCCTTTGACACCTCCAACCGCCTTTCCGATTTTATGAGAAATATGCGTATCATAAAAACCGACAAGGAAGTTGAATACATCACCAAGGCACAGAGAATTGCCGAGGCTGCCTTTACCAAGCTGCTTTCCAATATGCGCGCGGGAATGACCGAAAAGCATATTGCAGCCCTTTTGGAGTACATTATGATAGATCTGGGCAGCGACGGCGTTTCCTTTGCCACCATTGCGGCATCGGGAGTAAATTCCGCATGCCCTCATGCGGTTCCCACCGACAAGCCTGTTCAGGACGGCGATTTCCTTACCCTTGACTTCGGCGCTACATACAAGGGTTACCATTCGGATATGACAAGAACGGTGGTTTTCGGCAAGCCTACCGATGAGATGAAGAATATCTACAATGCGGTATGGGGAGCCAACACCGACGCAATAAAGGCGGTAAGGGCTGATATTTCCTGCAAGCTGGTGGACAATGTGGCAAGAAGCACCCTTGACGCTTGGGGATATGAGGAGTATTTCACTCACGGTCTCGGTCACGGAGTAGGTCTGGAAATTCACGAGGCGCCCAGCGTAAGCTTCCGCAGCGGAACAATGCTTAAGGAGGGAATGATAATCACTATCGAACCCGGCGTGTATATTCCCGGAAAGTACGGCGTAAGAATTGAGGATATGTGCGTTGTCACCAAGGACGGCTGCAAGATAATCACCGATACTCCCAAGACCCTGATATATATCTGAGAAAGGAACTGCGGGCATGAACGGAATCACAGATAAGATCACGGAAAGACTGCTCTTATTGTTAAAAAACGAAACCAAAGACTTTTTTGTCGGAAGCAAATTCAATGAGAGCATAGTCATACAGGAGCTTGGTGAGATCAATCTTCCTACGGGAAAAATAGTTGCCTGCGATCCTTTGGTTTGCCCCGAGGAGCTTCCCTTCAGCAAACAGGTCAAGGCAGGCAGATACCCCGTGACCTTATACATTCACTGTATAGATGATGACAAAAGAGTGGGATTTGCCAAGATGAGCTTTTCCGATAAGCTCCCGACCGGCTTTGAGCTTGCGGTCAATGAGGAGCAAAATCTTGAGGAGCTTAAAGAGGGATATATCTTCGGTTACGGAGTTGACAGCGGTACAGGCAGTTTTATGGACGAAATGACTGCCGCAAAGGTTATTGAGCTTATGGACAGTGCTGAGGACTATAACATACCTGAGCTTGAAGAAATAATGGAGGAAAGCTATGTTGACACATACTGCACTGCCAACTTCAGGCTGCCCGGAACCGAACTTGACCTTGCGGCTTTTTCCAGCGGCTTTGGCGACGGACTGTATCCTACTTACTGGGGATTTGACGACGGCGGTAACATCTGCTGTCTGATAACGGATTTTGAAACTGTGGACTATAATCTTGAATAGAAACTATTACGCCAAAGACGCTTATTTATATGGGAATATTTTTTCAGGAGGAAAGTGAAATGAAAAAAATCAAATATCTTTGTCTGCTCATGTCAGCGGTAATGCTTACGGCATGCAGCGGCGTGCCCGGTGAAATACCTTCCGATACAAAAGGGTCAAATACGGTTGCTAACGAAGAAACACAGGGAACAGACGAAACAGGCGCGTCAGACGGAACGCAGGATGCACAAGGAACAGAAGAGGCAGCAGGAACAGAAGGAACACAAGAGGGAGGCAATAAAGAAGTGAAGCCCATAGTTTACGATATCGACCCCGCAAAGCCCGTTATTGCACTTACCTTTGACGACGGTCCAAACACCACTACCACCAATCAGGTGCTTGACCTTTTGGACAAGTATCAGGTACGGGCTTCCTTTTTCCTTATCGGCGACAACATCAACGATGAAAGCGCCAAATCCGTTAAACGAGCTTATGATATGGGCTGTGAGATAAACAACCACTCCAAGACCCACTCCTATATGAACCAAATGGAGGCTGAGGATATTCAGGCGGAGGTTCAGTTTGTTTCAGACAAGGTAAAGGAGATCACGGGAGAGCCTACCACATTTTTCAGACCCCCGTATATTGCAGTAAACGGCACTATGTACGACAATATCGATATGCCCTTTATCAACGGCGTGGGCTGCAACGACTGGGACAGCAGCGTTGAGGTGGAAACAAGATTAAAAAGACTCAACAGACAGATAAAGGACGGAGTTATCATTCTGCTCCATGATGTTCAGGGAAACGACAAGACTGTTGAGCTGCTGGATACTCTCATTCCTCAGCTTTTGGAGCAGGGCTATCAGTTTGCCACCGTTTCCGAGCTTTTTGAGGCAAAGGGAGTGGAAATAAGAGGCGATGATACAAATCTTTACAGCAATGTTCAAAAGGCGGAGTAAGAAAAATTTTCGGAAAAATACACTTTTTTTGAAAAAACACTTGAAAAATACCGTAAAATAAGCTACAATAGTAAAGATAATAACGCAAATACTGTTTTATTAAAATATTCGGAGGTTTATTTATGATTTCAGCAGGCGATTTCAGAAACGGCGTCACCTTTGAGGAGGACGGAAACGTATTGCAGGTTATTGAGTTCCAGCACGTAAAGCCCGGTAAAGGCTCTGCCTTTGTCCGCACAAAGACAAAGAATGTCATCACCGGAGCGGTTGTTGAAAAGAGCTATAACCCCACCGCAAAGTTCCCCACTGCCTTTATTGAAAGAAAGGATATGGAGTATACTTACAGCGACGGCGATCTATACTACTTTATGGACAGTGAGACCTACGAGCAGGTTCCTATCAACAAGAAGGATCTCAGCGACAACTTCCGCTTTGTAAAGGAAAATATGATCTGCAAGATCATGAGCTACAAGGGCAATGTTTTCGGCGTAGAGCCTCCCAACTTTGTGGAGCTTACCGTTACCGCAACAGAACCCGGCTTTAAAGGTGACACTGCCACCAACGCTACCAAGCCCGCCACTCTTGAAACAGGTGCAGAGGTAAGAGTTCCTCTCTTTATCGACGAGGGCGAGGTTATTCGTATCGACACAAGAACAGGCGAATATATGGAGCGTGCAAGCAAGTAAGTAAGCTTTAGCTTATATGCGGTATATTTCCGCTTTATCGGAAGGAAGGTAAGACTATGAATATTACTGAAAAGGTTTCCTATATCAAGGGGCTTGCAGAGGGCTTGAATCTTGACGAGACCACCAAGGAAGGAAAAGTTCTCCTTGCTATGCTTGACGTGCTTAAGGATATTGCATATCAGGTAGAGGACATCGACAATGATCTTAACGATATGGCCGATGTGGTGGGCGATCTGGACGACGCTGTTCTGGAGCTGGAGGAAGAGGTTTACGGCGAGTGTGAATGCGGACACGGACACGATCACGAGTGTGACTGCGACTGTGACGATGAGGAGGATTTTTACGAGATCACCTGTCCCAAGTGCAACAACAGCATAACCGTTGACTTTGATGTTATCGCAGCAGGCGGTATTCTCTGCCCCAACTGCGGAGAGCCCTTGGAGTTCGATCTCAGCGAGCTTGAGGATATGGACGAAGAGGAATAATTCTGATGTGATTTTAAAATGGACTGCAAAAAAACAGTCCATTTTTTGCTCCCAAGAAACTTGGTGCTGATTTATGGTCCTCTCAGGATAGTTGGCGGTAATTTACTGATTTAAAAAGAATTTCAAAACCAGAAACTTTTTAAATTTACTTGAAAAAATGGGTAAATTTTAAAAGTTTCTTATCTAACTGAGTAAAGTTTCTTATCTAACTGAGTTTGGAGTTTTTGTTTGAAAAATTGGGCAAAAACTCCGAACTCAGTTGATTTTTGAAATTCGTGCTATCTGATTAGACAATTTAAACAATTTATATGGTAAAAAACGGTAAATTTTAACAAAAATAAAAAATTTTTAAAAAAAGTGTCCCCAATTTGCCATTTTGTGTTGTTATTTAATAGGGGGAATTTTACTATAAACTAAGGAAAGGAGGAAAATCCGATAAAGTTTAAGAAATTCCCTGCACTTGCACTGTCGGCGGTCATGGTATATTCATCCGTAAACATATCGGCTGAAAACCGATTTTACGCTGACAAATTCAAGCGGGAAGACCGAAACATTCACAGTTTACAGTTCAGAAAAAAAGGTTGGATAGAAATATCCAAAAAAGATACCTTTTGGTATCACAGCAATTTTCGTTTTATTAAAACAAAATTTATCAAAAGAAATTTGGAGGAATTTTAAAATGAAAACAGTTGTTAAAAGATTTATCAGTGGTATTATGGCAGCGGCTATGACAGCAAGCATTTTATGCATGAATGTCGGTGCGGTAGTGTATAACGATGTTGAACCATGGCGAATAAAGTACAGAACAGGAGCTCCCACAACAGGAGATTTAAAATCGTGCGATCAATGTACTATTGTATCTTATGGAGGCGGATATAGAACATATTGCTACACTATAAGCGGAGCGAATGACAGATATGTTAAAGTTTCTGCTCCCGGAATAGGTGAGTTTATTATTACGACTACAGGATATTCACTTGATAAGCCAAACCCCATAGGTGCTGGAAACGACATTACATTTACTTTTTTCGGTCATGCTACAGGCGAATGCAACGCTAATGGAAAAGTAGGCCCCACAAACCAAAACTTCGCATAAGCATATCATAATACCAATACTCATTTAAAAAGTCAATAAGACGCTTTTTAAATGCGCCGCCAAGTCAACGGAACGAGGGAGCTTTGCTCCCTCGATATTGGTATTGTACATAAAGGAGCAACAAAATGAAAAAGGTATTAAGCATTTTTTTAATGTCGGCGATCATACTTACATTGTCGGGCTGTGATAATAATGACAGTTCTAAAACGATGAAATTAACCGATCTGTATTCACAGCTTGATGAACAGTTTGAAAAATCAAAAGCAAATGACTATCCGAATATTGTATTTGAGGACGGCTTTAAGGCGAAAATGCCGAATGTGGATAAGCTGTACGAGCTTTCCTTTAAAAGATCGGAGATCAGCACAAAGGATTGTTATTCTGCTTTTGACGGCTGGTTCGATATGTTTTTTTCCGATATTTACGGTGAAGAGGATAAAAAAGAGCTTTACCATTTCAGCCGCACCGCCGATGGTAACGGACCGGACTATAACAACGATTTGCCCTATCCTCATAATCAGCCCCTTGTTGACGATTATCGGGATAAGCTTCTCGATGGCTCGGTGAGCTGCAGCGAATTTCTTATAGATACCGATAAAGCCTATCTTGAAGTGAAATATGGGGGATATGCCTACGGTTTAAGCTTCGGAAAGGCAATGGAATTATATTGTGACTATCTCGACGAAGGAGAGCCTATCGGATTTTGGAATCCCCTACATAATAAATATGAGATCATCGCTGGCTACAAGGATTTTTCATCCGATATTTCATATAAGCTCAGGGATAAGGAGGTCTCGCTGAAGGAAGTGGCGGAAACCGTTGAACGCTTTATTACCGATAATAATTTCGGCGGCGGAACACAGCTTAAACCTCATGTACCGCAAATTTATGCGGTAGATTTGCGGGACGGCTATTACGGCTACTTTTTCAAGCTGAATTATACATATAAGGGCGTAGAGGTTCTTGTTGACACCAGCACCAGCTCAAGTGGCTACCGCGGAACTTCTTATGGCAGGGATTATCACAGAATGCCGGGAATGGGCTTTATGCTGGAGAGCGGCAGACCCGATAGCTTTTATTGCTTTGATACGGCGCTTAATGTGGAGGAGCTGGAGGAATATGACAGTGTTATTTCCCTTGAAAACGCAGTAGAAATTCTTTCAAGCTCATTTGCCGACGGCTTGGAGCTTCATATAAGCAGTGCGGAGCTGATGTACGCTCAATATTACACCGTATCCATGGAACGTCCAGAGAATTGGATAAGACCACAGTTTCAAACGGATATCGTCTGGCATTTTGAAGCGGTAAACGCATTGGAGAATTTGAGCTACGATATTTGCATAAACGCCATAGACGGAAGCTGCAGCTATTTAAAGAGCTAAAAGATTGTTTTGCTCTCCTGTATTTGCCAGCACAAGAATACTTTTTGGTATCACAGCAACTTTGTTTTATTAAAACAAAGTTTATCAAAGGAAATGATGGAGGAATTTTAAAATGAAAACAGTTATTAAAAGATTTATCAGCGGTATTATGGCAGTGGCTATGACCGCAGGAGTTTTATGTATGAATATTGGTGCAGCAGGTTATCCATTTGTTGATACATGGCGAATAAAGTACAGAACAGGAGCGCCCACAACAGGAGATTTAAAATCGTCCGATCAATGTACTATTTTATCTTATGGAGGCGGATATAGAACATATTGCTACTCTATAAACGGAGCGGATGACAGATATATTTTAGTTTATGCTTCAGGAATGAGTGAATTTAAAATTTCGACTACAGGATATTCACCCGTAAAGCTAAGCTCCACAGGAATCGGAAATACCATTACATTTACTTTCTGCGGTCATGCTACAGGCGAATGCAACGCTAATGGAAAAGTAGGCCCCACAAACCTAAACTTCACATAAGCATACATAATACCAATACCAATTCGAAAAGCCAATAAGACGCTAATAAGACGCTTTTTGAATGCGCCGCCAAGTCAACGGAACGAGGGAGCTTTGCTTCCTCGGTATTGGTATTGTACATAAAGGAGCAATAAAATGAAAAAGGTATTAAGCATTTTTTTAGCGTCGGCGGTCATACTTACCTTGTTGGGCTGTGATAATAATGACAGTTCTAAAATGATAAAATTAACCGATCTGTATTCACAGCTTGATGAACAGTTTGAAAAATCAAAGGCAAAGGGCTATCCGAATATTGTATTTGAGGACGGCTTTAAGGCGAAAATGCCGAATGTGGATAAGCTGTACGAGCTTTCCTTTAAACGATCGGAGATCAGCTCAAAGGATTGCTATTCTGCTTTTGACGGCTGGTTCGATATGTTTTTTTCCGATATTTACAGTGAGGAGGATAAAAAGGAGCTTTACCATTTCACCTCCGAAAATGACGACGGCCCGCACTATAACAACGATTTGCCCTATCCTCATAATCAACCCCTTGTTGACGATTATCGGGATAAGATTTTTGACAACTCGTTGAGCTGCGGTGAATTTCTTATAGATACCGATAAAGCCTATATTGAAGTGAAATATGGCGGATATGCCTACGGTTTAAGCTTCGGAAAGGCGATGGAATTATACTGTGACTATCTAGAAGAAGGATATCCTATCGGATTTTGGAATCCCCTATATAATCAAAATAAATATGAGATCATCGCCGGCTACAAGGATTTTTCATCCGATATTTCATATAAGCTCAGGGATAAGGAGGTGTCGCCTAAGGAAGCGGCGAAAACCGTTGAACGCTTTATTACCGATAATAATTTCGGCGGCGGAACACAGCTTAAACCTCATGTACCGCAAATTTATGCGGTAGATTTGCGGGACGGCTATTACGGCTACTTTTTCAAGCTGAATTATACATATAAGGGCGTAGAGGTTCTTGTTGACACCAGCACCAGCTCAAGTGGCTACCGCGGAACTTCTTATGGCAGGGATTATCACAGAATGCCGGGAATGGGCTTTATGCTGGAGAGCGGCAGACCCGATAGCTTTTATTGCTTTGATACGGCGCTTAATGTGGAGGAGCTGGAGGAATATGACAGTGTTATTTCCCTTGAAAACGCAGTAGAAATTCTTTCAAGCTCATTTGCCGACGGCTTGGAGCTTCATATAAGCAGTGCAGAGCTGATGTACGCTCAATATTACACATCCAAGGAGCGTCCGGATAATTGGATAAGACCGCAGTTTCAAACGGACATCGTCTGGCATTTTGAAGCGGTAAACGCGTTGGAGAATTTGAGTTATGATATTTGTATAAACGCCATAGACGGAAGCTGCAGCTATTTAAAGAGCTAAGGACTATGGAGAAAAAGGTTTAGTATGTCTTATTTAAAATCATGCTTTAAAAGATTGTTTTGCTCTCCCGCATTTTATGCGGCAATACTCGGAACAGCCGTAATATGCTTGTTTTCCTCCGTATTCGACATTAAAGCGGGAACGATGAAAAGCATTATATATATGTATACCAATTACACTAAGGATGAGCTTTTAGCATATAAGGATATGTGTTCTTATTCTGTTTTTAAAAACGGCTTGGGCAGCTGGTTAAGTATGTTTTCTCCCGTATTTGCCGTATTTGCCTGTGTAGGGATAAAATCGGACGAAAAAAGCATCGGAGCCGATCTGTTTTTTATTCACCGCGTGGGAAAAACAAGGTATAATATAGGCAGCTGTTTGTTTTACCTGCTTTCGGGCGGTCTGACTGTTTTTTTGGGCTACGGACTGTTCACCGGGGCAGTTTACCTTGCGTTCCCGCATATTTCGGAATACTCTGCAGAAAGCGCCGAGCTTATTATCTCCTTTGAGCAGAACAGCATTATGGAAACGCTTTACAGGCTTGGCGGCGAAGGAATTACGGTTGCCGCCTATCTGTTGGAAATATTTTTTTACGGTATGGTATGCTCGGCAGTTCCGATGGCAATTTCCGTTTTTACCGCAAATAAATATTTAATTATCTGTACTCCCTTTTTTATCAAATATGCCGTTGACTGTCTTTCCGGTCTGTTTTATTCATGGGCGGGCAGCGACCCTGATAATTACAAAGAGGTACTTGCCGAGATCGGCGGTATTATTGACCCTGAATCCGTTGTGACAATTTTCTCCAACAATTACAGTATGATACCGATATTGCTTTTGAACACGGCTGTAATTGCAGCGATGTCGATTTTTTACTGCATATATAATCAAAGGAAACAAAATGTATAAAATAAAAAAAGTTATGCTATCGGCAAAAACCGATTACTGCCGTTTTTTTCTTGATCCCAGAATAATGACCGTCGGGATGCTGCTGATATTTATTTACTCTTTTGTAATTAAAGAGCTGTTGAATTGCGCCGAAAAAACGGGAATCCCGCTGAATGCTGCCGAAGCCTTTATTGCAGTGGGAAATTCGGGCTTGCTTATTATGTTTATTCCCTCTGTTTTTATGATATTGGCGTCGGATTTTCCGAATATGGGAAAGCATTTAACATTTGTTGCAATAAGAACGGGACGGCTGCCGTGGCTGTTCGGGAAAATTATTTCCGCCGTTATGTGCATAGTAACATATATTGGAGGAATTTTTGTGTTCTGTATGCTTGCAGCGCTTCAAAAAGGGGTCTTTAGCCCTAAATGGAGCGATACGGTCACAAAGTACATATCTATGTTTCCGGAAGAACAAAATCCGTTAATATCGTCTTTTCTTCCGTCAAATCTTTATCATCAAATGAGCTTGGGAGAAGCGCTGTTTCATACCTTAGCTCTTCTTGCCCTGTATCTGTTTTTACTCTGTCTGATAATTCTTTTTTTCAGAATATTGGGCATGAGAACGGCGGGAATAGCCGCAGCCTTTACCGTTATCGCATGCGGAACGGTGACCTCTTCCATAAAAACAGGCTCTATGTGGCTGTTCCCCATGGCGCATACTATTCCTTGGCTGCATTATGAAGAGGCAATAAGAAAGCCTATACTTCCCTTATGGGTATCTTATGTTTACTTCATCATGCTGATTATCATCTGCATTACAGCAAATATTATTGCAGCAAAAAAATCAAATTATTATACAATGGAAGAGGATTGAAAAAATGATAAATATAAATAATGTAAATCTTGTTCTCCAAAAAAACAAGATATTAAATAATATTTCAATACATTTTCAAAAAGGAAAAATACACGGTCTTATCGGCAGAAACGGCAGCGGAAAAACCATGCTGATGAAATGCATAAGCGGCTTTGTTAAGCCCACAGACGGAGAAATAACCGTTGACGGAAAGCGCATAGGCAAGGACTGCGATTTCCCGAGCAGCACGGGAATAATCATAGAGACTCCCGGCTTTATTCCCTATTATTCGGGCTATAAAAACCTAAAGCTTCTTGCGGGTTTAAACAAGAAAATAGGTTCGGAACAAATTCGCAGCACAATGCTGCAGGTGGGTCTTGATCCCGATTTAAAGCGCCATGTCCGCAAATACTCTCTCGGTATGCGTCAGCGCTTGGGACTTGCACAAGCTATAATGGAAAACCCCGACCTGCTGATTTTAGACGAACCCATGAACGGTCTTGACAAAGACGGTGTTACGGATATGCGGCGTTATCTGCTTGATTTAAAAGCGCAGGGGAAAACTATCCTGATTGCCTCGCATTCCGCAGAGGATATCGATGTTCTATGTGATACAGTCTGCGAAATGGATAAGGGCAGGCTTGAACGTATTCGCTGAATAGGCGCTGTATCAACTTCCCGCAATATGAAATTACCCCAAAACAAAATACAGCACCAGCAAAACCGCCAGACAGCACACATTAAACATTGTAAACACCAAAATATATTTTTTGGGAGAACTGCCCTTTGACCCCGCATAAAACTTATAGGTTATAAGGCTTGCCATTGATGCGATCAGTGTTCCCAAGCCGCCCAAGTTAGTACCTATGATAAGCGCAGACCCGTTGTCGGACAGTCCCGACAGCAGTATCGCCGCAGGAACATTGCTGATAACCTGCGACAGAAGGACGGATATTCCCACCTCGTTCCCCGAAAGAATGCTTTGCAGCTTTTCCGACAGGGCGGGAATTGCTCCCATATTGCCCACAAAAACAAAGAAAAATACAAAGGTCAGAAGCAGCGAATAATCAGCCTTTAAGAACAGCTTTCTGTCTATCAAAAGAACAGCTAAGGCAACAACAGCCAGCAGTATTTTTTCGTCCAATATCCGCAGTATGGTCAGCATATTTGCGCCAAAAAGCAGTATAAACAAAATCAGCTTTATTTTTCCTTGGATTTTTTCATTACCGTTTGGACACTCCGTCTGAAGCTTCGGAAGAAATACGAAAACGGAAAATATCAGTATTGCCAGCGACAGGGCGGAGTAGGGGAAAATTATCCCAAGAAATTCCGCCATAGACAAATTAAACTTGGAATACAGATACAGGTTCTGCGGATTTCCCATAGGGGTCAGCATACTTCCGAGGTTTGCCGCCGCAGTTTCCAGCACAAGGAGAAAAATTTCCGCTTTGCCCTTTTTCTCGCCCGAAATTCTCTCAAACATAAGAAGGGTAAAGGGGATCATTGTTACCAAGGTCACATCGTTGGTGAGGAGCATGCTCATAAAAAAGCTCAGAAGCACCAGCATAAGACCCACCGATCTTATGCTGCGGAATTTTTTCAGCAGTGCTTCGCAAATTACGGTAAAAGCGCCCGTCTGTCTGATACCCGCCACCACCAGCATCAAGCAGAGGAGAAGTATCAGCACTCGGAAATCTATATAATCGATGTATGCCGAGGAAGGCGGTACGATAAAACAGGAAATTACCGCCAGCAGTCCCGAAATTACGAGGACTGCTTCTTTTTTTATAAATTTTATAATGCGGTTCATAGCAAACTGCTCCTATGCCATAATAATTTATTTATCATTATAGCATTTTGCGGGCGGATTTTCAACATTATTCCTCCGCCATTTTCAGCTTGTAGTTTTCTCCCCACGCCTGCATGGAATCAAGAATAGGGCGCATGGACTCTCCAAGCTCGGAAAGGGCATATTCCACTCTCGGCGGTACCTCGGGAAAAACAGTTCGGGTAATGATACCGTCACTTTCCATAGAACGCAGACAGTCGGTAAGCACCTTCTGGCTGATGCCCTCTAAATTCTTTTGCAGCTCGTTAAATCTCCATGGACGCATACGCAGATTTCTGATAATCAGCAGCTTCCACTTATTTCCGATAAGCTGTACCGTTACGGCAACGGGACATTCGGGCAGTTCTTCTTTTGTTTTCATATATCCTCCATTACTTCAAAAAAGAATGTTACATTTATATTATACTGTAACATGCTTATGAAGTCAATAGTTATATAAAAGTAACCATGGTTACAAAAAAGTGCGTACTTGTTAATCGGGAAGAATTTGTTATACTGAGAGATACAGAGAGTAAAGTCTCTGAATAATTATAACGGAGGAAAAATTCTATGGCACTTTCCGATCTTTCTCAGTGGAATGACGTTGGTTCTGCTTGCGGTGCGGGAGACAAGCCGGCTGCATGCGGAGCTTCGGACAAACCCGCAGCTTGCGGTGCTTCCGATAAGCCCGAGGAAAAGCCTGCTGCATGCGGTGCTTCCGATAAGCCTGCCGCTTGCGGCGCATCGGACAAACCCGCTGCTTGCGGCGCTGCCGATAAGCCCGAGGAAAAGCCTGCTGCATGCGGTGCTTCCGATAAGCCTGCCGC
>CAZWRZ010000011.1:59969-90493 GCA_964636555.1 uncultured Ruminiclostridium sp.
ACCCGCTGCTTGCGGCGCTGCCGATAAGCCCGAGGAAAAGCCTGCTGCATGCGGTTCGGCTTGCGGAGCTTCCGACAAGTAATTCTGTCTGAATTATGTTCCCGATAAAATAATTTTTGATATTTTTTGTCGGGAATATTGAAATTTAATTCGGTTTATCCGATTACAATAAAAAGAGGTCTGCGGTATGAAACAATATTTTTCTTTTCAGTGGCACATTACCGATGAGTGCGATCAGAGATGCAAGCACTGTTACATTTTTTCGGAGGATAACTGCAAAAAGATAAGTTCTATGAATTGGGAGCAAATGCAGAATACCTTTTACAACTGTCTTGACTTTTGTGAAATGTATAACAGGCTGCCCTATTTTTACATAACGGGCGGAGATCCCATTTTGCATAAGGACTTTTGGAAATTGCTTGATTTGATCAAGGAAAAGGACATTCCCTTTACAATTATGGGAAATCCCTTTCATCTTGATGATGAGGTCTGCCGTAAGCTGAAGGAGCATGGCTGTCAGAAGTACCAGCTTTCCTTAGATGGAATGCGTGAGACCCACGATTGGTTCCGCAAGCCCGGAAGCTTTGATATAACTCTTGAAAAAATCGGCTGTATCAACCGCGCGGGGATCAGAAGCGTTGTTATGACCACCGTTTCGGGAAGAAATATTGACGAGATCCCCCAAATTATCGATACGGTTGCTGAGGCAGGAGTGAATGTTTTTGCCTTTGCAAGATACTGTCCAACATCGGAAGAAAAGGACGTAGGAATAGAACCTTTGCGCTACCGCCGGCTGCTTGAGGAATGTGACAGGAAATTCAGGGAATACGAGGCAAAGGGTTGTGATACCTATTTCAACAAAAAGGATCACCTCTGGACCTTGTACGAATATGAAACAGGAGCGTTTAAAATTCCCGAAGCTGCCGAAGAAGGCATGATATACGGCGGCTGCAACTGCGGAAACTGCCATTTGACCATTCTGCCCTCGGGAGATGTTTTCGCCTGCCGAAGAGTCCAAAACAGCAAGGTAGGCAACGTATTTGAGGATCGCCTTGCCGATGTGTGGGTATGTGAAATGGAAGCCTACCGCGATTACACCAAATTTGAAAAATGCTCAAAATGCAGGCTTCTGGCGTATTGCAGAGGCTGTCCCGCCGTGGCAAGCGGAAAGGACGGCAATTTTTACGCTCCCGATCCGCAGTGCTGGATGGAGATAGAAAGCGATTCCGAAAAATAAGAAATAATGCTGAAAGGATATAGGACAATGCTGATCGATATTATAAAATCCCGTCACTCTATCAGAAAATACACCGACAGACAGATCAGCCGAAAGGATATGGAACTGATATTGGAAGCGGGAAACTATGCCCCCAGCGCGGGCGGAGGGCAGCGGAGCATGATCGTTGGCGTGCGGAATAAGGAATTGACCGAAAAAATCGGTGTAATGAACCTTGCAAAATTCAACCGCAAAAATCTTATAGGTTCTTATGTTTCAAAGGAACAGCCCAGCGTTATTGACGACGCCGAAATCAAGAACGGGTTTTACAACGCTCCCTCCGCTGCTGTGATCTTCGGGCAGAACAATTTTATGTTCAGGGAGGCGGACGCCTTTTGCTGTGCGGAAAATATGGTTCTGCAAGCCACCGAGCTGGGCATCTCCTCCTGTATAATTTCCAGAGGGGCGGAAACCTTTGAAAGCGATGAGGGAAAAGCCATTCTTAAAGCTTGGGAAATTCCTGAAAACTACTCTGCGATCTGTTTTGTGATCTTAGGGTATATTGACGGAGAACAGCCCCAAACCAAGCCGAGAAAACCGAACCGTGTAAAAATAATTGAGTGAGGAAAAGTTTGAAATAACTTGAAAAATAGGGTTCTTTCAAACACTTCCTCAAAAGGAAAGGAATGATCATAAATATGGACGCAAAAACCTGTTTACAGAAAATGCAGTATGTGGGCGTACTGGCATTTGCCACAGCCGATGAATACGGAAATCCGCAGGTGCGCAATATCAGCGCCATTCATTATGAGCCGGATGCGGTTTACTTTTTTACCGCCAAGGGCAAGGACTTCTGCAAGGAACTTCTGAATGACGGGCGTGTTCAGATTTTGGCATATACCAAGTATAAAGAGATGATACGCCTTTCCGCAAAGGCAGTCCCCGCGCCTGAAGCGGAACAAAGAACCCTGATCGATACGATATTTGAGGAACAGCCCTATCTGATAAACGTTTATCCCGATGAAACACGGTTTCTTGCGGGAATTATTTTTCAGATCACCGATGCCGAGATCGAGTATTTCAATCTGGGAGTAAATCCTATTTTCAGAGAGAGCTATACTATCGGCAAAGGAAATATTGCATTAAAGGGTTATCAAATCACCGACGCCTGCATCTCATGCGGAAAATGCCTTAAAAATTGTCCACAAAGATGTATTGAGAAGAGAAAGCCTTTTAAAATACAGCAGGAGCATTGTCTGCACTGCGGAAACTGTTTTGAGGTTTGCCCTGTTGGGGCGGTGGAAAAACGGGGAATAATGCGGCAAATACAGAACAAAAAATAATAGCATTTTCGTGTTGCATAAACTGTTATTTTAGAATTTTAGTGCTGTTTAACAAATAAAAATCGGGAGGGGGTTAAACACCCTCTCCCGAAATTGGTATCGGAATTTTCCGCTGTCAAGAGACAATATAAGAAATCATTTAAAAATATTATTGATTTGTTCTTTTTGCTCTGTAATATATACAAGCATTTCCCGATTGGTTCTTGCCAAATCCTTATATTCGTTGACACTTTCAAAATATGCAACACAAATCATTTGGATAGAGCAAATTACATAGTATATTGCTTTCTTTTCTTCGGCTGTCAAAGGATTGATACTGTCATAACCATGCAGAATCATATCCAATATTACAGGAAATTTTTCATATGCGTTTTCTGCGTTACGCTGTTCGGATAATATTCCCGTGGCACAATAACAGGGATCCCATAAACGTACATTTCGTTCGCTCAGGTCAAAGTCGGTGAACCCGATCACATCACCGCCGTAAAACAAAATATTGCACGGGTTGGGATCACGGTGGATCAACTGCTTTGGCAGTTTTTCATACATTGCACCAAAATCACGGATGTACTCCTTAAAAAAGCTGTCCGGTATCCCCATATTCCATTGGATATTTTGCTTTTCTACATTAGGGAGAGCCCATTCGGTTACATGAGCAAATACATTCTGCTCAAACGGCTGAATGTCCCCTTCTACCGCAGCCAGTGCGTTATGCAGTCTGGCAATACTTTGTCCGTATTTGAATCCAAAGTCTCCGCAATCGGCACCAAAGCGTTCAGCTTTGGAAAGCGGTTCACCCTTTGATCTGCGTATCAATACAAAATTATTTTGATCATCTGTGAGATCGTCTCCTTTTTTTGTCGGAACCGGAACTGCTGCGGTGAAACCTTGCGTCTCCATTGCTTTTGCTACTCGAACATTTCGCAGCAGTGTTGCACGGTCTCCGGTTTTAAGGAAATAATCTCTGCCGACTTGCCACATATTGTTTGCCGTTTTTGTGCCGTCCACGATCTTCACATCATTGATGGTCAGATCCTGCGGAATGTCCCAATTACTCAGGACTTTTCGTAATTCTGCTTCTGTAAACATAATTGATACCTCCGGTATTAGTTGATGCGTTCCATAAAGGGATAAATATTTTTTTGGCGAACAACCATACATTCGCAAAAATGCCTTATAAAATCCTGCGTAACTATCAAATCCATATTCCATGGCTGCGTCTATTGCTTTGCGCTCAGAGCCTATTTCCGCCAGCGCACGATCCAATCGCCGTCTGTTGATATACGCCGCCAAAGGTACGCCCATCACCTGAGCAAACAAACGTTGATAGTGATAAACCGAATATCCCGCCCTATGTGCTAACTCTTCGGGGGTAATATCGGTTTTCAGATTTTGTTCGATATAAACAATACCTTCTCTAATGATATTTGCGTTTTGCATGATAATTCTCCTTCCCGGGATAGCCTTATTATATCACATAAGAGCAGTAAAAACATTTCCTATTATGCGAAAAATAATAAGATATTATAAATCAAATCACTGATAGCGATAGAAACAAAAATCTAACTGTCATAAAGCAGTTAGCTCCTCAGATAAATGTAATGCAAGATTTTTCTCAAAACAAGCACAAAAAATACGCTCCTTGTTTGTTGGGAGCGTATTAAGTGCAGTGTTATGCTGCTGTCTAAGGGCTGCAAAAAAGATATTTTAAGAGTTTTGCTGTTAAGATTTCAACTCTTACAAATCAGCAATTATTTTTAAAAAACTATTCGCTTTTCCATGAATCCCAAAACTGAGATATGGTTTGATAACGTTTGCTTCTGTCAGGGTTCACTGCTTTCATCAAAACTCTATATTTGATTTCATCCAGCTGCCAATATTCTATACTGCAAGGTAAAAAACGGTTCTCCAGATATCTTTTTTCAATATCTTCATCGGAAAATGAGCCAAAAAAATCAAATAAAATCACGCCGAGAGTAAAAACATTGGTCTGTTCATCAATATCCGCTCCTAAAATGTATTCTTCCGGAGCCTTTATCCGTTTTGTGCCCCACCAATTTTCACCCATGGTATTCACAACAGGTTGCATTAAGAAAAGATCAACATCGCAAATAACTGTTTTGCCTGTTTCAAAATCATATATAATGCTGCCATCATAAAAATCAACTGCCGTATAACCTTTCTCAGCTGCTAACTTCAAAAAAGAAAAAAGAGCATCAGCGGTTTTCAGTTTCTCTATGATCGGTAACTCATAAAATTTTTCCTTTGGGCTTTTAATTGTAGAATTTTCCGAATAATATTTTTCAAAATTCCAATGATCAAACAAACAATCACCGTTTTCCCATTCGAACACCGCAGCATAAAACTGATTATATTGGTAGTGTTCTATCAATTTTATTAAATTCGGGTGCTGCAAATCTTGGTATACTATCACCGCTTTTTTCAATGTCTCAATAGACTCTTGTGGGAGTATTTCTGCAAAAACAGGATTTACACCGGCTATTTTACAAAACACCTTTTTATTGTTGTTTTGCATCCCGATTCCGATGCAGCCTGAACCGGTTTCGTCAAATACAGTAAATGCTGTTCCATACTTTTTTAGCCATGAGAAATCGTGCTGTTCATTAAGCCGAAAGGTCACATTGTCAAGTGTGTTTAATATCATGTAATTCCTCCTGTTTTGGAGGCTTACAAAAAGAGAAGCCTCCTATTGTATGAGTTGTTAAATAACATAGTTTTTTTCATACATATCATCTCCTCTTCAATCTGATATCTATATTAAACGCAGCAAAAGCTGTGTGGATTGGTTTGGTATTTTTTGCAGTCACTGTCCAAACCATAAGGATTCAAATGCCATAGATGCTCATTTTATTCATTTCAGTATTTTTTCATAGCTTTGCATTTTGGATCACATACTTTACATACAGCGCAAGGCTCAATTTTATCGCCTTGCTTTGACTTTTTTATGTAGCTGCATTTAGGTATACGTCCGTCTTTTATAGCACTTATCCTGAATTTTATCAGCCTTTTCGCCAACTCAATTTGCTCTTCGGTTGGATTTACCAGATCAAAACCCGTAAAAGCGCATTTACCATCTATACACCTTCCGCAGCCTTCATGCCCTGTACGCTTTTTGACAAGCTCCTGCATGGCGGGAGTTTCGTCCGATAAAACAGGTTCTAAATATTCGTCATACTGAACGCATACACGAATACTCCAATCGCCGTTTTCCGATTTACCGATTGAGCCCCACCGTTTTCCTTTATATTTGCCGTTAATGTTGATTTTGTTTTCTTTCAGCCATTCTAAAAATTCGTTCATTATAGTTCCTCTTATTTTAACAATTTATAATAGTCTTTTTGCCAATCAATTCTTTTGCCGTTACTTCTTATATGGTTTAACGACCCATATCTATATCCGTCATTTGGTAAAATCTCTATCTTTTCTACTTCCGGTAATTTTATATTCCAAACGCACCCTTGCAGAATGTCACTATCTTTTGTTATGCACCTATCAAAAGTCTTTCTTATCTCCTCACAAAGTTTCAAATACTCTTCGTCTTCTCTATGTGATTTATATTTGTCGGGTCTAACATACATATTCAATTCTTCCAATGTAATATTCAGATTTTTTAATTTATCAAGAAATTGCTGTTTTTCTTTTAGACAATCAGGAATATAAATATTGTTCAAAAGAAAAGAATACCTCCTGAAATCGGTTATGAAAACATCTTTTTCAGGTTTAATAAATGTTATCTTTACATCAAAACCTTGAACCTTTTCTCCTTTATGTTTAGGCGGACATATTCCATTAAAGCATTTGACCCAACACCATACCGGATATACAGTATTATCCTTGTTTGGAATAAGCTCATTCATTTTTTCTGATACCCATTTATAAGCCGAACCTGATTTTTCTAAATTAACATATTTTTCATCACATATCAATTCTCCATTATTGATAAGACTTTTTAAAGCATCAAAAGATTGAAAAGTAACCAGTTTCATTTTATCACCATTATATTTTTATCATATATTTTGGCTTTGACAAAATATTTAATCTCCTATAAATTCTGCCAAACTTACTTGTATTCTACACACAACACGAACCCATAAGGAAAACATAAGCATTTCCCTTACGGGTTCGTACAGCGATTACTTTGGTGGAGTATACGGGATTCGAACCCGTGACCTCCACACTGCCAGTGTGGCGCGCTCCCAACTGCGCCAATACCCCATATTATAAAATAAAAGATTATCCAAAAAAACGCTCCGTAAACGCAACACATTTCAAATATTATAAAAGTTCGCTTCAGCACAACATCTCCGCAAGCGCGGCGCGTATCTAATAAACAAGTTCACTTCACCACAACACCCTGCAGGCGCAGCACGTGTCCAATAATGCGGTTTTGCGAATCAAAATTGCTGACTTTGTCCGCAAAGCATTATTGGACGAAAATTAAGGGGCGAGATGTTCCTCGCCCCGAAATTTTCATTGGTCGGAGTGACCTGATTTGAACAGGCGACCTCTACCACCCCAAGGTAGCGCGCTAGCCAATCTGCGCCACACCCCGATTTATTACTTGATAATTATACAATTATTTTCGGGAAATGTCAATACCTTTTTCAAAAAAATTTTAAAATTTTCCTCATCAAATGTGAAAATTATGTGAAAACTATGTTTTTCTTGATTTATCCTTAAATGGATACAATTATATAATTGCATTTTTGCTTAAAATGGTGTATAATTGTATACATAATGTCTTACTATGCAAAAAAATCGGGACATTGGTTTTGAGAAGGCTGCTGTACGGGAGGGCTCAGTTCCGTTCTTTTCGGAGCTGCTCCGCTTGATCAGTCTGCTTTCGCTTGATCGGTCTGCTTTCACATGATCGCTCACTGCACGATTTTATGTTCAGGAAGGAAATATACTGTATGCTTCATATCGGACTTGACGTTGGTTCTACCACCGTAAAAATTGTTATTATAGACGAAAAGGGTCAGACGGTACATAAAAAATACCAAAGACACTATTCAGACATAAAGAAAACCATTGCCGAGGTACTCTCGGAGGGCTTGGAAAAAATGGATGAGGACGCCGCCACCGTTGCCGTTACGGGCAGCGGCGGAATAAATGTTGCCAAATGGCTGGACATTCCCTTTGTTCAGGAGGTCACTGCGGGAGCTGTCGCCATTGAAAAGCTTATACCCGAAACAGACGTTGCTATCGAGCTGGGCGGCGAGGACGCCAAGATAACCTACCTTAAGGGCGGCATCGAGCAGCGTATGAACGGCACCTGCGCAGGCGGTACGGGAGCCTTTATAGATCAGATGGCGGCATTGCTCAACACAGATATAACGGGCATCAACGAGCTTGCCAAGGACGCCGAGACCATATACCCCATAGCCTCCCGCTGCGGAGTTTTTGCCAAATCCGACATTCAGCCCCTGCTTAACGACGGCGCAAAGAAAAGCGATGTGGCAGCCTCGGTATTTCAGTCTGTTGTTAACCAGACTATCAGCGGTCTTGCCTGCGGTAAGCCTATCAGAGGCAAGGTTGCGTTTTTGGGCGGTCCTCTCCACTATCTTTCGGAGCTGCGCAAACGCTTTATAATTACCCTTAACCTTACCCCCGACGAAATTATCTTTCCCCCCGACGCCAACCTTTTTGTGGCAACAGGCGCCGCTCTTTCCGACAACAGAGGCGAGATCTCGGTAAAACAGCTTAAAGAAAATCTCGGAAAGCTGTCATCGGTGGAAACTCACGAGGTTGAAAGACTTGCTCCCCTCTTCAGCAACGACCGGGAAAAGCAGGATTTTATGGACAGGCATGCAAAAGCCGCCATTCCCACCGCTCCCCTGTCCTCTCACAAAGGCAAATGCTATCTGGGTGTGGACGCAGGCTCTACCACAACAAAGGCGTGTCTTATCAACGAAAAGGGCGAGATACTTTATTCCTATTACAATAACAATATGGGTGATCCCCTGAAATCCGTTATTGGAATTTTAAAAGAGATATACTCCCTTATGCCCAAGGAAGCGTACATAGCAAAAGCCACCGCCACAGGCTACGGTGAACACCTGATAAAAGCGGCGTTAAAGCTGGACTACGGCGAAATTGAAACTATGGCGCACTATAAGGCAGCTGAACGTATGCTGCCCGGCGTTGAGTTTATTCTCGATATCGGCGGACAGGATATGAAGTGCATAAGGGTCAAGGACGGAGAAATTCAGAGCATTCTGCTGAACGAGGCTTGCTCCAGCGGCTGCGGAAGCTTTATCGAAAACTTTGCCTCCGCCCTCGGTATGACCAGCGCGGAATTTGCACAACTGGGACTTACCGCCGAACACCCCGTTGACTTAGGTTCACGGTGTACCGTATTTATGAACAGCCGCGTTAAGCAGGCTCAGAAGGAGGGCGCAAGCGTAGCGGATATTTCCGCGGGACTTAGCTATTCCGTAGTTAAAAACGCCCTTTTTAAAGTAATAAAGATCCGCGACCCCAAGGACATGGGCGAAAAGATAATCGTTCAGGGCGGAACCTTTATGAACAATTCCGTTTTGCGCGCCTTTGAGCTTACCTGCGAGCGCGAGGCGGTAAGACCCGACAAGGCGGGACTTATGGGAGCCTACGGCAGCGCGCTTATCGCCATGAACAGAGACGACGGCGAAGGCTCCACCGTTGCCACCCTCGACAAGTTAGAGAATTTCACTATCACAAAATCCACCGCAAGGTGCGGAAGGTGCAGCAACAACTGCCTGCTTACCATAAGCAAATTCGGAGACGGAACAAGGTTTATCACCAACAACCGCTGTGAAAGAGGAGCGGGACTTGGTACAAAGAAATCGGGACTGCCCAATCTTTTCGATTATAAGTATAAGAGGCTTTTCGGTTACAAATCCTTGTCAGAGGAAGAAGCGGCACGCGGCACCATAGGACTTCCCCGCGTTCTCGGAATGTACGAAAACTATCCCTTCTGGCACACCTTCTTTACCAATCTTGGATATAGAGTGCTGCTGTCCCCCGATTCAAGCAGGGAAATTTACGAGCTGGGCATAGAGACCATGCCAAGCGAATCCGTATGCTATCCCGCAAAGCTGTCCCACGGTCATGTGGTATGGCTTATCCAAAACGGCGCAGATATAGTTTTCTACCCCTCCATGCCCTACGAAATGGACAACGGCGGAAAGGGCGACAACCACTACAACTGCCCTGTTGTAGCCACCTACGGCGAGGTCATCAAAAACTCCGTCCCCGAATTGAGAGAACATTCGGTGAGGTTTATGGATCCGTTCCTTCCCATTTATGATAAGGAAAGAATGCTGGAAAGATTGGTAGAAGAGTTTGTTCCCTTGGGAGTAAGCGGAAAAGAGATCGGCTTTGCTCTTGAAAAGGCTTACGAGGAGGACGCCGCCTTTAAGCATGACATAAGGTCAAAGGGTGAGGAAGTCCTTAAAATGCTTGAGAAAACAGGTCAGAGAGGAATCGTCCTTGCAGGCAGACCCTATCACCTTGACCCCGAAATAAATCACGGAATCCCCGAAATGATAAACGGCTACGGCTTTGCGGTGCTTACCGAGGACAGCGTGGCGCATCTGGGCGTGGAAAAGCTGGTAAGACCTATCCGCGTATGTGATCAGTGGATGTATCACACAAGACTGTATAACTCCGCCGCCGTGGTGGGTGAGCGTGAATATCTGGAATTGGTGCAGCTGAACAGCTTCGGCTGCGGTCTGGACGCCATAACCACCGATCAGGTTCAGGAGATCTTGCAGGGCTACGGCAGACTGTACACCGTTCTCAAAATCGACGAGGTAAATAACTTGGGTGCGGCAAGAATTCGCCTTCGTTCCCTTATTTCCGTTTCCGAGGAGAGGAGAAGAGACGGCTATCACAGCAGTACAAAGTATGACGGCTATCACAGACAGCCTCTGTTCACCAAGGCGGACAAGAAAACTCATACTATACTTGGACCTCAGATGGCGCCCATTCACTTTGACCTGCTGGAAAAAGCCTTCGGATATTCGGGTTATAATCTTGTAATATTGAAGGATTACAGCAAAGAGGTTGTGGACACAGGCTTGAAATATGTGAACAATGACGCCTGCTACCCCACTATCCTTACCGTAGGGTCATACATGCACGCTCTGGACAGCGGAAAATACGACCCCGACAACTGCTCCATACTTATTACCCAAACAGGCGGCGCATGCAGAGCCACAAACTATGTGGGAATGATAAAGAAGGCTCTTAAGGAGGGCGGATATCCTCAGGTGCCCGTTATTTCCATAAATATGGTGGGCATGGAGAAAAACCCCGGCTTTACCTATACTCCAACACTTATTATGAGAGCTATGATGTCGCTTATCTACGGCGATACCTTGAGCCGCTGCCTTTACAGAGTAAGACCCTACGAGGTTGAAAAGGGCAGTGCCAACAAGCTGTACGAAAAATGGAATGAAAAGCTCAGAAACGATTTGAAGAGCCTTAGCGGCAGTCTTTTCAAGAAAAACATCAAGCAAATCGTCAAGGAATTTGACGAGCTGCCCGTTCACGATATTGAAAAGCCCAGAGTCGGCATCGTGGGCGAGATAATGGTAAAATATCACCCTGCCGCAAACAACTTTGTCATCGATCTGGTGGAATCGGAAGGCGCAGAAGCCGTGGTTCCCGATTTAATGGGCTTTATCTACTTCATTATGGATCACGCCAATTCGCGAAAGGAGCTTTTGACCGTTTCAAACTCACGCTATTTCTTTATGAATAAGCTTATAGGATTTTTGGAGCATCTGCAAAAGCCTTACTTAGAGGCGATCAAGGACACCAAGTTCGGCAGTCCCATGAGAATTTCCGAAATGAGAAAATTGGTTGACGGAATCGTTTCAACAGGCAACATTGCGGGAGAGGGCTGGTTCCTTACCGCCGAAATGGTTGAGCTCATGCACAGCGGGGTCAACAATATCATTTGTATGCAGCCCTTTGCATGCCTTCCCAACCATGTAACGGGAAAGGGCGTTATCGGAGAGCTGAGAAGAAGGAATCCCCTTTCCAATATTATAGCCGTGGATTACGACCCCGGTGCATCGGAGGTAAATCAGGTCAACAGAATCAAGCTTATGCTGTCACATGCAGTTAAAAACGCCTCGGCGGTTTCCCAAAATGTTGAAATCGGCAAGGTTGAGATCAAGGACAGCTATTCGGAGCTTATGGGAAGCAAGAAGTAAACCTTTTTAACAACAGAAAGGAGCAGAACTTATGAGTAAGTTTTCCTTGCTGTGCAGGGGCAATCTGCGAAGAGTTAAATGCTTTCTTACAGCTTTTTTGATGCTGTCCCTGACCGCATGCGATCAGTCCATACCCGCCTCTGTTATTCTGACGGAAGGTTCCGGACAAAACGAGGGTGAAATTACAACCGCGGAAGAAACAGAGATCGGCACAGACGGCGGCCTCGAAGAAGGCAATCTTCCAAACGGGGATTTGGGTACAAGGGTTGTTTTGGTAGGAGACTCCAGAGTCTATAATCTGGCAACCTTAGTGTGCGGGCTGGAGGAGAATGACGACGGCTGTATTATAGGATCTATGGGCAGCGATTACGTTATTTGTTCGGGCGGTGTGGGCTACAAATGGATGGTTGAACATGAAAAGGATATTGATGAACAGGCGGTAAACGGCGCAGCAATAGTAATCAATATGGGCATCAACGGCTGCGAACCATTGAGCGGCGAAACGTTAGACCAATTTGCGGAGAGATATTCTTCACTGTACGCTGATTGGATAAACAAGAAGGCGGAGTATTGGGAGAGCAGAGGCGCAAAGATATACTTTTGCTCCATAAGTCCTGTAAATGACGAAAAGGCGAAGGAATATAACTACAATGTGAGAAATGAATATGTCCGCTGTTTCAACGAGGCTATTGTGCCTAAATTAAACGACAATGTGGGGTATATCGATACATACAGTGCGGTCTATGATATATTGGCAGCAGGAAAGGGTACAGACGACGGACTGCATTATTATAAGTATGTATACGAAGAAATCAAAGGCTTTATATGGCAGACCGTTAATGAAAAACAATAATATTTTTCACAGATAAAAGAAAGGAAAAAAAGAAAAATGGCAGAGATCAAGTTTACCACCAATACCGACAAAAAGTCCGAGGGCAAGGGACACGGAAAAATTGCGCTTGTTATCGTTATTATTGCGGTATTGCTGATAGTTGTATTAAACGCATTTTCTATCGTAAATGAGGGCTATATCGGCGTCAGGTACCGTTTCGGAAAAATCGTACAGGACAACCTTACTGCGGGCTTAAACATTCACATTCCATTTATTGAGGAAGTGGAGCAGGTGGATATAAGAGAGCATATATATTCGGTTTCCACCGACGCCTACACCAGCGACACACAGTCGGTAAACTCTCTTCAGCTGAAGCTCAACTACTGCTATGACAGCAGCAAGCTCAGCGATATTATCAGAAACATCGGTATCAGCAATGTAGAGGCAAGACTTCTTGTGCCCAACGTTCAGAAAATAGCCAAGGACGCAATAGGCAAGGTAAAGGCTGAACAGCTTGTACAGTCAAGAGCAGATGTTACCAACGAAATTCAGAATTCTCTTACAGAAATACTTGCAAAAGACGGAATTATCGTTACCGCCTTTGCAATAGAAAACCTCAACTTTGATGAAGCCTTTGAGGCTTCTATACAGGCAAAGGTAATTGCAGAGCAGGACGCTTTGAAAATGGAAAACAAAACCAAGGAAAAAGAAGAGGAAGCCAAGCAGGTAGTAATTGCCGCCGAAGCGGAAGCAAAATCCAAGCGCATAGCCGCAGAAGCGGAAGCAGATGCGATCAAGGCTATTCAGGAGCAGCTCCAGAGATCCCCCAACTATATCGATTACTTCCAGATCGAAAAGTGGGACGGAAAGCTGCCTCAGGTGGTAAGCGACGGTGTTAATCCTTTTATTGCGTTAGAAGGCGGAAACACGAATAACGGAAACTGATAGATACAGTTTTATTGTTGAATAAATTCAATACAACACATCTAAGAGCGGTGAAAAATTACCACAAGATTCTTGACAGCACGAATTTCAAAAAAGGAGGAATTTTCAACGAAAATTCCGACTGATTCCCAAAAAGATAAGGAATGGAGCGGTATGAAATGGAGCGGAATGGATTATCTTTTTGGTGAATTTTGAAATTCTTTTTAAATCAGTAAATTACCGCCGACTTTCTTGAGAGGAAAACATGACAAACTACACAGAAATAAAAAAACAGTGCATAGACAGATTTTTCAGCCGTACCAACGAACAGCAGAGAAAAGCCATTTATCAGACCAAGGGCGCAGTGCTTATAATAGCAGGAGCAGGAAGCGGAAAAACCACCGTTTTGTGCAACCGCATTGCCAATATGATACTTTTCGGCAGCAGTTACAACACCGAATTTGACAGAGATATAAGCCCCGATGACGAGGAGTTTTTAAAAAGCTTTGCAGAGGGAAACGAGGAAGTGAGCCCCGAAAACGCCCAGAGGCTGTCAAGGCTCTTGGGTTATGAAAGGGCTACTCCGTGGAAAATATTGGCGGTCACCTTTACCAATAAGGCGGCGGGAGAGCTTAAGGAGCGCTTGCAGAATATGAATGTAAGCAACGGCGGAGATGTGTTTGCAGGCACTTTCCATTCCGCTTGCGTGCGCATTCTGAGAAGAGGCATTGAAGCGATAGGCTACAAAAATTCCTTTACGATATACGATCAGGACGACAGCCTGAGAGTTATCAAGGACGTTATGAAAGCCTTGCAGGTTTCGGACAAAGCCTTTTCTCCAAAGGAATTTCAATCGCATATCAGCCACGCAAAGGACAAGCTGCTGCCCCCCGACCGTTTCCCCGTTTACAATGACGAGGGACGGGTGGACTTTAAGCTGGAAAGGGCAAAGGAGATCTATGGAGAATATCAGAGACGTTTAAAGGCAGCCAATGCACTTGACTTTGACGATATAATCATGAAAACGGTGGAGCTTTTAGAAAGGGTTCCCGAGGTGTTGGAGCGGTGGCAGAAAAGCTTTGACTACATAATGGTGGACGAGTATCAGGATACCAACATGGCGCAGTTCAGGCTGATCTCACTCCTTGCCGAAGGTTCGGGAAATCTGTGCGTAGTAGGCGACGAGGATCAGAGTATTTACCGTTTCAGAGGAGCAACCATTGAGAATATACTCAGCTTTGAAAAACAGTTCAGCGCAAGAGTTATAAAGCTGGAACAGAATTACCGTTCCACCGAAACCATTCTGGACGCCGCCAATGCGGTGATAAAAAACAACACCCAAAGAAAGGGAAAAAATCTTTGGAGTGATCTGGGAGAGGGCGATAAAATTCAGCTTCATCTTCTTCAAAGCGAAATTGAAGAATCCAACTTTATTGCCAATACCATTATGGATTTAAAGGAACAGGGAGAAAGCTTTAAAAACAACGCAGTCTTGTACCGCAGCAACGCAATGTCCCGTTCGGTGGAATTGTCACTGTCAAAAAGCGGAGTGCCCTACCGCATTATAGGCGGAACAAAGTTCTACGACCGCAAGGAAATCAAAGATATTATCGCTTATTTAAGCGTTATCAACAATAATTACGATACAGTAAGGCTGCAAAGAATCATAAACGAGCCTAAGCGCGGAATAGGCGACGCGTCACAGACTGAGGTGTTCAGAATAGCCGACGGTCTGGGCATTTCTCCTGTGGAAGTAATGCAGAGGGCGGAGGAGTTTGTTTCCATCTCCAAGAAGAGCAAGACGCTTGTACCGTTGGGAAATATGTTCAGGGAATTGGGGCAGGATCCTGACAGACCGCTGGATAACCTTATTGACGATGTTATGGCTGCCACGGGATATAAGGATATGCTGCTGACGCAGGGCGATGAGGGACTGGGCAGACTGGAAAATATCAACGAACTTAAGTCGGGCGTTATCACCTTTATGGAGGAAAACGAGGAACACTCCCTTTCCGACTATCTGGAGAATATTGCCCTTATAACGGATATGGACAGCTACGAAGCTGAGGAGGACAGAGTAGTCCTGATGACCATGCACGGCGCAAAGGGCTTGGAATTCAACAATGTTTTCATAGTAGGCGCTGAGGAAAATATCTTCCCTTCCTACCGTTCACAGCTTGACTCGATAGAGATCGAGGAGGAAAGAAGATTAGCCTATGTGGCTATCACAAGAGCAAAGAAAAAGCTGTATGTGACACATACAAAACAGCGCCTGATTTACGGTCAGACACAGCGCAACAAGCTTTCGAGGTTTATCGGTGAAATTCCGCATAACGACATTGAGCTTACCGATCACACACTGCACACCGCTCCCGTGCAGACTGCCAAACCGCAGAAGAAACCTGGCTATTTGCAGCAGGAGGCGCGCCATGCACAGAGGGAGAAGATCGTGCAAAAGCTGGCTGCTGCACACACGGAAATCTTTGAAGCGGGTGACAGGATAAAGCATAAGGTGTTCGGTGAAGGCACAGTGCTTGACGCAAAGCCAATGGGAAATGATACATTGCTTGAAATTGCCTTTGATACTAAGGGCACTAAGAAGATCATGGCTAACTTTGCGAAGGTAGAGAAGATTTAGGAGCAATAAAGAAAAAGACAGTTATAAAAAGGGACTGCTGAAAATGCAGTCCCTTTTATTATAATTTCCTCTCTTTTAATATAAGCACATCTTTATTTTTTTCTGCGCTTAACCAATGCCGCGGCAAGCACTGCCTTCATTGTATATTCCCGAATAATCTTCGGAGCTAATATCTCCACCCTCTATTTCTACTTCGCTGTTAGCAAGATTGTTTATTGCCGAGCCATCGGATTTTAATTCGCCGCCGCTTATAGTTGTTTTGCCGCCTCCAAAATTAGTGATGCCGTAATACCCGCTGCAAGAGACAGTTCCGCCGGACAAAACAAGAGTATCCTCATTGTAAATAGTGCTTCCTTTATAGCTTTCCGACTTTACCTCGCCGTCTGTAATATTCAAGGTGCCATATACGCAGTAAGCAGCCCCATAATTCTCGCCTGTAACCGAACCGCCGTTTATGGTAACAGCAGCTTCTTCGCCGCAAATATAAATCGTTTCACAGTCCGCTGCACTTCCGATTACTTCTCCGCCGCAAATCGAAACATTGCTTCTTTCGCCGGTTACAACTACGGCGTAATAGCCATTAGATTTGATTTTCCCGCCAAAAACGAAAAGGAAAGTATCAGAGTCATCAATCCATAAGGCGCAATTATACTGAGTCTGCACCGTGCCGCCGTAAATATTTGCGGAGCCGCCCTGACTTACTCCGTCAGAAATTTTTTCGACCTCTATTCCCATTCCGTTTGCGCCGCCGTCTACGATGCCGCCGTATAAATTGAATTCGGATTGGTCTATGACGCTGATACAGGCGTATTCGCTGTCATCTGATGTGTTTAAAATTTTGCCTGATACTTTTCTGCTGTCGCAGTCGCAGATATTCAGCACTGCACCCTGACCTTGTATACTGTTTATGTCAATGATCTGACCGCCTTCTTTTTTTATGGAATATCCGTTAAGGCAAATATTTGTAGTTCCTTTCTGAATAAAAATTCTTTTTTGTTCATCTAACACGATATCTTTCGTCAAATAATAGCTTTTCTCTTGTATAAGCTCAGCATTTTCGGGAAAGGGTTCAAACTCAATATTTTCATGAGTGCAGCCCTCATGCTCCAAATTGCCGCACACGCTATGCGAATGCCCGCCCGAAACCGTTTCGGATGCCGCATTGATACTTTTCGGCGCATCAAGTGCGATCAGGGTCACCGCAGCCGCCAGCACGGGAATTGCTGCCGCAGCCTTTTTAAAAATCATTTTCATTATAATCCGCTCCTTGTATATCACATATTTTGCTATACTTTTGCCGTGTTTGTCCATATTACCATTATTTTTTATAAAAACAAAGGGGCTTGGCGTGAATGAGCAGATTTTTTTCGTGAAAGTGCACTTATTTTGGAAGATAAAGAGTTATTAGCGGTGTAAAAATCAGCAGTGTGTTTCTTGGGGCATAAAAAATAAAGGGGCTGTAAAAAAACAGTCCCTAAATAAATTTTCTCACTCCACAAGCACAACATCAGCCCCGCCCGAAACCGGATCTCCGTTAAACCGAAAATCCGTGATCTCGCCGTGTATCTTCTCCTTGGCAATCTCAAACTTATTGGGCTTATCGCCGTTTTTGGGAAATGACAAAACACATTCCCCCGACTGCACGGTAAAGCCGTTTTCGTTGTACCTCATAGTGCCGTTCCCGTCCTGTACCGCCGATTCAAGAGACCTTACCATAACGGCAATAAAGGAAGAGGAAAAATCATCGGTGAGTGAATCGGCGGAAAGTCCGTCATAATAGGCGGAAACGCCTTCCTTTGAATAAGAAAAGCTTACGCCTTGGAGCTGATAGGGCTCGGAGAAGGTGACTTTCCATTTTCCTACGTCGGTTCGGTCAAGCTGGAGGTTATAGCTTTGCTCCCCTTGGGTAATGCTGGCGGTGAGAGTAAACAGCTTGTTCAGATCGGGGGGCTTCGGTGCAAGGATTCCGCCGTTGCTGCCGCAGGCGGCAAGCACCAATGCGCAGAATGAAATAATTGCGGATTGTATCGCCTTTTGAAACGATTTCATAAATGTCCTCCAAGGACAAATATATTTACCGCCCTTTTATTAACTACGCCAAGCCCTGACGGCAAATGCTGTCAGTCCTTCTTAAAAAGCCTTAACCCGTCGGCGACCTCGCTTGCCAGCAGAGAGGCGGGATTTATGCCGCTTTCAACCAGCAGATCGGCAGACTTGCCGTGAAGATATGCGCCGAGAACTGCCGCTTGGAAGGGTTCAAGGCCCTGCGCCGCCAATGCGCCGATAATTCCCGTAAGCACGTCGCCGCTGCCTGCCTTTGCAAGGGCGTTGCTGCCGCTTGTGTTGATATATGCCTTTCCGTTGGGGGCGGCAATTATGGTGTTCTGTCCCTTAAGAACCAGAATCACATGGTACTCTATGGCAAAGATACGGGCTATGTTCAGACGGTTAGCCTGAAGAGTGGCGGGAGTGGTTTTCATCAGCCTTGCAAGCTCTCCCGGGTGAGGAGTAATAATAATGGGGCGGTTGTTGTCCTTCAAGACATTTATATTGCCGTTAAGACAATTTATTCCGTCTGCGTCCAAAATAACAGGACAATTTCCTTTTTTTAACAGGAAGGAAACAATTTCAAGGGTATTTTCGCTGTTTCCCATACCGCAGCCTATGGTTATGGCGCTTGCCTTTTCCGCTTCTTCTTCAAGGAGAGAAAACGCCTTTACGTCACTGCTTATGGTCTTTGCGGCAGCTTTTGTGGTTTTCTTTTCAAGGGTAATGGCGTCTGCGCTGATAAAGCCTTCCTTGTTTTCTGGAAGGTTAAGGAAAACACATTCGGGAAGACTTGCCGCAGCCGCATTTGTCACATCATCTACGGAAGCAAGGGTAACAAGCCCTGCTCCTGCACGGAGAGCCGCACGGGAGGACAAAACCGCCGCTCCGCGGTAACGCTTGCTTCCCGCCACATTGAGAACCTTGCCGAAGGTGCCCTTGTGAGCGCTTTCACTTCTTTTGGGAAGCAGTCTTGTGATATCCCTGGGTGTGAATACTCCGTCAAATTCCTTGTAGCAGTCGGAGGTTATGCCGATGTGAATCACCTTTATCTCGCCGCAGAAATCTCTGCAGGGGTAATTCAGCATACCTGTCTTGACCGCAGCCATAACAAGGGTAACATCGGGCTTGAAGCTGCCCTTTGCAATGCTGCCGCTGTTTCCGCTTACTCCGCTGGGGATATCTACCGAGATCTTAAAGCCTTTGCATTTTCCCGTGAAGGTAAAAAGATCGGCTATTTCCTTGGGCAGATCGCCGTGAAAGCCCGTGCCGAAAACGCAGTCTATTATTACGTCCGCCTTTTTCAAAGCAGCAGCCGCTCTGTCGGGATGTTTATTCAAGGTTATTCCCTTGAGGGCAACTTTGTGGTTTTTGATACAAGCCTTTGCCACATCGGTATCGGGCATTTTATCGGTGATTATAACGTTAGCCTTAACGCCTGCCTCGGTAAGAAGGAAAGCAAGCTCCACGCCGTCGCCGCCGTTGTTGCCGGAGCCGCATATCAGCACAAAGGACATGTTCCTGTAATTTTCAAAGCGTTCCCTGATAAAATCAAAACAGCCCTTTGCCGCATTCTGCATCAGCTTTGCTCTTGTTACGCCGTTTTCCTCGGAAAGAGCCTCCGCGTCTGTCATCTGATTGGTATTTACTAAAAAAACCATAGTTTTTTGTTCTCCCCCATAAAAGATTTTAGAACCTGTCTTCACAAGATTTGTGCGTGGATTGTCGAGCAAATTTTGTCGAGGACAAGAAAAAAATCCGCAGGAATACTTGACGTATTTCAAGGATTTTTGACGCAGTCATCGGCAAAATTTGCCGAAAAGACGCGTGCAATATCTTGTGAAGACAGGTTCTTAGCACATATCACAACAGGGAACGCACAAACGCATTCCCTGCCGCAGTCACTCTCATAGGTTATTTATTCTGAGGATCGCTGCCCTGCTCCTTCTTCTGAGCAGCCTTAGCCGCCTTTCTTGCAGCCTTTTCCGCCTCTTTTTTCTTCTTTGCCATTGTGGAAACCACCAGAGCGATAACAACGCATACCACCAGAACTACACCCGCAATAATAAAGGGTGTGGCGCTCATGCCGATTCCTGTATTTACATTTACATCAGCTAATAAATTCATCATTTTTTATATTCCTTTCTTTTGGTTAAATCAGATATTATGCTCTATTATTATGTAGTCTTACGAAACTTTAAAAAAGTTTCAGCTTTCGGAAAATTTTTATTTTTCTATCGGTTCGCGTCCGGTTAAAAACTTTATCGCTCTCTGAACAGACGTTCTTACATGCTCCATGTCTTCGTTATGCAGCGAGCCTGCGTTGCGGTAGTCAAAGCTTTGGTTGAACTGCTCTACGTCGGCGGTAAGCTGTTTCATATAGCTGTCGGTAAGCTCCTCCAGATCCTTTTTGAAGCTTGCAAAATCTCCCTTTGACATGCTTGTGCTTCCCTTGGACAAAAGCAGCTTATAGTGAGGAAGGCAGATATATTCCTGACGCTTGAAAAGCTGTTTGAATGCAGGATCCTTGACATACATCTGAAAAACCGTTTCAAGAGTATGCTCGATTCCCCAATTTACCTTTTCGCACACGAAACAGGTGGTTCCTGCCTGCTCGGTCTTTTTTCCCTTTATAAAGGGCAGCTTTGAGCCGAACAGCTCCTTTTCCTTTTCCGCAAGATGAGTGCTGAGCATTAAGCCGAGAGAAAGGCGGTTGTTCTGCTGCAAAAGGAGGTTGTAATGGGTATGGCAGAAGCCCAGCTTGTTGGTCTCGATCCTTACGTCGGGCTCCATCATGGCAGCTCCCATTATGTACTCGCTTATATGCTGCTCGATCCCGTCCCTCAATCGGCAGATCGGACAGCCGTCACGGGGACCGAAAACGTCGTTTACGGGAATTGTCAAAATACTTTCACGCATTTTTTTGATTTCCTCCAAAAAAAATTTAAGGTTTTTTGTTGTCTTTTCTTTATTATTGTATTATAATATTAACAAATAATCAAGAGTAAAATGAAAGAAAAATTAAAAAATTATGAAATATGAAATAAAATGCGGCTGTCTGGATTTAAAACAGACCTTATTCTGCGGACAATGTTTCAGATTTAAAGAAACGGGCAATAATACCTTCGAGGGAATTGCCGAAAACAGATTTGTCAGGCTCAGGCAGTTAGAGGACGGTATAGAAATAGATACCGAGGAAAAAGACCTGCCCTTCTGGAAAAGCTACTTTGATTTCGAGCTGGACTATGATAAGCTGATAGAGCGTTTCTGCCTTGACGAAACCCTGAAGCTCGCCTGCGAGGGCAGAAAAATCAGAGTGCTCAGGCAGGCACCCTTTGAAACGCTGATAAGCTTTATTATTTCCCAGAATAACAATATCAAGCGTATAGCCGGAATAATCGACCGCCTCTGCGAAAACTTCGGAGAAAAGATCGTCTGCGGTTACGCTTTTCCCACGGCAAAGGCTATGAAAGACCTTTCCGAAGAAGATCTTGCACCTTTGAGGGCAGGCTTCAGGGCAAAGTATATTGTAGACGCAGTGAAAAAAGTGAACAGCGGAGAGGTAGACTTTGAGAAAATACAGAAGCTCCCCGATGACGAGGCGAGAGAAGCGCTGAAAGTCATAAAGGGAGTGGGCGACAAGGTAGCGGACTGCGTTCTGCTGTTCGGGCTTCACAGGCTGGCTGCCGTTCCCAAGGACGTTTGGATAAAGAGGATAAACGCCCACTATTATCCCGACGGCTACCCCGAATGTATGGGAGAATATGCGGGAATCGCTCAGCAGTATTTATTTGACTATGCAAGAAACGATGCGGATTTTAGCCAAAGCTAAAGTACATAATTTTGAAAGGAAAGAAAAATATGAAATGTAAATCATGCGGCGCGGAAATATCGGAATTGAACAAATTCTGCGGTATATGCGGAGCTGCCAATACGGACGATACGGCAGAAGAAAACATCTTCCCCGATGTAACCGTTTCCGATATCAATACCGAGGATAAAAATGACGAAATTGACGATATTCTGAGCAAATACGGCAAAAGCTCCGAGGAAAACGGAGAAGATGAAACAACAGTTCCCGAAAGCGCAGCACGGGAGGACTTTGAAGGCGAGGACAACAAAATGAACAACGAAAACAGCGAGTATTTACAGCAAGGCGAAATTCCCCAAAACACCAATGCTCAGGGCAGTAATGCACAAAACAACAATTATCAGGCAGGGGCAAATCCTCAGTACGGCGGCGGAAATCCCAATATGCCCTATAACGGCTATCCTCAGAACGGCTATTACGCACCTTACGGCGGAGGCTATCCTCAGGCACCCTTCCCCGCTCCGTATCCTCAGCCCTATCAGCAGAACGTCAATAATGCCGAGGAGGGCAAAAAAGGCAGGAAAACCAAGCAAAAGCGCACCGTTTCCGTTGGTGTTGCAGTGTTATGCATTATTGCGGTGCTGATTTTGTCGGCAATTTGCGGATATCTCATCGAAACCTGTTTCAGAAATGGCATAAATCCCTTTAATTTCAACAAACCGAACGGTATGGTTTTGATTACGGAAAATAACATCAGCGAGGAAATGCAGAATGGTTAATATAGGCAACAGCTGGGACGGAATTTTAAAGGAGGAATTTGAAAAGGAGTATTATTTAAAGCTCCGCGAATTCCTGAAATCCGAATACCGCAGCTATACCGTTTATCCCGATATGAACGACATTTTCAATTCTCTTAAGTATGCGGATTACGACGGCTTAAAGGCGGTTATAATAGGGCAGGATCCCTATCACGAGCCGGGACAGGCTCACGGACTTGCCTTTTCAGTAAAAAAGGGAACTCCCATTCCCCCTTCTCTCCAGAATATTTACAAGGAGCTGCAAAGCGATCTGGGTATCCCGCCCGCTTCCCACGGAGAGCTGACCTCGTGGGCAAAACAGGGGGTACTGCTGCTTAACAACGCCCTCACCGTCCGCAGAGGACAAGCCAACAGCCACAGAGGAAAGGGCTGGGAACAGCTTACCGATGCTATTATAAGGAAGGTCAATGAAAAACCGCAGCCTGTGGTGTACATACTTTGGGGCGCAAATGCAAGGGAGAAAACCAAGCTGATAAATAATCCGAATCATCTGATACTTACCGCAGCTCACCCAAGCCCTCTTTCCGCTTACAACGGATTTTTCGGGTGTAAGCATTTCTCTAAAGCCAATGAGTTTTTGAAGAGTAAGGGTGTTGGTGAAATTGATTGGCAAGTTAAATAATGATTTGCTTTATGGAAACTTAGTGCAGATTTTATGGCTCTTTCAAGAAAGTTGTGATAATTTTTACGGTGCTTTTAGAAAAGCTGTGCGATTTGTGGTTCTTTCAGGAAAGTTGTGTGAGCGGGAGCCTGTTTTTATGGGCGTTGTGTTGATTTTTACGATGCTTTTAGAGAAATTGTGCGACTTGTGATCCTTTCAGGAAAGTTGTGCTGATTTCGCACCGCTTTCAAGGAAAATTGGCGGTAATTTACTGATTTAAAAAGAATTTCAAAACCGACAAGATTTAAAATCGCTTGAAAAACTGGGCGATTTTAAATCTTGTCTATCTAACTGAGTTCGGCTTTTTTGCTTGAAAAATTGGGCAAAAAAACCGAACTCAGTTGATTTTTGAAATTCGTGCTGTCAGAAAAGTTGTGCTGTTGGGAGCCCGCTTTTAGGAGCGTTGTGCTGATTTTTACGGTGCTTTTGGAGAAGTTGCGCAATTTGTGTCTCTTTCAAGGATAATTTGTTTTTCACACAGAAAACCGAAAAAACAAAAAGGGGCTGCCTTTTTCTTAGCCCCCTTATTCAAACAATATCCCTTTAAAGCAAACACGCTGTTCATTTTTATCAAAATCCCAGCTATGGAAAGAACCGCCTCCGCAAAATTCACGCTGACCGCAGGAGGAACATTTTTCGCTTTCCTTATAATAATCCGAGCGGTAGACTTTAAAGCCGTTTTTCCAAATCAGTGTAAAATCGTCCTTAAGAATGTTTCCCTCCAAAAGCGAAGGGCGCATTTCTATATCAAGACAAGCGCCGATATCTCCGTTTGTGCGTATGCCCGCCGAATAAATGCCCGCATTGCAGAGGAAATAACAGTCGCGCACTTCCCGCTCATAATCAAGCCCTAAATAATGGGTGCAGCCGTAAAGTACAGGCATACCCTCCTGCCTTTTGCTGCGGATAAAATCAAATACCCGCCTGTAATCCTCGGGAGCAAGGGTCAGACCTGCGTCCAGCGCCCTGCCTATGGGTTCGATAGTTACAATGCGCCATGAGTCGATATCAACTCCGCAAAGATAATCGTACAGCTCGTCAAGCTCGTCAATATTTCCCTTATGTACCACAGTGGTTATTTGTATGTGCTTGAACGCATTTCTGTTAATGAGCGAATCGACACCGCACATTGCCGCTTCCCAGCCGCCCGGGGTTTGCCTAAAGCTGTCGTGGGAGCTTTTCATTCCGTCAAGACTTATTGAAACCGTACCCATTCCGCACTCTTCAAGCCTTGCTGCAATTTCATCATCAATAAGGGTGCCGTTGGAGGTCATTCCCCACCGGAAACCCAGCGAATGCGCATAGTCCATTATGTCGAAAAAATCCTTCCGCAGTAAGGGTTCACCGCCTGTTATGCAAAGCTGCAGATCCTGTGTGCCGAAATCACACTTTATCTTATCAAGAAAATTTTTGTACTGCATTAACGTCAGCTCTTGGCTTTTGACATCACCGCAGCGGCTTCCGCAGTGAATACAGCGTTCGTTGCACCGCAAAGTCAGTTCCAAAAACAAAAATTTAAGCTTGGGCTCCTGCCATAGAGTACGTCTGTATTCGGCAAGCTGTTTCATCTGCTCGGTTTTTATTGCGCCGCTCATTTTTTACAGTACCCTCCTCAGATCATTATGCGTCCCGAACTTCTGTATCGGCATTCTGATTATCCGCTAAGTCGGAGAGCTGTCCCTGTGTTTGCGGAGCATCCTGCTTTTCCATGGGAGGTCCGTAAGCGCAGGCGGTCAAATTCATTGCTGCCGCAAATACCGCCGCTGCCATGGCGGCTTTCTTTTTGATTTTCATTATGCTTCACCTCCATTATTCTTATTGTACCACAATATAACAAAATAGTCAAATTCCTAACGGCTTACATAAGCGCATCTAAAAAATATTCCTCAAATACTTGCAATTATCTCCATAATAGTGTAAAATAAAATCATATATATGTTTCTCAGAAATAGAACAAGAAAAGGAGTAATAGATGGAGAAATTATTGAAATTCTTGAAAAACAAGTGGTTTCTTTTGGGAATATCCTTCCTGTCTTTTATATATGTATATTTTTTGGGCAAAATTGTGCTGAGAGCCTTTGACAGCTATCTTGAAACGGAAAATTTCAGTGCTATGATGGTGCTGTACGTGTTTGTCAACTTTATTTTCGGCGTGCTTATGTTTTTTACCCGAAAGCAGATACCCACGGTAATAAGCGCACTGATAATCCCTCTGGAAGCTCTTGTGCTGATGATAGTCAGCTTCGGTCAGTGGTACATCATTATCCCGCCCGTAGCCGTGGGGGCAGTCATATTCCTGTCCTGCGGAGTGGGAGAATCCTGCAAAACCGTTATGGGAACACTGCTGCTTATAATGTTTGTGGCAGGGGGCTTGGCGTACAGTGTTATGTCCTCCTACTTCGGCATTTCCCTGAGATTTGTGGCTACCGATCTTTTGACAGATGAAAGTCAGGATATAGATTTTTCCACCAGAAGTTCCGACTACCTTTTGACGGAGGACGGAAAATACCGCCTTGTGTACTATGTGGAGCACAAGGAGGATCACACTGTAACAAGCTATTACGTGGAGGAGGCGTTTAAAGATGTGGAATACCCCTATGCCACCTTCCGCCGCACCTTCGGCTGCCGAAATGTCCTTGTTACAGCCTATGAACGCAATGTAAATCCCAAATGGATAAGCAACGACAAGCTCAGCATTGACGGAATGGTTCTGACTATGGAAGAGGTTTTTGCTCCCAAAACGGACGACGAGACAGCGGAAACTACCACGGCGGAGGAAACCAAAAAACCTTCCCGCACCACAGCCCCCGAAATTACCGAAATAACAGAGGAAAAGACGGAAGAGGAAACGGAAGCAGCGGAATAAAGCGGTTGTTTAATTTTGGCGGTGATTTTCAAAAAAGTCAAAAAAGCCGAAAAAGCTTCACTTATGCAAAAATACAGATTGAAAAGAGATTTATATGAGTTTAAATACTTCTTGCACACTGAATATTGCCGGAAAAAATTCCAACGATACCTATACCCTGAATGTACCCTCAAATCTTCTGGGCTTTTGCAGGTATGATTTTTCACGGTTTTTGGAGGAGTGCAGCAGACTTTGCCGTGAATGTATGAAAAGCGGCGAGTACCCCTTGGACAGAATAGTCGCTTTGAGAAATTCCATAATCGGATGTCACAGATATGTGGAAAACAACATAAGAACGGTATTTGACAAAATTGTGGTGGACTGCTGGATAGAATACATCTGCCGTCAGGGAGAAATTACCGTTACCGCTCTTTGGAACAGCCTTATCGGCTGCGAGGATCCCTTTCAGAACGCTATTTTTCAGCGGCTCACGGAATACCGCACTCACCGCGCAATAAATCAGTGGATAAATATTTTAAAAATACAGGAATACGCAAAAAAGAAAATCGACTTTATCTTCGGCGGCAAGCTCAGTTCTCCCGATGAGGCTTCGGTGCGGCTCAACTTTTTCGACCTGATGTTCAGCGTAGCCGCCAACGAACAGGGCTATTCCCTTGAAAACATAGGCTCGGTGAGAATGTGCAAGCCCGGCAGAACGGCAGGGGCGCCTTTTGTCTACGGCGGAGTTTCAAAGGAGATCGTTAAAAATTTGTTTAAGGACGTGCAGTTTGCCGACAGCCAGCCTTATGTTTCCCGTGAAGAGGGGGCTATGTCCGACTGGGAGGCAATGGACGCCTTTGCGGTTATCAAAAACTACCTTCCTTCCCATAACGACAGCGTTGCCAAAATTATACTGAAATCCCTGACGAAGATCCCCGACAACGTTTTTGCGCCCTCCAGCTTTAAGGCGATGATCGATCTTGAAATAGACACTGTGATAAATATGGGAGGATATTTGCAGAAGTGCGCCAAGTGCGGCGAATATTTCCTTAAAAACGAACGCTATACCTCCGATTACTGCGATACCGTCCGTCGCGACGGAAGCACCTGCCGCGAGCTTATGGAGGCGGACGCTCCCGAACCCTTGGACGAAAAGGAGCTTTTGCTCTTTAACGAAAAGGCAGAAAAGCTGTATCACAAAATGGCGGAAAAGGTGAACTTTGAGATAAGCCAGCGTGATTTTGCCGAATGGTCGGGAAATTTTGATGTTATGAGAAATAACGTTATCAGCGGAAGAGCCACCGATTCGGATTTTGACGATTTTGTGGAATACTCGGAGCAGCTGGCTAACCAGAAGATGTCACGGGCTAAGCAGAATATGCTTGCCACAGTACAGGAGGAAATGATACGTCCCGACGGAACAAGAGCGCAGGTGAAGCCCTATCAGTTTGCACGCATTGACCGCAGAGAGCTGGAAAAACAGGGTATGCTTAAGCCCTCTAACCAAGAGGAAAGACTTCCCCCTATCAGCGAGGAGAAAAAAGCCGCTGAAAAGCCCGTTCCTCCCGTTGCCAAAATAATAAGAGGGGCAAGCCCCACCAGCTATCACGAAATACCCGTTCAGAGCACAAGGACGGAAAAGGAAGCCGTTATTCCCATTAAATCCGATGTATTTGTGGGAGAGGATTTTTCAAAGCCGACTCAAAACAATGCTTCCGCTGCGCCCGCAGAACAGAGAGCCGCAAGCTCTCCGCAGGAAATTATTCTGCGAATGGCGGAACAGGAGCGCGTCCGCCGTCAGAATGAGGAAGGCGGACAGCCCGTCACTTCCGGGAGAGTTTCCCGGAATGAAGGCAATCCCTCACAGAAGGCTAACCGCCCCAGACTTCCCGATTTGGATGAGTATCCCGTTGAGGATGCCTTTGCCCAAGATGCTTTTGTTAAAGACACTTTTGTCGAAGATATCCCCGTTAAGAATTCTTCCGAAGAGATTTTTTCCGCTAATAAAGAGGAAAATACCGTTCCCGAATACGCAGGACAAAAAAATCCCCGATCTTCAGCCGATGAATACGGCAGCGGTTCGGATAATGCAGAAGCTTTAAGCGTTAACGCTTCGGGCAGCAGCTTGAGAGAAAGCGGAAAAACCGAAACAAATGCAATAAACAGCGAAAGCGGACTAACGGAAACAAGGATCGGAAATGACGATAGCAGAAAATCCGACGAAAGCTATCACTCAAGATCGGAACAGGTAAGACGGCAGTGGGAGCAGAGATCGGACGTTGAATTCCACGCCGAGGAGCCTGTCAAGTCACAAGCGCCCCGCATAAAGCTGCCTGAATTTGAGGAGGACAAAAAGGACAAGGATAACTTTGTCACCTTGGTGGACAACAGGGGCAGAGCGGAGCGGATAGAAGAGGAGCTTAATTCCCTCAAAAAAGAGGTTGATAAAACAGAGCATTCCGAAACCGAAAAAGCAGTGAAAAGTTCTTCCAGCAAGGCGGCAAAGGTGGCAGGAGCATACCGCACGGTGGCTCAGATGCCCGTTCTTGATAAACAGGAAAAGACAGAAAGTGAAGCGGACGCGGCGGACGATTTCGCAAAAATACTCAGCAATATTGAGCGAAACGACGGATTTGATGAGGAAGCCCTTCCCCTTGACGCAGACGGAATGCCTCTGTCACATAAGACAAAGCATGTAATGGACGCGCTGATGAGAAACAGCTCCGTCAGCCCCTCGCTGATTTACGGCAGACGTCAGGCGGCGGAAAAGAATGTTATTATCGATGAGGATTATATAGAGAAAAACGGCAAAAAGCCAAGCGACAAGAAGTAACATTTGTTAAATTATCGGAAAAGGTTTGAAAACCTAAATCCGAAACACAAATATAAACAGAAGGTAAATGAGCATTAAGAAAAAAGAATCGGCTCGGTCACGCCGAAAAATCACAGATACCGTTAAGGGCAAAGTTTTATTGGCGGTGATCGGTTTGCTGCTGATACTGATAATCCCCGGGCTTGACTGCCGTCTGCTTATTCGGCATTATGAGATTGATTCGGCGGGACAGCTTGAAAACCCCGTTCGTATTGCACTGGTGACCGATCTCCATTCCTGCCGTTACGAAAATGAGCAGAAAACGCTGACAGACGCTTTGGACAGCCAAGCACCCGACGTTGTGATGCTGTGCGGAGATATTTTTGACGACGAGCTTGACGACAAAAACACTGAGCTGTTTTTAAAGGGCATATCGGAAAAATACCTCTGCTTTTACGTTACGGGCAATCACGAATTTTGGAGCGGCGAAACCGCCTTTGCGGAGAAAATGGCTTTTGTTGACAGCTGCGGAATAAAAAGGCTGTCGGGAGAAACAGAAAAAATCGAGGTTGGCGGTAAAAAGCTTACTGTTTGCGGAATTGACGACCCCGCTGTATCAAGGCTGAATTTAGACGATACCCTGCCTTTTTCGGAACAGCTTGACAAGGTCAAGGGGCTGGCGGAGGAAGAGGAGTTCACGGTGCTGATGTCCCACCACCCCGAATTATTTGAGGACTACGCCTCGGGGGAGTTTGACTTGGTGCTTTGCGGCCACGCTCACGGCGGACAGTGGCGGATACCTTATGTACTTAACGGACTGTTTGCTCCCGATCAGGGGCTGTTTCCCAAGTACGCGGGAGGGGAGTACAGCGATAATGACACTGTGATGATCGTCAGCAGAGGATTGGCTAGAGAGAGCACACTTGTTCCGAGGTTTTATAACCGTCCCGAGTTGGTTATTATTGATTGTTTTTGAGATTTTTTAAATATTATGTAAAGGGCTGTAAAAACAGTCCCTATATTTTTTGCCAAGGTTCCCGAAAGAATCGTAAAAATCAGCACAACACCCCTAAAAGCGGGCTCCCACTCGCACAACTGCTCTGACAGCACGAATTTCAAAAATCAACTGAGTTCGGAGTTTTTGCCCAATTTTTCAAGCAAAAACTCCGAACTCAGTTAGAGCAGCTTGCTGCGTGTACTTCTCGGCTTGCCGAGAAGTACCTAATAGTACAAGATTTTAAAATTTCCCAGTTTTTCGTACTAATCCCACAGTTTTAAAAGGGATTAGTACTGGAAATCTTTAAAATCTTGTCGGTTTTGAAATTCTTTTTAAATCAGCAAATTACCGCCAACT
>CAZWRZ010000012.1:0-88886 GCA_964636555.1 uncultured Ruminiclostridium sp.
TATTATTTGTTTATTTTTAGGGATAATGCATTTACACGGTTTATTTTTCATAACCCTCTACGTGCATAGCCTATCTTATTATAATAAAAACACATCCTTTACAGCTATTACGCTGCAAAGGATGTGTTTTGATGTGCACATAATCCCGTCGTTTGTCTTAAACGTATGAAACACTTCTACATTGCTACCCCGCTAAGGCGAGCCGCCTTTGGTATTACATTTCATAGAAAATTGCGTGATCGGTCGTTTTCGCTCGACCACGCAATACTTCTATACAGCACGCCCCTTAAAGACAGCCCCTTTTATATTTATAATATGAAAAAACCATAGCCGATAACTATAACACTAAATCGTGCTAAATTGAAAGCTTTATTGAAAATCCCTCATAAATTCCCACGGGGACTTCCTCTCCGAAGTTATAATGCTCCACTGTTATTTCATTGTCAAAACCATATACCGTAATCAATTTATCTTCAGAGTCAACTATCCAATACTCCCTCACTCCCGCATCATGATATTTATTAGCCTTTATAAAGTAATCCATGGACCTGCTTGAAGGGGAAACTATTTCTATAACCCAGTCGGGCGCATCATGACAGCCCTTTTTGTCTAATTTTGACGTGTCGCAAATAACCGAAATATCGGGTTCTACATAGTTTGTTTTGTCATTGTTGAGAAATACAGCAAAGGGAGCAGGGTAAATTTCACATTTTCCGCTGTTATCCTCAATATAATTTCCTATAGTTCTGTCAAAAAATGCACTATCTGCTGATGTGTCCAGCTCGGTGTGGACATAAAATAGATCTTTCCGTCAATCAGCTCTGCGCTTTCCGTCGGGCAGGGTGTAAATATCATCAATAGTATAGGGTTCTTCTCTTTTTTCTGCGTCCATAGTTCTTTTCTCCTTAAATGGATTTATATTGTATCATATTTTGTTTCCGTTATTAAGTGCATAAAAGTATTTTCACTATGTCCCGCCCTTTTGCGACAACATTCTGTATTGATTTTTTTATGTAAATGTGATACAATATAACAAATATCAAATTTACCTCCAATTTTTTTGGAATAGGGGCTGTTGTCTTACAGCCCCCTGTTGTCGTTGTTAAAGCAAAAACTCTACATATATTGAGGTCATAAAAATGGAATACTTCACGAAATTGGCACAGAATATCCCCGAATATGCAAGAGCCGAAAAGGCTATGAAAAATCCCATGCGTCCTTCCCTTGTAACAGGTCTGGCGGGAATACACAAGGCGCATCTTCTGTCAAGGCTTGCCCTTTGCGGAGAAGCACCTGTTCTTGTTATCACAAAATCCGAGGCGGACGCAGCAAGGCTTGTTTCGGACATCAACACCCTCAGCGGCACGGAAAGGGCTGTGCTGTTCCCTGCCAAGGATATGATTCTGGGAGAAACCGAGGCGGTTTCGGGAGAATATACCTACCGCAGGATCGACGCGCTGTATAAGCTGTCGCAGGGGCTTGTGCCTATGGCGGTGTGCTCCCCCGATTCGGCGGTGCAGCTCACTTTGCCGCAAAAGGTATTGGAGGAAAACTCTGTCACCCTGAAAAAAGGAGACGAATACAACCTTACCGAGCTTGTGCAAAAGCTTATTTTTGCAGGCTTTTCACGCTTTGAGGCAGTGGAGAGCAGAGGACAGATTTCTGTGCGCGGTTCTATTCTCGATATTTTTCCCGTTAACTCCGAAAAGCCCGTACGTGTGGAATTCTGGGGTGATGAGATCGACCAAATGGCATATTTTGAAACCGATACCCAGCGCAGAACGGAGGACGTGGAGGAAATAAGGATCGCTCCAAACACGGAACAGATTATTGAGAAAAATGAACTTATCGAAAAAATAGAAGCACTTATCTCAAAGCAAAAGGGGAAAAATGCAGACAAGGTGGCAAAAAACCTCCGCCGAGATTTAAACAGGCTTAAAGACGGGCTTTCCATTATGGGGGATAAGTATTTTCCCTTTTACTGCCCCGAGGCTGCAAGCATTTTTGATTATGTCAGAACCGTTATAATCTGCGAAAACAGCGGCTGTAATGAAAACCTCCGCGCCGCTCTCAGTCAGCATACGGAGGAATTGAAGCTGCTTTTCGAGGAGGGCAGCCTGTGCAAGGGGCTTGACCGCTACTGCCTTACCAAGGGGGAGTATGCGGAAAAGCTGGGCGCCAAGCTCAGGCTTTATCTGGATAACTTCATACGAGGGGGAGGACTTTCCCTTGACAATATCATTCCCGTCGCCGCCAACTCCGTTTCTCTCTGGAGCGGCGAATACGGGATTTTAAAGGAGCAGCTTTCCGACTATATCGAAAACAATTACAGCATTTCCCTCTTTGCGGGTACGGAAAAGGGAGCGAAAAATTTAGCGGAGGAATTAACAAAGGACGGCTTTTCCGCCGAGTATTTCACAAATCCCTCCAAGCCTTTAAAAAACAAGATCATCATTCTTTCGGGTATGCTGTCCTCGGGCTTTGACTATCCCGACGCGAAATACGTCTGCCTTTCCCACACCGCCGTTACCTCTGTCAAAAAAGCTGCGCCCAAACGGAAAAAGGCGGAGATCATCAACTCTCTTGACGAGATAGGCGTGGGGGAACTGGTAGTTCACAATTCCTATGGCATCGGCGTTTTCAAGGGCGTCGAGAATATCCGTGACGGCAAGGTCAACAAGGATTATATAAAAATTCAGTATGCGGGCACGGACGTGCTTTATGTGCCGGTTACCCAGCTTGACCTTATTTCCCGCTATATAGGCTCCGCCGACACCAACACCGTCAAGCTGTCAAAGCTCCATACCGACCAATGGCAAAAGGCGAAAACCAAAGCCAAGGCGGCGGCAAAGGAAATGGCGGAGGAGCTTACCCAATTATACGCAAAGCGGCTCAAAAGCAAGGGCTATGCCTTTTCTCCCGACGACAGGGATCAGGAGGAGTTTGAAAACCGCTTCAACTATGTGGAAACCGACGACCAGCTGCGCTGCGCCGCCGAGATAAAGTCGGATATGGAAAGAGAAGCGCCTATGGACAGACTTCTTTGCGGAGACGTGGGCTTCGGCAAAACCGAGGTCGCCTTAAGAGGTGCTTTCAAATGCGTTATGGACGGAAAGCAGTGCGCCCTTTTATGTCCTACCACCGTCCTTGCATGGCAACATTATCAGACGGTTTTGAGACGCTTCGAGGGTTATCCCGTAAAAATCGCCCTGCTGTCCCGCTTTATTACTCACAAGGAGCAAAAGCAGGTGCTGGAGCAGCTTAAAAAGGGCATGGTTGATATAGTAATAGGCACTCACCGCCTTGTTCAAAAGGACGTGGAGTTTAAGGATCTTGGCTTGGTTATAATCGACGAGGAGCAGAGATTCGGCGTTGCCCATAAGGAAAGGTTTAAAGAAATGTTTTCGGGAGTGGATATACTGACCCTTTCCGCTACGCCTATTCCCCGAACTCTTAATATGGCAATGACGGGAATAAGAGATATGAGCGTTCTGGAAACTCCCCCTCAGGACAGACAGCCCATAACCACCTTTGTAACGGAGCACGACTGGGGCGTTATTGCCGCCGCCATAAACAAGGAGCTGAGGAGAAACGGACAGGTTTACTATATCCACAACCGTGTGGAAAGCATAGTAAGCTGTGCCGCTAAGCTTCACGAGCTTGTGCCCGAAGCGGTGATCGGAATTGCTCACGGAAAAATGGAGGAGGACGAGCTTCTTGAAGTGTGGAGCAGGCTCCTTAACGGGGAGATAAATCTTCTTGTCTGCACGACCCTGATAGAAACGGGAGTTGACGTTCCAAACTGCAACACACTGATTATCGAGAGTGCGGAAAATATGGGACTTGCACAGCTGCACCAGTTAAGGGGACGTGTGGGCAGAACCAACCGCCGCGCCTTCGCTTACTTTACCTTCAAAAAGGGAAAGGTGCTGTCCGAGATAGCCACAAAAAGACTTGAAGCAATACGGGAGTTCACGAAATTCGGCAGCGGCTTCAGAATTGCAATGCGGGATCTTGAAATAAGAGGAGCAGGTTCTATATTGGGTGCGCATCAGTCGGGACATCTGACGGCGGTGGGCTATGATATGTATCTGAAGCTGCTGGATCAGGCGGTGAAGGAAAGGAACGGAGAGCAGCCAAAGGAGGAAAAGGCCTGCCTTATCGATTTAAAGGTAGACGCTTATATCCCCGAAAGCTATGTGCCAAGCTCGGCGCAGCGCATTACCTGTTACAGAAAAATCGCTTCCATAAAAACCGAACAGGATTCCCTTGATGTTACCGACGAGCTTATCGACCGCTACGGCGATGTTCCAAAATCGGTGTATACTTTGATAAAGATCGCTATGCTGAGGAGCAAGGCTGAGGGAGCGAAAATTGACGAGATAGTGCAGAGCGGGGACAATATTCTTTTCTACACCGAAAGTCTTAATCTGGAAAAAGCGGCTTTTTGCTCCGATCTGTTTAAGGACAGATTCAGTCTTAATATGACGGGGAGAGTCAATGTTAAGATCAAATTGGGGGATAAAGATGATCCGTTAGAAGTTATGAAGGAATTTTTGGATAACTATTCTGCATAAACAAAATCACTTCACCGTACACCCGTCATAAAAATACTCCAGGATTTCTTTAGCAGTTTGTCCCCTGTTCGCCATAGCGTTGGCACTGTATTGGCTCATACCCGCGCCGTGGCCGCAGCCGTAGTTGGCTATTTCAAAAAATGTTCCGTTCCAGCTTATGTCAAAGGAGGTTGAGCGAAGCTCCAAGGCTCTCCACGCTTCTCCGCCGCTTACGGTTTTTCCGCCTATGTCTATGGTTTGAACATAGCCGTTTTCGTTTCTTTTGATATTGGTGAACCATTGGGAATAGTCAAGGGGCATTTGCAGGGTCGGATCGTAATAAAGCAGAAGTCTCCGCATACTGTCGGCGGTTATTTCCTTTGAGGTGTACAGATCCTTGTACTTCATATCATCGGGGCAGCTTTTACTTGCCAGATAGGGAAGATTAAGCCCCCATATATATTCGGGACGTGCGGTGGCGCCTGTTGAAACGGAATGATAAACGCTGTAAATAGGCTTGTTTTCATAATATATGGGGTGTTCCGCCCCGTAAGCCGCCGCTTCCTTCACGACAGGAAGATATTTTTCATAGCTGTCGCCGTAATATTGCTTTGCATCGGCAGGAGTGAAATAAGGCTGGCAGTAAGCGGTGCTGTCCGACAATTCCCTTCCCTCCAGCAAAAGCCGAAGAGCATAAGTATAAGCCGCAGCCGCCTGTGCCTTTAAGGCTTCAAGATGATAGGAAACATCGATCTGGGCAAAAAGACAGCCGACAAGATAATCCTCTGCGGATATAGTTATATCCTGATTGGACTCAATAAGGGTAAGGGTAAATTCCTGTTGGGTTTTCGGCTCGCTGAAATCGGAAAATGCGCCGCTTAACAGTTTTGGCAAAAACATTATCAGACAGGCGGCGATCACGGTCATTATAATATATTTTTTCATTTTTTATCTCCTTTGTTTTAAAGATTTTCAAAAAACAAATATATTTTCACCTTGCGGTGCAGCTGTTTTTATTTTTCAAACTGCGATTTCAATAACCTTGTTTATTTTTCAAATATTAAGTGACTGTTTCATAGTAGAAAAACCGTTTCCACTCGTGCAACAGGTTGAAAAAGGGCAGCACACCAAAAAAAGGCGAATTGCAGCCCACCCATAACCCGAAAACATTACCACTCGCACAACAAGTTCAGTGCATAGCAACCCAAAGCATAATCCAAAAGCACAACAATTTTAATGACAGCACTAACCGCCCGTTTTCGACAAAACAAAAATAAGCGGAACACAGGTTTAATGATAGCACCAATCCCTATGAAAAAACTTTTCCACTCTCACAACTTCCAAAGCGGGGAAAAGGGGGAGGGGATAAGGAAAGGGTTCTTAGGGTGAAACCTAAAGGGGAGGGGGGAAAACTCCCCGCTTTGGTGGGTTTGCAGTTGTCCCCTCCTTTTTGGGACGACAGGATGTCGTCGGGAGCAAGCCCCAAGCGCCGCAAGGATGCGGCGCCAACAAAGCTTGCTCCCTGTCACCCTAAGCCCCGCGGGAGGCGGACACCTCGCTGTAAAGCGGGAAAGGCAGATATTCAAAGCAATTTGAAAAATTAAAGATAACCCCACTGTCAGGTGAAAAAACAAAAAAATAAAAGCAATTTGAGAAATTAAAAAAAGCAACTCCACAAGGTGAGAAAAGGCAACATTCAAAGCAATTTGAAAAATAAAAGACCACACAATAAGGCGAAAAACAAAAGTGTTTAAAGCAGTTTGAAAAAATAAAAAAGCCATTGTAATTCACCATATCTTTGTGTTATATTAAAAAACAAACCCCTTCAAAGCAGAAGTGACAAATAAAAAAACCACACCGCAAGATATGAAAACTAAAACATTCAAAGCAGTTTGAAAAAAATAAAAACAGCCGCACTGCAAAGTGAACAATCTAAAGCATTTGAAAAAACAAGCCCGCCGCAAGGTGAAAAAATCCCCTTCCACAGTTGACTAATATCAAAGAATGTATTATAATATAGTGTGAATATGTATATATTGATTACCCCAAAAACCTTATACGCTAAAAATATATTTGTCCGACAATGGGGTTATTCCCCCGGGGACTTTGCTTAAAATGCCGAAAAAATCGCCATAAAGCAGTAAAAATAATAAAAAGAATAAAATAAGGAATAAAGAAGGAAACATTGCCATGAAAAAAATAATGAACCTGATTCCCATAACTGCCATACTCGTTTCTCTCGCCGCCTTGGCTTTGCGTGCATTTCAGCTTCTGGTGGTAGTTGATTACAGCGAAATGGGATTTTTCGACACCAACGCAGGATTTCTCCCCTGTTACGGACTGTATATCCTGTTTGCTTTGGCGGCGGTTATCCTGATAATCGGAGCGGTCTCCGACAGGAAAAGAAAGCATGAAGCTTTTCGGATTAAGGCAAGTCACCTTTCACCCAGGCAAACAAGCGTTTTGGGGTTTTCCTTTGTTGCGGCTGCAGCGTTAAAGCTTTACGATCTGGCGTTCGGCTTTGAGCTTTCACTTGACTATGCGGGAGAAGCTGTAATATTTGCGGTGTTCGCAATTATCGGCTTTGTTTTGCTCAGCAAAAAGACGGTAAATGTATCTGCGGGATATTTACAGCTGCTTATTTCCATAAGCTTTACCGTTAAATCCGCTGTTCTGTTTATGCAGGATACAATTATTGTAAGAGTAAGCGACGAGCTTGTCCTCCTTATGTCCTATATCCTGTCGGTGCTGTTTTTCCTTGCTTTGGGAAGATTTCTTTCGGGCAACGAGTCAAAGCATTCCAGAGGAAAGCTCTTTGTATGCGGCGGAATGGCAGCGGTCATGTCTTTCTGCGCCTCCCTTTCGGGCTATATTGCGCTGATCGTTGACAGCAAATATATGGAAGGTAAAATGACAATGCACCCTATTTCACAGCTCGGAGTTTCCGTAATTGCACTTGCAGTTATCATTATACTGTACTGCGGAGACAAGAGCCATGTAAATACAACCGAAAACGAGTCTGATAATGAAAAAAACAGCACCTATCTGGAGATATAAGGCGAAAAGCTCCCTTGCAAAAGCGGCGGTTCTTTTGCCGCTTCTTGTGTGCCTTTCGGGCTGCGCCGCCTTTGACGCGCCCTTGGAGGGTATGCTTTCTCCCCCCAAGCTCACCAAGACCCAAACGGAAATATACAACGCCCTTACCCTCAGCATAGGGGAGCAGTCGGAGCTTATCTATCCCAAATCGGGAGAGTTCCGCAGTCCCTTTGTGCTGTTCAATATGGACGGGGAGCCTACCGACGAGGCGGCGGTATTCTACCGCGAAAAATCCCCCGATCCCGATACCGTCAGCGGTTTAAGAATGAACCTGCTGGACCTTATGGACGGGCAGTGGGTCTCCGTTGCGGACAGGGCACTGTCGGGAGCGGATATAGAGAGAATAAGCTTTTACGACTTCGGCGGCGGAATAAATATGATGATAAGCAGCAGCTTTTTGGGACAGTCGGAAACCGCTTTAAGTGTAATGACCTATTCCGGCAACAGCCTTGAGGAGCTGTATAAAACCACATACAGTTATATGGACAGATATGATGTAAATGATGACGGCTTTGAGGAGCTGTTTCTTGTGCATTATGATCCTGCGCTGGAAACCAATGTAGCCTATCTTGTGGGGCAGGAGGAAAACGAGGAGGAAAGCCGCTTCGGTCTGCTCAGCTCCGCCGAGCTTGCTTCCGATATGGCATCGGTGCAGAGGCTTACAAGGCAGAAGATCAAGGAAGGATACTTTTTGCTTTACATCGATTATTCTAAGGGAGATAACGTTTACGGCACACAGCTTTTAAGCTGCTATTCCGACAATCTTCTTTCCATAAATCTGGACAAGGATACTTCAAGAAGATATAATTCCAATATACCTATGCTTTACAGCACCGATATTGACGGTGACGGAAGAATTGAAATTCCCGTTACTTCGCCTATGTTAGGCTATGAGGGTCTTACTGTGCCCGAACAGATGCTGGAGGTGGACTGGCTTGTGATAAACGAGGAAAGCATACTTACCGCAAGCACCAAATACTACACTTATGTCAGCACGGGATATGAATATATCTTTTATATTCCCGTAAGGTGGCGGGGCTTTATCACCGTTCAGAAAACCGAAAACAACACGGTCAATTTCACGCTTTATGATATGAATACATTTGCAGATGTAATGCTGTCCGTCAGAGTAGCCGATGAGCCCCCCGAGGAAGAGGGCTGGGAGCATTACGGAGATGATGACAGCAGAGTATATATAAAAACCCCCGACGCCGATGCGCCTATGGCGTTTACCCCCGACGAGCTTAACAGCAGTCTTTATATTGTTCCGAGAAGGAGTGAAACCAGATGATTTCCAAAAATATATTAGTATGCGAGGACGAGGACGCTATCCGCGATTTTGTGGTGCTGAACCTTAAAAGAGCGGGCTACGAGGTCACCGACGTAAACTGCGGAGAGGACGCAATAAAGGAATTCAATATGTCGGGAGGAAGATTTTCCGCCGTAATACTTGATATAATGATGCCCGGAATAAGCGGTCTCGAGGTTTGCAGGACTATAAGAGAAAAGGATTCAAGAATAGGCATAATAATGCTTACCGCAAAGAGCCAAGAGATAGACAAGGTAGAGGGACTTACCAGCGGTGCTGACGATTATATCACAAAGCCCTTTTCCCCCATTGAATTGGTGGCAAGAGTGGACGCGGTGTTCAGAAGGATCTCGGGCTCCTATCAGGCAGGAAGCAGTAAGAAAAATCTTTCTTCGGGACCCTTTGTGCTTGACGTTCAGAGCAGAACCGTTACCAAAAACGGACAGCCCATTGAGCTTACACAGATCGAATACGGTCTTATGGAATATTTTATAGGCAACGAGGGGGTTGCGCTGGACAGAAACTCCATACTGAAAAAAGTATGGCAGGACGAATTCAACATAGACGACAAAATCGTGGACGTAAATGTGAGAAGGCTGCGTATGAAGATAGAGGACGACCCTTCAAGCCCTTCATATATTCAGACAGTCTGGGGCTACGGCTACCGCTGGGTAATTTAAGGGCTTATGGAAAAAAGAGCCAAGAAAAAGAAAAGTATTGCTGCCCGCTGGTTTGTAAACAGCTTCAGCATAGTTGCAGCCATAATGCTTATCGCCATAGTCGGCGTTTATCTTACCGCAAAAAGCTATTACTACAACGCGGTGAGCCAATATCTGTGGTCGGAGGCAAACATTATCTCGGAGGTATTGTCAAGATACTATGAGGATTCCCCCTCCAAGTATGCCAATGAGATAAGAGACATTGTGGAATATTTCGACAAGAAAAACATAATGGAGCTTATGGCTATCGACAAAAACGGAAATCCCAAAATATCCAGCAGCGGATTTTCCCCCGAAATAGAAATACTTATGCCCGATTATGAAGAGGCTATGGAAGACAGCACGGGCAAGGGCGAATATATAGGAAGAACCGACCGCAGCTCCGTCAGCGAGAAATATATGGCGGTAACCGTGAAGATAAATCCCGGGAACTCGGACTATGCCGCAATAAGACTTGTGACAAGCCTTGAAAAGGTAGACTCGCAGCTGGTAAAGCTTGCACTGGTTTCCTTCGGTATCGCTGTGTTTGTGCTGGTGCTGGTTTTGCTTCTGGGTATTTATTTCATAACCTCTATCGTTTCACCTATCAAGGAAATGTCAAAATCCGCAAAGAAGCTGGCAAAGGGAAATTTTGACCAGAGGATAAAGGTAAAGCGCAATGACGAGATAGGCGACCTGTGCCTTACTTTCAATCACATGGCAGACGAGCTGGAAAACAGCGAAAAGATAAAGAACGATTTTATAAGCTCGGTCTCTCATGAGCTGAGAACGCCCCTTACCGCCATAAAGGGCTGGAGCGAGACCATTATGGAGATGCGGGACGAGGAAACTCTCGCCAAGGGAATGAGGGTAATCATCACCGAGACGGAACGGCTTTCCTCAATGGTAGAGGAGCTTTTGGATTTCTCCCGCATACAGAATAAAAAACTGCAGCTTCAGAAGGCGGATATGGATATTCTTGCGGAGCTTGCGGACGCGGTTCTGATATACACCGAAAGAGCGGCTAAAAACGGAATTATCATAAACTATCATGAGCCGGACGGAGTGGCTATTATCAACGGCGACAAAAACCGTTTGAGGCAGGTTTTCATAAATATAATAGACAATGCCATAAAGTACAGCAAAAACGGCGGAATTATTGAAGTTGAGGCTGTCCTTAAGCCCGGACGGGTGGAAATAAAGATTTCCGACAGCGGCTGCGGTATCGCCAAGGAGGATCTGCCCAAGGTCAAGAACCGTTTCTATAAAGCCAATAACACGGTAAGGGGCTCGGGTATCGGTCTGGCGGTGGCAGACGAGCTTGTTTCACTGCACAGAGGCAGGCTTGATATTGAAAGCGAGCTGGGAAAAGGCACAACTGTAAGCATTGTTTTGCCCACTATTCAGAAAAAATAGAGCTTGAATATGAAAAAAGAAATAAAAAGCACTACACTCTCTAAAAGCGTGCTCCCGATAGCATGATGAAAATCAGCACAACACATCTAAGAGCGGGTTTCCAACAGCACAACTGCTCTGATAGCACGAATTTCAAAAAGCGTCAGAATTTTCTTCGAAAATTCTGACCGGTTCCGAAAATGAAGAGGAGCGAAACGAAGTGCAGCGGAGCTTCATTTTCGGAATTTTGAAATTCTTTTTAAATCAGTAAATTACCGCCAAGTTTCTTAAGAGAACCATAATTTACCGCCAAGTTTCTTGAGAGCACCAAAATACTCACCAAGTTTCTTGAGAGAACCATAATTTAACACCAAGTTTCTTGAGAGCAAAAAACACGGTAAACTTCAAAATAAATAACAATAGAACAGGAAAAGACAACATGAGGGAAAAACCTTTACACAAAACATCGGTAGGCGGTCAGGCGCTTATCGAGGGAATAATGATGAGAGGCGTCAGCAAGGGCGCAATGGCTGTCCGCAAAAAGGACGGCACAATAGATGTGGAGGAATGGAACCTTCCCGAGCGTAAGTGGTATCAGAAATGTCCCTTTGTACGGGGAATTTTCAACTTTGTCCTGCAATTAAAGGACGGAATGACATATATGAACAAGTCCATGGAAAAATCGGGCTATCTGGAGGACGAAGAAAACGAGGAGCCTTCAAAGTTTGAAAAATGGCTGGAGAAAACCTTCGGAGATAAGCTTGTTCCCGTTATTTCCTTTATCGGCGCATTTCTGGGGCTTGCCCTTGCGCTGGTGATGTTTTTGTTTGTGCCCACATGGCTGTTTACGGGGGTTCAGGCGCTTTTCGGCGAAACAGACATTTCCCCCTTCCGCTCACTTTTTGAGGGAATAATCAAAATTGCCATATATATTCTGTACCTGTGGCTCACCTCGCTTATGAAGGATATAAAGAGAACCTATGAGTATCACGGCGCAGAGCATAAGACCATAGCCACATTCGAGGCGGGAGAAGAGCTGACAGTGGACAATGTGAAAAAGCACACACGCTTTCACCCCCGCTGCGGTACAAGCTTTATTTTCCTTGTATTGGCGGTAAGTATTCTTGTCACCTCCGTTGTTCCCATTAACAGCGAATCTTTTATTGCTTGGTTCGGAGTGAGCAAGTTTATTGCCGACCTTATGAGAGTCGGGGGAAAGCTGATCTTGCTGCCTGTTATTGTGGGCATAAGCTATGAGATAATCAAAATCGCGGGACGGTACGATAACATCGTCACCAGAATAATTTCCGCCCCGGGACTTGCCATGCAAAGACTTACCACAAGAGAACCCGACAAGGGACAGATAGAATGTGCCATTGCCGCAATAAAACCCTGCCTGCCCAAGGAGGGCGAAAACGATAAATGGTAATTGCCAGATTAAAACAAAAGCTGAGACGTATTTTAGAGGAAAGCGGAATAAACTGTGCCGACTTTGAAACAGAACAACTGCTAAAATGGTGTATAGGAGATAGGTACTATATAACCGACTCCTTGGAAGAAATCGGCGAAGATCGGGAGCAAAAGCTCACCGAGGCGGCAGTCATGAGAGCAAAGGGAGAGCCTTTGCAGTACATAATAGGAGAATGGGATTTCTACGGCTATACCTTTAAGGTGGGTCAAGGGGTTCTTATCCCAAGACAGGAAACCGAGGTGCTTGTGGAAAAAGCACTTCCCTTTTTGAACGAAAGATCTGTTGTAATAGATTTGTGCTCGGGAAGCGGCTGTATTCCCATAGCCATTGCAAAAAAATCAAAGGCAGACTGCTGCGGAGTGGAGATCAGCAAAGCCGCCATAAGCTATTTTGAGGAAAATGTAAAGCTGAACAATACTGAAAACAAAGTCAGAATAGTTGAGGGAGACGTCCTGAACCCCACACGGGAAACCCTGATCCTGCTGCCCCGGCAGGCAGACCTTATAACCGCCAATCCGCCCTACCTTACTGCGGAGGAAATGGAAAGCCTTCAAAAAGAGGTAAGACGGGAGCCCGAACTGGCACTGTACGGCGGAAAGGACGGCTTGGATTTTTACCGAATAATCTTTGAAAAATGGAAGCCCCTATTAAAGCCAAAAGGAATTTTTGCGGTTGAAACGGGGGACAAACAGGGAGAAAAGGTAAAAGAAATAATGACCGCGGCGGGCTTTGAAGCGCAGGTCTTTAAAGACTACGGCGGAACCCCAAGAGTCGTTCTGGGAGAAAAAATATAGGGAGCTTCTGAAAATTCACACTTCGCTTACATTCGCTTAAAGAAATCAAAAGCAGGAAAGAAAGGAAAACAGAAATGGCAAAATCATCAAACTCCGCTAAAAAAGCAGTAGTCAAGGCAACTACCCCCGAAGAAAAGAAAAAAGCCCTCAACGCCGCCATAGATATTATTATAAAGCAGTACGGCGAAGGCTCTATTATGATAATGGGCAATCAGAAAGCCAAGCTTAATGTGGAGGCAGTCTCCACAGGATCCTTGGGACTTGACCTTGCTCTGGGCATAGGCGGACTTCCAAAGGGCAGAATCGTTGAAATATACGGTCCCGAATCGGGCGGTAAAACCACCGTTTCCCTTCAGGCTATTGCGCAGGTGCAGAAAAAGGGCGGAATTGCCGCATTTATAGACGTTGAACACGCTCTCGACCCCGTTTATGCCCGTCAGTTAGGAGTAGACGTAGATCAGCTTATCGTGTCCCAGCCCGACACAGGCGAACAGGCGCTGGAGATCATCGAGGCTCTTGTACGCTCGGGCGCAATAGATATAGTTGTTCTGGACTCGGTAGCCGCTATGGTAACAAAGGCGGAAATCGAGGGAGAAATGGGCGACAGCTTTGTGGGCGTTCAGGCAAGACTTATGTCGGCGGCTATGAGAAAGCTCACCGCCGTTATATCCAAATCCGACACGGTGGCTATCTTTATCAACCAAGTCCGTGAAAAGATAGGCGTTATGTACGGCAACCCTGAAACCACCCCCGGCGGCCGCGCGCTGAAATTCTACGCTTCCGTAAGAATCGAGGTAAGAAGCGGAGAGCAGATAAAGGACGGCGACAAGATACTTGGCAGAAGAACAAAGTGCAAGGTGGTAAAAAACAAGGTTGCTCCTCCCTTTAAGTCCTGCGAGTTCGATATGATATACGGACAGGGCATAAGCAAAATGGGTGAGATAGTGGATATGGGCGTTGAGCTTGGCATTATCAAGAAGTCGGGCTCATGGTTCAGCTATGAGAATATGAAAATAGGTCAAGGCAGGGACAGCGTAAAGAAATGGCTTCTGGAAAACACCGATGTGTCCGATGAGGTAGAGGGAAAAATCAGGGCAAGAGCCGACGAGCTGTTTAAGCTTATGGCAGGCGAAAACCCCGAAGATGAGGACGGGTCTGAAGATAAAGCTCCCGACGCTGCACCCGCAGAAACAGAGGCAGAAGGAGAAAAGGAAGAGGAGAAAAAGTCCTCCGCTAAAAAATCCGCTAAGGAAACAGGCAAAAAGACCTCTAAAAAAGCCGCGGTGATTGAGGCGGAAACGGACTTTGACGAATTTTCCATTGAGGATATTGACGACTAAAAAGTGTTCGGGATATGGACTGTAAGGATATTTTGGATATTGACAGAAAGTATTTGAAGATTGTCGGAAAGTATCTGAACATCAACAGAAAATTTAAACATCAACGCAAAATATCTGATTTGTAAATTATTGTGATATCGACCGCAAAAATTTACAGCATTGACGACAAAATTTTTCGGACAGATTTGTTTTTATGGGATATATTGAGGAAGAACAAAAAAACGCGGAATACGAAAGGGCAAGAAAAAGGGCGATGTATCTTTTGGGCAGCCACGACTATTCCGTCAAAGCCTTGCGGGAAAAGATGCTGAAAAATTACACCCCCGAAACTGCGGAGCGAGTCATAGAGGATATGACAAGATACGGCTTTTTGGACGATGAAAACTACGGAAGAAAGCTTGCCGCTTCGCTGATAAAGGGGAAAAAGTACGGCGTTTACCGCACAAAAACCGAAATGAAAAGAAAGGGCGTTCCCCAAAGCATTATAGAGGACACCCTAAGCGAATACGAAGCCGACGACTATCTGGAGCAGCTGAAAACCGTTATCCGAAAAAAGTACCTTGACAAAATTTACGATACAGACGGCAGAAGAAAAACCGTCAATGCGCTGGTGAGGAGAGGTTACGGATTTACGGAAATAAAGAAGGCGGTGCTGGAAGTGTTGGAGGAGGAAGCGGAAGAGGAAGAAGAGGACGAGGACGATTATTACGAAGATGACGACGATATAAATGAAGATGAGGAAGAGGAAGAGGAAGAATAAGCAAAAAGAGCAAAGGTAAAAAATCAGCATCAAAAGCAGCACTTTCATAATAGCAAAAACATTACCACTTGCACAACAGTTTGAAAAAGGGCAGCACACCAAAAAAGGCGGGTTGCAGCACACTCATAACCCGAAAACATCACCACTCGCACAACAAGTTCAGTGCATAGCAACCCAAAGCAAAATCCAACAGCACAACAGTTTTAATGACAGCAATCACCGCACCGCTTACGGAAAACAAATGCCACGGTATAGGACATTAACCAACGCACTAAAACGCATAAACCAACCTATCCGCTCCCACAACTTCCAAAGCGGGGAAAAGGGGGAGAGGGTAAGGAAAGGGTTCTTAGGGTGAAACCTAAGGGGGAGGGGGGAAATCCCCGCTTTTATGAGTTTGCAGTTGTCCCCCTCCTTTTTGGGACGACAGGATGTCGTCGGGAGCAAGCCCCAAGCGCCGCAAGGATGCGGCGCCAACAAAGCTTGCTCCCTGTCACCCTAAGCCCCGCGGGAGGCGGACACCTCGCCGTAAGGCGGGAAAGGCAGATATTCAAAGCAATTTGAAAAATAAAAAAGCCACGCTGCAAAGTGAAAAAACAAAGCATTTCAAAACAGTCGGAAAAAATAAATAGCTACGACACAAAGCAAAAAAGGCAACATTCAAAGCAGTTTGAAAAACAAAAAGCCACACTGCAAAGTGAAAAAGTCATTGTAATTCACCATATCTTTGTGTTATATTAAAAAACAAACCCCTTCAAAGCAGTAGAAAAAAAGCCCACTGCAAAGTAAAAAGGCTATATTCAAAAAAGAAAGAAAAAAGAGGATCAATTTAATGGAAGAAATCAAGGTGGCAATGGTATCCCTCGGCTGCCCCAAAAACCAATGCGACGCCGAGCTAATGATGAAAAAAATCCATGACGCAGGCTATAAGCTCGTCCCCGAAGCGGGTCTGGCTGACGTGGTAATAATAAACACCTGCGGATTTATACAGTCCGCCAAGGAAGAAGCCATTGAAGAAATAATGGAAGCAGTAAACCGCAAAAACGACGGTATCAATAAAAAGATAATCGTCACAGGCTGTCTTGCGCAAAGATACACCGCCCTTATGGACGAGGAGTTTCCCGAGGTTGACGGAATCCTCGGCTTGGGCTGCAACGGCGATATCGTAAGCGCCATTGAGGACGTTTTAAAGGATAAGAGAGTAGTAAGGGAAACCGCAGCGGGCAATTACAATATCGAGGGCGACCGCCTTATGTCCACCATGTCCCATTATGCTTATCTGAGAATTGCGGACGGCTGTGACAACCGCTGTACCTATTGCGCAATTCCCTATATAAGAGGACATTTCAGAAGCAGACCAATGGAAAACCTTGTAAAGGAAGCAAAGGAGCTGGCGGAAAAGGGCGTAAAAGAGCTTATTCTTATCGCACAGGATACCACCCGCTACGGACTTGATCTGTATAAAAAGCTTATGCTGCCCGAGCTGCTGAACAAGCTTTGTGAGATTGAAGGTATAAAGTGGATACGCTTGCTTTACTGCTACCCCGAAAGAATAACAGACGAGCTTATCGAGGTCATGGAAAAGCAGGAAAAGGTCATTCCCTACATAGATATTCCCATTCAGCACTGCAACAGGGATATTTTAAAGGCAATGAACAGGCAGGGCGACGAGCAGTTTTTGTGGGATCTGTTTGCAAAGCTGCGGTCAAGACTGCCGGGACTTATTCTCCGTACAACGCTTATTACGGGATTCCCCGGTGAAAGCGAGGATCAGTTTGTGGAGCTGGCGGAGTTTGCCAACAATGTCAAATTTGAACATTTAGGCTGTTTCCCCTATTCACAGGAGGAAGGAACTCCCGCGGCGGAAATGGAAAACCAGATTCCCCAATCGGAAAAGGAACACAGAGCCGAGATCATCACCGAACAGCAGGAGGTCAGAGCGGGAGATTTCTGCGAACAGCAGATAGGCAAGACCTTTGAAACGGTGGTAGAGGGCTACGACAGGTATTTTGAAATGTATTTCGGAAGAAACTATATGTACGCTCCCGAAATTGACGGAATGGTGTATTTCAAGGGCAAGGGACTGCAGGTCGGTCAGTTTGTCAATGTAAAGATCACTGAGAGTATGGAAAATAACCTTATCGGCGAAACGGTATAAAGTGAACCTCTAAAGAAAAATGTTAAAGGAGAATTCCCGTGAACCTTCCTAATAAATTGACCTTGGCAAGAGTTATTGCAGTACCCTTTTATGTGGTATTTATGCTTATGAGCAATATTCCTTTCAACTATCTCTGGGCGCTGATTATATTTATCCTTGCCTCCCTTACCGATATGATAGACGGAAAGCTTGCCAGAAAAATGGAACTTGTTACCGATCTGGGAAAATTCCTTGATCCGCTGGCGGACAAAATTCTCGTTTCCTCCGCCCTCATCTGTATGGCGGATCTCCATTGGTGCTATTCCTTTATGGTAATTATTATAATCTGCAGAGAGTTTATAGTATCGGGACTGAGACTTGCTGCTGCGGGCAGTACCGAACATGTGGTTATCGCCGCGGGAATCTGGGGCAAGCTGAAAACCGCCGCTACTATGGGCTCCATCGGCATTATTACGGCAGGATATATTTTCACGGAGAATTTCTCACTTTTGCCTGCGGAATTTCCTTTAAGGCTTATTTCCGATATACTTATGGCTGTTTGTACGGTTCTGACGGTCATAAGCGGAGGTATTTATCTTAAGAATTATTGGCATTTGCTCACCAAAACAAAATAAACAAAAGCATTCAAAAAAGTAAAAATCTGTCTTCATAAGACGTATGTTCAAGCTTGGAAGACAGGTTCTATGGAAAGGCGGTAATCGGATATGAAGTGCAGTATGTGCGGAGCGGAAAACCAGAACGGAAAATTCTGCCAGCAGTGCGGCGAGGAGTTGGAAAACCGGGCGGAAATTGCCGAGGAAACCGACAGAACCTCCGAAATTTCCGGACTTGCCGATATCATTGAGGCTGCCAATATTGCTGACTCTGCCGATATTGCCATTAACGCCGAGGGCAGCAGTGAAGGAGAAAACGCCGAAAAGAAAAACACAGAAAATGCCTCCGAAGATGATTTTGCAGAAGACTGTGAAGAGAACAGAGAAGAACTCAGGGACATTGACGGCGGCGAAACGGAAAGCGAATTTGATAACGAAAATGAGAACGGGGAAAAAAGCCCTGAGGTAATGGATGCTCTCGAAAATCTGGAGAAGTACGAGCAGGGCACTATCACCGACCCCAAGGACAAGCCCAAGCCCCAAAAGAGAAGAAGCTTTCTCTATCCGCAAAATCCAATGCTTTGGTCTTTCCTTATGCTTTTGCTTTTTGCGGCAGTTCTGGGCATACTGTCGGCGGTATTTTTCAATACAGATCTGGACGGCAAGGAAACCGTTTTCGGAATAGTGTTCACAGTATTTACGGCGGCGGTTCTGGGTATAGATTTCGCCTACTACTTCCCCTCCGCCATTATGCTTGACAGACTTTTAAAGGGCAAGGGCACAAGGCTGGAATACGGCTTGAAGAGATATGAGCTTATCGATCTGGCGGAACAGGCGAAAAAACGCAACAGGGGTTTTTATCTTGCAATAGGACTTTTCGGTCTTGCATTTACCATCTACTATATCTACATACTTGCCACCACGGTACAGCAGACCACTCTTATGTGGATAAGCCTTGTTTTCAGCGCAAGCGTGTTCGTTATCTGCGGAACACTGTTCTTTGTAATGCCTAAATTCAACTACGGCAAAATGATGGAAAACGGCAGCAGGGTCATTGTGGGCAGCAAATCGGTGTACTACGGCGGAACCTACTACCATTGGATAAAGGTTCAGCCTGACGCGACCTTCGGAAAGGTGAACACCAAAAAACATGAGCTGGAGATCACCTTTACACAGGAATTTAAAAACGGCAAAATCAAAAAGCACAGGGTGTCAATGTACGCCCCCGACACTGCCCTTAAGGGAATTACCAAGCTGCTGGAGGAATACGAGACCAACTGCAAAAAATATAGGGAAAAGAAAGAACAGATGTCGATCGTGGACGGGAATCCCGCTAAATAAAAGAAAAACAGCACCAATAATTTTCACAGCCTCCAAAACGGAGGCTTTCAAAGCAATTTAAAAAAATAAAAAAGCCATATTGCAAAGTGAAAAAGCAAAACTATTCAAAGCAGTTTGAAAAGAAAAAGGAGACCACCCTTAATGGAAATCAAAGAATATCTGGAAAACAACCTTGAAAACCTAAAATCCGATCTGGCAAGGCTGGTGAAAATTCCTTCGGTAAGCGGAGAGAAGGAGGTCAGCTGCCCCTTCGGCAAGGAATGCGGAAACGCCCTTGATGAGTTTTTGAAAATAGCGGAGGAAAGAGGCTTTACCGCCAAAAACTATGATTACTATGCGGGAAGTGCAGACCTGTTCCCCGAGGGAGAAGCGGAATTGGGCATATTGGCGCACCTTGACGTTGTTCCCGTTACCGAAAAGAACTGGACGGTACCGCCCTTTGAAATGACGGAAAAGGACGGCAGGCTTTACGGCAGAGGTGTTGAGGACGATAAAGGTCCATTGCTTGCAGCTATGTGGGCTATGAAAGCCGTTAAGGAATGCGGATACAAGCTTAAAGGCAATGTAAGGCTTATTGCGGGCTGTTCCGAGGAAACAGGGTCGGAGCTTGATATAGAGGAATACTGCAAGAGAGAAAAAATGCCCTCAAAGGTGTTTACCCCCGACGCGGAGTTCCCAATTATCACCACCGAAAAAGGAATGCTTAGATTTTCCTTCGGCGGAAAGGTGAACACAGGCACGATATTAAGCCTTGAGGGCGGTACGGTGGTCAACGCCGTTCCCTCGGAGGTCAAGGCGGTTCTGAACGGCAGAATACCTTTGCCCAAAAAGGAAAATGTTACCGCATATTTTGAGGAGGGCAACACCGTTATTGTCTGCAAGGGAAAGTCCGCTCACGCTTCCACCCCCGCGCAGGGAATAAATGCTTTTACCGAGCTGTTGGCTTATCTTATCCCGATAGCCGAGATGACGGCGGAGGACAGAAAGCTCATTGACGGATTGCTTAAGCTGTTCCCCAAGGGAGAGACCAACGGAAAGGCGCTGAATCTTGCGGTAAAGGATAAGAGCGGAGAAACTACATGCGTTTTCAGTATTGTGGATCTCCGTGACGGACAGCTTACCGCAAAGGCTGATATGAGATTCCCTGTTTCCCTTAATAAGGCGAAATGCTCGGAAAATATAAAGGCAGCCGTTGAAAGGGCGGGATTTTCGCTTTTGGATATCAAGGGCTCGGAGCCCCACAGCGTTGACGAAAAGAGCGGTTTTGTACAGGCATTGTTAAAAGCGTACAGCGATGTAACGGGAGAGCCTGCATTCTGCAAGGCTATCGGCGGAGGAACCTATGTTCATAATATCGAGGGCGGTGTTGCCTTCGGTATGGAGATCGACGGACAGGATAACCACATTCACGGCGATGATGAGTGGGTCGGTGTTGACGCTTTGCTTATGGCGGCGGAGGTTTATGCTAAAGCTATTATTGGTGTGTTGGGTTGATGTTTTTTGTCGGTTTTATTATAATATACAAATATTAAGGGGCCGTAAAGAACAGTCCCTATATTTTTGCCAAGATTCCTGAAAGAATCGTAAAAAACAGCACAACACCCCTAAAAGCGGGCTCCCACTCGCACAACTGCCCTGACAGCACGAATTTCAAAAATCAACTGAGTTCGGATTTTTTGCCCAGTTTTTCAAGCAAAAAATCTGAACTCAGTTAGAGCAGCTTGCTGCGTGTACTTCTCGGCTTGCCGAGAAGTACCTAATAGTACAAGATTTTAAATTTTCCCGGTTTTTCGTACTAATCCCACAGTTTTAAAAGGGATTAGTACCAAAAATCTTAAAATCTTGTCGGTTTTGAAATTCTTTTTAAATCAGTAAATTACCGCCAGCTTTCCTTGAGAGAACCCAAATCAGCACAAGTTTCTTGGGAGCATAAAATAAAGGGGCAGTTTTTTACAGCCCCTTTTTATTATTTCATTTTAAACATCGATCTTTATGGAAAATCCATCGTAAATTCCAACGGGAATATCATCGTCAAAGGTGTAATCTTTAATATCATCTTTGCCTTTATAGACAACAACCTTTCTTTCCTTAGGATCAACTACCCAATATTCCCTTACCCCGACATCTGAATATTTTAACAGCTTTATAAAGCAGTCCATAGTGGCAGAGCTTGGCGAGACGATCTCTATTACCCAGTCGGGCGCACCGTGACAGCCCTTGTTGTCTATTTTTGACGGATCGCAGATAACGGAAATGTCAGGTTCAACATAGTTGGTGTTGTCCTTGTTCAGATATACTGCAAAAGGAGCGGGGAAAACTTCACATTGTCCGTTGTTTGAATCAACGTAGTTTCCTATTGTCTTATCAAAAAAATGTACAATTCTTTGATGTTCTGTGCTTGGTGTTGACATATAGTATATCTTGCCGTTAATAAGTTCTGCTCTTTCTCCTTCGGGCAAAGCTTCAATATCATCAATAGTGTAGATTTTTTCTTCTCTTGCAGTGTTCATAATTATCTTCTTTCCTTACCTATCAGATCCTCCGCCTTCAACAACCTCCAACAGCCTGTCCGTAAGCGAAGCCCAATAAAGGGGAAACAGCGCGTCTGCGCAGCCCAAAAAGAACATATTTCTGTTGGTAATGGCGGAAAAATCCTTGCCGTGAGTGTACACGAAGGACTTGAACCATTCGGTGTCGAAAATCGGCTCGTCCTGTCCCTTGACTTTTATGGATTTCAAATTGTTTTTGAAATCAGAGGTAACAAGACCGTCTATATTCTCTGCCCCCTGCTCGCATATTACGCTGAAAAGCAGCTTGATGTCATTGTCAGTAAAGTTGGATTTGTTAGGAACATATTTCTTCAAAAAAGGAACTCTTACGGCAAAAGCATATCTTATCAGCTTTTTAACCTCGGCAAACTCGGGTCTTGCAAGATCGCCTATCTGCTCGGGAAAAAGCTTTATTCCCAAACGGCTCATAAGGGTTTTATCGGTAATGTCGTGGAGAGCTACCTTAAAAATGTCCTTAACGTTAAGCTCGTAAAAATTCTCGTGGGAAATAAAACAGATGTATTTTAAAGCCTCATATATGGAATCCGACGCGTCGCCCACCATTGCTGCCATGGATAACAATTCTGCCTGTGTCATATTTATGATTATTCCTTTCCTTTTGAGGAGCATTTGCACCGAGTGATCATTGAGGCACAAATGCGGCGGGTCTGAAAGAAACTGTTTCAAGTTTTTTCAAACATTACCTCACATATATATTATTAAATTCCGTTGATAACTATACACTTTACATTATACCAAAAGCTTATCGGTTTTTCAAGTGATTTTCCTTATTTTGCGGATTTTTATAGGGAATTATTGTTTCTTTTTCAGCTTTTTTCCGCAGTTATAGCAATAATCGGCTATTTTACCGCTTTCCGCGCCGCATTTCTCACATCGTATACCGTCAACGGAACCGAGACTTGTCAAAGCGTTGCCTTGGGGCGTGTCTGCGGGTGCCGCTTTGAGTACGGGCTTGGGGCTGTTTTTGTTTTTCTGCACAAGGTAGAGACAAAGAGCAGCTATAAGGGTGACAAAAAAGATAATTCCCAAAACAAGAAAAACAGCTCGGACAGGGTTGTCCCACAAGGGATTTTTCGGGGCAGTTTCGGCTTTTTCCGCATAGTGAAGGGTAACGTTGCTGTAATCCGTCTCATCGCCGTAAGCGGAAAGATAGCTTATTGGGTCTGCGCCTGTCATTGCAATCACAGTTTCGCTGTCAAGGTTAAAATATATATCTTTGAGAGAGGAATTATTCATCAGCATTTCCGACATTATATTGACTGTTGAGGGAATATACAGCGTTTCAAGCTCCGAACAGCCTTCAAAGGCATAATAATCTATTATCTGTACCCCTTCGGGTATTTCCAGAGATTTTAATTTAACACAATAGATAAAAACCTCTTTGGGTATTATAGTAATATTTGCGGACAAGACCGCTTCCTCCAAAGACCAGCAAAAGCCAAAGGCTCTGATTCCTATATACTTTACGGAATCGGGAAATTTAAGCTGTGTTATTTTCGTATTTAAAAAAGCGCTGTCGCCTATATATTCAAGTCCCTCGGGCAGATCAAGGGAATCAATAGCCGTTAAAGCAAAGGCATTGTTCTTTATAACCGTTACAGTGCTCGGAATATCCGCCTTTGCAAGCAAGCTGCAGCTCTCAAAGGCGCCGCTGCCGATGTATGTAAGACCCTCGGGCAGATCTGCCTGTTCAAGATACCGACAATTTAAAAAGGTATATTCACCGATTTTTGTTACAGTGTTCGGAATGGTTATGTGCTTTGTTACAGCTTTAACGTCCTCGGAGCTGTCGATCGAATCGAAGTCTGAATTGCTGTTGAGACCGAAAAAACGGCGGGAATAATCATAGTCAACGGCCGTTCCGCCGTAGGAAAGCTCGGTGACCGGTTTTCCGTCTATCTCCGAGGGTATGGTAACATGCTCATCGGTGCCCGAATAGCCGCAGACGCTTATGTGATCTCCCTTGTCGAAATAAAGCCAAAGTCCGCTTTCAATTACCCCCTCCGCCGTTTCTAACTGAATTTCACCGTCAGGTTCTTGGGCATAAATCAGACCCGATAAGCTCCCGCCTGTCAGATCAAAAACCAAGGCAAGAGACAAGCATAATTCTGCGGCGGATAAAAATATTTTTTTTTTCATTTAAAACACCCTCTTTCTTATACTAATAACCATTTGATTTGTGAATAAAATCCACAAATCAAATCCTTCGGCAAAGCCGAAGGTGCGCCGATAGGCGCAGGTTATATACGTTCAATACAATACCGAGGGAGCCTTGCTCCCTCGCCCTGCCGCAAAGCGGCAGGGCATTTAAAAAGCGGTTTATCCGCTTTTTAAATGGTTATTAGTATTATTTTTTTCTTCCGCATTTGTAGCAGTAGTTTCCGATAGGGCTGTTCAGGGTTTTGCATTTTGCGCATTCCCAAGTGCCCAGAACCTCGGGATGAAAGCCTTCCTCTTTCTTCTTTTTCTCCTCCGCCTTTATTGCTGATGTGCGTTTTCTCTCGGCTATAAACAGGATCACAAAGATCACTGTCATTATAAAGCAAATCAGGGAAATTGCTATCAGGAGAACCGCTATACCGTCAGTTTCCGCCGATTCCTTTGGATAGGGCGAGGGGCCGTGCAAAGGAACAGGCGTATTGTAAGTGATCTTAACATTATCGTAATACTCCGCCACTTCCTCGTAATACTCCGAGTTTTTGCCTGTAAAATTGTCCATTATGCTGCTGCCCAAAACCTCCTCACATTCCTTCTCATCAGCGGCAAAATATATGTTTTTCAGACTTCTGTTGTATCGGAATATCTCTTCCGTTTCCCGCAGGGTGGAGGGAAAATATACCTCCTCGAGATTTGGACAGGTGTTAAACATATTGATGCCCAGACTTATGGTTCCTTCGCTGATATAGGCTCTTTTCAGACTTATGCAGCTGCCGAACAGATATCTCTCAAGCTTTACAAGACCTCCGGGCAGGGTTATTTCCTCCAGCTTGCTCCGAGAAAAGGCATAACTGCCTATATAGATAACCGAATCGGGAATGTAAAGCTGTGTCACAGGCACGCCCGTGAATGCAGATCCCCCTATGCTCTTCAACCCCTCAGGCAGAAATATTTCGGTAAGTCCGCTTTCTGCAAAAGCATATACTCCTATTGTTGTCACATTTTCGGGAACAGTTATTGAGGTCAAATTTTCGCAGCGCTCAAATGCGTTTCTGCCGATAAATTTAAGGCTTTTGGGGAGGGTTATGCTTTTCAGCAGTGTCTGCTCATAGAAGGTATAAGGGTCAAGGGATATCACGCCCTCGGAGATCACCACATCGGCGGTGTTTTTGTTGTACGCCTCGAAAAAAGTATAGGTGGTCACGTCAATAAAGTCTACTTGGGTTTTGCGGGGAGAGATCTTCGTTACCTTTTTTCCGTTTATTTCGGTCGGCGTTACGATCCTGTCATCTGTTCCCGTGTAGCCGCAGATGCTTACATAATCTCCCATATCGTAATACAGCCATTTGTCCCATGACAGCGGTTCTCCCATATCAATATTGAAATCGCCGCTCTCCGCCTGTATGGGACAGAACAGCATGACCGTACATAAAAGTGTCATGAGGGCAAGTGTGAATTTCCGTGATATCATTTTAAAGCTCCTTTCTTTTGCTTTTGGAAAATTTATAGGACAGTTTTTTTCCGCAGTTATAGCAGTAATCGGCTTTTGCGCCGTTTTCCGCTCCGCACTTTTTACAGCGTATTCCATCAAAGGAATCAAAACTTGTGAGAGCATTGCCCTGTGAAATGGGAGAAATCTGCTTTGCGTTTTCTTCCGCTCTGCGGCGGTTGTTTTGTATCTTCTGTGAAAGATACAGGCACAAAGTTATTATAAGGGCAAGGGCAAATACCGAGGTCAGTATCACAAAGACGGTTCTGAGCTGTTCTTCTGCTGTTTTTTCCTCTGCTCGGATTTTTTCTCCGTAGTGAATGTTTACTTTGCTGTAATCCGTTTTCTCGTCAAAAGACGACGTCATAATGCTTATAAGATCGGCATCTGCTATATACTCGCTATACCACAGATCGTCGCCGATCTCGACGGATTTAAAAGCGTCAACAATTTCCTTGTCTGCCGCAAAATAAATATCTTTAAGGGAGGAGGTGCGGTAAAAAATTTCCTTTACGGAAATTACCGTTGAGGGAAAATGTATTTCTTCAAGGCTTGTACAGCCGCCAAAGACATTCAACCCTATTACCGACACTCCTTCGGGGATCTCTACGGTTTTTAATGAACGACAGCCTGCAAACAGAGATTCCGATAAGCTCTCTATGCCCTTGGGAAGCTTCACATATTCCAACTGCGTACAGTCGTCAAATGCAGCATGACCCAGATATTTTACGGTGTCGGGAATTATTGCCGATGTTATCATTAAATCGCTAAAAGCAGCATCCCCTATGTACTCCAGACCCTCGGGCAGATCAAGGTCGGTTATGGCTGTATTTATAAATGCTATATATCCTATGGTTTTTACGCTGTCGGGAATTTCCACCTGGGTCAGATTCTCACATGATCCGAAGGCTCCCTCTCCGATAGCGGTCAGACCTTGGGGCAGATCTGCCCGTTCAAGGGAACGGCATTTCCAAAAGACATAATTGCCTATCCTTTTTACGGTGTCGGGAAAGGTTATGCGTTTTACTGAGGTTTCGGCATCATTTGGCTGAACCTTATCGCCTGTGGGTCTGTCATTCCCGAAAAAGTCAACTCCGCCGATCCCTGTTTCGTTTGTGCAGGCGACCTCTCTTACCTCTTTCCCGTCTATTTCCGAGGGAATGATGATATGCTCTTTATTTCCCAGATAGCCGCAGACGGAAATATATTCTCCTCTGTCAAAATACTGCCAGTCTCCGCTTTGCTTTACCGCAAGCTCATACGCCGAAACGCCCGCGCTTATATCGGTAAACAGCAGCAGGGCGGACAGGCTTATTTGGGCAGTCAATTTTAAGATTTTATTTTTGATTCTGTTTTTCATTAAAGAGCCTCTCTTTTTCATAAGCTGTCTTTGTTCTTCCGTCAAAGATATTGCGGTCATCTTTTTCTTCCGCATTTATAACAGTATTTGCCGATAGGACTGTTCAGAGTCTTGCACTTTTCGCATTCCCAAGCCCCCAGAACCTCGGGGTGGAAGGCTTCCTCTTCCCTTTTGGCTTTCTCCGCCTTTGCCGCTTCGGTCTGTTTTTTCTCGCTTATAAAGCCTGTCAGAAAAATTACGGAAAGGGTAAGGCAGACTATTGAAGCGGCAATCAGGATAACTGTCATTATATCAATATTTAAAGGCTTTTTTGAATAGCTTTCCTCCGTCACGGGAACAAGCGTGTTATAGGTTATCTGTACATTCTCATAATAATACGTAAGATTGGGTTTCGGTTCTTCGGGGTGTTCATTGCCTATAAGCCTGTCCAATATATTGTTTCCAAGGGTCAGCTTTGTCTGCTCCTTGTCGGCGGCAAAATATAAGTTTTTCAGCTTCAGGTTATAGCTGAAAGCGGCGTAGACTTCTTTGAGGGTGGAGGGGAAATACACCTCTTCAAGATTGGGGCAAGACTCAAATACTGATGAGTCTATTGCTTCCGTTCCCTCGCTTATGTATACTTTTCTGAGTCTGACACAGCCGCTTAACAGATTGGATTTAAGTTTTTTAAGCCCTGCGGGTAGGGTAATTTCCTCTATATCGGTTGAATAAAACGCCTCTTTGCCTATGTATATTACCGAATCCGGAATGCTGATCTTTGTTAAATGCGAGGACATAAAAGCCCCCTCTCCTATGATCTTCAACCCTTGGGGCAAATCTATTTCGGTAAGCCCTGTCAATGAAAAGGCACTCTTCCCTATCTTGGTCACATTTTCGGGAACGTTTGCCAAGGTAAGATTGAAACAGCGGGTAAAGGCGTTGTTTCCGATAGATATAAGGCTTTCAGGCAAAATAATACGGTTTAATATCAGGCAGTTGTAAAAGGTATAGGGGGCAACCGACAGCACTCCTTCGGGAACGGTCACCGTTGTCGGATTCTGGTTGTAATCCTCAAAAAATTTGTAAACGGGATCATTTCTTGTTCCTAAACTGCGGGAGGATATCTCTTTTACGGGCTTTCCATTTATCTCATTAGGTATTGTTATCATGTTATCTGTTCCCGTGTAGCCGCAGACGGAAATATATTCCCCCCTGTCGTAATAAAGCCATTTATCCCAAGTGTTAGGGGAATCGGATACGGCTATGGGCTCGTCAAGTATATCATCGGGCAGCTCCCCGTCATTGGCATAGGCAGACTGTAAGGGATACAGCAGAGTAACTGCGCACAAAAAAGCCGGTAGGATAAGGGCTTTTATTTTCCTGTCCAATCTCAGGGTTTTCTTTTTTATCAATCTGTTATTGCTCCTTTCTTTTTGTAACTTTTTCTGTTTATTTTTTTGACTTCTTATGGGAAAGCTTTTTTCCGCAGTTATAGCAGTATTCGGCTTTTTTCCCGCTTTCCGCTCCGCACTTTGTACAGTGTATCACGTCAGCAGCTTCGGGCTTTGCTGTCAGAATATTGCCTTGCGGTATTTGGGCGGATAGGGTGCTTGGCTCCTTAGCGGGCTTTGCCTCCGAATAGGGTTCGTTTTGTCTTTTCTTCACAAGGTACAAGGCAAGGAATATCATAAAGGCGATAACAAACACCGCTGTCAAAAGCAGGAAAACGTCCCCGATACGCTCTTCCAAGCTTTTTTCCTCCGGTATTTCCGCCTTTTCTCCATAATGTATTTTTATGCTGCTGTAATCCTTTATATCGGGAAAATCCGATTCCTGCTTGTAAAACTCCACATAAAGATCAAAGTCCGATTTCATAGCATGTTTTACTTCCGCGTCAAGATCGGGTTCCCCTCTATACCTGTATGCTTCGTAGACCTGTCCCGCCGAACGATCCTTGGCAAAGCTTACGGTTTCCCTGTCGGCGGCAAAATAAATATCCCTAAGAGAGGTGTTCCCACCCAAAATACCGTAAAAAGAAATGATCGTTGAGGGAAGATAAATTTCTTCAAGGCTTGTGCAGTCATCAAAGGTACCCTCCCCTATATTCAGTACGCCTTCGGGTATTTCCACTGTTTTTAACTGTTCGCAATGGTAAAAAAGGCAATCGGGCAAGAACTGTATATTGGATGTAAGCTTTACTTTTTCCAAAGCATAGCAGTAGGAAAAAGCAGATTTACCCAAATATTTCAAGGTTTCGGGAATTTCAACAATTTCCGCGGCTGTACGATAGAAAGCGCGGTCTCCGATATACTCAAGCCCCTCGGGAAGATCAAGCTCGGCCCTTATCGAATCCTCAAAAGCGCGGTCTCCTATGACCTTCACACTGTCCGGGATATCCACCTTGGACAGCTGGGGGGTATTCTCAAAGGCGCTGTCTTCTATAACAACAAGTCCTTGGGGCAGATCTGCCTGTTCAAGTGTTATGCAGTAGTAAAAAACATATTTGCCTATTCTTTGTACGGTGTCGGGGAAGGTCACACGCTTTAAAAAACGTACAAATATGAAATCACGGTCCTCTTCTGCCTGTTCAAAAAAAGGTTTTGCTTCAGCCTCGCAGATAACCTCTCTTACCTCTTTTCCGTCTATCTCCGAGGGTATGGTGATATGCTCGTCATTTCCCGTATATCCGCAGACGGAGATATATTCGCCTCTGTCGAAATAGCGCCATTCTCCCTTTTGCAGGACGTTCTCACCGCTGTCGGCGGAAACGTTAACGCCTGTCAGATTAAACAGCAGAACTGCGGACAGACAGATCTTGACAGCAGTTTTCAATATTCCTTTTTTATTATTCATAAAGCAGTCTCCTTTCCGCTGTCATCTTTTTCTGCCGCATTTGTAGCAGTAGTTTCCGATAGGACTGTTTGGGGTCCTGCACTTTTTACATTCCCAAACGCCTAAAACCTCGGGGTGATAGGCTTCCTCTTCCCTTCTCTTTTCCTCGGCTCTTGCCGCTTCAAGCTCGGTTTGTTTTCTTATAAACATTATCAGAAAAATCACAGTAAGAATAAAGAAAAGTATTGAAGCGGCAATCAGGATAATTGTAAATGTGCCGAGCTTCAAGGGCTCCTCGGGATATTCGTGCTCCGCCAAGGGAACGGGTGTGTCAAAGACAAGCTCTACATTGCTGTAATCGGTAATTTCTCCGCTTTGCCCGAAATCCTCATCGCTGTATTCTGAGCTTGCTTCCGCATTCATCTCCAAAATTTTTTCCTCTACCGTAAGCGTTTCAATTATTCTGCTTCCGAACCATTGTTTGCATTCCTTCCCGCTTGCGGCAAAGTATACGGTTTTCAGATTTTTATTTTTGTGAAAGACATTGTCCGCCTTCCGCAGTGTGGAGGGGAAATATACCTCTTCAAGCTTCGAACAGTTAAAAAAAGCATTTGCCATTACCGATACCGTTCCCTCGTTCACATACACCCTTTTAAGACGGGGACAGTCGGAAAACAAGCCTGTTTCAAGCGCCGCCAGCCCCGCGGGCAAAGTTATTTCCTCCAATAGGCATGATTCAAAGGCATACCACCCTATATAAGTCACCGAATCGGGTATGCTGATATGGGTCAGGGGAGTTCTTGTGAATGCGCTGTATCCTATGGTCTTAAGTCCGTTGGGCAGATATATTTCGGTTAGCCCCGAATTGTAAAAAGCTCCGTCATCTATGCTTATTACATTTTCGGGAACAGTAAGAGAGGTCAGTCCCTCGCAGAATTGAAAGGCATTTTTCCCTATACATAAAAGACTTTTGGGCAGATCAATGCTTTTCAGATTTGCGCAGTTGTAAAATGTGTTAGCATCAATAAGCACAACGCCCTCGGGCACCTTTAGGTTGGAGGTATTTTCGTTGTATTCCTCAAAAAACATATACAGCGGCTCTTCAAAGGTCCCTGTATTATGGGCGGAAAGCTCGGTTACGGGTTTTCCGTTTATATTGTCCGGTATTGTGATATTTCCGTCCGTTCCCGTGTAACCGCAGACGGAAACATAATCTCCTTTGTCAAAGTAAAGCCATTTGCCCCAAGTATTCGGTGTCTCGGGAGCAGGTGTTTTGTCTGCATTATCGGACAGCTTGGAAAGCTCTCCCTCATAAGCTTGGGCGGGCTGTAAGGGGTATAAAACAAACGCCGACAGCAAAGCCCACAGAATAAGGGCTTTTGCTTTCATATAGGCTCTTGTTTTCATCTTTTTTGTCACTGCTGCCGTTCCTTTCTTTTTGTTTGCTTATCTTTTTATCTTCTTTTGGGAAAGCTTTTTTCCGCAGTTTATGCAGTATCGCGCTTCTTTTCCCCCCGACATACCGCAATGCTTACATACGAGCATATCGGAAGAACCGAGCTTTGTAAGAACGTTTCCCTCCTGCTCCGCTTTTTGTGGTCTTGTTTTTGCCTTTTGGATCAGGTTCGGCACTAATGCAATCAGAAATGCAAGGGTAAAGACAACCGAGGTTGTTTTTAAAACGACCTTGATAATATCCAACGGGCTTTTTTCCCGGGTCATATCCATGAGCTCCTTTTCTCCGAAATGAAGCTCCACATTCCCGTAATCCGTTCCGGAATAATCCTCCGCCGCCATAACCGATATTATATCTGTTCCCATTAAAGCTTCAACGGTTTCTTTGTCGGCGGCAAAATATACGGCTTTTAATGAGCTGTTTGACTGCAAAATATCATAGACGCTCCTGATCGATTTGGGCAAATATATTTCTTCAAGACTTTCACAGCCTTCAAAGGGCTTCCCTTTCATTGCTCCTGCGGTTCCCGCATCCTCTGTCTTCCACCCTATCTTACTTACTCCTTCGGGAATTTCCATGACCTTTAAGGAACGGCAGTTTGAAAAGGTCAACGAACCTATTTCCGTTATACCTGTCGGCAGCTTTATGCTTTCCAGCTCTATACAGTTCGCAAAAGCGGAAATGCCTATGTATTTTACCGTATCGGGTATCTCTATGGATCTTAAAGACTCGCAGCCGCCGAAAACGCCGTCGGATATTTCCGTTAAGCCCGAGGGCAGATTTATTTGTTCTAATCCCGAACAGTATTCAAAGGCATAGCTTCCGATAACCCTTACCGTATCGGGTATTTCTGCGGATCTTAAAGAAATGCAGTTACCGAAAAGCTTCGAGGGTATTTTTGTAAGCTTTGAGGGCAGCTTTACCGACTGTAATGACACACAGCCGAAAAACACATCTTCGCCCAAGCATGTTAAGGTATCGGGCAGGTCGGCCTTTGTTATTGCCGTACCGAGAAAAGCGCCGACATCTATGATTTTTATACTGTCGGGTATATCCGCCTTATGCAGATTGGCGCAATAGGCAAAGGCATAGCTGCTTATTTCCGTCAGACCCCGAGGCAGATCTGCCTGTTCAAGGGAGGTACAAGAGTAAAAGGCATCTGCGCCAATGGTTTTTACCGTATCGGGTATTTCTACGGATCTTAAAGAAATGCAGTTGCCGAAAAGCTCCGAGGGTATTTCCGTAAGCCCCGAGGGCAGCTTTGCCGACTGTAACAGCTCACAGCCGTAAAATGCTCTTGTGCCCAAGCCCGTTAAGGTATCGGGAAGCTCTGCCTGCGTTATCAATGTGTTTTTAAAGGCACTTACGCCTATATTTGTTATTGTATCGGGCAGATCAAGACTTGATATTTTTGTATCGGAAAAGGCACTATCCTCTATGTTTTTTATACCGTCGGGTATATCTGCTTTATACAAATTGCTGCAATGTGCAAAGACATAGCCGTTTATATCCGTAAGACCCTGAGGCAGATCCACCTGTTCAAGAGAGGTACAACCGTAAAAGGCAAAGTCGTTAATGACATTTACCGTGTCGGGTATGGTTATATGCTTTGTGGTGCTTTCTCCGCGGCACCTGAAAAAGGAACCGTCAATTACTTCTCCGGGAAAAATACCTCTGTCGTCAAAGGGATTATAGGAAAGTTCCCTTACTGTTTTGCCCTCTATTGTTTCGGGTATGGTGATATGTTCATCGTTTCCCGTATAGCCACAGACGGATACGCCGCCGTCTGTGTTAAGATAAAGCCATTCGCCGCTTACCAAGGGCAATTTCTCCGGCTCGCCGCTCTCGGAAAACACAGCCGCCGTAAGTGCGGGAAAGACTATAAACAGCATACATAGGATATGCGATAACAGGTATTTCCTTTTCGCTCTTTTCATTGATTTTCCCCCTTTTTTCTTCCGCATTTGTAGCAGTAGGCGGCAATGGGACCGTTGAGGGTTTTACACCTTTCACACTGCCATACTCCGAGTATTTCGGGGTGAAAGCCTTCCTTTTCTTCCTTGATCTTTTCCTCCGCCCTTTTCTTTTGTATTCCCCTTGTTCTCTTGATAAAGGCTGCTGCAAAGCCGACGGTGAGTATAATACCCAAAGCGGTAATTACGGCAAGGAAAATTACTTCGGCGTCTAATGTGAATTTTTCTTCGGGATCGGGTACGGGTACGGGTATGGGCTGTGCTATGGGTACTGGAACGCCGTAGTTTATTTTTATTTTATCTATTTGCTCCGTTGTCAAAAACGCCTGCATGTCATTGTTGTCATCAAAAATGTAGTCCCATTGTATCAGAAGATCAAATATTATATTTTCACCGTATAAATTTTCGCACTCTTCCCTGCTGCCCGCAAAATTTACGGTTTTGAGGCTTTGGCTGTATGTTACAATTCCCTGTAAAGAATTCAGGGTAGAGGGCAGGTATATTTCTTCAAGCGCTGTACAATTATGAAACAGCCCTTCCTCCACAATTACCGTACCCTCGGATATACAGGCTTTTTTCAGTTCCTTACAGCCGTAAAAGATGTTGCTTTCCGCCTTTACAATTCCTTTCGGCAGGGTGACCTCCTCTAAAGCGGTTTCGCTGAAGGCAGATTCCCCTATTTCGGTTACCGTATCGGGAATGTATATCCGCTTTAAATCATAAGCGGAGCCGAAAGCGAATCTGCCGATGCTTTGCAAACCCTCGGGGAGATAGACCTCTTTAAGTCCGCTTTCCCCAAAGGCGTTTTCGCCTATGACTTTTACATTTTCGGGAATTGTCACGGATTCAAGGCTTTTGCAGCTCCAAAAGGCGCTGCAGCCTATTGAGATCAGGCTTTTGGGCAAAGTGATCTTTTCTATGCCGCTGCTTTGAAAGGTGTAGATCCCGATAGCCAATACTCCCTCGGGAATAATGACCTCCTTTACGTTTGCCGCTTTTCCCGAAAAGAAAGAGAATTTTTCTTCGGTAAAGCTGAGTATTTTGTCGCTGGTTTTTCTTCCCGAAACCTTTGTTACCTTTTTTCCGTCTATCTCGGTCGGGATAGTGATTTTTTCATCAGCCCCCGTATATCCGCAGACAACGGGGTTTTCTCCCATAATGTAATACTGCCAGTCACCGCTTGTAAAAACATAATCATCGCCTATCACCGGTTCCGCCTTCACTTCGTCATAGCGGGCGTTTACGGGGCAGGCAAGGGCAGTTGTAACGGATATAGCAGTTATGACAGATAATGACATCATCGTAATAAAGCCTGTTATTCTCTTGTGCAGGTGCATTTTATTTCTCCTTTTTGCTGTTTTTGGGGAGCTTTTTTCCGCAGTTGGTGCAGTAGCTTGCTTCTTTTCCGCTTGATGTGCCGCAGTGTTTGCATATAACGGTGTCGGTGCTGTATTTTGTGAGAGCGTTGACCCTCTGCTCCGCCGCTTTTTTGGGCTTTAGCGCAAAGCTCTGAATTATAAACATACATATTGTAATTAAAAATAATGAGGAGAAAACTATTGCGGTTATTGTTAAAAAATCTCTTATTCTTTCAGCGGCGGTTTTTTCGGTGGGAACAGGGTCGGGGTCTGTATCCTTTTCCGCGAAAATTATTTTTACATTGCTGTAATCCGATTCGTTATCGTCTATCGCCATATATTCTTTAAAAAGTTCGCTGCCCATTATATGCTCTGCGGTGTCCTTGTCAAAATCAAAGCTTACGGTTTTAAGTGACGGATCATTATAAAAAACACCTACGGCGCTTTTTAAGCTTTTCGGGAAATGTACCTCTTCAAGAGATATGCAGTTTGCAAAGGCTTCTCCCCCCACTGTCTGCACTCCCTCGGGAATATGGGCGGATTTAAGAGAGCTGCAGCCGTAAAAGAGATATGAAGGGATATTAGTCAGTCCCGATGGCAGCCGTACCGATTCCAGTGCGCAGCCCTTAAATGCTCCGTCTCCTATTTCCCTTACCGTTTCGGGTATTTCTATGGATTCCAGAGATTCACAAGCGCTGAACAGATCGGAGGGAATCTTTTTTAAATCCTTTGGCAGTTTTACCGACTGCAATTCGGTACACACGGAAAATGCCTTTGAGCCTATATATTTTACCGAATCGGGAATAATGACCTCGGCGGCGGGGATTCCCGAAAATGCCTGTTCCCCTATATAGCTTAATCCCTCGGGGAAAACAAGGTCGGCTATGGCGGTATTTCTGAAAGCACTGTTCCCTATCCTTTCCACCGATAAAGGAATATCCGCTTCTGACAGGAAATGGCAGCCGTCAAAAGCCGCGTCTTCTATAACCTCCAGACCTTGGGGCATATCTACCTGTCTCAGGCTGTAGCACTTATAGAAGGTATACTGACCGATCCTTTTTACGGTGTCGGGTATCGTTATCCATGTTGTTCTGATATCGTGCTGCTGATAGTCGTTTCCTATTGCGTCCTCATACTCCAAAAAAAAGCAATCGATGGAAAACTGTCCACTGAAATATCCGTCGCTGACTATTCCGTTAAAGCACAGCTCGGTCACCGTCTTGCCGTCAATTTCGGAGGGTATGGTAATATGTTCTTTTTTTCCCAGATAGGCACAGACAGAAGCGCAGCCGCCCTTGTCAAAATAAAGCCAGTCTCCGCTTTTTACAGGCGTTTCCGCATCGTCGGGGTAGGAAAAAACAGGCTGTGACAGGGTAAACAGCATAAGGAAGATCATTGAAAATATAACACCGAGACCTGTCAAAAACCGGCTTCTTTCGGTTATCAACCCTTTATTTTTCATCACTTTAACGTCCCCCTTTTCTTCCGCACTTGTAGCAGTAATTGGCAATGGGGCTGTTGGGCGTTCCGCACTTTTCACACTGCCACACGCCCAGAACCTCGGGGTGAAAGCCTTCCTTTGCGTCCTTCAGCAGGGCTTCCTTTTTCTTCCTTGTAATTCCCAAAAATCTTCTTAAAAAGACCGCCAAAAACGAAACAGTTAGGATAAAGCACAAAAGGGTGATTATTAAAAGCAAGACCGAAACGCCGTCCAATTCAATTTTTTCCTTAGGGTACGCTATTGGTTCTGCCAAGGGTACTGGAACGTCATAAGCCGCCTCGATATTGCCGTAAACGTCCGAAAAACCCTCTGTGGTTCTCCATTCACTTTTTATAAGGGAATCCGTAAAGCTTTCCCCCTTCTCGGCAAGAGGATTTTTATACTCGTCCTCCGCCGCCGCAAAATATAATTTTTTAAGGCTGTTGTTTCGGACAAGTATTCTCTCCGAGCTTTTGAGGGTAGAGGGGAAATATATTTCTTCAAGGGCTTTGTCGTTTCCGAACAGATCTAAACACAATATCTCTGTCCCCTCGGAAATATACGCTCTTTTCAGATTATGACAGTTTGCCAAAACACCCCTTTCCGCCTTTAACAGTCCCTTGGGCAGAGTTACCTCCTCAAGCTGCGTATTGCGGAAGGCGTACTGTCCGATGACCGTTACTGTGTCGGGGATATATATCTGCTTTAACTGTGAGCCTTCAAAGGCGCTTTCGCCTATATATTCCAAGCCCTCGGGAAGATATACCTCTTCAACGGTGCTTTTTCCGAAGGCGCTTTCGCCGATGTACTTAACGTTTTCGGGAATGATAACGGAGGTCAGGGTGCAGGAATCAAAGGCTTTAAATCCGATATAATTCAGACTTTTCGGCAGTGTGATTTTTTCTATCCGGCTGCCGTAAAAGGCATAGATTCCCACCGAAATAATTCCCTCGGAAATTATGACCTCCTTTACGGTTTTGGTATAGGGAAAAATATCGCTTTTGCTGAAGCGTATGGTGTCAATTCCATCAAGCTTGTCAATGTTTTTTCTTCCCGCAATTTTCGTCACCGCTTTTCCGTCTATTTCCGCAGGTATTGTGATCGTTTCTTCTCTTCCGTTATAGCCGCAGATACACACGGTATCGCCTATGGGGTAATACTCCCAGTCGCCGCTTCTGACGGTGTCTCTGTGTTCGGGTTCTATGTATTCTTCGTTGTATTCGGCGTTTACGGGAAGGAATAGGACAGTGCATATTATGAATACAAGAAACGTTTTTAGGGTCATTCTGAATTTTTTCATTTTTTTCCGGTTTTCTCCAAATTGCAGACTGCTCCAAAAAAGCCGCACATATTTTTTAAGCTGTGCGGCTTTTTGGGTTTGTTTTTGAATGTTACTTTATTTCTTACCGAAAAGTCCGCCTAATTTATCGGCAATTCCGTCAATGCTGACCTTTGCCTTAACGCCGTCAACCACGCTCTTAATCTGATCGTCGGGAAGGTCTACGCCCAAAACGTCCTCAACTGCCTTGATAGGCTCCTTCTGGAACTTTGCGGCAAAGTCCTTGTCGTTCTTTACCTTGTTTACCACTTCGTCAATTTTTGCCTTGATGTCAAAAGCCATTTCTGTATTCTCCTTTTATTGTATTATTATATTTTACGGCGACCGAATCACCGCAATAATCAGATCTTTTCCTTTCCGCCCATATACATTCTGAGAGGTTCGGGAATCTTTACCGAGCCGTCCGCCTGTAAATTGTTCTCCAAAAATGCTATAAGCATGCGGGGAGGAGCCACAACCGTGTTGTTGAGGGTGTGGGGGAAGTAGTTGCCCTTTTCCTTGTTCTTAACTCTTATTCCGAGACGTCTTGCCTGTGCGTCCCCTAAGTTGGAGCAGCTGCCCACCTCGAAATATTTCTTCTGGCGGGGCGACCACGCCTCGACGTCTACGCTCTTTACCTTCAGATCCGCCAAGTCACCCGAGCAGCACTCCAAGGTTCTTACGGGAATGTCAAGGCTTCTGAACAGCTCAACGGTGTAGGTGTACAGCTTTGTGAACCAATCCATGCTTTCCTCGGGCTGACATACCACTACCATTTCCTGCTTCTCAAACTGGTGGATCCTGTAAACGCCTCTCTCCTCTATGCCGTGAGCGCCTACCTCTTTTCTGAAGCAGGGGGAATAGCTGGTGAGGGCTTGGGGCAGATCCTTTTCCTCTAAGAAAGTATCAATAAATCTGCCTATCATGGAATGCTCGCTGGTGCCTATGAGGTACAGATCCTCTCCCTCGATCTTGTACATCATATTTTCCATTTCCGCAAAGCTCATAACGCCTGTTACAACATTACTTCTGATCATATAGGGAGGGATAAAGTAGGTGAAGCCCTTGTCTATCATAAAGTCCCTTGCATAGCTCAGCACTGCGGAATGAAGGCGGGCAATGTCGCCTTTAAGGTAATAGAAGCCGTTGCCGCTGGTTTTTCTTGCGCTGTCAAGATCTATTCCGTCTCTTGCTTCCATAATGTCGGTGTGGTAGGGTATTTCAAATTCGGGCACAACAGGCTCTCCGAAGCGCTCCAGCTCTACGTTTTCGCTGTCGTCCCTTCCGATAGGCACACTGTCGTCGATTATGTTGGGGATAACCAGCATTCTTTCACGGATCTTTGCGCCCAGCTCCGCCATTCTTGCGTCAAGCTGCGCCATTTCCTCCGCCATATCCGTGACCTTTTTCTTTTCGGCTTCCGCTTCTTCCTTTTTGCCCTGTGCCATAAGCGCGCCTATTCCCTTGGAGATAACGTTGCGCTGGTTTTTCAGGTTGTCGGCTTTTCCTTGGCATTCTCTCTGCTCTCTGTCGAACTTGATGACCTCGTCAACCATTTGGAGCTTGTCATCTTGGAATTTTTTCTTGATATTTTCCTTTACTATATCGGGATTTTGTCTTAAAAATTTAATGTCTATCATTTTTATGTCCTCTTTCGTTTTTATTTTTGTTCTCTTGGGAATGTTGGCGCTGTTTATGGTTCTCCCAAGGGAAGTTGGTGCTGATTTTGGCTCTCTCAGAAATGTTGGTGGTAATTTACTGATTTAAAAAGAATTTCAAAACCAGAAACTTTTTAAATTTACTTGAAAAACCGGGTAAATTTAAAAAGTTTCTTATCTGACTGAGTTTGGATTTTTGCTTGAAAAGCTGGGCAAAAAATCCAAACTCAGTCGATTTTTGAAATTCGTGCTATCAGAACAGTTGTGCGAGTGGAAATCCGCTCTTAAAGATGTTGTGCAGATTTTTTCATTGCTCGTTTCCGATAACCTTCAGAATTTCTCTCAGCTCCTCCTCGGTTTTGCAGGATATTTCAAGAGTAATTTTGTTTCTTTTGGGGGTAATTTTTACTGTCTGTCCAAGCAGTTCTTTCAAGCTGATTTCCGCTTCCTTGTAGAATTGGGGTATGGGCTTTTGCTGTTTGCTTTTTGAAGATTTTCCCGACGCAGTCTTTGCCAAGGATTCCGCCTGTCTTACGCTGAGACCCTCGGAAACTATTTTGTGCGCAAGCTCCAGCTGCTTTATCTCGTCCTGCACCGACAAAAGAGCCTTGCAATGACCTTGTGAAAGCTTACCCTGCTTTGCCATTTCCTTGACCTCTTCGGGCAGTTCAAGCAAGCGTAAAGCATTTGTGATCGATGATCGTGCCTTGCCCACTCCCGAAGCTATTTCCTCCTGCTTTAAGCCGTATTTTTCCGACAGCTGCTTATAGCCGTTGGCTTCCTCTATGGGGTTCAGATCCTCTCTTTGGAGATTTTCGATAAGAGCGATCTGCGCCGTTTCGGAATCGGAAAGCTCCATTATTCTGACGGGAACCTCCGATAGACCCGCTATTTTTGCGGCTCTCCACCGTCTTTCGCCCGCTACGATCTGATATGCGCCGTTTTTCTCCCTTACCGTCAAGGGCTGAATAATTCCGTGTTTGGTTATTGACTGCGCCAGCTGATTAAGCTGCTCGGGGTCAAATTCCTTTCGGGGCTGATCCTTGTTGGGCTCGATTTCCCCTATCTTTAGTGTGACGATACCTTCCCTTTGATCTCCGCCGTCGGTCAGGTCGATGCCGTCATCGAATATGCTGGAAAGCTTGGTTCCCAGACCGCTTTTTTTTGCCATTGGTATTTCCTTCCGTTTTTCTTTATATAATTGAATTTAATGCAGATATTTCAGAACAAATTTATAGCATTATTGCTGCTTCATTTGCCTTTTTAAGGACCTCCGCTGCCAGCTTCTTATAGGCTTCCGCACCCTTTGAGGAGGGATCGTAATATGTAATGGGCTCGCCGTGGCTGGGTGCCTCGGAGATTTTTACGGCTCTGGGGATCTCCGTTTTGAAAATCCATTCGGGGGGGAAGTTTTCCTTTATCTGATTCTGAACCTCCTTGTTTACCGTCAGACGCTTGTCCACCATGGTGAAAACCACTCCCATTATCTGCAAACTCTTATTGGTAGAGGCTTTGACACGTTTTACACTGTTCAGAAGCTCCGCTACTCCCTCTAAGCTGTAAGGTTCGCACTGCATGGGGATTATTATTCGGTCACAGGCGGTTATTCCGTTTAACGCCAGTACTCCCAATGAAGGAAGGCAGTCCACAAAAATTATGTCGTAGCTGTCCTTGATCTGTAACAGCGCTTTTTTAAGCTGCAAGGTTTTATTCTTGTAATTGGTAAGACGTATCTCGCCCTCTGCCAAAGCCTGTGTTGCAGGGATTATCCAGACATTTTTGAAGCTTGTGGACAAAACAGCTTCATCGGGTCTTATGTCCCCCATTATCACATCGTAGGTGGTGTATTTAAGCTCTTTTTTGTTTATTCCTATTCCCGTTGAGGCATTGCCCTGCGGGTCTAAGTCCACCAAAAGCACCTTTTTTCCCTTTTGTCCGATTGCAGCGGCGAGATTTATTGCCGTGGTGGTTTTGGCAACTCCGCCTTTTTGGTTAACTATGGAAACAATAACTCCCAAAATTACCTCTCCTTTCATTTGTGAGATACTATAATACATCTTTTTAAGGGAGTCTCCTAAAAACCCTTGTGAAAAGCAAAAACGAACAGGGTGTGCCGGATACAAGGAAATCCGACGAAGGCAGGCTTGACGCCTGTCGAGGAGGATTGACGCAGTAGACGGTGCGCCCTGTTTGTTTTTGCTCACAGGGGGTTTTTAGAGGCTCCCTTAAGTATATCACAATACAGAGAAAAAATAAAGTAATTTTGGGAATTTTTTTGAAATTTGCAATTTTTTGTAGGATTTTCCAAGACCTTTTTGAATTTTTCTATGTTCCACGGGGAACATTTTGTGCAGCCCCTTTATTTAAGCGGAATTTTGACGGTGTACTCCACATATTCCTCTGTTTTTTTCTTTGAAAAATCACAGGGTATCCCCGCCGTTTTCATCTGATCTACCGTTCTCTTGAAGCTGTTGAGATAAAGCCCTATTGTGTTTACGGGATTTGTGCGGCTTATAATTTTCGGCTTGGGTCTGTGTTCCTCCTCTATCTGTGCGATAACCTCATCTATGTATCGGTCAGTTTGCAGAGTGTTAAGCTGTTTGGTGTAAATTTCTCTTGCCGTTTGTTCCCGTCTCCCCTCGGGAATGCGGAGAATGGCTCTTGCCTGTCTTTCGTTGAGACCGAATTTCAAAACAGCCTCCTTTTCCCTGTCGCTGAGCCGCAAAAGTCTGAGCTTATTTGCAACAGTGGACTGGGCGATCCCAAGTCTTTGAGCCGCTTCCTCCTGTGTAAGACCGTAATGCTCTATAAGTCCCCGTATCGCTGCGGCTTCCTCCAAATAATTCAGATCGGCTCTCTGAATATTTTCAAGAATCGCCATAACAGCCGACTCCCTGTCCTCCTTATTGGAAATGATGCAAGGCACATAGTCGAGATTTACAAGCTTTGCTGCCCTTAACCGCCGTTCTCCCGCAATAAGCTGATACCCTCTTTCCGTCTTCCGCACAATTAGGGGCTGCATAATTCCGTTTTGCTGTATGCTCACCGCTAACTGCGTCAGGGCGTAGTCGTCAAAAAACACTCTGGGCTGTGCGGGGTTAGGCTCAATAGATGAGGTGGGAACGGAAATCACATTGTTTATCACGTTTTCGGTCTGCCGATCTTCCTTTTGCTTTGAAAAAATCATTTTATTCTCCTTTGGTGTGAGGCTTTGTGTCTGAAGAAAGCTTCTCTTAGAACTTGTTCCAATAGGATTGGTGTGCGGATTTTCGGGTGAAATTTCTCGCAGTCAAGGAAGAAAAACGCAGGAATGCTTTGTGCATTTCAAGTTTTTCTGACGCAGAGCGCGGTAAATTTCGCCGAAAAGACGTGCGTCAATCCTATTGGAACATGTTCTTACTCAATTATACAGCTTAAAAGCCGAAGAGCAAGAAAAATATTATCTCATTTTGCGACACTCTTTTACAGAAACCAAGGCAAAAAGCGGAAAAGCGCAATTTCCCAAAAAGGAAAATCGGGAAAAAGGGCAAAAAAATAAGCCCAAGGAAGAATTTTAGGGAAATTTTCCTTCGGCTTATGTCGATGTTTTATTCTATTCTTTTTCAAAAATCAACAGCCTTCGTCCGTCACCGCAGGGGAGCGTGTAATTCTCTGTCCTTGTTAATGAAAGATGAAGCCTTTTTCCGGTCTGCTCAACCTCTGTGTTCATTTCGTCCCTCGAACCTCTCATAGCCAGAAAACGTCCTCCCTTTTTCAAAAAGGGTGAAGCATATTTCAGCAGGGTGGGAATATCGGACACCGCGCGGGCTGTCACAATATCGTAGGCGGATTTATAGCCCGTCTTTCGTCCCAGCTCCTCCGCTCTTCCGTGGATTATTTCGGGCTTAATCCCCAGCTCCTTGGAAAGAAGAGCAAGATAATCGGTGCGCTTCCGCTGAGCGTCAAGAAGGGTGAATTGCAGATCGGGGCGGTAAATAAGCCACGGCACTGCGGGAAAGCCAGCCCCCGTTCCTATGTCAAGGCACCGTGCGTTCTTCCCTATTTCGGAATATTTCAGCGGCAGAACGCTGTCAACAAGATGCTTTTCTATTATCCCTTCCCTGTCGCGTATGGCGGTAAGGTTTACCTTATTGCAGTAATCCTGAAGGAATATGATCATCTTGTCCGCCTGTTCAGCCTGTTCTGCTGTGAGGTCGATTTCGGCAGCTCTCATTGCCTTTATAATATCATCGGTCATAACTGCTCCAAATAATAAAAACTTTATGTTCCACGGGGAACATTTGGAAATTTTGGCTTAACAATGCCTATCTGTCGTTAAACAAAAGCAAAAGCACGGTAATGTCGGCAGGGTTAACACCGCTTATTCTCGAAGCCTGTCCGATATTCAGGGGGCGGTATTTGTTAAGCTTTTCCTGTGCCTCAAGCCGCAAGCCCTTTACCGTTTTGTAGTCCATATCAAGGGGCAAGGGCTTGTCCTCCAGCTTTTTAAGCTGATTTATCTTATCCTCCTGAGCGTCAATGTAGCCCTTATACTTTACCCTTATCTCCAGCCTGTCGGTAACGGAATCGGAGAGAGAGGGCGCGTTCTCGTCAAAGGGAATAAGAGTTTTATAGGTTATCTGGGGGCGTTTCAGAAGCTCGATAAACCGTGTGCCCGTAGAAATAGGGGTAGTGCCTGCCAGCTCCAAGGTTTGATTCAGCTCCGCGGTGGGTTTCAGGGTGGTTTTTTCTATGCGGCTCAGCTCCTGTTCTATTTTTTCTTCTATATCAAGGTAGAAGGTGTACCGCTTTTCGGGAAGCAAGCCAACATCTCTGCCTATACCGCACAGTCTTTGGGGTGCGTTGTCCTGTCTTAACAGAAGCCTGTACTCGCTGCGGCTTGTCATCATTCTGTACGGCTCGATACAGCCCTTTGTCACAAGGTCGTCCACAAGTGTGCCTATATAGCTGCTGCTGCGGGAGAGGACAAGCATTTCCCTGTTTTTACAGTATTTAACTGCGTTGATTCCAGCAAGCAGACCTTGGGCGGCAGCTTCCTCATAACCGCTGGTGCCGTTGAACTGCCCTGCGCCGAACAAGCCCTTTATTTTCTTGAACTCCAGGGTTGCATACAGCTCCAAGGGGTCAATACAGTCATACTCGATAGCATAGGCGGGGCGCATGATCTCCACATTTTCAAGCCCCTTGATGGTTTTGTAAAAAGCAAGCTGTACATCGGCGGGAAGGCTGGAGGACATGCCCTGCAAATAGCACTCCTCGGTGTCAAGTCCCATAGGCTCAACAAAAAGCTGGTGCCTTTCCTTATCCTTAAACCTTACTATCTTATCCTCAATGCTGGGGCAGTAACGGGGACCTACTCCCTCTATCCTGCCCGCATACAAGGGAGAACGGTGGAGATTTTCAAGTATTATCTCATGTGTTCTGGCGTTGGTATAGGTCACATAGCACTCGGTTTTGTTCTCCAAGGGGAAGGTATTGTCAAAGGAGAAAGGCGTTATGGGTTCGTCGCCCCTTTGCACCTCCATAACCGAGGTATCGATGCTGCGGCGGTGTACTCTGGCAGGAGTGCCCGTTTTAAAACGCCTTAGAGAAATGCCTTTTTCTGCCAAGTCCGAGGTCAGTTCAAGGGCGGGCATAACATTATCGGGACCGCTTTGATAGTTAAGCTCCCCTATATGTATTTTTCCGCCCAAATATGTGCCCGTGCAGACAACGGCAGCTTTTACATTATAGATGATACCAAGCTTTGTGCGGACGCCCGTTACTGCACCGTTTTCGGTAACGACTCCCGTTACCTCTGCCTGTTTTATGTCAAGATTTTCCTGCGCTTCAAGCACGCTCTTCATATAACAGTGATACTTAACGCGGTCGCTCTGAACACGGAGAGCGTGGACGGCAGCTCCTTTTCCCCTGTTAAGCATACGGGACTGTATAAAGGTAGCATCCGCCGCCTTGCCCATTTCACCGCCGAGGGCGTCTATCTCGCACACTAGCTGTCCCTTTGCGGAACCGCCTATACAAGGGTTGCAGGGCATATTTGCAACAGTATCGAGGGACAGGCAGAACAAAACCGTCTTGCAGCCCATTCTTGCGGCGGCAAGAGCGGCTTCAACTCCCGCATGACCTGCTCCTACTATTGCTATATCATAATCATACATCTGGTTTTTCCTTCTTATGAATTTATGGGATTTTCACCAATTTCGAGCTCACGTATCACACGGCAGGGATTTCCTGCGGCAAGAGTGTTGGAAGGAATGTCCCTTGTAACCACACTTCCTGCGCCGATAACAACGTTGTCACCGATAGTAACGCCTGCGCAGATAACAACATTGCTGGCTATCCAACAGTCATTTCCGATAGTTATGGGCTTGCCGAATTCTATGTCGTAGGGCGAACCGTCCTCACGGTAACGCATTCGGCGAGGAACGGGGTCAAGATAGTGGAGAGCCGTGACAATGCTCACATTAGGTCCTATATATACATTGTCTCCGATAGTAACGGGACAGGTGTCAAGTACAACAAAATTAAAATTAGCATAAAAATTTTCTCCCACCGAGGTAAAACATCCGTAATCGAACTGTATGGGGGATTGTAAAAAAGTTCCCTTTCCGTGATCGGGCATAAGCTGCTTTAGGATTTCCTCACGCTTTTCCCAATCGGTTTCGGGGGTGTTGTTATATTCGTAGGAGAGCTTGTGTGCAAGAATTCTGCGGTCGGCAAGCTCCTTGTCGGTAGGGTCGTAGGGTTCGCCCTTCAGCATTTTTTCTTTTTCGGTTGACATAATTGCACCTCGTTTGCTGTGATCTGTTCTTTTATAATAATATCACATTATTTGCGGGGTTGCAATGGTTTTTTGATGTAAAATATTATTTTTATAATAAGAAAATGGGAGCCCCCTTTCGGGAACTCCCAAAATCTTATAATACTATCACTCCAAGATCTCCAAACTATAACTATCATCGTCCTTAAACCCGATCAAAGTCAAACCGTCATAAAGAGACCCCATATTATAATTATAGCTTAAAGAAAACTCCTTACCCGAAAGCCTGACTCTGACAGAATCCCTATCATCAAGACTGTCAAGCACCATACTATAATCCTTCATATCATAGGTAAGAATAAAGCAAGCCCTGTCATCAGCAAAATCCTTCTCGCTGTTAGAGCTTCCCTTTATACAAGGCTCAATACCGAAAAGTCCCTCACAATATTCCCTATCAAGAGTTATCTTTATGGCAGAGATCTCCCCGTCCGAATTATATACCTTTTCCGCCGTAGCAGTGCTGTCCAGCTCGCCGTAAAGGTCGATAATGCACTTATACGTAAAAGGGTAACCCTCAATTTCAGTTATAGTATAATAGCTGACCGCATTCTGAACATAATAATCACCCACATGATAACCTTTTTTCAGATAAGTCCAATCTAAATATTTTTCCCCTGCTATCCTGCGTTCCTTAGGGGTGAAGAAAGGAACATAATAGCACCCCTCAACAGTATAAAAATAAATATCGCTCATGTAAATCATGGGAACACAGTCATATTCAAGAATATCATCATGTAAAGCAATAAGTCCGTTCATCAATGTCAAAGGAGAGTACCAGGAATGGGTATATTGATACACAAGATACCTGTAATTCCTGATCTCACACTGCAATTGATAATTCTCAAAATCAAAGGAAATGGGAATATCCCCTGCTAAAAATGTGGTGTTATTGTCAGCCCAAGGATTTTTCACATCTTTGCTGAGATGCAAAGTAATGCTGTCGGGGTTCACATCAAAAGAGGGAGTAAACTTAAAACGAGTGCTGCTGAAATCCTCAAAATCCTGATCCTCTTCATCAGTCAGATATCTTTGAATACGAACAAGATGCTCATCATCGTCCACTGTGAAAAACTGCGCATTCATAATTACACCTTCATACTCGTCCTCCTGATCCAATTTCTTGTTGGGAGTAAAGTAAGCCAGAACGTCCTGCTCCATATTAAGAACTTTGAAATAATCGCTGCCTAACCGTACCTTATCAAAGGGCATTCCGCCAACCTGACCTGCACCATAGCATTCTTCATAAACAGATATCATGCTTAAAGTCTGACCGTCCCGTGACAATTCCAGCATCACATCTCCCCAGATATAATTTTGGTCAAGATGTGTGATCCCATCTATGGATTCGTCGCTGCGGACCCTGTGCAAAAGGGCTGTTATTGTGTAGGTTTTTCCGTTGCAGTTTAGGGTAGTTTCATACATTACAGGCATATGATCTCTGTGCAGCTCTCCCGCTTCGGGATCGGTATAAATATCAGCGGAGGTATCGTCGGCAGAAGAAGTTTCTACCTCAAGAACCGTCATATCTGCGGAAGTATACACTGTCTCATAAGGCACTGTGGTGGAATTGCCTACCCCAAATTCCCCACTGCCGAAATAACGGACTGCCGCAAAAATTCCCCCCACCGCAACGGCGCATACAGCGGCGGTGGCGGCAAAGCTTCCCCAAGAAAAACTTCCGGCTGCGGACTTTTTCTCCGAAATATATTGAATTTTCACAGGGTATAAGGGGGCGGTGCTCTCTTGCTCCTCATCTATAAACTTATCGTCTATTTCGTTAAAAAGACTTAAAAATTCCTTTTCCGTCATATTTCAAAACCCCTTTCATGTAAGTATTTTTTCAGCTTCTGCCTTGTACGGCTCAATTTCACCGTGATATTGTGTTCGGTGGTCTGAAATCTTGCGGCAAGCTCCGAAAGGCTGTTACAAGACCAGTAACGTCCTATAAAAATAAGTCTTGTTCTCCTGTCCAGCGAATTGAGAAAACCGTTTATTGCTTTGATAAGCTCTTTTTTGTTCAGCTCCTGTTCCGTACTGCTGCCGCTTACCAAGTCTCCCAGCTCATCAATAGGCAGAGCTTCTTCCCCTCCCCCTCTTTTTTGGGCGGAATTTCTGTTATAGCTGTCAAGGGCCTTGTTCCTTACGATTTTGGCGGTGTAAGCTCCAAGGGAATTTGGTTTTTGGGGAGGTATGGAATTCCACACCGCAAGATATGCGTCGTTAAGGCATTCCTCGGTGTCGTTTGGATTTTTCAGAATGTTTGACGCGACGGTTTTGCAGTAGGTGCCGTATTTTTGGGACAGTTCTTTTATTGCGGATTCTTTTCTTTGGAGAAAAAGCTCTGTGATCTCTATATCGTCCATATTATCACCTCTCTTTTTTGCTTTTCACCTTGCAGTGTGTCTGTTTTTATTATTCAAACTGCTTTAAAATAGGTCTTTCCCACCTTGGGAAGAGGCAAGCGCTCCCGCGGGGCTTAGGGTGACACCAAAGGGGGAGGGGGACAACTGCAAACCCATCAAAGCGGGGAGTTTTCCCCCTCCCCCTTAGGTTTCACCCTAAGAACCCCTTCCTTATCCCCCTCCCCCTTTCCCCGCTTTGGAAGTTGTGAGAGATTAAAAAGTTTTTTCATAGGGATTAGTGCGGTCATTCAACCTGCGTTCCGCTTTGTTTTGTTTTTGCGAAAGCGGTCGGTTTGTGCTGTCATTAAAATTGTTGTGCTGTTGGACTTTGGGGTAGCTGTTGAAACTGAGCTTCTTATTTTTATCCTTTTCCGCAATTTTAGGAATTTGTATTAAGCTTTTTTGCGGGTTCACTTATAAAGACGGAGAAATTTTGCAAATGTCACAAGAAAAACAAAAAAGCTGCCGATTTTATTCAGCAGCTTTTGAAAAAACCTAAATCAAATATTATTCGTCCTCACTATCATCTGCACTGTCTTCTTCGTTTTCTTCCTCTTCACCTTCATCAGCATCATCACTGACATCATCGCTGTCCTCAACGATCTCGTTCTGCTCCTCCAGCTCGGCTTCCTTCAATTCTTCCTCGCTTGCCTGCTCCACCTGCTCAGTTTCCTGTGAATCGTCATGCTCGGTTCTGGTAAAGGTAACAACCTTGCTGTCATCAGACAGTCTCATCACTCTTACGCCTGTTGCATATCTTCCCATAAGGCGGATATCGTTGGCTCTGATTCTGATAATGATTCCGTCCGTGTTGATAAGGATAACGTCATCATCGGGACCCAAGGCGCGGATTCCGCAAACATAGCCCTTTTCCTCGCTGACCTTGTAATTGAGCATACCGTAACCGCCCCTTTTCTGAACACGGTAACTGGTAACGGCGCACCGTCTGCCCATACCCTTATCGGTAACGGTAAGAATAGTCATTTCCACATCGTAAACCTTGCAGGCTCCCACAATATAATCATCCTCACGGAGCTTGATTGCCCTTACTCCATGAGCAGTTCTGCCCATGCTCCTTATATCGGTTTCAAGGAAGTTTATGGCTGCGCCGTTTCGTGTGGCGATCATAACATGGCTGTCGCCCTCGGTAAGGAATGCCGCCGCTATCTCGTCGCCCTCGTCCAAGCCTACCGCCTTTAATCCGCCCTTGCGTAAATTCTTATAGGCGGAAAGGGGCGTTCTCTTTATCTTGCCCTGCTTTGTGATACATATAAAGAATTTATTTTCCGCAAAGTCTGCGGTTTTCATCATAGCAGCAACTCTCTCGTTTTCCGAAAGCTGCAAAAGGCTTACTATATTGACTCCTCTGCTCTGCTTGCCCCCCTCGGGAATTTCAAAGCATCTCAGCTTATACATATTTCCCATATTGGTGACAAACAGAATATTGTCGTGGCTGGAAGCCACAAAGAGGTTATCTATAAAGTCCTCTTCCCTTTGCTTCATACCGCTGACGCCCTTGCCCCCTCTGCGCTGCAAATTATACAGCTCCATGGGCTGGCGTTTGATATAGCCTATATTGGTAAAAGTGATAACGCTTTCCTCCACGGGGATAAGATCCTCAATATCAACTTCACCGCTTACGTCCTCGATAGAAGTTCTTCTCTCATCGCCGTATTTCTTCTTAATAACCTCCAGCTCGGAGGAAATTATTTCTTTTACCTTGCTTTCGTCCGCCAAGATCTCGGTGTACTCCTTGATCTTCTTCATCAGATCAGCCAATTCGGATTCTATTTTTTCTCTTTCAAGACCTGTCAGCTGTACCAGTCTCATCTGCGCTATTGCGTCCGCCTGAACGGGAGATAAGCCGATAGTGTGTTCAAAAACCACGTCCTTATACTGCTCGTCCATTGCATGGTGAAGGAGCTTGGACATATCCTCGTCCTTGAACCGCTCCATCAGTCTTTCCTTGCCCTCGGCGGGAGTTTTGCTGGTGCGCATAATGGTAACTACCTCATCGATATTGTCGGTAGCCAACATAAAACCTTGTAAAAGGTGAGCTCTGTCCCGTGCCTTGTTCAGGTCGTACTGCGTTCTGCGCCTTACAACGTCCTCTTGGAACTCAATATACTTTACTATCATATCCTTGAGGGAAAGTATCTTAGGCTCGCCGTTCACCAAGGACAGCATAATTACGCCCACAGTATCCTGAAGCTGCGTATAATTGTAAAGCTTGTTGAGAACCACATCGGGGTTGGCGTCTCTTTTCAGCTCCATAACGATCTTCATACCCGTGCGGTCGCTTTCGTCACGGAGGGTGGAAATTCCGTCGATCCTCTTGTCATGCATAAGTGTGCCGATATTTTCAAGGAGACGTGTTTTATTGACCATATAGGGTATTTCCGTTACCACTATACGGGTGTGGGTTTTCTCTTCCCTTATCTCCGCTCTGCCTCTCAGAGTTATCTTTCCTCTGCCCGTCATATAAGCACTTCTTATGCCCGATCTGCCCATAATGATTCCGCCTGTGGGGAAATCGGGACCCTTTATCACCGTCATAATTTCCTCGGGAGCAGCATCGGGGTTTTTCATAACCAGATCTATGGCGTCAATTACCTCTCTCAGATTATGAGGAGGGATATTTGTCGCCATACCTACGGCAATACCAACGCTTCCGTTTACCAGCAGATTGGGGAAACGGCTGGGAAGCACCTTAGGCTCGGGCAGCTTATCATCGTAGTTTGTGCCGAAGTCTACGGTATTTTTACCAATGTCCGCCATCATTTCCCCGGCAATTTTGCTCATTCTTGCCTCGGTATAACGGTAAGCGGCTGGCGGGTCTCCGTCAATGGAGCCGAAGTTTCCGTGTCCGTCCACCAATGGGTATCTCATGCTGAAATCCTGAGCAAGTCTGACCATTGCGTCATAAACAGATGAGTCGCCGTGAGGGTGATACTTACCCAAAACCTCGCCTACCGTGTAGGCGCATTTGCGGTAAGCGTGCTCATAAGTGTTGCCCGCCTCGTTCATAGTGTAAATGATACGTCTGTGAACAGGCTTAAAGCCGTCCCTTACATCGGGCAAGGCTCTCTGTACGATAACCGACATGGAATATTCCAAAAAGGATTTCCGCATTTCGCTGTCGATATCTACCTGTATGAGCTTTTCTTTTGATTCCTGCTGTTCTTCCTGTGTTTTCTGTTCGTCCATGATGATCCTTTTCTTTTATATTATTTTAATAAACCTTTACCGAATTGAACTATATATTCTTATCCTCAAAATAATTCTTAAGCTTTTCCTTCTGCTCCCCGTCAAGACATCTCTTGGGAAAAATATAAATCAGTGCCTTATTGACAAATAAAAGAAACATTTCCTCCGTTTCCAAAGAGTCCAGCTTTTCCGTTCTTAAATTTATATTGGTCTTTTCGTGCTTTATCATCTGCTCCTCGGGGATATCCACATCTTCTCCCACGGTCATTACCCCTTGGCTTGTGACTGCTACCGTTTCCGTCTGCTCATCGGGCAGTATTTCCGTATCAATCACTATTTTTTTCTCCGAAAATACGGCGGAATAGCGTTCTTCGCCGAAGCTTTCAAGAGTTTTCAGCAGTCTTTTCTTTGCGTAATAAGGCTTTGTCCAAGTGGAAAAAATCATACCGAGACCTATAACAATAAGTATGTAACCCGGCATATTGGTGTAATCTCTTACCGCAAAATCAATGCCGACACCGAGAGCAATGGCGTACACTACCGTAAAGATAATAGTTCTTCTCAGCGCATACTTTTTCCAAAACAGGCTGTAACCCTTTGAGATTTCGTCAAGGGTATTGTCGTATTTTATTTCAAAGCTATCCATAAATTCCTCTTAATAAATAATATCACCTTTCGGCTTTTTCAGCGGTTTCCTCCCACAAAAAGAATACCGAGGGCAAAGCCTATGCAGACTGTGCTTGCAATAATTGCAACTATCACGTCGCCGATCTTGCCCTGTTTAAAAAATACAGGTATATTGAGAATACAGACCGCGCCGAGGGAAACAAGCATAAAGGGCAAAAGCACGCCGAAATCCGCAAAACCCAGCATAAGCGATACCAAAGAAAAAGCCCACAAAGCCGCGCATATTATGCCTGCCACTCTTCTGGGAAAAGCCCAAGGGGATTCCTCGGTGGCATTTTTGAGAGCCTCTTTCGCCATTTTTTCCCTCTGCTCTTTTTCTTCCTCGGTTTCGTCATGAATGGGCTGCATCTCGGACAAGATCTGTATTATCTTCTCATTGTTTCTCTTAGAATTCATATTGCTCCCTAAAAACTAAATCAGATATCAAGGTTCTCCACATACTGAGCGTTACACTCGATAAATTCCCTTCTGGGCTCAACCTTATCTCCCATAAGAATGGAGAAGGTCAAGTCAGCCTTTGCGGCGTCCTCCAAGGTGACTTGGAGCATTGTTCTGGAATCGGGATTCATAGTGGTTTCCCAAAGCTGTTCGGGATCCATTTCACCAAGACCTTTATAGCGCTGTACATCGACCTTGGCATTGTTTTCACCTTGCAGCTCCCTGATATAAGCGTCTCTTTCCTCATCGGAAAAAGCGTATCTTACCTGTTTTCCCTTGAATACCTTAAACAAAGGAGGCTGTGCAAGGTACACATGACCCTCTTCAACCAGCGGGCGCATAAAGCGGAAGAAAAACGTCAGAAGCAAGGTTCTGATATGAGCGCCGTCCACATCGGCATCTGCCATAATTACAACTCTGCCGTATCTCAGCTTTGTTATATCAAATTCCTCGCCCAAGCCTGTACCCAGTGCCTTTACCACAGGGGTAAGCTTATCGTTGTTGTAAACCTTGTCAACACGGGATTTTTCTACGTTGAGCATTTTTCCCCACAAGGGCAGAATAGCCTGATAACGGCTGTTTCTTCCCTGCTTTGCGGAACCGCCCGCAGAATCTCCCTCTACAATATATATTTCCGTTTTCTCTATATCCTTGTCGTAACAGTCAGCCAGCTTTCCGGGAAGTCCCGCGCCGTCGGCAACGGATTTTCTCTTAGCCTCCATAGCCCTCTTGGCGGCGTCTCTGGCAGCCTGTCCGTTGATAGCCTTGATAACGATAGCCTGTGCGGTATCGGGGTGTTCCTCAAAGTAATAGGTGAGCTTTTCGCTTACTACCTTATATACGGCAGGACCAACCTCGGGATTGCCCAGCTTGCCCTTTGTCTGTCCTTCAAACTCGCCTTCGGGAAGCTTTACGGAAATGACCGCGTTTATAGCCTCTCTTATAGCCTCTCCGCTGATAGCGGTAAATTCTTCCTTTTTACCGTCGTCCTTTTTATTCTTGGGCTTTTTCTTTTTGGCGTCCTCTTTTTCCTTATAGGACTTTACAAAATCGTTTACAACCTTGCTGAGCGCCCTTTTAAAGCCCTGCTCGTGAGTTCCTCCGTCAACGGTGTGTATATTGTTGGCAAAGGAACGGAAAGCCTCGCTGTTGAAATCGGTGTTATACTGGAACGCAGTTTCCACCATAATGCCGTCTACAACGTCCTTAAGATAAATTATATCGGGATGAAGTCTTTCGGCACCTCTTTTTTCCTGAAGCCAATCCACATATTCCACAATACCGCCGTTGTACTTCAATGTTTCTCCGCGGACATTTTCGGGATCTCTCCGATCGGAAATGTCGATCTTAACACCGCCGTTCAAAAACGCCTGTTCTCTCATACGGTCAAGGAGAATGCTGTAATCGTAATTTATATCGTGGAATATCTCTTTATCGGCTTTGAATTTAACGGTGGTTCCCGTTCTGTCCGTTGTGCCGATTATTTTAAGAGCTTCTTTATAGCTTCCTCTGTCAAAGTGCTGAAAATGAACGTTTTTGCCGTCATATACCGTAATCTCAAGCCATTCCGACAGGGCATTTACAACGCTGGCACCTACGCCGTGAAGTCCTCCTGAGACCTTGTATCCGCCGCCGCCGAATTTTCCGCCTGCGTGTAAGATAGTATACACAACGGTAGCCGCGCTTATACCCTCCTTGGGATGAATACCCGTGGGAATGCCTCTGCCGTTATCCACAACCTCAATGACGTTGTCGGGCAGTATACTTACCTTAATATCGGTACAATAGCCCGCCAGCACCTCGTCAATAGCGTTATCCACTATTTCGTAAACAAGGTGGTGAAGTCCCCCGGGACCTGTTGAGCCGATATACATACCGGGACGCTTTCTTACCGCTTCCAGACCTTCAAGTATCTGTATATCCTCCGCGCCGTAGCTGTGTTCTACCTTGGTTTCCTCGTTCATTTGTCTTTACCTTTCCAAAATGATTATACTGTGTCTTTTGTTATTATTATATATATTATAAATAGTATATCCATTATAGCATATTTTTTGGGAAAATACAAGGGTTTTTCTGTTTACATTCAAAAAAATACCGCTCAAAAGAGCGGTATAAAATATTTTTTCTTTCAGTTCTATGCAAATTAAAGCGCTTTAAACTTTCCTGTAAGGCTCTTAACAGTGTCCTCAGAAAGAGAAGCCAAAGTTACGGTGCACAAATAATTTCCCTTTTTAATGAAAATCTGAATTTCGTAAACTGTGATGCCGCCGGCGGTAATCTTATATTCGGCGCTGTGCATTTCCTTGCCCGCAAAGGTAGTTTTGGTCTTTTCAGCCTTATCCACTGTGCCGCCCTGAGCTTCAAACTGTGTTTTTATCTGATCTATTGCGGTTTTTGCAAGATTTTCTTCATTAAGAAGCGAATTTCCTGACTTTTTTAAATTATCAACGGTAATGTTTATGCTGGTACCGCTTTGTGCGTCCTTATTTGTTGCATAAAAGTCAAAAACATAACCGTTGGAATCGAGAGCCTTAATAAAATCCTCATCGGAAGAGCCGGAAATTCCGCTGACCGTTGCCAGTTTACTGTCGTCATAAACCTCCCAGTTATCGTCAAGGGTCGCCGTAATTCCAAAGGTTTCAGAGGAGTATGTTTTGGCGGAGGTATCGCATTTTCCTCTTGCAAAGGTAACTCCCGAATCGCCCGAACAGCCTGTAACCACCAGAATTACAGACATTGCCAATGCAGAAATTGCAGTTTTAATTTTCATCTTTTTTCTTTCCTTTCCTGTACCGATTCATAATCATTATTTTTATGAACAATTATGAGTTGGCTGTATAATTTTTTATAAATCAGCAGTACATATTCTATCACTATTTTACTTATGTGTAAATATTGAAAATCAACAAAAAAACTCGGGGCTGCGGAGTAAATTTTAAATTAAAAAAACTGAGTAAATCTTTTCCTTATGGTATTGGCGGAAATATTGGTAATGTAAACACAATCGCTGCACACCACAAAGCTTTTTGGCATTTCCAAGCTTACATAATATATTCTGTTATTCCTCTGACAATAGCCCAAAAAATCATTGACGCTTTTCACCACCGAGGTTTTCTCAATATCGAAAACCCCGATAATGTCGCTTTGCAGAACGCTTACATCATTTCCCAAGGAAATATACATTTTTTACCTCTCTGTCTGTGCTTATTTTAAAAAACTATGAACATTTCATAAAAATAAAATCTATGAACATTTACAAATATTTGGGAATAGAAAGAAAAAACTAAGAGATCTCGGAAAAACTGCCGTCCTTTGCTGCCCATAAACGGAAATTACCCAATTCCGCAAAGTCATTATTATTACAACCGGTAATAAATACCTGTGAATTAACAATATGTTGTAAAATAAAGCTCCGTCTGTACTCGTCCAGCTCGCTCAATACATCGTCCAGAATAACAACAGGCTGTTCCTGCCATTTTTCGGAAAACATTTTCGCCTGCGCCAAACGCAAAGCCACCGCTATACTGCGTATCTGCCCCTGACTTCCGAAATCCTTTGCGTTTCTGCCGTTGATAAAAAAGCTTACATCATCACGGTGAACGCCTATAAGAGTATGCCCCACAATTATTTCTTTCTGCAAATACCGTTCTGATTTTTCCAGATAAAGCTTCAAAAGTCTGTCGGTATCTGACAGATCCAACTCGCTTTCTTCATAAACGGTATGATTATAGCTCATAGTGAGAACTTCGCCTTTGTTATTCAACTCACTGTAATATTCACAGGTATATTTACTTAAAATATCAAAATATTTCAGCCTTCCGCAAAGCACATTAACACCAGCCTTTGCCAATTCCTCATTCCAGACGGCAATCTGTATTTTTTGGGAAGGTGTAAGAGATATCTGCCCCTCGCAGGAAGATAAGAAAGTATTTTTCTGCTTTAATGCCCTGTTGTAATTCCCCGTAATATTTCTGTGGATCTTATTCATCATATCCGCGGTATCGTCCAGCAGCTCCCTACGGCTTTCGGGATTACCCTTAATGATATATAAATCTTCAGGTATAAAAACAATAATTTTTAACTGTGGGTATAACTGTAAAGCGTCCTTATAATTAACGCCGTTTATTTTTCTGTTGACTCCCTTTTGGGTAACTGAACAGGTCAGGGAATTTATCTTATCCGAGTATTTGTCAACAATAAATTCGGCGCAAATCTCACATTTCAGCTTTTCACCGCCTGAAAGCATATCTGCCGCTTTATTTGTGCGGAAGCTTTTTTCAACAGCAACAGCTAAGCTTTCCATCAGATTGGTTTTTCCTTGGGCGTTGTTTCCGCTGATAATATTGGTTTTTGGAGAAAATAAAAAATCCGCATTTTGTATATTGCGGAAATTTTTTACCGATAATGCTTTAATTATCATACCTTTACCTTACACAAATAGGTCTGACCGTCAAAACAGACCTTTTCTCCGCCTTTGAGCTTTTTTCCTCTCATGGTGCATACCTCGCCGTCAACGGTGACCTCACCGCCAATAATAACATTTTTGGCAATGCCGCCTGTGTCTGCCGCACCTGCGAGTTTTAAAAACTGCTCTAATTTTATAAAAGGGGGATTTATTTCTACGATTGTCACTTTATTTTCCTTTCTGAAAAGAATTTCAAAAATAAGTGCTGATTTTTACGGCTCTCTTAGGGAAGTTGTGCTGATTTTGGGTTCTCTCAGGAAAGTAGGCAATAATTTACTGATTTAAAAAGAATTTCAAAACCGTAAACTTTTTTAAAGATTTCCGGTACTAATCCCTTTTAAAACTGTGGGATTAGTACGAAAAACTGGGAAATTTTAAAAAAGTTTAGCTATTAGGTACTTCTCGGCTTGCCGAGAAGTACACGCAGCAAGCTGCTCCGACCGAGTTTGGAGTTTTTGCCTGAAAAACTGGGCAAAAACTCCAAACTCAGTCGATTTTTGAAATTCGTGCTGTCAAGAAACAGGTGCTGACTTATATCAATCTTTAACTTTAACCGGCATAACCAGATAAGTAAACTCATCTCCGCTCATGGGAACAATTTTTATAGGCGACAGGGAGCTTGTAAACTGAAGCTTTACCTCGTCGCACTCGGAATTTCTCAAAGCCTCCATCATAAACCTTGCATTAAAGGCAATATCAAGCTTGGGATTGGGATAATTTACCTTTATATCCTCATGTATCGAGCCCAGATTAGTAGCGCAGTTAACGGTCAGCTTATCATTTTCAAAGCTGCACTTAACAGGACTTTTGAATTTTTCCGTAAGCAGGAGAACACGATCAAGAGACGATGCAAAGGCTCTTGTATTGACAACTGCCTCGGTAGCGGGAGTAAAGTTCGTAAAACGGCTGAAATCCAGAAATTCACCTTCCATAAGTCTTGTGAACGTTATATAGTCGTCTCTGTTGAAGCCTACCTGACTTCTGTCCATAATAACGGTGATGTCCTTGCCTGTATCTTCGTCCGAGAGAATACGCAAAAGTTCATATAAAATCTTGGTAGGAACAACAAATTCAAGATCCTTATATTCCACCTTTTCGTTTCTCAAAGCGATTCTGACGCCGTCCACCGCAGCCATGGTAAACACATTGTCGTGAACCTTAAAAAGCACGCCTGTGAGAATAGGCTTAAGATCGGTCTGAGCAACTGCGAAAACCGTCTGTCTTATCATACTTTTCAGAATATTTTCCTTGACGGTAAAGCTGGTTTCAAGGCTCATTTCGGGCAGATTGGGGTAATTGTTTCCCGATACTCCCACCAGCTTGAATTCAATTCCTCCGCACTTAATGGTTACCTTGGTCTCGTCCTCGCAGGTAAATTCCACAGGCTCTCCGCTTGGCATCTTTTTCAGCATATCGGCTATTAGCTTGGCGTTCAGAACTACCTCGCCTTCTTCATCAGCGGAAATAACGGGAATGATATTCTTGATTCCGCTGTCAAGATCGTAGCCTGTAAGAGTAAGCTTATCTCCCTTTAAATTTATCAGGATTCCCTCCAAAGCGGGAATTGACGAATGGGTCGCCGTTACCTTTGAAGCGTTTATAATTGCCTCGGATAATAAATTTCTGTCTGCTGTAAACTTCATTTTTTGCTCCTTTTTTAAATTTGAAATTTCAAAACCGTAAACTTTTTTAAAATTACTTGAAAAGTTGGGTAATTTTAAAAAAGTTTACTATCCGACCGAGTTTGCGCTTTTTGCTTGGAAAAATGGGCAAAAATCACAAACTCAGTCGATTTTTGAAATTTCGTGCTATCAGGGCAGTTATGATATAAATGCCCGCCTTATTTATATGTTGTAAAAATTTTTTATAACTTTATCAATAATCAAAAGAATTATTCTCTACATGAATAGTAGTTTTAAGCTCCTCGCCTTTATAAGGCTTCCTTATTTCTATCATATTCAGAACTGTGTACCCTTTTGAACGCAAGAACCCGATCATTCCGTCATTATTAGGGTGTACAAAATTGAACACGGTATCTTCTCCCATAGATCGTGCGATCTCTTCAGCCTTTTCAAAAAGCAAGGACGCCGCGCCTTTTCTCCTGAATTCTTCACACACATAAATATGCTCGACCCATAAACAAGGCTCATCGATCCTGCAAGCTATATAGCCCACAAATCTATTATTATCTTCCGCCGCAAACAAGGGATATCCGGCTTCCAAAAATTCGGTCAATTCTTCCCGTCCCGCTTTAATATCGGGCTGTGATCCAATCCCCTTATATAAACGCAAGGTCACCCTGAAATCGGCAACAAGCTTTGCGGCTTTATCTGCATTGCTATTATCTATTTTAACAATTTTCATATTTTTAGTCAATACTCCGATTTTAAATCAATATTTCAAGTGAAAGATTTTTTCAACATTTATTTCAAGCTGTCGAAAAAATTTTTTCAAAACAGAAAAACATATAATTTTATATTTCTTTTTTTATTATAGGCACAGGTAAAGTGTGGAAAAATCCAAAAATCGAGAACACAAACCGCTTTACCTCTACCCACACAAATGTGGAAAATTTTAGAAAAAGTTTAAAATTTTATCTTTTCAACTTTTCAACAATTCATGTTGAAAGGAAAACTAAATCTATGTGGAAAATTAAAAAAGCAAAAAAGAAAAGTATTATTAGCACTACATCTCTAAAAGCGGTGAAAAATTACCGCTTGTTTCCTTGAGAGCGGGCGGCGTAACCACAACTGCCTTGACAGCACTCGTTCTAAAATGCGGGTTCCAAATAGCACAACTGCGCTGATAGCACGAATTTCAAAAATCAACTGAGTTCGGATTTTTGCCCAGCTTTTCAAGCAAAAAGCCGAACTCAGTTAGATAGCCAAGATTTAAAAATTACCCAGTTTTTCAAGTAATTTTTAAATCTTGGCGGTTTTGAAATTCTTTTTAAATCAGTAAATTATTGCCAACTGTCCTGAGAGAGACTCATATCTCATTAGAAATGTTTTTAACCAGATCCTCAATAGTAGCCCTATAATTAGGATCCTTCTTAATAATAGACTTGACCTTGTTAATAGCATAAACAACGGTAGAATGATCTCTGTTGCCGAATTCGTAGCCGATAGCGGTATAAGAAAGCCCTGTGATCTGGTTGATAAGGTACATAGCGATCTGACGGGCGGAGGATATCTGACTGTTCCTCTTGGGACCGATCATCTCCTCGGCAGTTACCGAGTAAATATGACCCACTTCGCTGATTATTCTTTCAACGGTAACGGGAATAGGCTGCTGATCGGTAAGCACGTCTTTTATAACATTCTGTGCCATGGAAATAGTGGGAGGTACGCTGGTAACAAGGGTAAGAGCGTTCATTTTGACAATGGCGCCTTCCAGCTGACGGATATTCTTTTTAAGCTTGTCCGCCATATATTCCATAACATTCTGTGGAATGTGCATATTTAAAAGCTCAGCTTTTCTCTTTATAATGGCAAGGCGTGTTTCAAATTCGGGGGTGCCGATATCTGCTAAAAGACCCCATTCAAAACGGCTCAGAAGTCTTTCCTCAATATCGTTTATCTCCTTGGGCGGACGGTCTGAGGTAAGAATTATCTGCTTGTTGTTTCCGTGCAGCTCGTTGAAGGTGTGGAAAAGCTCAGCTTGGCTTTCCTTCTTGCCGCTGAAAAACTGAACATCGTCCACCAGCAGCATATCGCAGCTGCGGTATTTATTTTTAAACTCGTCGTTGTTATTATATTTAAGGGAATTTACAAACTCGGTAACAAAGGTTTCGGCAGTAACATACAACACCTTGAAGTTCGGCTTGCTCTGCTCCACATAATTCTTGACCGCGCAAAGCAGGTGAGTTTTACCCAAGCCCGGCTCGCTGTAAATATAGAGAGGGTTATACTGACCCGTCTGTCCCTGCGCAATGGATTTGCAGGCGGAATAGGCAAGACGGTTGCTGTCCCCTACTATAAAGGTATCGAAGGTGTGGTTGTAGTTGCTGTTGGCAAGAGTAGTCTCCAGCTTATTGGACATATCCACATCATCTTCAAGCTCGGGTATGGGATCACAGAATTTTATCCTCTGCTCGGGAGTAAGATCGTTGGGAGTGAGAATGTCGATCTCGACCTCAAATCCCAAAATCTCATAAAATGCGGTTTTGAACATATTAAGGTAGTTTTCGTTGATTATGGTTTTTTCGTAAGGATTGCTGACATAAAGCATTACATGGTTATTGTTAAGCTTAATGGGCTTAATGGGATCGATAAAGAGTTTGCGTGCAGTATCGGTGATAGGCAGATTTTGTTTCATAAGCTCAAAAATATCCGCAAAAGAGTTCATAATATCAACATCCTTCTTTATTTATATATTTATAATAGAAAAGCTTTTAATGTCAAAAATCGGATTTATACCCAATATAATTTTATCATAACGCTATTTTTTTTGCAATAAGAAGTAAAGGAAAATTTCATAGAAATTATAGGGCGATTTTTGTCATTTCTCCTAAAATAAATTTTTTTGTTGATATTAACTAATATATAGAGTTAGAATAGGCAAACCTATGTAAATGTATACAAAATCGGTAAAAATTAAATGGAAAAATCTAAAATAAGTTGACAAAAATCGCATTTGGATTTATAATATGTTTGGGTTAGGTAGAGCTAACTATATTGAAAATACAGAAAAAATCCGTAAATAAAGAGGTTTTAAAGGATAAAAAAAGAGGTAAATGTATGATGCCGTTAACTCTTGCAGATATAGGTGAAGAAAACACCATAAAAAAAATAGGCGGAAAGCCCGAAGTAAAAAAGCACCTTGAAAATTTAGGATTTGTGGTAGGCGGAAGCGTTACTATTATAAATACATTGGGCGGAAACGTAATAGTAAACGTAAAGGAATCCAGAATAGCCGTAAGCAAGGAAATGGCACAAAAGATCATGGTATAATCGGTATAGCTGAAAATATACTTATATAATTAAAAAGTTCGGAGGAAGATATGAACACATTAAAACAGGTAAAGATCGGAGATACCGTTAAGGTAGTCAAGCTCCACGGAGAAGGCGCAGTCAAAAGGCGCATAATGGATATGGGAATAACCAAGGGCGTTGAAATTCATGTCCGCAAGGTTGCCCCTTTGGGAGATCCTATTGAAGTAACGGTAAGAGGCTATGAGCTTTCTTTGAGAAAAGCCGATGCGGAAATGATAGAGGTTGAATAATTTTCTCAAGTATTTTATAAAATTGCAAGTTTTCAGATAATATATTGCAAATCCAAGAATCCTAAAAATAACTGTCTTATGATAGTTTATTTTTTTGACAGGCGGTTAGTATACACTAATTAAAGATACATAAAAATACATAAACGGAAAGGAAAATACAGTATGTCGTCAATAAGAATAGCCCTTGCGGGCAACCCTAACTGCGGCAAAACAACACTGTTTAACGCGCTGACAGGCTCAAATCAGTTTGTGGGGAACTGGCCCGGCGTTACCGTAGAGAAAAAAGAGGGAAAGCTGAAAAAACACGATGATGTTATCATCACCGACCTTCCGGGAATCTATTCCCTGTCACCCTACACCCTTGAAGAGGTAGTTGCAAGAAACTATCTTATAGGAGAGCGCCCCGATGCAATACTGAATATCGTGGACGGTACCAACCTTGAAAGAAACCTCTATCTCACCACACAGCTCACCGAGCTTGGGATCCCCGTTGTTATTGCGGTCAATATGATGGACGTAGTGGAGAAAAACGGCGATAAGATAAATACGGAGGAATTGTCAAGAGAATTGGGCTGCAAGGTCATTCCCATTTCCGCCCTTAAAAGCGACAGGATAATTGACGCTGCGGAGCTGGCGATTCAGGCGGCTAAGGAGAAAAAGCCCGTACCCACACACAACTTTTCGGGCGCAGTAGAACATGCTCTCGCTCATATTGAGGAAGCGGCAGTTCACGATATGCCCGAGGAACAGCAGCGCTGGTATGCAATCAAAATTTTTGAACGCGACCAAAAAGCCTTGGAACAGCTGAACATTCCCCAAGGAACAATGGAGCATATTGAAAAGGATATCTGCGCTGCCGAGGAGGAAATGGACGACGATTCCGAAAGCATTATCACCAACGAACGCTACATATATATTGCCTCTATCATAAAGGGCTGTTATAAGAAAAAAAGCGCAGGACAGCTGACTGTTTCCGACAAAATCGACAAGGTAGTTACCAACCGTTTTGCAGCACTCCCAATTTTTGCGGTAATTATGTTTTTGGTTTACTATATAAGCGTTACCACAGTGGGAACGATCTTTACCGACTGGGCAAACGACGGTGTGTTCGGCGACGGCTGGCATCTGTTCGGTATAGGTTCGGGGGCTTATGAAGAGGCTCAGGACGAATATGCGGCAGAGCATATTTTCACCGACGAGGTCAAGGCGATAGTTGAAAAAGCAGTCGAAGCAGATGTTATCGGCGCAGGCGACGTTATGGACGCTATCGAGGAAGGCAGCTTCGGGGCTTTTGACGAGGCTTACGGCTCTTACGGCGAGGAGCTTACGGAAAAAGGCTTTGATATTTCCGAAATGGTAGACGAACAAATTGACGCTTTGGGCGAGGAAGTTGACCCTGCCGATTACGGCGTTTGGGTTCCCGGTATTCCCGTACTTCTTGAAAGCGCACTTGATTCCGTAAACTGTGCGGATTGGTTAAAGAGCCTGCTGCTTGACGGTATCGTTGGCGGTGTAGGTGCAGTCCTTGGCTTTGTTCCTCAGATGATAGTACTGTTTATAATGCTTGCATTCCTTGAATCCTGCGGATATATGGCGCGTGTGGCATTCGTTATGGACAGGATCTTCAGAAAGTTCGGTCTTTCGGGAAAATCCTTTATTCCTATGCTAATAGGCACAGGCTGCGGAGTTCCCGGCATTATGGCTTCAAGAACCATTGAGAACGAACGTGACAGAAGAATGACCATTATGACAACCACCTTTATCCCCTGCGGAGCAAAGCTTCCTATTATAGCAATGATTTCAAGGGCACTGTTCGGCGGCGCGTGGTGGGTAGCTCCCAGCGCATATTTTGTAGGCGTGGCAGCTATAATTATATCAGGAATTATCTTAAAGAAAACAAAGATGTTTGCAGGCGACCCCGCTCCATTTGTTATGGAGCTGCCTGCTTATCACCTTCCCACAGTAAGCAATATTCTCCGCTCAATGTGGGAGCGTGCATGGTCCTTTATCAAAAAGGCAGGTACGATTATTCTCCTGTCATCTATCATAATCTGGCTCGGCAGCAGCTTCGGCACATTCCTTGAAAACGGTCAGACAGTATTCGGATATCTTGCCGAGGAGGCGGAGGAAGCAAGCAGCGTTCTTGATATAATAGGCGGCGCAATAGCTTGGGTATTTGCACCTCTCGGCTTCGGCGACGCCACCGCAGCGGTTGCGACCATTATGGGACTTGTTGCAAAGGAAGAAGTAGTAGGCGTATTCGGTGTACTGGACTTTGTGGCAATGTCAAAGCTTGCGGGCTATTCCTTCCTTATCTTCAACCTCCTTTGCGCTCCCTGCTTTGCGGCAATCGGCGCGATCAGAAGAGAAATGAACAGCGCAAAATGGACATGGTTCGCAATCGGCTATCAGTGCTGTTTTGCTTATGTGATCAGCCTTATAGTATATCAGCTGGGCAGCCTGTTTGCGGGAAGCGGCAATGTTGTAGGCGTTATTTTCGCAGTCCTTTTCCTTGCTGCAATAATATTCCTTATGGCAAGACCATATAAAGAGGCTGTAAAGCTGACAAAGGATGTTAAGGTAAAATAAAAAACTTTTCCTCTTGCAGAATAAGTATAAGGAGTAAATTATGGATTGGCTTGTAAACAACCTTGCAACTATAATAATCAGCCTGATATTGGCGGTAATTGTGGGGCTTATAATTTACAAAATGACAAAGGATAAAAAGCAAGGTAAATCCTCCTGCGGGTGTAACTGCTCATGTTGTCCTATGGGGGGCGCTTGTCACGGCGGGGATAAGGATATAAAGAAAACCTGAAAAATAAAGGGGCTGTTTTCCGCAGCCCTTTTTATTATCAAATCTTTATCGATAGTGTTGACATTTCAGCAAAAACATAATATAATAAAAGCAAGGAAACCGATAGACGGTTGCTCCCTTTTGAAAATTAAAAAATAATCGTCATCAGTTGCAAGCAGAGGCGATTATTTTTTTGTATTCTTGCGAATAGATAGTATGAGATCTATTATCACGCATACAAGCGTCAACATCTGAATTAAATCAGACATGGTTATGTAATAGCCTATTCCTATCACCCCCTTTTTTAAACAGCGCATGGTATTTCATACTGTCGGGAGCATTATTAACCGCCTATCGTCTTTGGTTTCCTCATTTTTTATTATATAGTAAATTTTCAAAAATGTCAATTATTTTGAGTAGTTTCATAAAATAAAAGGGCTGTCTTTTCCACAGCCCCTTTTTATTCACCCAAAAACAAATAAAAATATCAGATCCACATAGAAATATCCGTTACAAAAGCATAAGGCTCAGCCCACATTTTAAGCAGCGCAGCCGAAAACAACGCCCTTGCATCTATAAGATAAACATTCGCTTCTCCCAATTTTCCCTTGTGGATATCGGGCTCCTCCAATATCCATTCTATCCGCTGAAATTCCGAACCCCAGCCGAAACCGTCGCTGCCGAGATATGTTCTTGAAACACCGTTTACCGTATATTCCACATCGGAGGTTTTACGGATATAGGGAGGCTTAACGATATTCTCTATTCCGTGCATAAAGGTACAGGATTCAAGAATATCCCCGATAAACAGCAGCTTTCCCCCGAATTTCGGAAGCAGCATAAAGGGAGAGTGAGGACCCACGGCGGTATTGTCCATAATATGACCCACCGTCATAGTATGGGCAAGCTTGCCCCAAGCGCATACGGAATGAGTAGGATTAAGACTGCGCAAAACATCGGGCATTTTCCAAAAGACACGGGGCAGCAGACCGATGCAGGGCTCTGTTTTTTCGCTGTCAAAAACGGGGTTTTCGGGCGTAACGTTTTCATAGGTAAGTGCGGGCATTAAAAGTGTTCCCTCTTCTCCCAGCACTGCCTGAATATCCTCTATTATTTCTTCGGGCTTTCTCTCTGTACCCAGCGCCTTCATAGAGGAATGAACCATTAACACATCGCCCTTTTTAATTCCCAGTTCGGACAGCTCCTGTCTGTATCTTTCACTTTCGGTCATATTATTTACCCCTCTTCTTAATAGGGATCATCAGATCCAGCTGTCCTGTCAATCCGTCCTTGGGCCAGCCAAGATGCGAATCATAGACCCAATTCAGATGCTCTTCAAGACAGCCGCCCATAATTTCCTCACCCAAGGGACTGTAATCGGGCTCATAAATTCCGTTGTTTTCCGCCCACCTTGTGAGATCAGCCCAACGCTGGAATTCGGGGAAACGGATAGTCATAACGGCATACAGTCCGCCGGGAAATTTCTTTTTCACCAACGGCTCGGGCACCTCCATATCGTCGGGAATGGTGACCCAGACCTCATAACCGTGAATACCCTCCTCCAACACTCCGGGGTTAGGGTGATTAAAACCGAAATATCTTGCATCGGGCTTAATGTTGTACAGTCCGCTTTCTCTGATAAATTTATCAACGGGCTTGTCCACCACCGACTCGGGATCATGTCCGATATAGTGATTGGAAGCAACAGTAAAGGGAGGAAGGCGGACTATTCTAATGTCGCTGCTTATTTCGTCAATGGTCTGATTTGCCTTTTCAAGCTGTTCGAGCTTGTTTTCTGTTTCGCTCATAGTAGTATTCTCCTCTAAATTATTATTTGAAGAAGGAATAACACGAACGATAGAAGAAAGCTTGTCGTCAAGCAGCTTGTCCATTTCCTTTTCGCCCTTGCTGACGATCTCGGAAAGGATATCGCGGATAATTCTGAGGGAAGAAATTTCCTCCTCAAGCTCCTTGATCTTGTCGATCAGAACAGAAACCGTTTCCGACCTGTCCGCAGTGTTGAGGATAACGGCTATCTGCTTTAAGGGAATACGCAGCTTTCTCAGCAGCAGTATCTGCCGCAGACGTCTTACGGCAGTTTCGTCATAAATACGGTAGGCGTAATCATCACGCCGCTTGCTGGAAATAAGCCCCTCCTGCTCATAGTATCTGAGCATTCGGGTAGAAACCCCGAAATCCTTTGAAACTTCGCTTACTGTCATATCGTTCATAGCGGTATTTCTCCTTTCGGGTATAGTATAAGGTGCGACACGGTGTTTGAGTCAAGGGGGGGAGGAAAAAATTTTTCGGAAAAGCTGTGCCGATTACTAAAAATAAAACATTTCCTCAAATTTCTTATCAAGCGCAATACATAAAATAAGCGCAAGCTTTGCCGTGGGACAAAACTGTCCCGTTTCAATAGAGCTTATGGTATTTCTCGAAACGCCCACCATTTCCGCCAGCTGAGCCTGTGACATTCCCTTTTCTGTGCGGAGGGCTTTAAGATTGTTTTTAAGTATCAATTTATCGTTCATATTATTACCCGATAAAGCTTAAAACAGCCATTATTCCCGTAAAAACCGTCAAAATGCCAAAAAACACGGCTAAAAGAATTTCATGCAGTCTTTTCAGCTTAACGGCTTTGTATATCCACAAGGCAGTCCCTGCGGATATAATGATAAAACAATATCTGTAATTCACACCGCTGTCAATAATAACACTTTCAACAAATATCAGCGCAAAGGTCACAAAAAGCGCAATTATTCCGCCGATACGCTGACCCTTGCTTATTATTTCCAGCTCGAAAATGTCTTTGTTTTGGTTTTCGTTTCTGCTGGCTTGTAAAATGTCTTCCTTATTCATAAGTACCTCCTAATTATTGTCAGTAACCGATAAAAAATTGAACTGCTGAACCTGCTCCTACAACACATGAACATATGCCTATTATCAGATTGCTTTTATCCTTCGTCTTAACATAATGGTATATATGCCCCACACATACGGATAAGCAGAAGGTGGCTATCAGGTCGGGTGAATGCTGATCTCTGAATTCTTTTATCACAGTAAATATCACCGTCAACAGCAGCAGTGCAAGAAAAGTCCAGCGTATGGATTTATCGCTGAGAAACACTTCCCTTTCGTCCCTTTTTTCCGCCTGCGCCTTTGCTAATATTTCTTCCTTGTTCATAACGGTACCTCCATAACGGTTGCCAAGTTTTCTTGTCATTATTATAGCATTGCCAAGTTTACTTGTCAATACCTTGAATAATATTTTTTAAAAAAACATACTGCAAAAAATTTAGCACCCCGTAAAAACACAGGGTGCTGTAAAAAATTGATGCTATTTTTAACATTATGAGTATATATAGAAAATCCGATTAAAACCCCGCACTCTCAAAAATAACCCCAAGCATCAGATAATAGGCCTCAGGCACCATGTGAATACCGTCCCCGCTGCACAGCTCGTCTTTTAAAAATCCCTTTTCATTTCTCACAGCGGAAGCTGTGTCAATAAAAATATACCCCTCCTCAGCCGCGATTTCTTTCAGCTTTTCGTTAAGCAGATCGAGCCGTTCGTTTGGGTAAAAATCGCTGTCCTCGGTAATGGGAGTGACGGACAGTATATGAATGTTTGCATTTGGGATAGTTTCCTTGACCTCCTTAAGCATATCGCTGTAATTTTTCTTGTATTCTTCTGCGGAAATAATTCTTACATCGTTCATTCCCATTTGAAAATACAGTTCGGTGCAGCCCGTGTTTTTCAACCCTGTAAGAAAATCTACTTCCTTTCCCCATTGTGTAAAGGTGTGGGTGTGAATATTCCGTGCGGCAACCCCGCCGTTTCCCAGAACTCTCGGATCCTCGATAAGACCGTATCTGCAATAGCCGAGACAGGTGCTGTCCCCCAAAAATGCGCAGTTGTGGAGGTAGTTTATTTCTTCTTCGGAAAATCTGTTTTTCAAAAGCTCATCTTCCTTGTAGACCTTATCGGAATTATCGGTAACGGCGGGCTGTTCCTGTTCCGTTTCCGTTGGTGAGGCGGGAGCTTCCTCCGAAACGTTTTCCTCTTCCGTTATAACAGTAACAGGCTCATTTTCCGTTGTATCCGATATTGTAACCGTATCTGCGGTTTTCTTTGGCTGCTCCTCCGTGGATTTTGAAAACAGCTCGCTTTTGTCTATTTCCTTTATTCCGCTGTAATCAAATTCGGGTTCGCTTTTTTGGCTGCAGGCGGAAAGTGAAATTGCCGTAAGTATGCAGGCGATACCGATAATAGCTTTTCTTGCTGAGATCATTTCTATGCTCCTTATATGTAATACTAAATCTCAATAAAAATCAGACAAATTGGGCGACCGGGGCGTCCCTGCTCTGCGTCAGCCCGACTTGAAATATCCGCATATTCCTGCGTCGGGACTTCCTTGATCAGGAACGCCCCGCCCGCCGGCTTTGTCTTATTTTTATCGAGAATTAGTATAATCTGTTTGAAAAACTCTTTTTTATTGTATTATATATAATTTTGTCGAATTTTGCAATACGGAGCAATGAAAAAATCGGGCAGAGAAAATCCCTGTCCGATTTTGATTTTTATCTGTTTATATTGATAAAAACTTATTTCAAAAACTCCTCCGCATCGATTTCGGTACCGTCCTGCCAAAGTCTTTCCAGATCGTAAAAATCCCTTGTTTCCTTATGGAAAATGTGAAATACCACATCAACATAATCCAGCACTATCCAGTTAGCGCCCTGAAAGCCCTCGGTGCGGTGGGGCTCCAGACCTGCCTCGGAAAGCTTGAACTCCACCTCGTCGGCAAGCGCCTTTACCTGTGTGCTGCTGTTTCCGTTGGCGATCACAAAATAGTTGGCAAGTATGGTAAGATCCCCTACCTTAAGCACCTTAATGTTTTCGCCTCTCTTGCTGTCAATGGCTTTTATCGCTATTTTTAAAATTTCCTGTTCTGTCATATATACTCCTTTTTGTATCGGTTTATTTACTTTTTGAAAACAAAGTCGTCATCTTTTTTATACGGCGCATAAAAATTATAGGCCTCCAATGTGCAGATAGGAACGGTATTTCCCAATCCCACGGTTTTCATAATAGACCAGCGCAGGGTCAGGAACATTCCGTTGTTGAGATCCTTCATGACCGCCGCTCTGTATTTCTCCACATCGTCGTAGCTTCTTTCCTCCGACACCATATCCGCCAGAAAAACTATCTTTTCCAAGGCTGACATATTGGCTCTTCCCACGGTGTGAAAGCGGACGGCGTTCAATATGTCCTTATCCTCTATTCCCAGTTTTTCCCTAACATAATATGCGGCGGCTATGCCGTGCCAGAGCTTGAAGCAGTCCAGCTCAACGGGGTCGATATAGAAACCGCTTTCCTTTGCCTCTCTTAGCATGGTTTCCTTATCAACTTCCTTTTGGCAGTCGTGAAGGATGCCCGCAATGTAAGCCTTATCCTCGTCCACGCCGAATTTTTTCGCCAGCTTCACGCTCATATCCGCAACGTTGACGCTGTGCTTGAACCGCTTGCTGCCCATAAGGTCCTTAATAATATCCTCGTATTTTTTGAGTTCTTTATTCATAACTTCCGCCTTAAAATTACTTATACTAATAACCATTTTAACATTGGATAAGATCCGCTGTTAAAATCCTTCTTAAGCTCAATACAATAACTGAGAGAGCTTTGCTCCCTCACCCTGCCGCTGTGCGGTGTTGCTTTAATGGTTATTGGTATTATTTCTGCCTTTTTCAAAGCCCTTGTTGAGATCGTCGATAATGCTGTTCACCGTATTGCCTACCGTGGTTGTGGCACGTCCCACAAACTCCCCTGTATCGTTGGCAAGCTTATGTATCTTTTCCTTGGTTTCGGGAGACTTGATATCGTCCCTTACCTCGTCTATTGCCATATTTATCTTCTCCGAAAGCTCATCGATTTTCTTACCCATAAATTTTTTCCTCCTTAATATATTTATATACCGCACTTGGCAGCAGTCCCTCGGTACTCTCTCCCTTTTTCAGCTTTTCCCTTATTTCGGTGGAAGAAAGCTCGGTAACGGGAAGATTCAGTACCTTTACTCTGCCCAGCTCTGCGGCAAATTCGCACATATCGGTGTAGCTGTCCTCCTCTCTTGCGGCGGCGGTGACGGTGCATTCCTTTAAAACGCTCTCATACTTGAACCAATTTTTAAAGGAAAACAGCATATCGCTGCCGATTATGAGAAAGAACTTTGTTCCCTTCCGGTAAAGGGGCTTAACCGCTCTCAGCATATCTATTGAGTAGCCTATTCCTCCCAGCTGCCTTTCAATATCGCTGACGGAATATATTTTTTTGGTAAAGGCAAGGCGGCACATCTCCATTCTGTCCTCATAATCGGTCAAGGGCGTGGGCTTGTGGGGAGAGTGGTAGGTGGGAACTATCAAAAGCTCCTCCAGCCCCAGTCTTTCCGAGCAAAGCTCTGCCAGCCGAACATGTCCGAGGTGGGGCGGGTCAAAGGCTCCGCCGAAAATGCCCACTCTTTTCGCTTTTTTCAAAGGGGATTTTTCATGCTCTGTCATTTTTTATTACCCCTCCTGCCCTGTTTTTTGGGAGAAAGGGTTTTCTTCTGTCCCCCTTGTCCGCCGTTAAAATAGGGTTTTCCCTTATTGTTTCCCGATTTGGATTTTAAGCCGTTTTTGTCCCCGTATTTTTTGTTTTGGGAATTTCGCTGTTCCGCTTTGGGGCTTGTCTGTTTTTCCTGCTTCGGTTCGTCCAGCAGCGAAGGCTTTTTGTCCTCCTTGGAACGTTTTTTGAACAGTACGACCCTGCTGCCTATGACTTGGACCACCTCGCAGCCCGCCTCTTCAGCCGCCGCCTGCGCAAATTCCATAGGCAGCATTTCACAGGTTTCCAGAACTCTTATTTTAATAAGCTCTCTTGCTGCCAAGGCGTCCTTTACCTGTTTTACAAAGGCATCGCTTAAGGGGTTTTTTCCGATCTGGAATATTGTTTCGGTGTTGGCGGCTATGGATTTTAGTTTTGCTCTTTCCTTACTTGTCATTTATTTCTTTTTCCTTTATATTATTCAATCCTTTTCCAGCTCTTCCAAAAGCTTCTTCATTGCATTGGCTCTGTGGCTTATTTTGTTTTTTTCCTCCTCGCTGACCTCGGCAAGGCTTGTGTCCTCGTCTATCATAAATATAGGGTCATAGCCGAAGCCGTGTTCGCCTTTGGGTTCTTCTCCTATAAAGCCCTCCAAGGTACCCGTTACGCAGTATTCCTTTTTATCGTCCAGAATGCAGTACAGCGCACATACAAAGCGGGCGTTCCGCAAGGGCGCATCTACCCCCTGCATTTCGTCCAAGAGCTTTTGGTTTCTTTCCTCGTCTGTTGCTCCCTCTCCCGCGTATCTGGCGGAATAAATTCCCGGTGCGCCGTCTAAAAATTCTACCTCCAAGCCGCTGTCGTCGGCTATTACGGGCAGTCCCGAAAGCTTGTATATCTCCTTTGCCTTTATATGGGCGTTTTCTTCAAAGGTATCGCCGTCCTCGTTTATCTCCGCGTCAATACCCTCGTCCTTAAGAGATACGGGCTCGTAGCCGAGGGGCTGCAGCAGCTTGCGGAACTCTCTTACCTTTCCATCGTTTTTTGTTGCAATGATGATTTTCATTGTTACATTTATTCCTTTCTCACAAAGAGTTTATTCTTTATCTTTTTTCCTGAAAAACCAACGGTGCTTTTTCTTTCCGCCGTTTTCGTTACTGTTTTCGCCGATGTTTTCTTCTTGGTTTTGGTTATTTTGGGGAATTTCGCTGTTTTCGGTTTCCGCTAAGGGTTCTTCTTCCTTTACCTCGCTGTCTGCGCCTGTCTCCCTGTCTTGGTTTGTGTCGGCAATTTCGGTTTCATCCTCCGCCTTGGAGATGTCAGAAACGGGGTCTGAGAGTTCGTAACCGTCAGCTTGCTCATTTTTATCTGTCTGCTCATTTTCTTCTGAACCGCTGTCGGCAATATCGGCATTTTCAGCCTCTTCCCCGTCATTGTTATCGGTTTCATCGACTCCGTCAGCGTCAGCACCGCAGTCCGCCTCTTCATTTATATTGAAATCACCCAATAAAGCTTCCGCATAATCCTCGGGCACAAAGGGCTGCAAGTCGTCCAGCTTTTCGCCCACTCCCACCAGCTTAACGGGAATATTCAGCTCGTTTCTTATAGGTATTATTATACCACCTTTTGCCGTTCCGTCAAGCTTTGTGAGAACAATTCCCGAAATGGCGGCGGCTTCGTTGAAGAGCCGCGCCTGATTCACTGCGTTCTGCCCCGTGGTAGCATCCAATACAAGCAGGGTTTCCCTATCTGCATCGGGAAGCTTCTGACCGATAATTCTGTCGATCTTTTTCAGCTCGTCCATAAGATTTTTCTTGTTGTGAAGCCGTCCTGCCGTATCTATTATCAGAACGTCGTAGCCCTCAGCCAAGGTTTTTGTACATGCGTCATACACAACGGCGGCAGGGTCGGAGCCCTCCTCCCGCTTGACAATATCCACCCCCGCCCTGTTTGTCCACACATTGAGCTGTTCTATTGCCGCCGCTCTGAACACATCGGCAGCCGCCACAAGAACCTTTTTGCCCTGTGCTTTAAGATTGGCGGACAGCTTGCCCACAGTGGTGGTTTTTCCCGCGCCGTTTACCCCTATCATTGTAATGACCGAGGGGGAGGTTGAAAGCTTTAGGCTGTTGTCTCCGCTTATCATCTCGCTTATTATCTTCTTCATTGCCCCAAGCACCTCGGCAGGCTCGGTTATCTTCTCCGCCTTGACCTGTGCGCGCAGACGGTCGCAGATCTCAACACCCGTTTCCACTCCTAAATCTGCTGTGATAAGGGTCTCCTCCAGGCTGTCAAAAAAATCGTCGTCTATTTTCTTTGTGGAGCCGAAAAGATCATTCAGCTTTCCTACAAGGCTGTCCTTTGTGTTTTTCAGTCCGTTTTTAAGTTTTTCAAATAAACCCACGGCGGTTCTCCTTTGGTTATTATTTCTTTATTTTATGCTATCACTTTTTAAAATGAGGATAAGTCTGCTTGCCGAAAAAGTACCGTGCGAGGATAACCTCGCAGGACAATGAAGTGCGAGCCGCGCACAGGGAAAGCCCTCTCTTGCAGGGCTTTCCCTCTTGAAAAACAGCCCACTGGGCTGTTTTTCAATTCACCCTTTTCGGAGCGCCCTTCGGCAAGAGAGTTTCGCCCTCTGCGGAGGGCGACCAAAGGGCGCCGCCCTTTGGAAACCTGCCAGCCTTTGAAAAGGCTGGACCTAAACTTTATCCTATTTGATTTAAAACTTTTTTCTTTTACTGCAATCTTATTCGGCTTTTAAAAAGGATTAGTAATTAGTTATTCAAGCTCCAGATCAAGATCATCAATAATTTCCTGTCTCATCAGACGTGAAACGCCCTTTTCCTGCATAAATACGCCGTAAAGCACATCACAGCCCTCTATGGTTCCTCTTCTGTGAGTAATTACCATAAGCTGCGTACTGCCCGAAAAGCGTTTCAGATAGGTTATGTACTTTACAACATTGACCTCGTCCAGAGCCGCGTCTACCTCGTCAAGCATACAGAAAGGCGTGGGACGGTGCAGCAGTATTGCAAAGTAAATGGTAATGGCAACCATAGTCTGCTCACCGCCTGACAAAGAGATCAGATTCTTTATCAGCTTTCCGGGAGGCGCGGCAAATATCTCTATTCCGCTGTTTAAAACATCATCGGGGTCGGTAAGCTCAAGATGTGCGCTTCCTCCGCCGAATACCTCGGTAAATATACGCTTGAAATGCTCGTTTATGCTGTTGAAGCCTTCCATAAATCTCGCCTTGATATCGGCGGTAAGGTTTTCTATCAGCTTTTCCAGCTCTCTCTTGGATTTTTCCACATCGTCAAGCTGTCCCTTTAATTCCTTATACCGTTCCGAAACCTCCTGAAATTCCTCGATAGAGGCAAAGTTAACATTTCCCAAGGCGGTGATCTGCTGTCTCAGCTCCGCAAGCTCTCCCCTCGCCTGAACGGTATCCTCGGGAATAACCGCCTGCTGTACCGCCTCCGAGGGTGCCAGCTGATATTTTTCCCACAAAGAAGCTTTTATTCTTTCGCTTTCCTTTTCGGAAGCCGATTTTCTTTCGGCAGAAACTGCAAGCGCATTTGAAAACTTTTCCTTTGCTTCCGACTTTTCTCTGATCTCCTTTGAGATTTCCCCTGTCCGTTTTTCCAAGCCGTTCATCTGTGCGATAAGCTCCGCGGTTTGGTCGTTTCCGCCCTTAAAGCTGTTTCTCAATACTTCTGCCGCTTGCTTTTTTTCCTCGATCTGCTTTTTGAATTCCTCGATCTTATTTTCCTGCTCCCCGATCTCATCAAGCAGATCGCTGCCGCCCTGCTGTAACTGCTTTAAGCTTTCCTCCGCGTCGGCTTTCTGTCCCTCTATTCTTTCAATATCCTTATTTAAGGCGAGGTTTTCCATTCCGATCTGTGTTATCTCGTCTCCGATTTTATTTTTCTCGGTCAGCCGCTCTTGGATTTTTTGATCCGCATTTGCTATTTCCTTTGCGATCTCTTCTATATCCTCTTCAATTTCTTTAAGCTTGTCCGAGCATTCGGAAACGGTATCGTTATATTTTTTAATATCCGACTTGCTTTTTTCCAGAAACTCCTCGGCATTCTCCTGCTGCTGTTCTCTTTGAGCGATCATTTCCTTTATGCCGCCAATCTCCGCAGAAACCGCCGCCTCTTCCTTTTCGCAGGCAGTGAGCTGTTCCTTGAAGCCCTCCATTTCAATGGACATCTTGTTCACTTCTTCGCGGAGTGTGTTAAGCTCTCCCTCGCCGCCCTTCATTTTTTCCGAAAGCTTGGCGGTTTTTTCCTTTAAGGCGTCTATCTCCTGATTTCTCGTGATAATTCCCGCCGACTTGTTCACCGATCCGCCCGTAAAGGAACCGCCCGCGTTGATCACCTGTCCGTCAAGGGTAACTATCTTGAATTTGTAACCGTTTTTCTTGGCAATGACGGTGGCGGTGTCGATATCCTCCACCACTGCGCATCTGCCCAGAATAAACCTGATAATGCTTCTGTACTTTTCGTCGCAGTCCACCAGCTCGCTGGCGATACCCTCAAAGCCTTCTTCGTTAAGAAGGCTGCCGCTGTCCATAAGGTTTCCCTTAATTGAGGTCAGGGGCAAAAAGGTTGCTCTGCCGCCCCCCGACTCCTTCAGATATCTGATACAGCGCTTGGCGGTCTCCTCGTTGTTGACGATAATATTCTGCAAGGCTCCGCCCAAAGCAATTTCAACGGCAGTGCCGAATCTTTTGTCAACTCTGATAACGTCGGCAACGGTGCCTTCTATTCCGCCTATTCTGCCCTGTCTTGAAGCGGTAATGACCGCCTTGACGCTGGAGGCGTAGCCCGCCATATTTTTTTCCACATCGGAGAGAACGTCAAGTCTTGACTTGCTCTGCTGATATTCCAGTCTCAGCTGTTCAAACTGCTGCTGCTGTTCCTTAAGGCGGTTGTTCTTTGTTTCAAAAAGCTTGCTGTAGCCCTTCAGCTTGTTGTCCGCTTCAAGCTTCTGTTCGCCGATCTCGGTAAGGCGGTCGGACAATTCTCTCCGCTTTGCTCTCAGCTCCTTTATCTTCTCCTCTGCTGCCTCAAAGCTTTCGTTTGAGGAAGCAAGGGTTTCCTGCAAGCTTGTGATATTCTGCTGTGCGGATTGCAGCGTAAGGGTCAGCCTTGTTTTTTCCGACAGCAGCTCTCCCTGTTTTCTGTCCAGTTCCTTGTATTCGCTGTCCAGATCCTTGCTTTCCCCCGACATTGCGGAAAGCTGTCCGCCCAGCTCCTTGGTTTTCGCTTCGTTTTCGGCGATCTGCTTTTTCTTTTCCTCTGCTTCAAGGGACAGTTGGTCTATTCTGCGGTTCAGCTCCTCCGCGCCCTGCTCTCCGTCCTTTATTCTTTGCTGTATCTGTGCAATATTTTCATTGCAGTGGGTTATTTCGTTTTCCAGAACCGCCTGTTCCTTTTCTGCGGCGGCTAACTCGTCCCTTGCCTGTTCGCCCTTTTTGCGAAGCTCTTCCCGTTTTGCGGTAAGCTCCATTTTCTTTTGGGCGATTTCCTCCTCTTCCTCTTCAAGCTGCGCGATCTCTCTTTCGTAATGCTCGCACTGTCCCTGATTGGCGAGAATGTTGTTATCGGCTTCGATGATCTCCTTGCCTATTCGGTCAATATCCCAAACGCTTATACCTATATCGAGGGTTTTTTCCCTTTCCATAAGATCACGCGCTTTCCGCGCCTTTTCCGACTGCTTTTCCAGAACGGGGATTCTTCTCGACAGCTCCCCTTCAATATCCTTCAATCGGAGTATATTGTCGTTGGCTCGTTCCAGATCTCTTTCCGCCTCCTGTTTCTTGTGCAGAAAGCGGGAAACGCCCGCTGCCTCCTCGAAAAGCTCGCGGCGCTGGTTCACCTTGCTGTTGATGATCTCGCTGACACGTCCCTGTCCTATAACGGAATAGCCGTCACGTCCCAAGCCCGTACCCATAAGCAGCTCCTGAATATCTTTGAGCCTGCATTTTTTGTCGTTTATAAGGTACTCGCTTTCTCCCGTGCGGTACAGCTTTCTTTCAATAATAACCTCATCGGAGTCCGCATTAAGACTTCTGTCGGTATTGTCCACGGTAAGGGCGACCCGTGCATAGCCCATGGGCTTTCTTGACACTGTGCCGTGGAAAATAACGTCCTCCATTTTGTCGCCGCGGAGAGTTTTTGCCCCCTGCTCCCCCATGACCCAGCGGAGAGCGTCACTGATATTGCTTTTGCCGTTGCCGTTGCTGCCCACAATGGCGGTCATTTTTTTGTCGAAATTCAGCACGGTTTTATCGGCAAAGGACTTAAAGCCCTGTATTTCCATTGTTTTAAAAAACATTATATCTGCTCCTGTTTATGCTTATACCCGTTGGTAATATTTTCAGATAATTTGCATATAATAATTATTAAGCGATAATACACCATTTTAAATTTTAATGATACTATATTATAGCACACTTTTTGGAAATTTTAAAGTATATTCTTATATAAGACTGTATATTTTTGCAAAATAAGGGTGATAATGGTGTATTTTGAGGGCAGAGGGTAAATTATTTTTTAAAAACTATTGACAAGACGCCATTGTTGTGGTATACTTATCAAGTGCCAAAAAACGGGCTAAATTTTAAAGTAAAATCGGTTTACGGTTTAGCTTGGACACAGGCGGTATTTTAAGCAAATTTTAAATAAGATCGCGGAGTGGAGCAGGGGTAGCTCGTCGGGCTCATAACCCGAAGGTCGAGGGTTCGAATCCTTCCTCCGCAACCAGGAAAATTTCGGGGGCGAGGAACATCTCGCCCCTCAATTTTCGTCCAACAATGCTTTGCGGACGCAGTCCGCAATTTTGCTTCGCAAAACCGCATTATTGGACACGTACTGCGCCTGTGGTGCGTTGAATTGATTAAAATCTTTTTTGTCAATCACAAAAATCAGCACTTTTTTAAAACTGTGCTGACTGTTAAAATTTGATTAGGAGGGATTTATATGCCGGATTACAAGGCTATGTATTATCACTTGGCAGGACGCATGGCAACTGCTGTTGATGCGTTGGAAGCGACCACTAATGCGTTGGTCGACATTACCGAAAAGCTGAAGCTGGCACAGCAGACTACGGAGGAAATGTTTATTTCCTGTCCTGATGACGATGTGGATTCTTCGGATAACGTTTCAGAGTAAGAGCCGTGATTTGCATATTCCATAAATGTCATCTATAACGACGGGATATTACACAACGGAATGAGTTGTACTCATTCCGATTTTTTATAAAAAATATGTCACCCGTTTCATTGATCAAAATAAATAAAAAGGAGGAATAACCATGACGATTCTTGATGCCGTTGCACAAAGGCTTATAGAGCTTATGCGTGAAAAGAACCTTACCATGAACAGCTTGGCTCAAGTTTCGGCAATTCCTCCGTCAACTGTAAAAAACAGCACAACACCTCTAAGAGCGGATTACCACTCTCACAACTGCCCTGATAGCACGAATTTCAAAAATCAACTGAGTTCGGATTTTTTGCCCAATTTTTCAAGCAAATTTAAATCTTGTCGGTTTTGAAATTCTTTTTAAATCAGTAAATTACCGCCAACTTTCTTTAAAGAACCATAAATCAGCACCAAGTTTCTTGGGCGCAAAAAAATAAAGGGGCTGTCTTTTCACAGCCCCCTTACTATTACATACAGAAATAATGATCCCCGATGATCTTAATAACTTCCCTGCTGTGCATATACTCGTCGTTGGTCTTTTTAGGATTGAAGTAATAAATGCACCCGCCCGTAGGGTCCCAGCCCAGCAAAGCGTCACGGGCGGCATAGTAAGCCGACTCCGCCACATCTTCCTCAAACTGTCCGTCCACAATGGCGGTAAATGCGCCGTTCTGGAAAATTACTCCCTGTAAGGTGTCGGGGAAGGAGGGGTGTTCTATTCTGTTGCAGATAACCGCTCCGATAGCTACCTGTCCCACATAGCTTTCGCCCCGTCCCTCGGCGGAAATTATTCTTGCCAGCAAATTGATATTGGCTTCGGTGGCATTGGGAATGCTGCCTATGGTGATACCCATTTTTTTAAGGGTCGCCTCGTCCGCTATGCCCGTTACCTCCAAGCCGTTGTTCTTCTGATACTGTCTCAGGGCGTTTTCCGTGGCTGTTCCGAAATAGCCCGTTATCTCTCCCTTAAACAGTCCCCATTCTTTAAGCACTCTCTGAATTTCTTCAACCTCGGTGCCCGTTGAGCCTTGCTTGGAGTAAACCGGGAGGTCGGAGCCGTTAGCCGCGCCGATCATCATTGCGAAAACGATGATCGCTCCCAAGGATATTTTAAAAAAATCGTTTAAGGATTTGACCTGTTTTGTATTTTCCATAATTCCAATTTGGCGTAGTTCCGTAAAATCCTACGGTCAACGCTTTTTCCTTTCATACAAAAATTACCTTTGCAGTTATTTATTTGCCGTTTTTCTTAAATTATTCCCAAATAAGGCAATGGCAATATGTAGAAAAATGAAAAAAGCTATTGAATTTAAAAACAATGGGTGATAAAATGAAATAAAGTAAGAATTTGTTCCCAAGAAAGGAAATAAAAATATGAAAAAACTTGAAGATTATGTAAGAACCATACCCGATTTTCCCGAAGAAGGAGTAATGTTCAGGGATATAACCACCGTTTTGCAGGACGCAGACGGGCTGAAATTAGCGGTTGATTCCATGCAGGAGCTGGTAAAGGACTTGGACTTTGACGTAGTGGCGGGAGCGGAGTCGAGAGGCTTTATTTTCGGTACCTCCATTGCCTACAATTTACATAAGCCCTTGGTTCTGATAAGGAAAAAAGGCAAGCTCCCTTCCGAGACGGTTTCTGCGGAATACGACCTTGAATACGGAAAAGCGGTTATCGAAATGCACAAGGATTCCGTTAAGCCGGGACAGAGGGTGCTTATTGTGGACGATCTTATAGCTACGGGAGGTACTACCGAGGCTGCGATCCGTCTTATAGAATCCCTTGGAGGACAGATTGCGGGAGTGCTGGTGCTTATGGAGCTGGCGGGCTTAAATGGCAGGGAGAAGCTGAAGGGATACAGACTTGATTCCGCTTTGGTGTATTCGGGAAAGTGAATTTGAATAGTTTAAGGGGCTGTAAAAAAGACAGCCCCTTTGTTTTATGCTCCTAAGTAACTTGTGCTGATTTATGGTTCTCTTAGGAAAGTTGTGCTGATTTTGGTTCTCTCAGGAAAGTTGTGCTGGTTTGATTGTCTCTTTCAGAAAACTTGGCGGTAATTTGCTGATTTAAAAAGAATTTCAAAACCGACAAGATTTAAAATTGCTTGAAAAACTGGGCAATTTTAAATCTTGTCTATCTAAACAGGGTTGCATTTTCTGCTTGAAAAATGGGCAGAAAATGCAACCCTGTTTGATTTTTGAAATTCGTGCTGTCAGAGCAGTTATGCGAATAGGAGCCCGCTTTTAGGGGTGATGTGCCGATTTTTACGATTCTCTCAAGAAAGTTGGCGGTAATTTACTGAGTTGAAAAGAATTTCAAAATCGTAAAGATTTTAAATTTCTTGAAAATCCGGGAAATTTTAAAATCTTTACTAACCAGCCGAGTTTGGAGTTTTTGAAATTCGTGCTGTCAGAAAAGCTGTGCTGTTTTTACAGCCGCTGATTTTTGTTCATTAGTTTATCTGTTATCCCTTTTTCTTTACTACAGGAATCCACACCTCATACTGAGCATTCTGCGGGTCGGGATTTAAGTAAACCTCAATATCGGGGGCGTTGGCGTATTCATAACCCGAGGCAGGAAGCCACTCCGTTACTATGCGCCGCTCCAGCTCCTGTATCGACTGATTTGTGCCTGTTCCCGAAAAAACCGCCCAAACAGATGCGGGAACGGTGTATTCCTCAAACTCATCGCTTGTATTTGTGCTTGAAACGGCAATAAAATACTTCCACTGCTCCTCGTCATTGCAGACGCTTACGCCCAGAAGTCCCATTGGAGGCGAATTCATCATTCCCGCCAATTTTCCTATTGTTCCGTTTACGGCGGCGTTCTGCCACATTTCGGGGACAACTGCAAAATTGTTTTCAATATCCTTATCAAGGGGCGCGGATATGCCGATAATGCGGAAAGCCTCTTTTGTTTCAATTCGGTAGTTCATTTCCGCCGCTCCTTTTACGGCAATGCTGAATACGATAGGGGAAAAGGATTTTACAGAAACGCCCTCGTCTTTGACCGCAGAAGGCGCTATCCCGTGAAAAGCCTGAAACGCCCTGTTGAATGCGGTCGGAGAATGGTAGCCGTACTTCTCCGCAATATCAACCACCTTTTCATTTCCGCTCTGCAGATCCACTGCCGCCAAGGACATTTTTCTTCTTCTGATATATTCCGCAAGAGTGATACCCGCCATATAGGTGAACATTCTCTGATAGTGATAGGCGGAACAGCAGGCAATTTTTCCCAGCTGTTCATAATCAATATCGTCTGTCAAATGCTCCTCAATGTAATTTATACTTTGATTTAATCTTTCAACCCATTCCATAAGATACCTCCTTATTTGCACTGTTATATTGCGGACATAAGCTCACCTTTATTATAAGGCTTATTCCTGATCTTGTCCTCTCTATCCTTGCACAAAAAAGAGAGACTGCCGTTTAATGCTGATTCTCGATAAAAATAAGACAAAGTCGGCGGATTTGTCTGATTTTTATTGAGATTTAGTATAAGAACGTGTTCCAATAGGATTGGCGCACGTCTTTTCGGCAAAATTTTCCGTGCTCTTCGTCAGAAAACCTTGAAATACGTCAAGTATTCCTGCGCTTTTCTTCCTTGAGCACAAAAAATTTCGCTCGAAAATCCGCACACCACTCCTATTGGAACAAGTTCTAATAATCAATATTTGCTTTTTTCGCCTGACTGCACAGATCACGCACCGATAAGGTGTAATTTTTTCCGTCCTTGATAAAATGCGTCCCGCACTGCCGAAATTCAAAATGTACATTACGGGCTATACACTGCTCCCTTATAGCAAGCACCCATGCGTAATCGAGGGGTCTTGCGTTTCTGTCCGATTCTCCGCCCACAACGACTAATTCAATATTGTCAAGATAGGCGGAAAGGTCTGTTTTCCCGATCAACGGCTGACAGATAATATTTTTATGCTTTATGGGAAGTTCATTGAAGATCGAAAGCCTGTAATCTGCTCTGTCCTGATTTTCGACTGTACAGCCCACTGTGACATTATCGTATCCGCTGCCCCAGTCCTTCGGGATACAATCCGTAAACCGCTCGATACGCTTTGTCAGAAACAGAAAGTGGAGATCGGAACGCTCCCGGATCATCTGCCAGCATTCGGGGCGCCATTGGTCGGCGTCCTCAATCAGAAAATCCGCAGAGAAACAGAGGTATACCGTCTGTCCCGATTTGATTTTGTATTCTCCCGATTTGTTTTTTGCGATAGGGGCAGAAAAGTTATCGGTCTTTACAATATTGTTGGTATCTATCCCGCGCTTGTAATCGCCTTTATGGATATAACAGTATCTGCACCCTTCGCTGTGCTTGCGGCAGCCCCGCCACGGATTCCACATTGCCATAACGATAACCCCCCTGAGAACTGTTCGCTTTATTCAGTGTAGATCAAAACATTATTATCGGGATTCCTTATACCGTTTTCCGTATCTTCACTCTCATTTTCCAGCCACAGATTAAATTCATGCATTCCCAATTTATTTTCGTCTTTATTTTCAATATAGAATGACAAGATCAAGGTGTAACATTTATCTTTATCCGTTTTGATGCTATAGACCGCGGGTGATAATTTTTCCCAATTCTCGCCTCTTCCGCCGCTTCCTCCGCCAATATCATAAGAAATGATCTCTCCGTCGATAAAGCTTACAGCTTTGCTTATTTGCGCATCAAAATCAGCTCCCGCCTTAAGCTCGCTGCAGAACATCGCTTTCAGGGCTTCGGCGTCTCCTGTTTTTAAATATCCCATGACCTCTTCGGCTTTTTGCTGTCCCGCTAAGCCCTTATCGCCCAAAGGGTTCTGTGCATTGGCTAATTTTGGGTTACAGCCCGGAATTGAGATCAATATAACGCTTAAAATCAAAATCGCAGCGGGGAGCAGTATTTTCTTCATTTTACACCCTTTTCTTCCTGAAACACCAATATAAATGCCGCTTCATCGGTCTGAACATATCCGTTTTCCGAGATCTTCTGAATTTCCTCCGCCAGCTCTTCTTTGTTGAAATATCTGGTATCTATCAAGATATATTCCGCATCGGTCCAATTATCCTTATTATAAATTGGCGGATACATATAAACCTCCTTACAGTCATAAAGGTGGGGAGTAAGGAATGTGGAGGCATATATGATCTTGTCTCTCGGAATTTTCCGCAAAAGCTCCTCCGCCGCCTCATAGCGTTCCCTGTTGCAGTAATAGGTGTCCGCATAGTGATACCTCGGAATTGCGTTTCCCACAAGGCATACTGCCGCCGCCATAAACGCCGCAAGGGCTGTTTTAAGCTTTTGTCTGCTGTACCGCATATTTTTTGCCGCAAGGAAAACCAGCATTGCACCTGTTCCGAAAACATACTGAAAGTCGATATCATACTGATATTTATAGTCCGTGGCAAGGTTGATAAGAATAAAGGGAGCGATCAAAAACCATTCGGAGATCCTTCTTGACCTCAAAGGAATAAACAAAAGGGGCAAAAGCATCTGAAGCAGGAACAGAACCTTTTCCGCACTGAAAAGCTTCGAGAAGAAAAAGGCGGGGTTTTTAATTACGTTTTTAACCACCGAAGCAAGAGAATCCTGTCCAGATGTCAGGTATATATTATAGCGGGACACCTTTATTCCCTCTCCGAAGGCGTCTATAAAGGCAGTGACGGCAATAAAGCCCAAAACCCCCATAACAAGCAGGGGAATTGAAACCCTCTTTGATATCTTTTTGTTAAACAGCGCATAAAGAGCGATGAATATAAGGTAAAGCCCCGCATCCTCCTTTACGCAAAGCAAAAGCAGGGCAAATACCGCAGTACCCGAGCCCTTGTCCGACTCCAAAAAATACAAAAGCCATAAAATAACGGGCGTCAAAAAGCAGTTTTCGTGAAAATCGTAAAAGCAGGCTCCCGTAAAGGCGGGATAGCAAAGGAACAAGCCGCAAAGGGCAAGGGTCACGCCTCCGCTGTATTTCCACCTTCTGCACAAAAGCAGCAGGGGAAAGGCTCCCGAAAAGCACACAGCTGCCTGCATCACAAGCAGGGACTGGGGATTGCGGAATATCATATAAAAGGGCAGAAGCAGGTAATATATGGGAGAAAAGTGAACGGCAAAGTGGGAAAGCAGTTCGTTTCTCTCCAGGGTAGAATTTTGGGTGAAATCCGTCGCCATATATTCGTACATCTGCGCAAACAGCCCGAAATCAAAGGTGGAGTTGTTAAAGGTGTACATTCTTATAACGGTGCCGAAAGAAACGGCGGCGGTCATCAGAATCGCAGCCCCGCCCACAAAAAGATCCGCTCCTCTGCACTCAAAGCCCTTGAATTTAAAAGCCGTTCCGTCCAAAAAATTTATCTTTCTGTCCTTAAAAATATCCTTAAAGGCAAGAGCTGCACAAACAACGGCTGTCGCCAGGGCAATGTAAAAATAAGCGTTTACCGAGGTGGAGGGGTAAAGAATAAGTACCGAAAAGAAAAACAGGGAAAGGGGGATACAGCAGCGGTAAAGCTTTTCCCTTACGGAAAACAGAACAAAAAGAGCGGCGCCCGTTATGACCGTTATTGAGAAAAGCAGAAGTGTATTGACCTCCTTTACCGATTCTATGGATAGAATATTTGTATCAAAGTGGGCGGCATAAAGCGTTATTCCCGACCCGACTATAAAGCCGCTCAGCAGTGCATAAATTATATAGGAGGCGTATTGTTTGATTTTTAATTTCTTTTCCATATTATTACCCGTCTTTAATTTTTTGCTTTCAGGAAAACATGCTTTAACAAGTATAACATAAAACACACCTGTTTTTCAAGAGGTTTCCTTAATTGTAATAATTTGTAATATTTACGGTTCAGTCCTCTTGTTTTTGGCTTTGATTCGGCACGGTTAAATTAAAGCGCAGCTTAAACAAGCTGCCGGAATTGTGAAGCAATTCCGAGGTTCAGTGGGGGATTTTAATCCCCCACTGAACCGAGAGATGTTCCCCGCCGCCGCAAGGATGCGGCGGTTTCGCCTAAAGACTTGGCACGGACGCCAAGTCCCAAAGCGGATAAACGCCTAAGAGGCGGGGGACATCGGGCAGCGGTTATATTGATAAAACTGATCGTAGCTGCTGAATTTTATTGCGATCATAATACTTTCGTCATTTTTTACCTCATAAGCTTCAGCGTCACAATGATAGTAGGTATCCGAATAGAAATCATACCCGCTCATATACGCCATACAGATAAAATCGCCGATCTGATCGGCAGCTACTTCTTTTTCGGCAGTTTGATAAAACGCCGGCGGTTGTCCGAACTCAGCCATATTAAATTGTTGATTGATGGTCATTTCGTTCCAATGCAAAGGCTCCGAGCCGTTATAGGGATCTTCGTCGGAAACGGAGGAGGAAGGGATTTCGGATATGGGCTGATTGCCCCAAGACTCTATAGGCGAAAGAGTTTGGGGTTTGATAACACCGGAATGAATTGCTTCCGCTGTGGGCTCTGTTTTTTCCGCAATGTTCGTCTGATAAGGAATATGCGGAAGACCGCTTATGTAATGCAGGACGCCTAAGCCAAGCAATGCGGCAAGGCATAAGGCGGAAACAACGGGGGCATATTTTTTTATTTTATCCCGGCGCAGTTTTTTCTTTCTGATATGCCCGTCGCGCGCTTCAAGCACGCACTTTGCCATTTCCTCATAGTTCTTCATAGTGAAAGCCTTCCTTTTCAAGTTCCGATTTCAGTGTTTTCCTTGCATTATAGAGTAAATTTTCTACTTGTTTTTTTGTTTTCCTCATGATTTTGGAGGTTTCCGTATTGCTGAAATCCTCAAAATAAGCTAAATACAGAACCTGCCGATATTCGGCTTTCAGTCTGCGTAAGGTTTTATGCAGTATGATTTTTTGTTCTTCCCGCAGATATTCGCACTCCAAATCAATTTCAGAAGCAGGATTTTCACATTCATCTATCGGAATATCGCCGTGTCTTGAAGTTTTGCGCATATAGCTCAAAGCCGTATTTCTGCCTATGGTGTAGAGCCAAGTTTTAAAAGAGCTGTCGCCCCGGAATTTCGGCTTTTTGACTGCGAGCTTGATGAATGTGTCCTGTACGCAGTCCTCTGCAATGCTAAGGCTGTTTATGTAACTGTTAAGATACAGCAGAAGCCCGTCCTTGTAATCACGGACAAGCTCCACCATACCGGAATCGTCACCATCAAGGAAACGGCGGTAGCTACTTGCACCGTTATCCATCGGCAGACTCCTTTCGGATAAAACCTTTTGTCTTTTTCTACCTGTTAGACGCTGTCAGCTCACAAAAACACTAAGCGGGACGTGGATTTTTTTATTGTTTTTTGTGAAAAAAGCATTATAAGTATAACATAAGGCTTGTTCGTTTTCAAGGATATTCCCCGGTTGTATTTTTTTGAACAGCGGCTGATAAGATTGTATTCAAAACAGCGTCTTGGTTTATGAAAAGCGGAAATTTTCCTTTTTTATCAGCAAGGACAAAGGGGAGGAAATATGGAAATACTTAATAAAGCCGACAATTTGGCTGTTTTAGAATATGAAAACTTTGTAAACGGACGTAAAGGGGTCAGCTTTATGCAGTCGCTTAATTGGACGGCTGTAAAATCAAATTGGAATAATGAGGCGGTTATTGTTCGGGACAATAAGGGGGAAATTGCCGGAACCTGTCTGGTTCTGATAAAGGAACTGCCCCTGTTTAACCGCGCTCTTTTATACGCGCCCAGGGGACCTGTCTGCGATTATAATAACAATGAGGTCATGGGAGAAATTTTTTCGGGAATAGACAGTCTTGCCGAAAGGTACAGGGCTTTTGAATTTATCTGCGACCCGCCTGTTTCCGAAAATGACAGGGACTTCGTAACAGCAATGAAGAATCTGGGCTTTTCTCAAAAAACGGAGAAATCCAAGTCCAAAACCGAAACGGTGCAGTGCAGAAACAATTATGTCCTCGGTATAGGCGGGAAAACCTCGGATGAGGTAATGAGCGGCTTTAAATCCGACTGGCGGAACCGCATAAGAAAAGCCGAACGCAAGGGCGTTTACTGCAAGGTTATGGGTACTGAGGGGCTGTCCGATTTTTATCCGCTGATGATCGCTACAGGAAAACGCGATAACTTTCCCGTCAGAAGCCCCGAATATTTTCAGCGGTTTACAGAAGGGCTTGGCGATAACTGCAAGCTTTTTATCTGCTATGCCATTGTTGACGGAAAGGAAACTCCGCTGTCTGGGGCGGTGGGCGTGGATTTTTCGGGGGTATTTACTTATGTCTACGGCGCTTCTTCCGACGAAAACCGCAATCTTTACCCAAATTATTTAATGCAGTGGACTATGATAAATTACGCATTGGAAAAGGGCTGCAAGCTTTATGATTTCGGCGGTATTCCCTGCTATGAGGACGAGAAAAGTCCCACATACGGGATCTATAAATTTAAAAAGGGCTTCGGGGGAGAGGTGGTGAATTACGCGGGAGATTTTGTTAAAAGGTATGACTCCCTTTTGTGCGGAGTAATGTGGCTGTGGCGTAAGGTTAATATCAGGGGCTTTAAAAAATTTGTCGGGGGATTTATAAAAGGTTTAAAAAATCAACAAAGCTTTTTGCAGTCTCCTCCTATTTTCAGGAAATTCCCATAATCGTTAAAAATCCGTAGGTTCAGTATCGGACGAAAATTTAGGGGCTGTAAAAAACGGTTCCTATTTTATACTCCCAAAAAACTTAGTTCTGATTTATGGTTCTCTCAAGAAAGTTGGAAGTAATTTTTGTTCTCTCAGAAAAGTTGGCGGTAATTTACTGATTTAAAAAGAATTTCAAAACCGACAAGATTTTAAAATTTCTCGAAAAACTGGGAAATTTTAAAATCTTGTCTATCTAACTGAGTTCGGAGTTTTTGCTTGAAAAATTGGGCA
>CAZWRZ010000013.1:0-86196 GCA_964636555.1 uncultured Ruminiclostridium sp.
TCTGTCTGTCTGTCTGTCTGTCTGTCTGTCTGTCTGTCTGTCTGTCTGTCTGTCTTCTTTATTATAGCACACTTTCATCATTTTGTCAAGCTCCTTCTCTAATTCTCTAAATTTTCCTGAGAGCCTTCTTGCTGTTTCTGCTCCTCAAATGTTTCATTTTGAACGCTCTCGCCTTCTTGCCTGTCCTGGGCGCTTTGCTTCTTCTGCTCCTCAAACGTTTCATTTTGAACGCTCTCGTCCTCCTGCTTGTCCTGGGCGCTTTGCTTCTTCTGCTCCTCAAACGTTTCATTCTGAACGCTTTCGCCTTCTTGCTTGTCCTGAGTGCTTTGCATCTTCTGCTCCTCAAACGTTTCATTTTGAACGCTCTCGCCGGCTTGCTTGATTATCGTTTCCACCGCTGCTCCCGAAATGGGTGTAAAGTCGCTCGTCAGATTGCAAGCAGAAGCGTGAGAGCGCATCCAGTAAAGATAAGTCGTACCGGGACGCACCGAAAAATCCCGAAAGCTTTTTGCTGAAGCAACCACTGTACCGATATAAGTGCGTGCTTCGCCGATTTCCATACGGAAAATACGATAACTGGACACACGGCTTACCTTGTCGTCAGGATTCGGCGCAGGCGTCCAAGTAAGTTCCACATGCCCGTCAACATACACTGCCTTGAGATCCGCAGGCGGCAAAACGACGATACCTCGCTTGTCCTCTTCCCAAACTACCTCAGCGCCCTTCGGTATGATGAGGGAGCTGCTCTCCTTCACGCAGCCCGGAATGATGATCTTCTTGGGGTGACTGTCCTGAAAACAGTTTTTGTCCATCGCAGTCACTGTCTTGCCGTTGATGGACGCAGGAACAGTTACAATTTCCTCGTCCAAGCCATAGCCGGTAAGCGTTATGTGATCGCAGTATTCCTTGTAATCCCAACTCCAGGTTGCTCCACGCTTATAGAAGTACAAAAGTAAATACTCATCCAGTATCTGCTCCGTATATTCTCCGAAAGGGAGTGCTCCTATACACTGGTATATTCTTACGCCTCCGCGGGGATTCATTTCCACCAGAATGGGGCGGCCTTCCTCCGTTATTGCAACATCCCACGACATTTGCTTAAACATGGGTACCTTAAAGTGAAGCTTTTTGACAAAATCAATCGCCTTATCTACTCCGTAAAGTTTGTGACCGGCAAACTGAAATCCGTCGGGGTGAACATCATACCTCCTGCCAGAGTGATCAATTCCATAATCCATACATGTTCCGTCTGCGTATACGCCGCAAGCGATACCGCCCTGTGTAAAATTATCCACCTCTGTTCCCTTGCATCCCATTCTGAACATAATCGCCAAAACGATTACTTCCTGATTATACAAAAATGTTATAATGCGCAGAGTGTTGACCGAGTCCCCTCCCTTCAGGACAAAACTCTCGTGAGGCTTGATTATTTTTTCAATAATGAGGTCATCTTTCGTAAATTTGGCAAAGGTTCCCGATATACTTTTTTCGCTATCTCCCTGCCGCAGGAACAATATACCCGTTCCTCCGCCTCCGGGAGTAGGCTTTACAATAAGCTTTTCGTGGCTTTGTAAATATTCCGTTGCAGTGTTTATCGCACCGCCAAGACCGATAACATTATAATCCCCGTCATACCATATGCCCTTGATCCGACGCAGCAGCGCCTCGGAGCAGTTTTCTTTTCCAAATAGACATTCGCGGTAGTTTTTATTGTGAAACGCAGTGTGATAATCGGGGTTGTCATAAAAACGGAACATATAATATGCGTTCAAGCCCTCCCCACAGTACCGCGGGTCAAACTTGCCCGACATATAGCTGAAATATTCCTGAACCCGCGGGTCATTCTGATACGCAAAGCTGTATTTCCCCCAAAAGTCGTTTACTTGCTTTAGCTGTTCTTCCGTCAGCTTGACGGGAGGTTCAAGATCGTGTTTTCTCCAGTACTCATCGGTAGCCTTGGTTAATCTCATCACTGCACGATTACGGATCTCTGCATTAACCATGGAATAAATGCGCTTGGCAATCAAATCATCCATTTTTTTATCCTTTCTTTGCTTGGGGTTTCGCCCTCTGCGAATGGTGATCAAAGGGCGGCGCCCTTTTTACAGCCCCTTTTATAATATAATTTTTGTACGGTATTTACGCCTTTTGTGCAGTTTTTGCTGTAAGCTTGGGCATTACAAATTTTGCCAAAACCTTTGCAATAGCTGCACCCACAATAAAGCTTACGATTGCTTCTACTACTCCGTTTACTCCGACAAATCCTACAAGGAACGCCCAAATCGTGTCAGTTGCGATTCCCCATTCGGTCATTTTGCCAATAAACGCATCGTTACGCCAAAACAGAATTATAATACTTCCCATAAAAAATACGGTATTCAGCAGCGCAATCGAAAGACTTGATACGGCGTATGAGAGTATTTTGGTTTTGTCGATATTTCTGAGAGCTTTAAAAATAAGTCCGCCGAAAAAGCCGCAGAGTACGCGGGGAACAAGGCAGATGAGAAATGTAAGTACAGGGTTCAGGCTCAACATGAAAACTCCGAACGCAGACATTCCAAAGCATTGGATAAAGCTTGTAATTCCAAATACCCCGCCTAAAATTGCTCCGCATGCAGGACCTAAAAGTATAGCTCCCACTGCAACAGGAATGGTCATAAAGGTGATTTCGATAATTCCCACCTTCAAGTAACCAATAGGTGTAAATGCGAATACTATCAAAATTGCAGTAAGAACTCCCATTTGCACCAGCTTAAGCGTTTTTTCTCTTGTGTTTGACATAATAATCCTCCTTTGCTGAAGCCCCCTTATGTCAGGAGGTGCCTCGCAGGGTTTTATATTTACGGCTTTCGCCGTGACCCTCATTTTTTCAAATTCTTGCTGTTTTTATCATAAATAATTTTAAGCCCCTTCAAAACCAACTGCTTGTCAATAATAAAATCATTCCTGCAATAATCCTTGATAAGCGAGCCGAAACCGCCCGTAACCACTACCGTAGACTTGCCCAGCTGCTCCTGAAAGCTGTCGATAAAGAAGTCCAGCATACCTGCATGACCGTAAAGGATACCCGAACGCATACAGTCCACGGTATTGGTGCCTATTACGTTAGTTTTTCCCTCCAAACTTATCATAGGCAGGGACATTGTGCCGCTTGCCAGAGCCTCAAGTGATATCTTTATACCGGGGGCGATAATTCCGCCGATAAACGCGCCGTCCTTGTTGACCGCATACACCTTTGAAGCAGTACCCAGATCTATTACTATGCAGGGCAGCGGGTATAATTCCCTTGCAGCCGCACCGCCGCAGGCAAGGTCTGCTCCAAGGGTGGAAGGGTCGTCGATAAGAATGTTAAGTCCTGTCTTGACTCCTGCGCCCACTATAACAGGCTCCACACCGAATACCCTTTTCACCGCCGCCTTAAGCTGATCCGATACGGGAGGAACTACCGAGGAGATGACCGCCCCCTCGATGTCCGAAATTTTAAGCCCGTAAAGGTTGAAAAGCTGTGCAAGAGTTACGGCGTACTGGTCTGCCATACGGTTTTTGTCGGTGTCCATGCGGGATTCAAGAACCACCTTGTCACCGTTAAAGATGCCGTAAACGATATTGGTATTTCCTATGTCAACTGTAAGTATCATAAAATTTTATCCTTTTTTGTTTCCGTTATTCTTCTTTTCTTTTTCTATTGGGGCATCTTCGCCGTTTTCCTCCGATTTCTCGGATTCTTTTTCCGAAGCTTCTGCTTTATCGGTGTCCTTTGCCTTCTGCTCGTCTGCAGGTTCGGAAGCTTTGTTACCGGCTGCTTTTTCTTCTTTTACTTCTTTATCCCGGTTATCGTTTTTTCTGTCTTTTCTATCCTTCGTTATATCGTCATTATCCTTTGCGGCAACGTCCCCGTTCCCGTTTTCGTCATCGCCGTCAAGCTCCGCAAATTCGTCCTCGTCATATTCGTCGTTGATCTTTCCTTCTCTGTAAAGCTTTCTTTCAGCAAGGTCAGCCTCCTTAAAAGCCTTAAGTTCAAGGTTAGCCGCTCCGCTGTATATTGTTTGGAGATGTTCGCGGCGGCGTTTTCTGTCCTCGGGATTGCGCTTGAGCCACAGTATTACAAGACCCGCAAATATGATAATTCCCGCAATGCTGATAATTACTGCAGCAGGATAGCCCGCGGTGGTGAATTTCATTTCTACGGTATGCTCGCCTGCGGTAAGAGGTACGCAGATAAGGGAATCAACCGTTTCGGTATAGTCGGTTTTAACTCCGTCCACATAAACCTTCCAGCCCTTTTCAACGGGAATGGTGGTGAAGAAGGTCATATCTCTGTCGCACTTCACCTTGCTCACTACCTTTGTGGGGGATGCAAGCTCGCAGGTGGTGTCCTTGTTAAGCTCCAGAAGCTCGGTAAGACCCTTCTGCATCATTTCATCGCTGCCTATGGCAAATTCCGCTTCACGGAAGTAAAGGTTATCCTTCATAAGGGTAAAGGTCACGTTGATCTTTTCGTCCTTTTTGAATTCGCCCAGCATTCTCATGTAATTGTTGTCGCCTTCAAAATACTTGCCGATATAGCTGCTGTTGACTCTTACCTCGATTTCTCTTTCATAGGTGGAGGGAAGGTACATATACAGCTTTCCGTCCTTGGGCATGGTAAAATCGTAGGAAAGGGAAGCGCTGTTGCTTGTATTTATCTTTTTGTAGCTGTGGTGTTCGTCAGAGGTGTTTCCCGCGCTGACGTTTGTGGAGTTGAATTCCATATTGGTAATTCTCGAATAGTATTCATAATCCTTGCCGATAAGGGTGTTCAGCAGCTCTGTCTGAGCGGCGAAGGGGTCGTGTTCGGTAAGGTGCAGCTCTGCCGTTTCCTTTTCTCCCAGATAGCTTATAGGCAGTGCGTATTCGTTTTTCTCAACGGAGATTTCCTTGCCGTTTCTCAGGTCGGTGGTGGTATTGTTGGCGGTGCTTAATTCATACTTTACGCCGAACAGGCTTGATGTAATAATGGTAGCTCCGCTGTATCTTGTGTAATGGCTTTTTGCGGTAAAGCCAAGACGCTTCAGCAGATCAATGGGCTTTGCGTTTAAGGTAGAGGAGCTGTGGGAAAGACCGTACATATTTGCCGCCAAGGGGTCGTTTACGGTGCGGAAGAACAGCTTTTCAATACGGTAAAAGCCGTCATCCTCTTCCTTTATCTCGTTTACCTTGTCTCTCAGGGGAAGAATTACGTCCAGATAGCTTGCGCGGTTGGAATAAACTATATCCCTGTGCTGGGTGTAGATCTGTGTAGCGGTGTTGTAAATCGCCTCGCTGCAAATCACGCCTATGATAATGAAGGAGAAAACGCGGGGGCGGTTTCTGCGGAAATCCATATTGAAGCTTCTTCGCAGCTGCAAAACCACCGCTGTAATTGTAAACAGAATTATGATTGCGGGGAGAATGGTGGCAAAGTTATCCAATGTATCTCTGCCGTTGTTCAGGTCTTCTACGAAGTTGTCCGCATTTTCCTGATAGATCATTATGCCGAACCAAACCAGGGCGGTAACTCCGATAATCTTGGTGTTGATCTCCTTGATACGGTCGAATACCGTAGCCGCAAGCACCGTCATAATAAAGGATATCATAAACGAATAGCGGTAGGGCAGCCAGTTGGGCATTTGTCCGCCGTGCCACATCATATCCACAGGGCGGATATACATGGAAAGAACCAGTATCATAAGCACCGCCGCATAGCCTATTCTTTCGCTGCGTCTTATCTTGTGGCAGAAGAAATAGGATGGAATAAGCAAAACGGTGATAGTACCGCAGTAAAGGAAGGGAAGTCCCGACATACGGACGGTATCGTAGCTGTTGGGCAGAATTTTGTCAAGCAGCTCGATAAAGGGGAAGTTTTCCTTTAGGCTGTAATCGGGAGTTGAAAAGGACAGCTTGCCGTAGGACAGCGACTCGTACACAGGGATCAGCATAAAGGCGGATATCATGACCGCCACTATACCAAGTCCCAGGATCGAAAACGCTATCTTGAAAAATTTCTCCCTTGCCTCGCTGTTTTTGGTGATGATCATATACAGCATAAAGTAGATTACAGAGAATATGGCAAGCATAAAGCCGATGTAAAAGCAGGTGACAAAGCCGTAGACCCAAGCGAACATTAGAAGTCTGAATCTTCTCTGGTCTACAAAGCGCTCAATACCCAAGCAAATAATGGGCAGAATCATAACTCCGTCCAGCCACATGGGGTTCATGGTCTGAACAACAGTATAGGCGCAAAGGGAATAGCAAATGCTGAAAATAACGGTGGAAAGCTTGGTGCATTTTCTTGAGCGGGAAAGGTAGATTGACATACAAAGTCCGATAGCGCCCACCTTTGTACACATCATAGTCAGCAGTCCGTCAAGGATATGAGCGCGGGGAAACAGCCACACGATAAGGTTAAATGGGCTGCCCAGATAGTAGCCGATGATGCCCATCCACTCTCCCGAAAGGTTTCTGCTCCATGAGTAGAAAATACTTTCGTCTCCGTACAGAACATCGTACATGTGATCGTAATAATAAACATACTGTCCGTTAAGGTCAAGGGACAGTACGCTCTGTTTTCCCACAGGAAAAACTCCGAAGATAAAGTAGCTTGTCAAAAGAATAAGCGCAGGCAGCAGGAAGGACAGCCACATCTGGTTTTCCTTCTTGAAAAAGTGCGCTATTCCGTTTCGGGTGTAGCCCCAATACTCCTTGACTACATCGCCGAAGCCTTTTTTTGCCGCAGCCGTTGAGGTCATTTTTTCTTTCCTTTCCGAAAAGCCGTTACGGTGAGTTTTTTGCGGCTTTTCTTTAAGATTCTTGATGGGGCTGTAAAAAGACAGCCCCCTTTATTTTATGCTCTTAAGAAACTTGTGCTGATTTATGGTTCTCTCAAAAAAGTTGTGTTGATTTGTGGTTCTCTCAGAAAAGTTGTGCTGATTTGTGGTTCTCTCAGGAAAGTTGTGCTGATTTGGGTTCTCTCAAGGCAGTTGGCGGTAATTTACTGATTTAAAAAGAATTTCAAAACCGTAAACATTTTAAAATTACTTGAAAAACTGGGTAATTTTAAAATGTTTACTATCCGACCGAGTTTGGAGTTTTTGCTTGAAAAGCTGGGCAAAAACTCCAAACTCAGTCGATTTTTGAATTTCGTGCTATCAGAACAGTTGTGAGAGTGGAAACCCGCTTTTAGATATGTAGTACAGATTTTACGGTTTTTTACAGCCCCGCTTTTTGCCTGTTTATATTAAACGAATCACCGTCTGTATTTTCACAGCATAAATTCAATTTCCAATTCGCTTTCGTGTTCCCGATGCGTCCCAACCGAAAACTTTTGATTATTTGCAGATACTGATATTATATGTCTTTTTTCTCTGCTGCCTTACAAATAAGAATTTATAAAACGCGTTGGGCTACAACTACGGTATAGTTATCGGTATCATAAGTAATCCCGGTTTCCGTAAAATTGTTTTTATGCCAAAAATGCTCCGATTGAGGATTTCCCTTTGCCCAGCCAAGCCGAACGCTTGAAAATCCGATATCGGTCAGATAGCAGCACAAATCATCAATAATACCGCTTCCGATTCCGGTGTTTTGGACCGACGCCGCTGTCATAAAGAATCCTATGAAAGCAGTTTTCTCATCAGGGTATGCCATAATAAGATCCATTACAGCAATCAGCTTGTCTCCTTTGTAGTACCCCACATAATATTTATCTGACATTTCTTTGTTTGGAGGCAGAGCCTTCATATCATCAAGAATACTCTGCTCCGTCACAAATGGCGGACAGTATTGATAAAACAAGCCGTTTTTACTGCACAACAGGTATATATCTTTGACATCCGCTTTATCCATGCGGCGCACATCATAATCATCAGAAAAAAGGGATATATCCATTTATGTCACCTTCACAAATCCGATTTGCGGATTACTATACGGTCAATAAAATAATTCACGGCGCAAAGCAAGTTATATATTCATTCCATTCACTTGGGAACCCGAAGTCGGATTGGAACAAATCCAAAAGCCTCCAATAAATTCTCAAATCCGAATATATTGCATTTCCGACAATAGGGAACTATTTTTCGGAATCGGTATCTATGGAAACAATATACCGCGGTCTGCCTTTGATCTCCTCATATATTTTGCTCAGATAATATCCGATGACTCCAAGTGCAAGCATTATAAGTGAGCTTGAAAACAGCAGTACGGGGATTATGCCGTTTTGTGGTATTCCTTGACACAATCTTACTATCGAAATGATTCCCGTGACTATTGACGCAAACAGGAAAATAAAGCCGAAAACCGTCACAAGGTGTAAGGGCGCATTTGTAAAGCCGGTGAGGTTTGATATTGCGAATTTAAACAGCTTTTTGAAATTCCACTTGCTTGCTCCCGCATTTCTCGGAGCAACATTGAACTCTATCTTTGTTGTTTTAAAGCCTACCCATGAGGACAGAGCCCTGTAAAAGGTTATCCTTTCGGGCAGCTCGTTAAGCGCGTCTATGACCTGTCTGTCCATAAGCTTATAGTCGCTGGCGCCGTTCATGTCGATGTTGGAGGAGCTTTTCATCATTCCGTAAAAGCTTTTTGCGAAAAATCCGTAAATGGGGCTTTCCTTTCCTCTTGAAGCCTTCACTGCTTCAACCACCTGCCAGCCTTGCTTCCACAGATTGTGCATTTCAACCATAAGCTTGGGCGGGTGCTGCAGATCACAGTCTATAACAACGGCGCAGTCTCCCTTGCAGTGCTTCAAGCCTGCAAAGATCGCCCCTTCCTTGCCGAAATTGCGTGAAAACTTCAAGCCCCTTACCGATTTGTTCTTTTCTGCAAGACCTTCTATAAGCTCCCAAGTCCTGTCCCGTGAGCCGTCGTCCACGAAAAAAATTTCGCAGTCTATATTATTTTCTTCCATAATACCGCCTATCACATTGGCGGTATTTTCAATGTTTTCCTCCTCGTTGTAAGAAGGAATTATTATTGACATCATGGTTTTTTAAATCTCCTTTTTGAGAAAGCCGTCAGGTTACGGTTCCTTAAGCGGCTCAAGAGCCAATCCGCCGCTGACTGTGGTTACATACAGAATGTTTGACGGCTCCGAGGGCTTTTGCAGGTCAATACTTCCGAAAAACCGTTCTTCAAGTCCCATAAGTCCGCCGTCAAGCCAGCCGCTGACCGTTCTGAACTCCAGATCTACTCCCGAATTTTCGGGCATAAGCACTTTGATATTTCCCTCATTGCTTTCAAATCTACCCTCTGTTGCATATTCCTTATATGAGCAGAAGATCCCTCCGCTTATAGATGCGGCGTTTATTTCCCTGTCGGCGCTGTTTATATAAATATTTCCGCTTCTGGTTCGGAGCTTGGTGTAAAGGGAGGGAGTGCCTTCAAGGGTTATGGTGCCGCTTCCGCTGCTCAGATAAAATTCGCGGTAATCGCTTTCGGGCAGCCACACAGTCATCTTGTAGCCGAACTGATCCCGTGCGAACAGCGAAAGGGTGAAGGAGTCGTCCTGTGTTATTTTAAGGTAATCCTCGCTGCTTTCCTCCACGATAATGGGCATATCGTTGGCGTATTCCACCAGAATTTCTTCTCCCTCATAGCTTTTTATCTCAAAATCAAGCCCCGAGGTGCTGATGTACAAGTACTTTGCGGCAGGGAAGGAAAGACTCTCCTTTACCACCGTGCTTTGATAGTCCCTTGCAATATCCGTATAACGAAGCCAGATAAACGCCCCCAAGAAAATAAGGGTGAAAATAAGGCTGATGATCAGAAGCCTTGAAAAGCTGAAATTTGAATATATCCTCCGCCAGCGCTTGTCTCTCACAGCGGCAATGTATTTGTACAGAAGCCTGACAGAAAAGGGGGAAAATACGCAAAGGAAAAAACCGAGGAACACCCCCGCGCACAGCATAAGGGCGCCCGCCGCAGTCAAAGTTACGGGAGAAAGATCCGAAACCACCTTCAAGACCTTTACCGCTCCTGTCATATCGATAATTCCAACGGGCAGACACAAAAGCCCCGCCGACAAAAGCACCAGAGCCGAGACCGCCAAGGCGAAATTTATGATAAAAAGCGTCAAAAAGCCTGCGGCAGCAGGGATCAGCAAAATCCTTGCAAGGCAAACTTTAAGGGATCTTTCCCCTTTGTCCATTTTATCTTCCTTATATTTTTGTGTTGTTAAAAGTTGTTTTTCTCAAATGAGCATCTTATCTCATTATCTGTATTATTTTATCACAATAGAGTTATAGTGTCAAGGGCTTGTGTTTTGACCTTGCCCTTTTATTGCATATCTTCTATACCTTCATTTATCTTTATCTTCGCATATATTTACATATCGTCATAAATCCCGCTGTTTTCTCTCCCTTGCCGAAATGCTTACAAGGGTATAAACCATTTGCTGTTGATCCTCCGACAGAGTACGCAGCTTTGTGATAAGTGAAAGCTCCTTTGCCGAAAGCTCAAAGCCGTTGCCGCCAAGCAAAAGATCTATGGAAACGCTAAGAGCCGAGGCTATTCTCCTGATCAGCTCAAAATCGGGCTGACGCTTGTCTTTTATATATCCGTTAAGGGTGGTGGGAGCAATGTTTAAGGTCTTGGCAAATTCCTTCTGCGTTAAGCTCCGTTCTTCCAGCAGCTCGGATAATCTTTCGCCGAAAGTCATACAGTCACCTCCTTTGGTGATGAACAAGATCGTTTGAAACTCACATTATACCGAAATCCGCATTTTGCGGATTTTACAATAGACACATTATACAACATGGCGGAAAATATTTTGGCTAAATGCACGAAACGAGGATATTGTTATTGACAATACTCAAAATGAGTATTATAATAGGGCAGTGGAAAATGTTTTGGGCAGTTTTTAAAAACCCTTGCAAGTTTTTTTACATAACCCACATAAAATCAAAAGTCTTTTCGGGCTTGCTGCAAAATCCGGGAGCTTTTTCTTGCAGGGGCTTTTAAAGGCTGTCCGCATAATAATGTTTAAGGAGAATTCTTATGGATAATGTTGTAATTCCCAATGCGCCCGCTGCTGTTTCTCCGGTGGAGACGGTACCTTATACCGCACCCCGTCCGCCTGTTTACGGTGAATATACGCGTATAACCTTTGACAGCAAAACGGGCGAAATGGTAAAGGATAAGTATATAAGAAGCAAAGATACTGCCTTTAAGCTGCAGCTGATAGGATTGATTGCAGGCATTTTGTGCTTTCCTCTTCTTTTTGGATTGGGCGATTTTTATTGCCGCAGAATAGGAAAGGGTTTATTAAAAACATTTACTGCCGGCGGATTTTATGTTTGGGCAATAATTGATATTATCAAGTCTCACAAGGGCGAGTATAATACCAACGGAAAATGTATTTTACTGTAAATCGGGAGGAAAGCTATGAATGAAATCTATAAGGAGTACAGAAACCAAAACAAAGTAGTGCCGTATCTTGATATAATAGCCTATCCCGAGGGGTATGAGGATAACAGTATTCCGCAGCCTGTTTTTTCAAAATGGGCGGTTAATATGAAATCCTCGGGAAATGTTGATAAAATGGCTCTTGCGGGAAACGGCTTGAAGGCTTTTGGAGGTGCGGCTCTGGGTCTGTTTTCACTGACTACTGGAGTCAGCGGTGCAGCAGAAGGCTTTAGTAAGGTTATCAGCGAAGGCGGCAAAGCGATAAATACTGTAAACAACAGTAATGTGTACGCGCTCGGATCGGCGGCAGATACATTTATAGATTATGAAAAGAATTTTTGGGAGAATTATTATCATCTGATGACCTTTGAGCCCGCCAAGGGAAATTTGGGAGAGGAACATATAGGAAAAGAAAGCGGACTTTTCTGCTTGGGGCATTGGTTCTATGAAAACGGAGATTATTTTGAGGGAACCCTTTACAACGATGGACAGCGCAGCGGAATCTTTGTTTTCGCAAACGGTATAAGATACTTCGGCAACATTGCCGACGGATTAAAGATAAGTCATGGCGTTGAGATAACTCCCGACGGCAGCAGAAAATGCGGATTGTTTGAAAACGGCGAGTTGTCCGTAGGTCTTTTTGAGTCGGAACAGTGCGCTATGTGGGGACAATGGTCCGAGGGAGTTCTCCACGGTCAGGGCATTGCGCGTTATGCGGATAACAGCGTTTTTGTAGGTCAATGGTCTCACGGACAGCCGGTGCAGTGATATGGAAGAGCTTGAAGAAAAATATAAAACAGCAATAGACAAGGCAAACAAAGCCGAAACAGATGAACAGTTCAGCGAGGCGGTCTCCATGCTTATGGAAATATCCGCCGATTATCCGAAAGCCGCCTTTGAAGTATATGTTGCATTAAAAAGGTGCGGATATACCAAGGAAGCATATTTTTACTTAACGCTTTCCGCGGGACAGGATTATGAAAAAGCGTGTGTGATATTGGGGAATTGCCTTGTGCAGGGACAGTATTTTGAAAAGAATGAAGAAGCCGCCAAAAATATTTGGCTGAAATATCCCGAAAATGCGGCAGCGCTGTGCGGCTTGGGCTGTCTTTATATTATGGGAGAAGAAATATCGCACGATCAGCAAAAAGCAGTAGAATATTTTGCAAAGTCGTCAGGAATGGGATATGCACAGGCAAGCTATAATATTGCTTTAATGTGTGCGGGAGAAACAGGGCTGCAGCGAAACGAAAAGCAAATGTTTGATTGGCTGAATACCGCAGTTTCTCAGGGAAGCGGCGACGCTTGTTTTTATGCCGCACAGGAATATTATTCCTTGGGAAAGAAAATGGACGCCATGGGCTGTCTTGTTAAGGGTATGAAATTAGGTCATAAGGGCTGCGCCGAGGTATGCCCAAAGCTCAGAAAAGAGCTTTCCCGACAGAATACAGTATACCACGGAAAAATATATCAGTCAGCAACAAACGAAGCTGAGTTTTCATATACGGGTCAGGCGGAGCTTGTTTACCGTACAGAAGCGGAACGTGCGGAGACCATACAGCGCCGCAGTAAGGTGATGGACGCCGCCGCAGCATATTCGGGCGGCGGTTTTGTGGATTATGACACGGGCTTTATTATGGACAAGGACGGGAACACGGTTATTGCTGACGAATCCGGCTTTGCTTTTTCCAAAGAAGGCGCTATGTATTATGATAATGACACAAATTATCTTTTTGGCAGTAGGGGAACCGTATTGTTTGACGAAAATATGCAGTATATGTATGATATGCAGAAATCAAAGGCGTCAATGATATTTAAGGTAAACGATTTTATCACTGCCACGTAATTTTGAAAATCCTCAAAAAGGTTTTATAAAGCAAAAAACAAAAGCACCCCGTTTTAGATTATCGGGGCGCTTTTGTGTTTTTTATGTACTTCATTCAAAAATTGTTTCAGGTGACGATTTTCAAAGCGGAAACCCCGCTTTTCATAACCATTTTTCTCAAAAACGGCTGATACATAAAGGGACATTTCAGCACCTTCCCCATAAGCTTCAGTTTAAGAGAAAGAGCGGCTTTGGCGTACCGTTTTTCTATGCCCTTGTCCCCTTTCAAAAAACATTCCGCCAATAAAAGCGCGCTGTTAATGGCAAAGCTGAACCCTTCAAGAGAGCTTGGACTGATAAAGCCCGCCGCCTCGCCTATAAGCAGAACGCCGTTTTTACCGCAGACGAAATCCGACATTTTCTTTGGGCGGTACACAAGGCAAGCCTCGGTCTTAACAGGCTCGCCGAATTTAAAGCCCCATTTTTCGCTTAGCTTTTCCTTTTGCCTTTCAAAGCGTTCACGGCAGTTTTTATGCGGAAATGCTCCGCCGAAAATAAAGTAATCGTCCTTGCTTATTGACCATGAACAGCAGTCGGAGGTTTCGGGGTCGAAAATACAGGAGTAAAAGGGGTTTGGATTGCTTTCCTTGAACCACTGCTGAATGGCGGTATAGCTGCGTATCTTTCTTTTGGGAAAAAAGCTCTTTCTCACAAGAGAGCCTGCTCCGTCAGCCCCCACAACATATTTGGCGGTAACGGTTTTGTCCCCATAGCTTACGGCAAACCCGCCCCCGACCGCTTTTATTTCCCTTGCCTTGGCAATTATTATATCCGCATTCTGAGGAATGAGCCCTCTCAGCCACAAATCAAAGCGGTGACGGTCAAGATTCACATAAAACCTTTGATAATGCCGTATAAGTTTGTTTTTCAAATCAATAGTCCTTACCGCAAAGATCTGAGGGTCAACGATAACCGATTTGGGCAAGGTTAAATCAAATCTCGCCAAAGCCTTTTGAGCGTCCTCGGAAAGAAGTCCGCCGCAGGGCTTTTTAAAGCTGTCATCGCCGTCGTTTTTGGGGTCTATTACCGCGATCTTATATTTAGCCGCCAGCAGCCGCGCAAGGGTGCAGCCTGCAGGTCCCGCTCCGATAATCGCTATATCGTAATCTGTTTGCATTTTCTTTTTTCCTCTTGACAAAGGGTTTATTTTAAGGTATAATATAAACATAAAAAGAGGGCGGCAGGCAGTGCCTCCGCTTCTGAACAGTTAATATCTTTTAATAACTGCCTAAGGCGTCAACATTAGGGCAGTTATTTTTTATTACTCTTGAAGTACCCAAGAGCAAGAAAAACTACTGTAACAACTTCTATCAAAAGAGACAGAAGCTGAAGTAACTCATTTAATGTTATGTATATTTCTCTCACCCCCTTTCAGTAATAGTATAGGATATTTGCGTGCTGTTCCAAGGAACAGCGTTATTACTGATCAGAAGCTTTAAAAACAATTACCCGCCGCCTGAGGTTCGCCCTCGGTGGTACTCCCTGAAACGGTTTCCCAAGGCTATTATAATATAATTTTCACAGTTTGTCAAATTGTGTCAAGGCATAAGGAGCGATATGGAACAGGCTTTTTACAAAACAAAATTCGGCAATATCAAAATAGAATATGAGGGCAATATGCTGTTTTCATTAAAGACCGTTGGGGAAGCTTCGGGGAATGGCTTGAGAACAGAGTTTACCGATAAGGTTTTCACACAACTCGAGGAGTATTTCATCGGAACAAGAAAAAGCTTTGACATACCCTACAGGCTCACGGGAACGGAGTTTCAGCTAAAGGTATGGCGGGAGCTGGAAAAAATACCCTACGGAAATACCAAAACATACAAGGAAATTGCGGACGGCATAGGGAGGAGCAAGGCAGTAAGAGCGGTAGGAAGCGCCTGCGGTAAAAATCCTGCTTGGATAATAGTCCCATGTCACCGGGTGATTGGTTCCGACGGAAAACTGACAGGTTATGCAGGCGGTGTTGATATGAAGGGAGAACTGCTTGAAATAGAGAAGCATAGTTCCGCAAATAATTGACAAATTTTGAAATTAGGGATATAATTATAAACGAGGAAACCAAAGACGATAGGCGGTTAATAATGCTCCCGGACAGCAAGAAACATCATGCGCTGTCTTAAAAAGGGGGTGATAGGAATGGGCTATTACATAACTATGTCTGATTTGATTCAGATGTTGACGCTTATATGCGTGATAATAGAACTGATACTATCTATTCGCAAGAATACAAAAAAATAATCGCCTCAACTTGCAACTAAGGGCGATTATTTTTATTTAAAAACGTTCAAGGGAGCAACCGTCTATCGGTTTCCTCTTTTTTATTATAGTATCTTTTCGAAAAAAGTCAAGTGCTTTTCAGAAAATCAAGACCCCGCCCTGCTTTTATCCTCCGACAAAATATCCAGCCAATCCTCGGGAAATCCCAGCATAGACAGCTCCACAACCTCCTTGTAATCAAAATAAAGCCTTCTGAACTGCCTTAAAAAGCCGTCGCGCCACTTAAAGGGCTGCCTGTAAAGCTCCTTCATAACGAGTATGTACTCAAAAACCGTACCCTCGCTTGAATGAAGATCTCCCATTTCCCAATCGTAAAGTCTGTGATAGTGGGCGCAGTGATTGCGGAAATCAGACATCTTATGCAGCTTCATTTCCAGATCGCCCGAAGAGGTGTTGTAGTGTTTTTTCGATATATCCATTTTGTCGCCGGGCTTCAGATCCGCATAGAACATATTCAAGCCGCCGAAGCTGAACAACTCCATTATTACCCACAGAGGGAACTGTCCAGCGTGCTTTCTCAGATAGTGCTGCACCATTTCGCTGTCCTCGTTGCTTTCCACCAGCCTGCTTATGCGGGACAGGAAGGATTTGTGATTATGGACATGGCTGAAGGTTTCCGGGCTGAGATATCCCGTTGCACCGTACTTTATGGCATGATAGTTGGAGCAGTGGGCGCGGAAGGCAATCTCTATTTCCTCTAAGGTTCCCATTAAAAGAGAACGCAGTTTGCGGTCAAAGTCGTAAACAAGCAGAACCTCGTTGAATTTTGTGCCCTCTCTGTACTTGCCGTCCTTCTGCAAATACAGCGAAAAATAGTGAGCCAAGCGGAAGTAATTTATGTTGGTAAGGGTTTCAAGAGCAAACTCCTCGTCCTCAACGATACAGCCTCTTTCTTTCAGCTTTGCAAGCTGCTCCGCGACGGTGGCGGGGAGCTTTGCTCTCGGATCCTTTTTGGGATTTTTGTTTTTTGCGGTTATTTCCCTTTGCTCGTGATCCCTTGTATAGTCTTCTTCTCTGACTTGTTTCTGCCGAGGCTGATTTTTGGGATTGCCTGTTGGTCGGTTGTTGTAGCCCTTGCTCATAATTGCTCCTGATTTGTGTTTGGTGTTTTAGGAAAGTTGTGCTGATTTGGGTTCTCTCAAGAAAGTTGTGTTGATTTATGCCCGCTCTTCGGGAAGTTGGCGGTGATTTACTGATTTAAAAGAATTTCAAAATTCTTAAAATAAAGACTCCATGCCGCAAGCGGCATTCTGCTTTATTTTAAGAACCGGTCAGAATTTTCGTTGAAAATTCTGACGCTTTTTGAAATTCGTGCTATCAAGAAAGTTGCGGGAGTGGTGATCCGCTCTTCGGAATTTTGTGCTGATTTTTACTGCTCTTTTAGGGAAGTTGTGTGAATAGATGCCCGCTTTTAGCAGATGTTGCACTTATTTAATATTTTCCGCCGTATTTGGTCTTTTAACGTCTACCACAAAGCTCGTATCCGACATTAGCTTCAGCAGATCATCCGTGCCGTGTTCTATCTTGTACTCCATTTCCTCGCGGTAAATAGGAATAAGCTGATAAAAGTTGACGGGGTCGCCGCCCGGAAGAGTGCAGGTGTTGCTTTCGCCGACCATGGGATCAATAAGCAGTGCGCCGCAAAATTCGGTGTTATCTGCATAAGCGCCCTGATTATCCACCGAATGTCCCCAGCCTAACCATGTGTCGCAGGCAATAGGCAGCCTTGCGGTGCTTTTCAGAAGCCGAATGGGCCAATACCACTTTTCGTCCTTTTCGGGTATTACCCAATCGGTCGGAAGAGTGATGAGCAGCTCCGCTCTTTCCAGCTTATACTCCGCCAATTCGGGAGGAACATTCATTTTATGCGCCCCCATTCCCATAGTGACCAAGGTGTAGTAATTCCTGTCCCCAGCAGGGGGAATAAACAATATATCAACATGAATATCGGGCGACACTATTTCGTGAAATACGTTGTTGAATTCGCCGAAGCTTTGGCTGACAAAGCTGTCAACAGTCTCCATTTCCTCTTGGCTGTACATTTCGGGAGCCATGCCGTCGGAATGCTCATTGCTTTTCTTTTTTCCGCCAAACAGTTTCATAGTTTTAAAATACGCTCCTTCTTTCGGGATTGACACAGTAAACCAGATCCAGATTTTTTCTCAGCCCTTTAAAAAGCTGTTCTCCGCCGTGTTCTTTTCTGTACCTGATCTCCTCTCTGAACAGCGGGATAAATTGGAAAAACTTCACGCTGCTGCCGTCCGAAAGCTTGCACAGACTGCTGTCCTCGGAAATGTCCACCTCGGGTTCAACAAGCAGCGCACCCATAAATTTATTGAGCGGGTCGTAATACTTGGGCATCTCAATAACCGGAAATTCGCCGAAGCAGCAGTCCTTTTCCGCTGCCAGCTTTGCCGCATCTCTCAGCAAATGCAGCGGCCAATATATCTCCTCGGTTTTTTCGTCCAAGGGCCAGTTCTTGTCAAGGGTGAGAATTAACTCAATTCTGTCGTGAAAATCCGCTTTAGCGTTCAAAGGTACGCTTGCAGGGGGATTTATCTTATGTGCGCCCAAGCCCGTTGTTACCAACGTGTAAAATGGCTTGGCGAAATTCGGCGGAATTATGGCGATATCGGGATGAACGCCGGAGGAGGAGTAGTCACGGTAAAATGACTTTGTTTTTCCGTAGTGCTTTTTGATATACTTTTTCAATATATCGCTGTCCTTGTTGGAATAAAGCTCCTGTATGCCGGTTTCTTCTGTGCTCATAATGATGTCCTTTCGTGTCTTGGGGGTTGCTGATTGTAAAAAAATCGGGAAAGCAGCAAATCAGCGGTTCATTTACGCTTTCTTTATCTTCATCATGCTCTTTTTGCCTTTTTTAACAACAACATAATCCTTTATTTCGATCATCTCTGCGGGATCGGCAATCTTTTTGTCGTCAACGCTTGCTCCGCCCTGCTGAATAACCGTTCTTGCGTCGCGTTTTGACGGACACAAGCCCGACTTTACCAACAAGTCCGCAATGTTTATCTTATCCTCTGTCAGATCCTCGGGGGCGAGAACATATTCGGGCATATTGTCGCTTACACCCTTTCCGCCGAACAGCGCCTTGGCTGCTTCCAGAGCCTTGTTTGCTTCCTCCTCGCCGTGTACCAGCTTGGTGAGCTCAAAGGCAAGTATCTCCTTGGCTCTGTTAAGCTGACTGCCTTCCCAGCTTTCCATAGCCTGTATTTCCTCAACAGGCAGGAAGGTCAGCATTTTAAGGCACTTTATAACGTCAGCGTCCGCCACGTTTCTCCAATACTGGAAAAATTCGTAGGGAGGAGTTTTTTCGGGGTCAAGCCACACTGCGCCCTTTTCCGTCTTGCCCATTTTCTTGCCCTCGCTGTTGAGCAGCAGAGTAATGGTCATAGCGTGAGCGTCTTTGCCCAGCTTCTTTCTGATAAGCTCGGTACCGCCCAGCATATTCGCCCACTGGTCGTCGCCGCCGAACTGCATATTGCAGCCGTATTTCTGGAACAGCATGTAAAAGTCGTAGCTCTGCATTATCATATAGTTAAATTCAAGGAAGGTCAGACCTCTTTCCATTCTCTGCTTGTAGCATTCAAAGGTGAGCATTTTGTTTACCGAAAAGCAAGCGCCCACTTCTCTCAGAACATCTACATAGTTAAGGTTCAGAAGCCAATCCGCATTGTTCACCATAAGCGCCTTATCGTCGGAAAAATCGATAAAGCGGGACATCTGCTTTTTAAAGCACTCGATGTTATGGTCTATATCCTCCTTGGTGAGCATTTTTCTCATATCCGATTTGCCCGAGGGGTCGCCTATCATACCCGTTCCGCCGCCCAAAAGAGCTATGGGCTTGTTGCCCGCCATTTGCAGTCTCTTCATAAGGCACAGCGCCATAAAGTGACCTACATGGAGACTGTCGGCGGTGGGGTCAAAGCCGATATAAAATGTGGCTTTGCCCTCGTTTATCATCTTGCTTACTTCTTCCTCGTCGGTTACTTGTGCAATAAGTCCTCTTGCAACTAATTCGTCATACAGTTTCATTTTGTTCTCCTATTATTTTTATTTTAGTGTATTTTGTTTGTTTGAATTTACAGCTTTTTCTCCATAAGCAGCTTATCTTCAAAAAAGCCCATTTCCCTGTCAAAGGCAACTGCCTCTGTGTTATCGGAGTTTACTATAAGTCTTACACAATCGCATTGTATGGAGCGTGCCGCATCACATACCTTGTCCATAAGCTCTCTGCCTATGCCCTGTCTCCGTGCATTTTCCGCAACGGAAAACTGATTGATATGGCATATCCTGCGGGGAGTTTCATCGGGCTGGGTGGTATTGAACGCCTTAAACACCACATAGCCGTCTACTCCCTTTTCTCCCTGATGTACAAGGGTTATCCATTCGTCGCTGTTCAGTATATCGGTCATATTGTCACGGTAAAGACTTTCGTTCTCGGGAATGCAGAATGCTTCCGGCTTCAGCCTGACATGGTGCTCATGCAGCTCCTTGTACAATGCGCAAAGCTGTTCAAGATCGCTCATTTCGGCTACTCTTATCATAAATGCTCCTTTCAGCTCAGATACTCTGAGCCATAATTATTGTTCTGGGTAAAAGACCTATTTTTTCATAAAAGCTTCTTGCGTTTTCGTTTTCGGCGTCAACACCAAGCCGGACTGCGTTACAGCCCATTTCCTTTGCATACTCTTTAATGCCTTCAAAAAGCTTTTTCCCGATCCCTTTATGCCTTTCCCTTTCATCAACGCCAAAGCAGTCGATAAAGCACACTCTTCCCGATACCTTTTCTTCGCCGTTTACCTCAATAATTCTGAAAAGGGCGTAGGCGTCGGCGGTTCCGTTGTCGTTTATCAAAATCACAGAATTGCTGTCCGCCAAAATTTCCGAGATCTTCTCCTCAAAAAATTCCTCTCTTGGCATAATGTGCTTGTGGGGAGCAATCTTGCAGTGATATTGATGAAGCTGCTTAAAAAGCCTTACTATTTGTTCTTTATCTTCAAAATTTGCCTTTCTTATCATAAATACTCCTTCAGAACCTGTCTTCACAAGATATTGCACGCGTCTTTTCGGCAAATTTTGCCGCGTACCGCGTTGGAAAGCCTTGAAATACGTCAAGTATTCCTGCGGCTTTCCGCCTTGTCCTCGACAAAATTTGCTCGAAAATGCATGCACAAATCTTGTGAAGACAGGTTCTTATAATTATTTTTCGGAGCATTTACCGTAATCGATGGAATTTTTGACAAATTCCACTGATAACACCTTCTTTCAAGTTTATATCTTTTTATATAATTTTTATATCATTCTTCAACAAAACCCCCCAACAGAAAAATCTGTCGGAGGGCGAATCAACTCGCGGTACCACCTCGGTTTACGGCAAAAGCCGCCTCATTAACGGCGGGAATTTCAAAGGAGCTTTGATTTTTCAAAAATCAAAAATATTCCTCACCGCTTTAAGCTGTAACGGGCTTACCCGTATTTTGCTATTGCAATGCCTTTATCGGGCTGTTATCGGCAAGCCACGGCACCCTTTCTCACAAAATCACTCGGAAATGTATTTCGCCGCCTTACGCCGCCCTTTTCCACCTGCCAAGGGCTCTCTGTGGGTTTATCTCGGTTACTTCTTTTCCTCATCGTTTTACTGTGTATTAAACTTAGTTTATCATAAAAGTGAACTTTTGTCAACATGGACTATAAAATTTGGCGATTTTTATATTGCAAAATGCCTTATGAAATGTTATACTGATATTAAAACAAAAAGGGGGTATGACATGACCGCAGAAAAAACCACCCCAAAACGTTACCGCCATGAAATGAAATACATAATAAACAGCGGATACTATCACATTCTCCGCAGCAGACTGAAAGCGGCAATGAAGCCCGATCCACACGGAGACAACGGCGTTTATCGGATCACAAGCCTTTATTTTGACGATATTTTCCGCACAGCCTATAACGATAAGCTTTTGGGACTTGACGTGAGAAAGAAATACCGAGTCAGGTATTACAGCCTGTCCCCCTCGGTGATACGACTTGAGGTCAAGGAAAAGAAGGGGGAAATGGTCTGCAAAAGAAGTGTCCCTTTGAGCTATGAGGAATACCAAAACATGCTGGAAGGCAATGCGGAGTTTTTCAATAAGGAAAGCTTTAGCGGCACTGCAGGCGAGGAGTTTTATATATCTAACAATCTCACCGCCCTTTCTCCCGCCGTATTGGTGGACTATGTAAGGGAAGCGTACATCTGCCCCGCTGGAAATGTGCGCATAACCTTTGACAGCAGTCTGAAAACCTCTCTTCACGCCGATCCTTTAGGCGCTTTGGGCAAAGGTGCGGATTTTATAAATGTCTTTAACGGCGGCGAAATAATATTGGAGGTAAAGTACGACAGCTTTATTCCCTCCTATATTCAGGAGTTGTTAAGCGGAGTGCCTTTAACAAGGGAATCCGTATCAAAATTTGTTTTATGCAGCGATAAGCTGACGGAGGTGTCAAAATGCAGTTACTGTCAAAAAATATCTTAGAGCAATTAGGCGAAAGCTTTGATCTTTCAAATCAGCTTGCCAATCTTTCCCTGCCTCATATTCTGGTGTCGATGGGGGCTGCCGCTGTCTGCGGTATTATTATCTATCTTGTGTACCGTTTCTTTTACAGAGGAGTGGTGTACAGCGACAATTTCAACATTCTGCTTATAATGATAACGGTCATTACTTCCTTTATCATAATGACCATAAGTGCAAATATAGTGCTGTCTCTCGGTATGGTGGGCGCGCTGTCTATCGTCCGTTTCCGTTCGGCGGTAAAGGATCCTCTCGATATCGGTTTTCTGTTCTGGGGCATTGCCTCGGGTCTGACCTGCGGAGCGGGGCTGTATTTCGTTTCCTTGGTGGGAACGGTGCTTATTGCGGTTTTGTATATTGTACTCCATTTCTGCAAAAAGGAAAAGAAAAGCTATCTTTTGATCCTGCGCTACTCCGACAGTGCCGAGGAGCAGGTAAATTCCATGCTGTCGGGAATGAAATACAAGCTTAAGAGCAAGACCCTTTCGGGAGAGGAAACAGAGCTGACTATCGAGATAAAGGTAAACAAAAACGACACCTCCGAAGCGGCAAGATTCAAGACTGTCAACGGGGTCAAGGGCGTTACCTTGCTGGAATACAGCGGAGAATATATGAATTGATTTTTTAAAATAATGAGGGCTGTAAAAAATGCAGCCCTTTTTAATTCACTCCAAACACTCCCCCAACCGCTCCAACTATCCAGCACACCAAGGCTTTCCCGATAAATCCGCCAAAAGAGACGTCCCCAAAGGCAACGCCAAGCACAAGACTTATCAGCAGCAGCCCGCTGCCACAAAGCAAGCCCTGTTTTATTCCCTCGCGTTTTTTCTGCTTACCCAAAGCAAACCCGCCCGCAAAGCAGCCAAAGGACAGTGCCAGCAAGCCTAAAAAGTAACTCCATTCCACAGGAAACTGCATTATCCACATAATAAGCGAAAGGAACAAAAGCACAGCAAGGCACACCGCTCCCCCTACGGCAAGCGACAGCAAAAAGGGCAGAAACAGGTGCCTTTTCAGCGATTTAAATTTTTTCATAATTCCCCCAAATTTTTTGATAGAATGTCTTGTACATTTTATGCAGGTTGGGGGAATTTATGTTTTTGCAAAGTGAAAGAATGTTTAGCTTATTTTATGCTCCCAAGAAACTTGTGCTGATTTATAGTTCTCTCAGGAAAGCTGGCGGTAATTTGCTGATTTAAACAGAATTTCAAAACCGACAAGATTTAAAAGATTTCCGGTACTAATCCCTTTTAAAACTGTGGGATTAGTACGAAAAGCTGGGAAATTTTTAAATCTTGTCTATCTAACTGAGTTCGAATTTTTTGCTTGAAAAATTGGGCAAAAATCCGAACTCAGTTGATTTTTGAAATTCGTGCTGTCAGGGCAGTTGTGCTGATCGGCATCCGCTTTTAGAAGGCTTGTGCCGATTTTTTACCGTTCTGTTAAGAAACTTGATATAAAATAGGGGCTGTCTTTTTTACAGCCCCTTTTATATTACACTTTACTTCTCCCCCAAATACTCCGCCAGCATTAAATCCACTATACGTCCGTAGCTCTTAGTGCCGTCCGTCTGATTGTTTGCTTTTAGGTAAGTATCATTCACCACAGAAGAAACCTTATAGGTCACCTTCTTCTGATAAGGCGACCAATATTCGTTCCTGTAAGCATATTCGTTAAGAATTACCGAGGACAGCTTTCCGCATACCTCATAGTATTCCTCGCTTGAAACCGCTCCGTGCAGTGCGTTAAGCGCGTAGGTCAATGCGCCTAAATATCCGCTGTATCTGAAATAAGTGCTTTCGCTTTCACGGCACGCCATAAATGCGATAAAGTTTGCCTCATCTTCACGGATAAAGCCGCTTAAATGGCTCAGCTCGTGGCAAGCGGTAAAGCCTTGCGAGGATACGGGCATTGCCTGGTTGAAGTTTGCCTCTACCGTAACGGGGAAGTATATCCCCGCTAAGTTGAAGCTTGACATAAGATCGGAGCAAAGCACTCCCTTTGGCTGGGGGTAGTAGGTTTTAAGCACCTCGTACTTTTCGCCCAAGCTTTCCATTGCCTTCACTGCATATTTGTTGAAGTCCCAAGGCTTAACGGGTCTGCCTTCGCCGTCAAGATCCACCCTTTCGGCGATCTCATTGGCTTGGTCTATCAGATAAAGGGTAAGCTCCTTAAGTTCATCGGCGGTATATTCCCTTAAAGTAAGTCCGCTGTACTGCGAAAAGGGTGTGCGGTTATAGCCCACAAGACAGTTGAAGGTAACCGTGAGAAACAGCGCCGCCGCAATAACCTCCGCCCAAGAAAATCCGTTAAGGAACGCCTTTATTCGCCGCCCCTTGTGCTTTACCGTATGTCTGACAAGGAAAACCAGTCCCGTCAACGCTCCCGCAATTACAAGCACCACAAGGATTTCAGCGCAGGAAAAGGGAAATACTCCCCAAATACGTGAGCCTATCCCCGAAAAAACAGGGTAAACGTTAAAGCAGAACCAATCCGCAAAATCCCGGCTTGCCCTGCTGATAAACAGCACCAATAGCGCAGCTGCCAAAACGGCTCCCGCAATGATATGACGGGAAAGGTTCAGCTTAACGGGCTTTTTTTCCTCCGCCTTAATAATATCGGGAGCAATAAACTCGCCCTCTGCCGTTTCCTGCGGGTTTTCATAGGCGGGTATTATGTCGGCGGCATTTATGTTGTTTTCGGTATTTTCCGCAGCTCCCTCGAGGGGATTTATTAGGTCGGAATGGCTGTTTTCCTTGTGTTTTTCTTCAACCGGAATTGCGGTAAGAGCAATATTGCCGTCCGCGACTTTTTCTTCAACCAATTTTATGTTTGCGGCACTGTTTTCCTCATTGCTTACAGGGACGTTTCCCGAAAGCTTTTCCGTTCCTGCCTTAGCGTCGGCAGCTTTTCTGCTGTTTTTACTTTTTCCCGACATCTGAATCTCCTTTAATTGGGATTATTTTGGCTTATTCAATTACTCCGATTCCGCAAAGTCCGTAGGATAAACCTTTCTCGCTTGGAGCTATTTTAATTTCCACAGTATGCTGCCCTCCGTTTCCGCTCCATGCTAAATCAGCCTCGGGATTGCCCCAGCCGCCCGATTTGTTTGAAGGAAGGGTATTCGCAAGCTCGCCGTCAACGTATACCTCTGCGTCCGCAAAGCCGGCGGAATTGTTGCATCTGAATACCAAAAACAGAGTTTTAAAATCGGCTGTAAAGGTAAGGGAAGCCCCTTCCTTTCCTCTGTATGTCCAGCCGTTTTTAAAGGTGGCAATTACATTATCCGTCTCGTCAAAGCCCTCAACCTTGGTAACGTTCATCTGATCTCTTTCCAAAAGCTTTACCTCGGAATACTCGGTACTGTTAAGCGCCGTATCGGGAATAGCCGAGGGTTCGGGAGCGTCCTCTGCCTGAGCCTTTTCGTTGACCTTGTTGATGTAATTCATAATAAAGTCCTTAACAAGCTCGTGACCCCAGATATTAGGGTGGGACTGATCATCGGAATACTTGGTCCACTCCATAAGACCTGCGTCAAACATAGGGTTAATGGCATTTCCTACGCTTACCATGGGAAGGTTGTAGTGTTCGCCTATGGCAGACATGTGTTCCTGACAGGAATATCTGTTTTCCAGAACGGTAAACAGCAGCGCAACGGCAGGGTTGTTTTCCTTTTCAAGGCACTTCTTGACAAGGCTTTCGTAGCAATCCTTGTACATCTGATCTGTTCCGTCGTTGACTGCAAATTCTATAAATACGATATCGGGGGTGTAATCTTTAAAAAGATCTCTCTCGGCTCTTACAACTCCCAGAATAGAGGGAGTGCCGCTAAGCCCCGCATTGACATAGTTGATCTTGGTATTGGGGAACATTTCGCAAAGAGCGTTGTAGGTAAGCTTTGCCCAGCAAGCGTCGGCGCCTGCGGTAAGTCCCTCGGTGATAGAGCCGCCGATAAAGCCAACGGTGATTTCTTCTCCTGCCTGAGCCTTTTTCAGCACCCTTGCCATACGGGAGGTATCGCCCTCGGTCATAAAGCTGTGCTCGATCATGTATTCTCTTTGCTGCTCCTCGGTGAGGTTTTTGTCGGGGAGGTCTTTGTTGTCGGTGCCGTTATTGTTGTCCTCGGTATTATCGCCGCTGTTGTCATCTGTGCTGCTGCCTTCTCCTTCGGTAACCGAGCCTTCGCCGGTTGCGGCAACGGTATCGGAGCCGTTATTTTCGGAGGTGTTAGAGGGAGTACCTGCCCCGCCGTCACAGCCGCTTGTTAAAAGCAGCGCGGCGGCGAGGGTCAGTGTTATAAGTCTTTTTTTCATATTCATGTATTTGTCCTTTCCAAAGAGGCAGTCTTTTGTTAAGCCTCGATTTTGCTTTGTTTTGAGTTTGTCTGTTATGAATAAAAGTAACGGTTTATATCCTCCTCGGACATACCGTTCTTGCGGAGCATTTCTATGATCAATATTCTTTCTTCTGCTCTTCCTTCGTTCTTAGCATGAGCAATAGCGGAAATATCGTCTCTGAGCCACTTTTCTCTAAGTCTTGCCATTTCTCTGACCTTTTCGTCCTCGCTCATTTCGTGAAGTATTACCACTGCTTTATTTATTTCGGGTACGCAGGTTTCCTTTTGCATAATAATGCTCCTCATTATGAATAAAAGTAACGCTTTATATCTTCTTCAGTCATGCCGTTCTTGCGAAGCATTTCTATGATCGATATTCTTTCTTCTGCTCTTCCTTCTGCTTTTCCTTCTGCTCTTCCTTCCGCTCTTCCTTCCGCTCTTCCTTCCGCTTTTCCTTCGTTCTTAGCATGAGCAATAGCGGAAATATCGTCTCTGAGCCACTTTTCTCTAAGTCTTGCCATTTCTCTGACCTTTTCGTCCTCGCTCATTTCGTGAAGTATCACTACTGCTTTATTTATTTCGGGTACGCCGGTTTCCTTAAGCATAGTCAATTCCTCCTCTGTTTCCGCATTTAACAGCTGTAACCATAATTCCTTGCGGTTGTTTTTGTTGATATTTTTATTTACCTTTTTCAGTTCAAAGAAAAGCAAAGCGCACTTTTCTGTCAGCACTTCATGTCTTTTTGTTTCCAAAAGCTTAAAGGTAGAATAAGCCTCATCACATTCAAATAAATTAAAATTCAGTATATTTATGCAGACCGTCTGCTTTAATTCGGTATAGGGATCGCCTTTTTTAAGCTCATCGGAGTACAGCTTGGACCAATAGAACAAGGTTCTGTCCTTATAATCGCCTTTGTTTTGCATCTGAAGCTCCACATTGACAATCTTTTCGTCCACCATCATCTTGATGTCCAGCTGTCCCTGCTTTCCCTCGTAATAGGCGGGCAGTAATTCGGGATTAAGAACCTCTAAATTCTGGATCCCGCCTTTGGGGATATCAAGAAGTGCACCGATGAAATCCGTAAGGACATCAAGGTCGCTTAAAAACAGTTTTTTGAAGATTATGTCCAGCTTTGCGCTTATTACGTCCATTATACCGTTACCGCCTTTATGTGTATATCTATATTCTAACATTTTTAAGGCGCAATGTCAAATAAAAAAGCCGCCGTAAAAAAGGAAAAAACATCCTTTTGCGGCAGCTTGGTTTTATATGAATGATATGGCGGAAAACTTGGTTTATTTTACCTCGTCATGCACAGTCCTGTTTTCGATAATAGCGGAGCGCAGTACGCGGAGACGTGTTCTGTCGCTGCCTGTTTCAATAAGAACGGTATCCTCCTTAACGGAAAGCACGCGTCCGATAATTCCGCCGGAGGTAACTACCTCGTCGGCAACCTGAAGATTGTCCAGCATTTCCTTCATTTTCTTGGAACGCTTTTTCTCGGGGCGGATAAGTAAAAAGTAGAAGATAACGATCATCAGAACGATAGGCAGCACAGTGGTAAGCAAGGTTACTGCCATGCCGGGTTCTGCTGCGGTTGAATTGTCGGTGGTATTGACCAAAAGGCTGTAAAGCTGACTCATATTTTGTTTCCTTTCTTTTTGCGAATTTCTTTTCTTTTTTAACTGTAATGTACTGCGGATTATACTTATGGATTTTTAAAAATTTTTGTCCGCTGTAACTATTATACAGTTTAAACCGATAAAATGCAAGTAAAATTTGTGCTTTATTTTAAAATAGTGTGTGAAAACCGTTTTTGTATTTTATTTCTCTTGACTTATAGATAAAAATAAAGTACAATATAAAAAGGAATGTAATACTAATTCTCAATAAAAATAAGACAAATCCGGCGGGCAGGGCGTTTCTGATCAAGGAAGTCCCGACGCAGGAATATGCGGATATTTCAAGTCGGGCTGACGCAGAGCAGGGACGCCCCGGTCGCCCAATTTGGCTGATTTTTATTGAAATTTAGTATAAATAAAGACTTCACTCTCTAAAAGCGGGCTCCTAATCGCACAACCGTCTTGATAGCACGAATTTCAAAAATTGTTCGAGGTTAGAGTTTTTGCCCGGCTTTTCAAGCAAAAGCTCTAACCTCGGACGGATAGTAAACTTATTTTTTATAATTTCCCATCTTTTCGTACTAATCCCACAGTTTAAAAGAAATTAGTACAGGGAATCTATAAAAATAAGTTTACGGTTTTGAAATTCTTTTCAATAAGGAGTTGATAAGCTTGAATATTAAAGTCAGCGCATCTATTTTGAACTCGGATTTGTCCGCTATCGGTGCGGAAGCCGCAAGAGCCGATGCCGCAGGTGCGGATTGGATACATTTTGACGTTATGGACGGGCATTTTGTGGAAAACATAAGCTACGGCGCTCCCGTTCAGAAAACTCTGAGCAAAAGATACTTTATCGATACTCATCTTATGGTGACCCACCCTCACACGCAAATCGGTCTTTTTGCCGAAAGCGGTTCAAATATGATAACTTTCCACATCGAAAGTGAAAGCGACGCAGATCATACCATAAACAAGATCCACCGCGCAGGACTTATGGCGGGACTTGCCGTAAAGCCTGCCACTCCTGTGGAAAGCGTATTTCCTTACCTGGAAAAAATCGAGATGATATTGATCATGACCGTTGAGCCGGGCTCCGGCGGACAGGAATTTTTAAGCTACACCTTGCCAAAGATAAAAGAAGTAAGAAAAAAAGCTGATGAGGTGAACCCAAGCCTGATGATAGAGGTTGACGGCGGAATAACGGACGAAACCGCTCCTCTTGTAAAAAAGGCGGGGGCTGACGTTCTGGTGTGCGGAAGCTATCTTTTTAAAGCCAAGGACATGTACAGAGCTTTACATGCATTAAAATAATATTCATAAACATCATTTTTAAAAGTCAGAAAAATCTCAGACAAAGCTCTGCGGCATTTTCTCCCACAAGCTCCCCGAAATGCTCCTGAGTGTAGGCGGCAATAAGCTCGCTGCTTGTGACGGTGCCGTATTCCCTTAATATTCTTGTAAGCCTGCCCGAGCAGGTGTTGAGCGGGGTCAGAGCCAAGCGGTAGCAGATATGGTTTGAAAAAAGCTTTGAGCTGAATTTCATTCCCGATTTCCGTTCCGTTTCAAGACGTCGGCACAGCTTTCCCAGCTGTTCTCCCGAATCGGTTTCAAAAATTATGGGCGATGCCTCGGCTTGTCTGTCCAACAGCTGTGAGTCTTGACCGGAGGAATGTCCTTTGTTTGCGGTCTGCGTGCTTTCCTGTGCGCTTTCGGCTCTTGGCTTTCTTTTGGGTCTGCCGCGGTTTAAGGCGCTCAGATATACCATACAGCCTCCGTTTGCGGAGGGGAACGCCTCCACCAAAAGCCTGCTTTCCTCCTCCAACAGTTCTGCCGCCATGGCTGCGGTTTTGGGTGAGGCGCCCTTTTCGATAAGCCGTTCCAGAACCTTGCGGCAGTCGGTGTTTTGTTTCGACAGGGCTTCATAGCAAACTCGGCTTTCCTTCATATCTTCTTCGGTCAGGGTAAGCTTTAAGGTGGTTTCGGAGAGAATGTCTATCTTCATACAATTTCCTTTCTGATTTTTTGATAAATTTTCGGTATTTTCTTATGATAATTGATAATTATGATATTTCCGCAGAATTTGCGTTAACTTTTATTTTGATTTTTTCTGATATTTTAAAGAGGTAATATGTCAAGTTATAACAATCACTCCCTTTCCCTGACTGACAGCAGGCTCGAGGAAGGGGCGGAGGAACCTTCTCTTAAGGCAAAAAGGAGCTTTTTGGGAAGAAAATATCACTCGGTTTACGGCGACCAGCTGGTGTGCCTTTGCGCTCTGCTTATTATGTCGGTGTGGCGCTGGGGCTTAAGGGCGCTGGTTATATGTCTTGTAAGCCTTGTTACGTCGGTGTTTGCCGATTGGCTCTGCTGTAAAATGACCAAAAAGGTCTACAACCCCAAGGACGCTTCAACCTTTGTCAGCGGCTTGTGCCTTGGTCTTTTGATGCCTGCCGCCATAGCTTACCGCTATGTAGTATTCGGGTCGGCTTTGGCTATGGGCGTTAAGCATATTTTCGGCGGAAAGAACAACTACGTTTTCAACCCCGCTTGCTTAAGCTACGCCTTTCTGGCTATCTGCTGGCCTTCTCATGTGCTTATGTTCCCCAATGCGGGAGAGCAGATCCCGGTGTTTGAAGCATACAGCGGCACTCTTTCCACAGGACTTGAGGGCTATCTTATACAGCTGGGCGCGGCAAAGACAATATCACTGTCCGATCTGCTGTTAGGCAACTTCTTGGGACCGATCGGAACAACTCATGTGCTTGTTCTGGCGGTGTGCGGAATTTGCCTTATGTGCAGACGCGCATTGTCGCCCACTGTTACTTTTGTGTCCTTCGGAGTGTTTTTGGCGCTGTCCTTCCTGTCCTCCTCCTACGAAAATTTCTACAATGCTATAATTATTGAGATAATAGGCGGAAATATTCTTTTCGGACTGCTCTTTCTTGCCAGTGATCCTCAGACCTCGCCCCAAACCTTTCTCGGTAAGATATATTACGGAATGATAATAGGTATTCTGCTGGTTATATTCAGAATTATGACAAAAACCGAGTCCAGCTTTGTTTATGTGCTGCTTATCGCCAATGCGGTATCGCTGCATATTGACCTTTTTGCCGAAAATACAATCAAAGGGGTCAAATTTGCGGTCAAGTGGATGAAGAATTCCTCGGGCAGCTTTGAAAGAGTGCGCAATGAGGCGCAGCAGGACAAGCCTGTTACCAAAAAAGCCTTAGGAGATACTCAGGAAATTATTTTACCTCCCGTAAACTATAATATGCCCGCGGTGGACAACAAGATCATAAAAGCCTCAAAAAAGCCGCCGAAAATTGTCAAGGGCAAGGATAATATACCTGTAAGAAAAGATAACAAAAAGTAATCGGATAAGAGCAATCAAAATCAATTCAAAGAAATTGTAAAATCAGAGGAAAAAAGATGTCAAAATCACCTGTCAAATTAAGGGACGGAATTATAAAACAGAATATTGTGCTGATGAGCGGACTTTTTGCAGGTCCCGTTATCGGCGCGGCTGCCACTTGGGAAAGCTCTCTCGCTCTGTGCTTTGTTTTTTCCTTGGTGACAATTCTGTCGGTGGGACTGTGCCGTTTGCTGCCCAAGAAAATCACCTTTGCGGTAAGAATAGTTCTTTACGCTCTTGTCTCAACTGTCGTTTACATTCCCGTTATGTTTCTTGCGGGGCTTATCTTCCCAAGTGAGCTTCTGGACAGCATAGCCCTTTATTGTATTTTATCCGTCACCAACCCGCTTATTATGTCAAAGACCGAAAGCCGATTTTTCCTTCGTCCTCCCCTTATGATGTATAAGGACGTTTTGGGCTTTGTGCTGGGCTTTGATCTGTCCTGTATCCTGATAGGCTCAATAAGAGATATTTTTACCGATCAGATGATAGCAAACACTATTATAAGAATTCCGCTGCAGCTGCCTGCAATGGACAAAATGTACTGCGGATTTATTTTAGTGGGCATTCTGGCCGGGCTTTCCCGTTTTATCTACACCAAAATCAATAAAAAAAGACATAATAAAGCAAATTGACTTGTACAATAATTATATAAGGATATAATAAATGGAAACAGTTTTTTCAAGACTTCTCACCGCCGCATTATTGGGTATATTCATAGAAAACGCCGCCTTTGAGCGCGCCCTTGGCATAAACGTACTGCTGTATGCCGCGCGGAAAAAGGAAAACCTTTTAGGCATCTTTGTTGGTGTAATTTACGTTACCACTCTTTCCTCGGCTTTTACTTGCCTTATCGACAGATATCTGTCGGATTGGGCATACTATAGTATGCTTTTGCCTTTTATGTATATTTTCGTAATCGGCGCAGTATACCTTGCAACCCTTTTGGCACTGTGGAAATTTTTTCCCTCGGTTTTCAAAAAGGTAAAAAAATATGTTCACGTTTCGGTATTCAACAGCGCGGTTTTAGGCGCTTTGTTTATACAAAGCCAGATTGGCGGTACCTTTGCCAGCTATATAGGCTACGGTTTCGGTACCGGCATAGGCTTTTTATTGGCAGGCTATCTTCTTTATGCCGCAGAGGACAGACTGAATTCTCCCTCCGTTCCTGCGTCTTTCAGAGGTATGCCCATTACTATGATCTATATCGGGGTTATCTCCTTGGCGTTAAGCGCTTTCTGGGGAAAATAACCGTTTATTTATATGCACATTGGGCTTCATTATTTTCCGATGAAGGTTCTTTCGGTGTGTTTTGTTCATAAAAGAGGTTTATAAATATGAATAATAAGAAAAACATTAAGATAAAACGCAGCAAGGGCAGACTGTACAAGAAAAGACGTACCCCTGCCAAAACCGCCATAGAAACCATTGTTTTCGTACTGCTGGCAGGAGGGCTCATATATGTGGGCTACACGGCGGCAGGACCGCTGATAAACTATATACAGAGCGGGGGCAGCTCGGGCACCGTAACAAGCTGGACTCCCGACGAAAGCAGTCTTAACGGCAGCCAAGGGGGAAATTCCGAAGATCCGGGAGCGGTCACATCGGAGATCACCACACAGTCCCAAGAGGCAAGCAGCATAGGCACCTATTTGCTTTCCCAAAATGCCCTTAAGAGCAAGGACGCACTGAACAGCGCTCTTGATTCCGCAAAAAACTCGGGCTTCGGCATAGTTCTGATACCCTTGAAGGACGATTCGGGTACAATATTGTATAAATCACAGATAGATTATATCACCAATATCAAGGAGCTGGTAACGGGCACTCTGTCCGCCAAGGACATTGCCGATTCGGTGAAGGCTAAGGGGCTTGTTCCCAAGGCGGTCATTCCCACACTGCTTGACAAAACCTCGCCCGATTATGTCAGCGATACAGGCTATTATTTTGCGGACAGCCCAGATATAAGCTGGTACGACAAGGCTCCCGACAACGGCGGAAAGCGGTGGGTAGACCCATACCGCGCAGGCTCGAAGAAATACTATTCCGATATTGTCAAGGAGCTGAAAACAGCGGGCTTTGAGGAAATAGCCTTATCCGAGCTGAGATATCCCGATCTGCACGACAGCGATGAACCCCGTTTGGGCAGCAATTTCTTTACCGCTGACAGATACAAGGGACTTTCCGAATTATATCAAGGCTGTTATACCGCTTCGGACAAAAAGGCGGCGGTTTCGGTGAATATCAAGGACGTTCTGGACGGCAAGGGACAAAGCTTTTCCAAAACTGCCGAAATATTGGCTGACAAGAGCTTTTCGGGCAAGGTTTTCTTGACGGTTAATCTTGCGGATTTCGGAGAAACGCTGGAGCTGGCGCAGGGAAATCCTCTCACTCTTCCCAAGGACGCGGCGGAAAAGGCTGAGGCGCTTATAGGAAAGGCAAGCGAGTATATCGGAACCAATGTTACCGTTGTTCCCGTTATCAACGGGGCAGGTATGAGTATGGAGGATCTGGTTAAGTGCTATAAGGAGATTACGCCTTAAAGATTTATAAACCTCGTTTTAAAAAGCAGGAGAGAAATGAAAGAAATAAACAGACACAGGCTTATCAGTGCCTTTTTCGGAGCATTTTACGGCATATTCGGCGCGCTTGGTTTTTTCTGCCTTGGAAATTTGTACATTATGGCAGTATTTCATGAAAGCCGCAGATATCCGAATCTTTATCCTTTCTGCCTCGCGTTCGGAATGATATCTTTTGTCTTATGCGTTGTAGCGTTATGCGGAAATGTTTATTATAGCTGTAATAGAAAATGTGTAAATAATGAAGGAAAAAAGATCGGGTCAATGTCAGGAATTGCTGTTGAGATCGCTGCCGCAATTTTGTTTTTTGTTATTGGCTGTATGGCTATAGATATGGTTTACAGTGCTGTTGCACAAGGATAAAAAACCATTGCTGCTTGCAGCGGTAAACCGATAAAAATAAAAAGGGGCTGTAAAAATCAGCCTCTAATTTTTTTACAAGATTTTAAAAGAAATGTAAAAATCAACACAACGCCCCATAAAAGCGGTGAAAAATTATCACTTGTTTCCTTAAAGGCGGGTTACCATTCTCACAACTTTTCTGATAGCACGAATTTCAAAAATCGACTGAGTTTGGAGTTTTTGCCCAGCTTTTCAAGCAAAAAATCCAAACTCGGTCGGATAGTAAAGATTTTAAAATTTCCCAGTTTTTAAAGAAATTTTAAAATGTTTACGGTTTTGAAATTATTTTTAAATCAGCAAATTACCGCTAACTTCTCTGAGAGAACCATAAAATCAGCACAAGTTTTTTAGAACATAAATAAAGGGACTGCCTTTTTGACAGTCCCTTTGTATTTATATGAGATTATATTTAATGATTCTCAGTAAGCACAATATCAAAAGTATGCTCCTCATAAGAGGTTTGAGAGAAGTAACCGCCGGTGACCTTCACGGGACGTACCACCTTTACGGTGATCTTATCTCCCGCCTTCATACCCTTGGTTATTTCCTGCACGTCCTCAACAGCCGTTACAGCTTCGCCGTTTACTTCAACGATAATGTCGTTGACTTTAAGCTCACTCTGCGCAACGGGAGCGCTCTGATCGATCTCAACCACAAGCAGTCCTGCCGCCGCGCCGCTGTACTGACTTACCTGCTGAGTGGTAATGCCCAGAACAGGTCTGCCCTTTACAAAGCCGTAGTTTATCAGATCGCTGATAATAGGCTTGGCTTCGTTAATGGTAATTGCAAAGCCCAAGTTTTCGATACTGCTGTCGGAAGCAACTATCTTGGAGTTTACTATTCCGATCACATTGCCGTACATATCGAACAATCCGCCGCCCGAGTTGCCGGGGTTGATAGCCGCATCAGTCTGAATGGAGCTTAAAACATAGCCCTTTTCGGAGGTGTAGCGGTTAAGTCCCGAAATATATCCGCCTGTAAGGGTCTTGGAAAGTCCTGCGGGGTTGCCGATTGCGCATACCTGCTGACCGATGTTGAGCTGGTCGCTGTTGCCCAGAGGAACTGCGGTGTAAGGATTGCTTCTGGAAATTTTGAGCACCGCAAGGTCGGTTGCCTGATCCTTGCCTATCAAAACCGCTTCGACCTCTTCGTCCTTGCTGTATTTATCCTCAACGGTAACGGTAAGCTTTGCAGCACCTCTTACAACGTGCTCGTTGGTAACGATATAGCCGTCGGTGGTGAAGATAACTCCGCTTCCCACGCCGCTTTTGGTGTATTCGCCGTCGGTGTTGTACTCGCTCTTAACATAATTGGAAACAATTACGATGCTCTCGTTGACCGCCTTGTAAAGCTCCTCATAGTCATACTTTGTGGTGGTGTTCATTGCCGCCATATTGGATAAGCCCGAAAGGTCGTTGTTTACGGGATTTTCGGGAGCAACGTGGGGAGGCTGGGTGACTTCTTCCCTTTGGGTCTCCTCGGGCTGCTTCTGATCGTCGCCGCCGTTGTTGGGCATATCGTCGTCAACAACAGTGTTGTTCATTCTGCCGGCAAGGTAGGAGCCGCCGAAACCGCTTGCTCCGCCCACAACCATTGCTCCTAACAGCAGGAAGGTGATCAAAGCTCCGCTTACCTTTTTCTTTTTGGGAGGTTTATTGTTGTTGTCGGGCTGTCCGTTGTAATCGCCGTAGGGGTTTCCGTACTGATTGTTTACGGCGTTGGGGTCGGTGGTGTAGTATTGCTGAGGGTAGTTATTATTGTCATACATAAGGATTGCTTCCTTTCCGTAAGAAATTATGTTTTTTGCTCTCTATGCTTAGATTATAATTTCCCTTTGTGAAAAAAATGTGTCCGAAAATTTATGTTATAAAGAAAAACAAAAGACAAATTTAAAAAAATGCTGATAATTATTCACAGCCCAAGGCAATTCCGCATTCAATTCTCTTTTGCTGTAATTTGCAGGCAAGAGAATTGGGTATCTGCACATCTCCCTCATATTGGAAGGAATTGGCGTTGCAGCCGCCCGAGCAGTAGAACCTTGCCCAGCAGTCAGAACAGCCCTTTTTGCTGTAAATGTGGGTTTTGGCAAAATAATCCTTCATGCCCTTGTCAACGGTACCTTCAAATATATTGCCCATTTTCCACCGGTCCATTCCTACAAATTGGTGACAGGGGAAAATTTCTCCGTCGGGAGTAACGGCAACATATTCGTTTCCGCAGCCGCAGCCTCTCAATCTTTTGATTGCGCAAGGACCTTGGTTCAGATCTATCTTGAAGTGGAAAAAGTTGAATCTGCCCGGATCTTTTTCCATTATCTCATAAAGTCTTTCATACTCTTTGTAGATAACAGGCAGATCTTCTTCCGTCAGAGCGTAGGGAAATTTTGAATCGGTGACTACGGGCTCTACCGACAGCTGCTTAAAGCCCAGATCTGCAAAATGGAGAATATCGTTGGCAAAATCCAGATTGTATTTGGTAAATGTACCTCTTATATAGTAGTCGGTGCGTCCTTCTTTGGTTCTGCCCTCAACAAGCTTTTTGAATTTGGGGACGATTATGTCATAGCTGCCCTTGTGATTGGGGGTGAAGCGTATCCTGTCGTTTACTTCCTTTCTGCCGTCAAGGGAAAGGACACAGTTGGACATTTCGCGGTTGATGTACTCTATCTTTTCATCATCAAGCAGCATTCCGTTGGTGGTAATGGTAAAGCGGAAGTTTTTTCCGTGCTGCTTTTCGATACTTCTTGCATAGTCTACTGTAGAAGTTACGGTGTCCCACGCCATAAGGGGCTCTCCGCCGAAAAAGTCTACCTCTAAATTTTCTCTGCCAAAGGATTTTTCTATAAGGAAATCAATAGCTTTTTTGCCCACCTCAACGGGCATCAGCTTTCGTCCCGTTCCGAAATCTCCCGTTTCGGCAAAGCAGTATTCGCACCGCAGATTGCAGTCGTGGGAAACGTGCAGGCACATTGCCTTAATGGGAGAGTTAAGGGTCTTGTCGGCAAATTGGCGGTATTCGTCCTCCGAGAACAGGCACTTGTCCTTGTACAGCTGTTCCAGCTCTTCAAGACATTCGGCAATATCGGTTTTATTGTATTGGGGAAGCTTTTCCGCCAGCTCCTCGGCGGTTACACCCAAATTATCGGCGTTGGGTTCCGGGCAGATATGATCCAGCATCTGAAAGATCATCTCGTCTACAAGATGAACTCCGCCGCTGTTGACGTCGAGAACGATGTATTTTTCGCCTTGCTTGTATTTATGTATTCTTGTTTCCAATTTTGTGTCCTCGCTTGTGATATATAAAATTTTTTTAATTCTCTCAAAAAACTTGTGCTGAATTGCAGTTCTCTTAGGGAAGTTGTGCCGGTTTTGGTTCTCTCAGAAAAGTTGTGCGAATGGAAGCCCGCTTTTTGGGAAACTTGTACGAATAGAGACCCGCTTTTAAGGAAAGTTGGCGGTAATTTACTGATTTAAAAAGAATTTCAAAATTCACCAAAAAGACAATCCGCTCCGCCTTGCTCCGCTCCTCGTCTTTTTGGGAACCGGACGAAATTGAAAATTCCAGACTTCCGTAGGAAGTCATAGCCTTCTTTGAAATTCGTGCTATCAGGGCAGTTGTGCTGTTAGGAAACCGCTTTTAGGAAAGCTGTGCTGCCGGGAAACCCGCTCTTAGTGGTGTTGTGCTGATTTTCCAATAATAAAGGGGCTGATTATCACAGCCCCTTTACCTTAAAATCAATTACTTGTTAGCCTCGCAAGTCTGATTAGCAACGGTGCAAGAGGTCTTGCAAGCGGACTGGCAAGAGGTCTGGCACTTGCCGCAGCCGCCCTTTGCCGCTGTTTCCTTAAGGTTAGCCTTGTTTACTGTTTTAATATGCTTCATAGTCAGTTCTCCTTTCATGAGTATCGGGTATAGTGCTATTGCATTACATTATAGCATATAAAATGATAATTTGCAAGAGATTGACGAAAAAAACTGCCGTGAATAAGACTATTGAAAATCATCAAAACTTATGCTAAAATAAAACAAGTTTAAAAAGAGGTGTTAATAAATGTCCATATTTGATATATTCAAGCAGATAGAAAAAGAAAAGCCCCCGCAAGCTCCCATAGAATACATCATAGCAGGTCTGGGAAATCCCGGAACGCAGTATGAGGACACCCGCCACAACTGCGGTTTTATGGCTGCGGAAACTATTGCGGAGGAGCATAGCATTGAGATAAAAAGGCTGAAATTCAAATCCCTTACCGCCGAGGTACAGCTTGGGGGCAAGCGGTGTCTTTTAATGAAGCCCTCTACCTTTATGAATAACAGCGGGGAAGCGGTAGAAGAAGCGGCAAGCTTTTACAAAATTTCGCCCGAAAACATAATTGTTATATATGATGATATAAATCTTGACGTGGGAAAAATGAGAATACGCTCAAAGGGCAGTGACGGCGGTCACAACGGAATGAAAAGCATAATACTGCACCTGAACAGCGACAATTTCCCCCGAATCAGAATAGGCGTGGGCAAAAAGCCCCACACCGACTATAATTTAGCCGATTGGGTGCTGTCGAGGTTTACCAAAGAAGAGGGGGCATTGTTAGAGCCTGCTTTTAAAAATGCGTCTAAGGCGGCGGAGCTGATTATCGAGGGTAAGATAGCTGAAGCTATGAATAAGTTTAACTAAAAGGTACAAGCGGAGGAAAATATGTCGGAATTTTCACCCATAGCATACTTACACAGCGACTTTCCCGAAAAATTCGGACTGCCAAGACAAAGCGGACTTGTAAATTCTCTTAAATCTTATATAGTATTTGAACCGCAATACCGTGTAAGGGAAGCGTTCAGAGGGTTGGAGGAATACTCACATATTTGGATTTTGTGGGAATTTTCGGAAAGTGAGAGGAAAGAGGGAAAGAGCTGGTCGCCCACCGTCCGCCCGCCCAAGCTGGGAGGGAACAAGCGCATGGGAGTTTTTGCCACACGTTCTCCTTTCAGACCAAACCCAATAGCAATGTCGGCGGTGAAGCTGGAGAAGATTGATTTTAACTGTCCAAACGCTCCCGTGCTTGTGGTAAGCGGGGCTGATATTATGGACAACACGCCGATTTTGGATATAAAGCCCTATCTTGCATACACAGATTCTTATCCCGATGCTCTTTCGGGGTTTGCACTTGCGGAGAGGGAAGGAGCATTAAGGGTAGAAGCGCCGGACGAGCTTCTGAAAAAGATTCCTGAGGAGAAAAGGGAAGGGCTAAGGGATATTTTGAAACAAGACCCAAGACCCGCCTATCAGGAGAATCCCGAACGAGTTTATGTAATGGAGTTTGGGGAGTTTGAGGTATTTTTTAAGGTGGACGAAGAAGTGCTGACGGTGACAGAAATCAAGAAGATATAAAAGCACAGCTTTTTCAAGGGTGTGCAAAAATAGCACAACACCTCTAAGAGCGGTGAAAAATTATCACCTGTTTCCCTAAAAGCGGGCTTCCACTTTCACAACTGCTCTGATAGCACGAATTTCAAAAATCCGCACTCAGTTAGATAGACAAGATTTAAAAATTTCCCAGTTTTTCAAGAAATTTTTAAATCTTGTCGGTTTTGAAATTCTTTTTTAAATCAGCCAATTACCGCCAATTTTACTTAAAAGCGGGCTTCCGCTCGCACAACTTCCCTGAGAGCCCCAAAAATTAGCGCAGCATTCCTAAAAGCGAGTTTCCGACAACACGACTTCCCTAAGAGAGCCAAATCAGCAAACTTTCATAAAAGAGCCGTAACATTAGGCGCAACATTTTTAAGAGCAATAAAACTCGCACTGTCAAAATGCACAAAATATTTATAAAAATCCCAAAAAATTTCTACACACAAAAACTCCCATTTTTTCAAAAAAATGTTGTAAAACCGCCGGCGATGTAGTATAATAACCTTTGCACGATTGCGGATCGGTATGTCCGATTATGCCTAAAAAGGCATAAGACAAGCGTGCGGCACTGCTTGATAATGCGTTGAAGCCGTAGGTTGCGTTTGCCGTGACTTATAACCTATTCCACGGTAAAACGGGAATTTCGGCGGAGTATGTCCGGTTTAAAATCGGGCGAAAATAAAGCATTACAAGACCGTTCCAATAAAAACAGGCGTTCGGAAAGCAAGGGAAGGACCCGCAAAGGCGGATACCCCCTAAAAGAATTTTTCCGAGCGAGTTTTACGGAAAAGGTTGAAACACTCGGTTGCGTGTGCTTTATGGCGAGAGAGTTTCAAGGCTTCGGGCTGCTTGCGTTAGCCTGAAAAATAAAACCTCCGCTTATCACTGCATTTATGCAGATGCTTTCACAATTCATTCTATGAAAGGAGTTAAGGAAACATGGCAGTTAAGGAAAAAGTCAGAGTTAAGGTAAAGGGCTATGACCACACTGTTGTTGACGCTGCTGCTGCAAAGATCGTTGAGACCGCTAAGCGCACAGGTTCAAGAACCGCAGGTCCCGTGCCCCTTCCCACAGACAAGGAAGTTGTTACCATTCTCCGTGCCGTACACAAGTACAAGGACAGCCGTGAGCAGTTCGAACAGAGAACTCACAAGCGTCTTATTGATGTGATCCGTCCCACCAACAAGACTATCGAAGCTCTTCAGTCTCTCGAACTTCCCGCAGGCGTTGAAATTTCCATGGATATCTGATTCCATAGTAAAGGCGATGATATCCAAGGTTGATGATCGAATTGGATAAACAGACCTCAGAAATTTCAAGAATGTGTTAAGTAAGCGGCATTACTTCGGAAAATATCGGAAGTTACTCCCGAAAAACCGAAAGCTGTTTACCTCTAACCAAGGCAGATACGCTGCACTTGGTCAAGTTGCTTCTTATGAGGCAACCAATAGCCAATGAAAGGAAAGGTCAAAATGACAAAAGGTTTAATCGCTAAGAAAATCGGTATGACCCAGATTTTCGACGAGAACGGCAAGGTCGTTCCCGTAACAGTTGTTGAAGCAGGTCCTTGCGTTGTTGTTCAGAAGAAAACCGCCCTCAACGACGGCTACGACGCAGTTCAGCTGGGCTTCGGCGACATCTCCCCCAAGGGCGTAAACAAGCCCCGGCAGGGACATTTCAAGAAGAATGACGTAGCGTTCAAGAGATTCCTTAAGGAATTCAGACTTGACGATACAAGCGCAGTAAACGTGGGAGACATTCTCAAGGCTGACGTGTTCGCAGCAGGCGACGTTATCGACGTTAAGGGCACCAGCAAGGGTAAAGGCTTTCAGGGCGCTATCAAAAGACACAACCAGCACAGACTTAAAGAAACTCACGGTACAGGCCCCGTCCACAGAGAAGCGGGCTCCATGGGCGCTTGCTCCAGCCCTTCCAGAATCTTCAAGGGCAAGGGTATGGCAGGTCACATGGGTGCAGAGACTGTTACCGTTCAGAATCTTGTTGTAGTGAAGGTTGACGCAGAAAACAATCTTATCGCAATCAAGGGTGCTGTTCCCGGTCCCAAGGGCGGACTGGTATGCCTCACCGATGCGGTCAAGGCTTAAGGGAGGAGGATTTATTATGTCAAAGGTATCTGTATATGATATGAACGGCAATGCTGTCTCCGAACTTGAACTGAATGACGCAGTTTTCGGAATCGAGCCCAGTGAATACGCTATGCATCAGGCAGTTGTAAACTACCTTGCAAATCAGCGTCACGGAACACAGTCCACACTGACAAGAACCGAAGTCAGCGGCGGCGGCAGAAAGCCCTGGAGACAGAAGGGCACAGGTCACGCAAGACAAGGCTCAACCAGAAGCCCTCAGTGGCGTCACGGCGGAGTTGCTCTCGGACCTAAGCCCAGAAGCTACAGCTACACATTAAATAAAAAGGTAAAGAGACTGGCTCTCCTTTCCGCTCTGTCCTCAAAGGCACAGGAAAACGAAGTTGTTGTTGTTGACAGCATCACTGTTGACGGCTACAAGACCAAGACCATCGTTAATATGTTAAAGGCTCTCGGCGTAGACGGCAAGGCTCTTATCGTGCTTGACGGCGTAGACGGACAGGTTATCAAGAGCGCAGCCAATATCCCCGGAGTAAAGACAACTCAGGTAAATACCCTGAATGTCTATGACATTCTCAACTATGACAAGTTCGTTGTAGTAAAGAATGCAGTTGCAAAAATCGAGGAGGTATATGCATAATGGAAAAGACAGTACACGATATTATCATTCGTCCCATTATCACCGAAGCTTCCGTTGACGCTTTGGCAGACAGAAAATATACCTTCGAGGTAGCTAAGGACGCTAACAAGATCGAAATAAAGAAGGCTGTTGAGCAGCTTTTCAAGGACGTTAAGGTTGCAAAGGTAAACACCATGAACGTTCGCGGCAAAAAGAAGAGAATGGGCAGAAACGAGGGCTACACCACTGCTTGGAAGAAAGCAATAGTAACAGTTACCCCCGATTCCAAGACCATTGAGATCTTCGACGGTATGATTTAAGTAAGGAGTTGAGTTAAATGGCTATAAAAGCTTATAAGCCCACGACCCCCGGTCGCAGAGGCATGACGGTAATTGATTACAGCGGTTTATCCAAGGTTGCTCCCGAAAAGAGTCTGCTTGATACCGTCAAGAACAAATCAGGCCGCAACAGCTACGGCAGAATCACCGTAAGACATAAGGGCGGCGCTAACAGAAGAAAGTACAGAATCATTGATTTCAAGAGAAACAAGACAGGCGTTGACGCTGAGGTTATGACTCTTGAATATGATCCTAACAGAACCGCATTTATCGCACTTGTTAAGTATGAGGACGGCGAGAAGAGATACATTCTTGCTCCCGAAGGACTTAAGGTTGGCGATAAGGTAAGAGCGGGAGCTGACGCTGATATCAAGCCCGGCAACGCTCTCCCTATGGCAAATATCCCCGTAGGTACCGTTATCCACAATGTTGAGCTTCACCCCGGCAAGGGCGCACAGCTTGTACGCTCCGCAGGAAATATGGCTCAGCTTATGGCTAAGGAAAACGGATATGCTTTGGTAAGACTTCCCAGCGGCGAGCTTCGCAACGTTCCCGAAAACTGCTTCGCCACTATCGGTGTTGTTTCCAACGCAGACCACGCTAACGTAAACATCGGTAAAGCCGGACGTACACGTCACATGGGTATCAGACCTACCGTAAGAGGTTCCGTAATGAACCCTAACGACCACCCTCACGGCGGTGGTGAAGGTAAGTCTCCTGTCGGCAGACCCGGACCTGTTACCCCTTGGGGCAAGCCCGCTATGGGACATAAGACCCGCAAGAACAAGAACAGCTCCGATAAGTTCATCGTTAGAAGAAGAAACGGAAAGTAATTTATTAAAAACACTTAAAAATTCATTCCGATTGTTAATAAGCGTTGCGGCGGCTGCCTGAAATTACCCTTAAGCATTTAAGGAAAAGGCGGAGAGTAAGACCGCAGTGCGTTAACTTGCAGTTGAAAGGATAATAATATGAGCAGAAGTATCAAGAAGGGACCTTATGTGCAGGAAGCTCTCTACAAGAGAGTTCTGGCCATGAATGAGGCAGGCGAGAAGAAGGTTCTCAAAACATGGAGCCGTTCAAGCACAATTTTCCCTGATTTCGTTGGACACACTTTCGCAGTTCATGACGGAAGAAAGCATATTCCCGTATACGTTACCGAGGATATGGTAGGCCATAAATTAGGCGAGTTTGCTCCCACAAGAACCTTTAAGGGTCACGTAGGAAGCAAGACAACTAAGAAGTAAGGAGGAGTAGCATAATGGAGGCAAGAGCAGAACTCAAGCATGTTCGTATTTCGCCCCGCAAGGTGAAGATCGTGCTTGATCTTATCAGAAACAAGCCCTGCGATGTAGCTATGGCTACCTTAAAGCTGACACCCAAGGCTGCCAGCGAGCCGCTTATGAAGCTTCTCAAGTCTGCAATGGCTAATGCGGAAAACAATCATAATATGGACGTAGGAAGCTGCTATGTTTCAGAGTGCTGGTGCGGCGAGGGTGTTACCCTTAAGAGAATCAGACCTGTATCAAAGGGAAGAGCGCACCGCATATTAAAGAGAACATCCAACATCGTTTTGGTTGTCAAGGAAGCAGAGTAAGGGAGGATAACAATGGGACAAAAGGTTAATCCACACGGTATAAGAGTGGGTATTATCAAAGATTGGGATTCTCGCTGGTTTGCGGGCAAGGCAACCTTTGGCGACACTCTGGTGGAAGATGTAAAAATTCGTGAGTTTTTGAAGAAAAAGCTCTATAAGGCGGGCATTCCCGATATCGAGATCGAGCGTGACGCCGCTAAGGTAAAGGTTCACATTCACTGCGCAAAGCCCGGTATGGTTATCGGACAGAAGGGCGCAGAGATCGAAAAGCTCAGAGCAGAGCTTGAAAAGATGACTAAGGGCAAGCCCGTAAACATCAATATCATCGAGGTAAAGAACCCCGATATGAACGCACAGCTTATCGCAGAGAACATCGCTTCTCAGCTTGAAGGCCGTGTAAGCTTCAGAAGAGCTATGAAGTCCTGCATCGGACGCACAATGAAGTGCGGCGCTAAGGGAATCAAGACTCAGGTAAGCGGAAGACTTGGCGGTGCCGAAATCGCACGTACCGAGAGCTACCATGAGGGAACAATTCCTCTGCAGACACTCCGTGCAGATATTGATTACGGCGTAGCAAGAGCAAGCACCACTTACGGTATAATCGGCGTTAAGGTTTGGCTGTACAAGGGCGAAGTTCTTAAGGGCGAGATCGGCAAGGAAAGAAACACCGAAAAGCCCGCAAGAAAACCCCGTGAGAGAGGCGACCGTGAAAACAGGGGCGAGAGAAGAAATTACAGACCCCGTGCAGAGAAAAAAGAGGGGGGTAATGTATAATGCTGCTTCCAAAGAGAGTTAAGCACCGCAGAGTGCAGAGAGGTCGTATGACCGGTAAGGCAACACGAGGCAACGTAGTATGCTACGGTGATTTCGGTTTGCAGGCTCAGGAGCCCGCTTGGATCACCAGCAACCAGATAGAAGCTGCCCGTATCGCAATGACCCGTTATATCAAGCGTGGTGGTCAGGTTTGGATCAAGATTTTCCCCGATATGCCCGTTACCAAGAAGCCTATGGGAACACGTATGGGTTCCGGTAAAGGTGCACCCGAATATTGGGTAGCGGTTGTAAAGCCCGGCAGAGTAATGTTTGAAATTGCAGGGGTAAGCGAAGAGGTTGCAAGAGAGGCTATGCGTCTCGCTATGCACAAGCTTCCCATTAAGTGCAAGTTCGTAAAGAAGGAAGAAGGAGGCGAGCAGTAATGAAGGTTACAAAGGAAATCAGAGAGTTAAGCGTAGAAGAGCTTGACAAAAGAGAAGCTGAGCTTAAAGAAGAGCTGTTCAACCTTCGCTTTCAGCTTGCCGTTAACCGTCTTGAAAATCCTATGAGGATCAAGGCTGTTAAGAAGGAAATCGCAGTAGTAAAAACGATCCGCCGTCAGCGCGAGATCAAAGCAAATAATTGAGAGGGGAGGAACGAACCTTGGAAAACACCGAAAGAAATTTAAGAAAAACAAGAGTTGGCGTTGTAGTAAGCAACAAAATGGACAAGACCATCGTGGTTGCTCTGAAGGATAACGTTCGCCACCCCTTGTACAAGAAGATCATCAAGCGCACAATCAAGCTTAAAGCACACGACGAAAAGAACGAGTGCGGCGTAGGCGACAAGGTAAAGATCATGGAAACAAGACCTCTGTCCAAGGACAAGAGATGGAGACTTGTAGAAGTGCTTGAAAAGAGCAAGTAATAACGGAAGGAGATTGTATAAACTATGATACAAATGCAGACACGCCTTAAAGTAGCTGATAACACCGGCGCAAAAGAGCTTATGTGTATCAGAGTGCTGGGCGGAACACGCAGAAAGTACGCCAATATCGGAGACGTAGTTGTAGCTTCCGTTAAGAAGGCTGCTCCCGGCGGCACTGTTAAGAAGGGCGACGTTGTTAAGTGCGTTATCGTCCGCAGTGCAACAGGCGTAAGAAGAGACGACGGCACATACATTCGTTTTGACGAAAATGCCGCAGTTCTCATCAAGGAAGATAAAAACCCCAGAGGAACCCGTATTTTCGGACCTGTGGCAAGAGAGCTCCGTGATAAGGAATATATGAAGATCCTTTCCCTTGCTCCCGAAGTACTTTAAGTTGAAGGAGGAGCAGGAATGAATACTTTACATGTTAAAAAAGGCGACGAAGTAATGATAATTTCCGGCAAGGACAAGGGCAAAAAAGGCAAAGTGCTTGAAGTGTCCCCCTCCGAAGGCAAGGTTATCGTAGAAGGCAGAAACATGGTAACCAAGCATGTCAAGGCTACCAAGCCCGGTCAGGCTTCCGGTATAGTTAAGGCAGAAGGTCCTCTTTACGCCTGCAAGGTAATGCCCGTTTGCCCCAAGTGCAACAAGGCTACCAGAGTAGGTCACAAAGTAGAGGGCAACAAGAAGGTAAGAGTTTGCAAGCATTGCGGTGCAGCTTTATAATTGAGAGACAATTATTTTAAGCATACAAATTCAAGCAAACTTTACTGACAGCACGAATTTCAAAAAGGACGAAATTTTCAATTTCGTCCGGTTCCAGAAAATAAAGAGGAATGGAGCGGAATGAAATGAAGCGGAATGGATCTTTATTTTTGGAATTTTGAAATTCTTTTCAAATCAGTAAATTACCACCAACATTTTTGAGAAAACCCCAAAATGAGAAAACATTTTTGGGAGAACCAAAAATGAGCCAACATTTTTGAGAGAACCCAAAATCGAAAAAACTTTTCTGGGAGACCTCAAAACCTATTGACCGATGAAAAGGCAGGATAAAGTAACTTCCTGCTGTCATCAGTGAGGAGATTTAAAGAATATGTCAACAATGAGAACCTATTATAAGGAAACCGTTGCTCCCGCACTGTTCAAGAAGTTTAACTACAAGAGCGTTATGCAGATCCCCAAGCTGGACAAGATCGTAGTAAACGTAGCTTGCGGCGAGGCAAAGGACGATCACAAGAAGATCGACGCTATTATGGCAGATCTTTCCGCCATCACAGGACAGAAGCCCGTAATATGCAAGGCTAAAAAGGCTATCGCAAACTTCAAGCTTCGTGAGGGCAACATCATCGGAGTTAAGGTAACCTTAAGAGGCGAAACAATGTACGAATTTTTGGATCGTTTCTTTAACGTTGCACTGCCCCGTGTTCGTGACTTCAGAGGTATCAACCCCAACAGCTTTGACGGCAGAGGCAATTACAGCGTAGGCGTTAAGGAGCAGTTGATTTTCCCTGAAATTGATTACGAAAAAATCGACAAGATTCGCGGTATGGACATCAACTTTGTAACCACCGCCAAGACTGACGAAGAAGCAAGAGAGCTTTTGAGCCTTATGGGCGCTCCCTTCTCCAAGTAATGAAAGGAAAATATAAATGGCTAAAACAGCAATGATTCAAAAGCAGCAGCGTCCTGCAAAGTTTTCCACAAGAGCTTACAACAGATGCAAGCTTTGCGGAAGACCCCATGCTTACCTCCGTAAGTACGGAATTTGCAGAATCTGTTTTAGAGAGCTTGCTTACAAGGGTCAGATCCCCGGCGTCAAGAAAGCAAGCTGGTAAGATTTTCGCAAGGGGTGTGGCACTTGTGAAGCACCGGAGCTTGCAAAGCGTAACCATGCAGGCGAAAAAACCGCAAGGAAAAAGCAGGCAGGCGAAATTCCCCCCAAACGAAAAGAAATATCCCGAAACGGCAAGAGCAGAGCAGGCGGGTAAACTTGACGCAGACGGTCAGAAGAGAAAATCTATGACCGCCCCTTAATGCAAATGCTAACTACCGATTTAGAACTCTGAGAATCAGGAGGATTTCCTTTTAACAAGGGAAGAAGGCACAAAGCCCCTCCGACGGAAAGGAATGGTCAAAAAGATGCAGATCACCGATACTATCGCAGATATGCTCACCAGAATACGCAATGCCAATTCGGCAAAGCATCCTTCTGTTGATATTCCCTGCTCCAATATGAAAAAGCAGATCGCACAGATTCTCGTAGACGAAGGTTATATCAAGAACTTCCGCGTTATCGAGGACAACAAGCAGGGCGTCATCAGAATCACTCTCAAATATACCGAGAACAAGCAGCAGGTCATCACCGGACTGCGCAGAGTCAGCAAACCCGGTTTAAGAATTTATTCAAACAGCAAGGATATGCCTAAGGTAATGAAGGGCTTGGGAATTGCAATAGTTTCCACCTCCAAGGGCGTTATGACCGACAGAGCGGCAAGAGCGGCTCACGTTGGCGGCGAAGTCCTTGCGTTTGTATGGTAAGGAGGAACAGAATATGTCAAGAATTGGTAGAGCGCCTATTACTGTTCCTGCAGGCGTTGAAGTTACGGTTGACGGCAGCGCAGTTACAGTAAAAGGACCTAAGGGTACACTTACAAAAGAATTCAAGCCACAGATGAAGATCACCGTTGACGCAGGTGTGGTTCATGTTACCCGTCCCGACGACGAGGCAGAGAACCGCGCGCTTCACGGACTTACAAGAACCCTTATCCACAATATGATCGAAGGCGTTACAAACGGATTTTCCAAGGCTTTGGAAATCAACGGCGTCGGCTACAGATGCCAGAAGAACGGTAAGGATCTTAACCTTACACTGGGCTTCTCTCACCCCGTAGTTGTTTCCGATACAGAGGACATCACCATTGAAGCTCCTCAGCCCAACCAGATCATAATCAAGGGTATCGACAAGCAGAAGGTAGGCCAGTTTGCAGCAGAGGTTCGCAGCATCCGTCCTCCCGAACCCTATAAGGGCAAGGGCATCAAGTATGCTGACGAAGTGATCCGCCGCAAGGAAGGCAAAGCCGCTAAGGGCAAAAAGTAAGGGGTGAATGAGAAATGATAAAAATAATTGATAAAAAGGCTAACAGAGTTAAGCGTCATATCAGAGTACGCGCAAAGATCAGCGGTACTCCCGATTGCCCCCGTCTTAATGTTTTCCGTTCCGCAAAGCACATCTATGCACAGCTTATAGACGATACCAAGGGCGTTACTCTCTGCTCCGCTTCCACACTGGAAAAGGGCTTTGAGGGCTTCGGCGGCAACGCAGAGGCAGCCAAGAAGGTAGGTCAGAAATTGGCTGAAAGAGCTAAGGACAAGGGAATAAACGATGTAGTTTTCGACCGTTCCGGCTATGTATATCACGGCAGAGTAGCGGCGCTTGCAGAAGGCGCTCGTGAAGGCGGACTGAATTTCTAAGAATAGGAGGAAAAAGATTTTGGCACTTATAGACGCATCAAAATTGGAGCTTTCCGAAAAGGTTGTAGCCATCAACAGAGTAAGCAAGACTGTTCAGGGCGGACGTATCATGAAGTTCAGCGCACTTGTTGTAGTAGGCGACGGCAACGGAATCGTAGGCTTTGGCTTGGGAAAGTCAAACGAAGTTCCCGACGCTATCCGCAAGGGAATCGAGGACGCCAAGAAAAACCTTGTTAAAATATCTCTTAAGGGAACCACAATTCCTCATGAGGTAGTCGGCAAGTTCGGCGCAGGCGCAGTTCTTATGAAGCCCGCTCCCGAAGGTACCGGCGTTATCGCAGGCGGTCCTGTCCGTTCCGTTATCGAAATGGCAGGCATCAAGAACATCAGAACAAAGTCCCTTCGCTCCAACAATCCCTGCAACGTGGTAAGAGCTACCATGGCGGGACTGACATCTTTAAGAGATGCAGAGCAGGTTGCAGCCCTCAGAGGCAAGACCGTTAAGGAAATTTTTAACTAAAGGAACATGTTCTCATAGAATCGGCGCACGTCTTTTTGGCGAAATTTTCCGCACTCTTCGTCAAAGAATCCCTTGCGACTTTTTCAAAGTCGCTGAAATACATTAAGTATTCCTGCGGATTTTTTCCTTGATTGCGAAAAATTTCACTCAAAAATCCGCACACCGCTTCTACAAGAACAAGTTCCGTGAAAGGAGCCACTGAAATGGCAAAGAAAATCAAGCTGGTTAAATCTTTGATCGGTCGTAAAAAAAGTCATATCGCTACCGCACACTCCTTGGGACTTCGTAAGATAAACGATGTGACGGTACAGCCCGACAATGCGGCAACCAACGGAAAAATCAAAGAAATAAGCTATTTAATCGAGGTTACAGAGGATTAAAATCATCAAGAATAAGGAGGTGTAACTAAACATGAAGCTACACGAATTATCTCCCGCTCCCGGTTCCGTTAAGGACGTAAAGCGCATAGGCAGAGGTCACGGCTCAGGTCAAGGCAAGACTGCCGGCAAGGGACACAAGGGACAGTGGGCACGTTCAGGCGGCGGAGTTAAGCCCGGCTTTGAAGGCGGTCAGACAAAGCTTGCAATGCGTATCCCTAAGCGCGGATTTAACAATAAGAATTTCGCCACCGTATATGCTACCGTTAACGTAAGCGATCTGGAAAGAAAGTTTGAAAGCGGTGCAGTCGTTGACGAGGCAGCTATCGTTGAGGCGGGTCTTCTGAAAAAGACCTTTGACGGAGTAAAGATCCTCGGCAGAGGCGAAATTACAAAATCCCTCACTGTAAAGGTTGCAAAGTTTTCCGAGAGCGCAAAATCCAAAATTGAAAGCGCAGGCGGAAAGGCTGAGGTGATCTGATGTTTGAAGTTTTCCGAAATGCATGGAAATTAGCTGATTTGAGGAAAAAAATTCTTTACACATTGTTCATCATAGTAATATTCCGTTTTGGCGCAAGCATATTCGTTCCCTTCTTAAACTCGACAATGATCGCAGGTACTCTGGGTATGAACTCAAGCGACGGAAACCTGTTCTCCTACTGGGATCAGATGACCGGCGGCTCACTGAGCAAGGGTACATTGTTCGCAATGTCCATTACCCCCTATATCAACGCTTCGATCATTGTACAGCTTTTAACGGTGGCTATAAAACCATTGGAAAGGCTGGCTAAGGAAGGCGAAGAGGGAAGAAAAAAGCTCAATAAGATCAACAAGTATGTTGCTCTGGGCTTGGCTATCTTCCAGGCAGTAGCTTTCTATATCACCCTGAGAAACGGCGGCGTAGTAAAATACACCAGCGGATTCAGCGGAGTTTTGGCGGCAATAACCATTGTTGCGTGCTTCGTAGCGGGTGCTTCACTGATTATATGGCTCGGCGACCAGATAAGTGAAAAGGGTATCGGAAACGGAATCTCAATGATACTTTTCGCAGGTATTGTTTCGAGAATGCCCGGAGATATCTACGGACTTATTATGACAATTAAAACAGGCGGAATCAAGAACGCTATCCTCGTTCCCATTATCCTTCTCATCTATGTAGGAATGATCACTTTGGTCGTTCTTATGACCAATGCGGAAAGAAAAATTCCCGTACAGTACGCAAAGCGTGTTGTTGGAAGAAAGATGTACGGCGGTCAGTCCAGCTACATTCCTATCAAGGTAGCTATGACAGGCGTTATGCCCATTATCTTCGCAATGTCCATCATGTCATTGCCTTCCACTATCTGCTTCTTCTTCGGAATCAAGGGCGACTACACCAGCGGCCACAATTTCTGGGAAGGCTTCGTAAGATTGTTCAGCACATCAAGCTGGCTGTATGCGGTGCTTTACTTCCTGCTTATCATCGGCTTTAACTATTTCTATGTTGCAATTACCTTTAATCCTATTCAGATCGCCAACGATCTGAAGAAAAACAACGGCGCTATCCCCGGTTACAGACCCGGACAGCCCACAGCGGATTTCATAAACAATTCTCTTACAAAGATAACACTTATCGGAGCACTGTTCCTTGGCTTTGTCGCAATATTCCCCATTATATTCCAGAATATTTCGGGAATTACGGGACTGTCCTTGGGCGGTACCACGATCCTTATCGTTGTAGGCGTTGCGCTTGAAACCGTTCGTTCTATCGAAAGCCAGATGATGATGCGTCATCACAAGGGCTTCCTTGAATGATAATCGACAATCGTAAGAAAACAATAAAGGAAAGGGAAGTAGCTTTTATGAATGTTATTTTTTTAGGCGCTCCCGGCGCAGGCAAAGGTACAATGGCAGAGATCGTAACTGCCAAGTTAGGTATCCCCTCCATTTCCACAGGCAACATTCTCCGTGAGGCAAAGGCTAAGGGAACTCCCGCAGGTCTTGCCGCAAAGGAGTATATGGACAAGGGCGCTCTGGTGCCTGACGACGTGGTTATCGGAGTTCTGAAGGACAGGATCGCGCAGGACGACTGCAAGAAGGGCTTTATCCTTGACGGCTTCCCCAGAACGGTGGAGCAGGCAGAGGCTCTTGATAAAATGGGAGTTACCATTGATAAAGTTATCGAGATCGACATTGCCGACGAAAAGATAATCGCCCGTATCGCAGGCAGAAGGGTCTGCACCAATTCCAAGTGCGGTGCTTCCTATCATATTCAGAACAAGCCTACCAAGGCAGAGGGCGTATGCGACCTCTGCGGATCAAAGGTTGAGGCTCGTGTGGATGACCAGCCCGATGTAGTTTTGTCAAGACTTGAGACATATCATGAGAAAACTGCTCCCTTAAAGGGATATTACGAAAAGAAGGGCATTCTTGTTACCGTAAAGGGCGAGGACGGAATCGACGCAACCGCAAAGCCTATATTGGAAGCATTGCAGGGCTAAGAGGTCAAGATGATTCAAGTTAAATCGGCGGCGGAAATTGCTAAGATGATCAAAGCGGGTCAGTTGGCAGCAAGAGCCTTGGAGTATGCGGGCAAAAACGCAGTGGTGGGAATTTCCACTTGGGAGCTTGACAGATTGGTTAACGAATTTGTTATCTCACACGGCGGACACTCTCCCTGCAAGGGCTACGGGGGTTTCCCCGGACACAACTGCTACTCCGTAAACCAAGAGCTTATCCACGGAATTCCCTCCAAAAAGAAAATTCTCAAGGAGGGGGACATTCTTTCCTGTGATATAGTGGCGGAGCTGGACGGCTATATGGGCGACAACACCAAAACCTTCAGGATAGGACAGGTAAGCGAGTCTAAGGAAAGGCTTTTGCAGGCAACGGAATCAGCTCTTTACAAGGGTATTGAGCAAGCGGTAAAGGGCAACAGAGTAGGCGATATCAGCCATGCTATCCAGAGCGCCGTTGAAGGCGCAGGCTATTTCGTGGTGAAAAAGTACATCGGTCACGGAATAGGAAAGGAAATGCACGAGGATCCCGAGGTTCCCAATTTCGGAAAAGCGGGAAGGGGACCGAGACTGGTACCGGGTATGACTATTGCTATTGAGCCGATGGTCAACGAAACCACCGAAAATGTCAAGATATTAAGCGACAACTGGACGGTGGTGGAGGCAAACGGAAATATGTCCGCCCACTTTGAGCATACCGTTCTCATTACCGAGGATAAACCCCTGATACTGACGCTTGCATGCGGTTAAGCGGAAATTCGGTATCCCAAGAAAAAAGCTATGGAATTTGAAACAGGCACTGTGGTCATCAGCAAGGCAGGACGCGACAAGGGCTATTTTATGGCAGTTGTGGGCAGAGAGGGTGGAAATCTTCTTGTGGCTGACGGAAAAGAACGTCCGCTGAGCAGACCCAAAAAGAAAAATCCCAAGCACCTGCAAAAAACCAACCGAAAGGTTGATTTGGAGCAGCTAACCGATAAAAAGCTCAGAACCCTTTTGGGGACTATGGGCAGATTAGAGGAAAAAGGGCAAGCTTGAAGCAATGTATGGCAGGCGTCAGAAATTGCCGTTTGCCGTAAAACATTCTCGACGGATATCTACAAAATAATTACGCTTTATAGTGTAAAATAGTTTCAAGATGTCTAATGCGGCAAAGCATTTAGCCGTGAATTTCCTCCAAGGAAAGGAAGAACACAGTTTGTCCAAGGAAGATGTTATCGAAGTTGAAGGTGTAATTCAGGAGGCGCTGCCAAATGCGACCTTTAAGGTAAAGCTTTCCAACGGTCATGAAATACTGGCTCACGTAAGCGGAAAGCTTCGTATGAATTACATCAGAATTCTGCCGGGAGATAAGGTAACTATTGAAATGTCGCCTTATGATCTGTCAAAGGGCAGAATCACATGGAGAGCAAAGTAATTTGCTTGAAACCCTTAAGCCTTAGGAAAGGAAGTAATCGAAATGAAAGTAAGACCTTCAGTAAAGCCCATGTGCGACAAGTGCAAGGTTATTAAGCGCAAGGGCAGAGTAATGGTAATCTGCAAAGATCCTAAGCATAAACAAAGACAGGGCTAATCCCTGAGAAAGGAAAGGTTTACAGTATGGCAAGAATCGCCGGTGTGGATCTGCCCAAGGAAAAGCGCGTAGAAATCGGCTTGACCTATGTATTTGGTATCGGCAGAAAATCCGCAAATGATATTTTGGCAGCAGCAGGCGTTAACCCCGACACTCGCGTTAAGGACTTGACCGATGACGAGGAAGCAAAGATCCGTGAGGTTATCGACCAGCACTACCATGTAGAGGGTGACCTCCGCCGTGAGGTTGCAATGAACATCAAGCGTCTGGTTGAAATCAACTGCTACCGCGGTGTCCGTCACAGAAAGGGACTCCCCGTAAGAGGACAGAGAACCAAGACCAACGCAAGAACCCGCAAAGGTCCCGCAAAGACTATTGCAAACAAGAAGAAGTAAGAGTGAGTTTTTAAGGCTGATACGCAGAAAACTCCCGTTTTACAGAAAGGAAAAATATAAATGGCAGCTAACAAGGCTAACGTTAAAAAGGCAGGCGTACGCCGCCGCGACCGTAAGAACATCGAAAACGGCTCGGCGCATATCCAGTCCACTTTTAACAATACAATCGTTACTATCACAGACCTTCAGGGCAACACCCTGTCATGGGCAAGCGCAGGCGGCTTGGGCTTCAGAGGAAACAGAAAGTCCACTCCCTTCGCAGCTCAGTCCGCAGCCGAAACAGCAGCTAAGGCAGCTATGGTTCACGGCTTAAAGACCGTTGAGGTATACGTAAAGGGACCCGGAGCAGGCCGTGAAGCAGCTATCAGAGCGCTTTCCACAGCAGGCTTGGAGGTAAGAATGATCAAGGACGTTACCCCCATTCCCCACAACGGATGCCGCCCTCCCAAGAGGAGAAGAGTGTAGTTTTTAATAATGAGCGTCGTTGCTCATTGTCGGACGAGGCAGGGCTTATAATCCTTACCGAGTGTCCGATACGGAGGACAATGCTGCACATTGTCCCGAACTTTAAATAAACGGAGGAATTTATAATGGCAGTAGATAAAACACCTGTGCTTAAAAGATGCAAGGCATTGGGAATCAGCCCCGCAGTTCTGGGCTACAGCAAGGAAACCAACAGAAAGGGCAACGGAAATCCCCGCAAGAAGGTTTCCGAATACGGAATGCAGCTGAGAGAAAAGCAGAAGCTGAAATTCATTTACGGCGTACTTGAAAAGCAGTTCCATCATTACTATGAAATGGCTATCAAGGAAGAGGGCGTAGCAGGTGAAAACCTTATCAGACTTCTTGAATCCCGCCTTGACAACGTAGTATTCAGAATGGGCATGGCAATAACCCGCCGCGAAGCAAGACAGCTTGTTGGTCACGGTCACTTTACCGTAAACGGCAAGAGAGTTGATATCCCTTCCTACAAGGTAAAGGCAGGAGATGTTGTAGCTCTTTCCGAAAGAAGCAAGAAAAGCCCTAAGTTTGCTCAGATCGCCGAGGCAACCAACGGCAGACTTATCCCTGTTTGGCTCGATATGAACAAGGAAGAGTCCAAAGCAGTTGTTACCCGTCTTCCTCAGAGAGATGAACTTGATTTCGAGATCGAAGAGCAGCTCGTAATCGAATTGTACTCCAAATAATAATTTATTTGACGAGGTATTCAGGTTATTTAAGACGGTATACTTGGTGCGATTATTTTTAATTTACAATCATCAGCATCGTAATTTAAAATTAACCGGGGCTGCACAGCCCAATGATTCCCTGACGGGGATCCCTGAGCATACAATGAAGCGATCTGTTCTGTAAGGAACGGATCACAACAGCAGGAGGGTTTACAGAATGCTTGAAAAAATAGAAAAGCCGGAAATTGAAATCGTTAAGAAGAGCAACGACGGTAAATACAGTATGTTTACCTTAGAGCCTTTGGAAAGCGGTTTCGGCAACACCATAGGCAACAGCCTTAGGCGTGTTTTGCTCTCCTCATTGCCCGGAGTTGCGGTTACAAGCGTCAAAATCGACGGGGTACAGCACGAGTTTTCCACTGTTCCCGGAGTCAAGGAAGATGTAACCGAGATAATCCTTAATGTTAAGGGCTTAATAGCAAAGATGTTCGGTGAAACTCCCAAAACCGTATATATTGAGGCGGAAGGCGAGTGCGAGGTAACTGCCGGCGATATAAAGACCGACAGCGAGATAGAAATTCTTGATCCCGGCATGCACATTGCCACTCTTACTGCGGGCGCAAAGCTCAATATGGAGTTGACCTTCGACAGAGGCAGAGGTTATGTAAGCGCAGAAAAGAACAAGCAGCTTATGGTACAGCCTCCTATCGGTATAATTGCGGTAGACAGCATATATACGCCTGTTCTTAAGGTAAATTACACGGTTGAAAACACCCGTGTGGGACAGCGTATCGATTATGACAAGCTTATTTTAGAGGTTTGGACTGACGGCACGACAACAGCCAAGGAAGCGGTAAGCTATGCGGCAAAATTCCTTTGTCAGCATCTCCAGCCCTTTGTTGAGCTGTCCGACGAGGTCAGCCAGCCTGAGCTTATGGTGGAAAAGGACGACAAGAGCAAGGATAAGATCCTTGAAAAGACTATTGAGGATCTGGAGCTTTCCGTTCGTTCCTTCAACTGCCTGAAGCGCGCCAACATCAACACCGTTGAGGACTTGATCTCCAAGTCTCCCGAGGAAATGATGAAGGTTCGTAATTTGGGCAAGAAATCCTTCGACGAGGTCAACGCTAAGCTTAAGGAACTGGGCTTTGCACTGGCTGAGCCTGAGGAGTAATTTACTGACACTCTTACAGAAAGGAGTAAAAGCAAATGAGAAAACTTGGAAGAACAAGTGACCATAGAAAAGCAATGCTCAGAGCAATGGTAACATTTTTGCTGGAAAACGGCAAGATCGAGACCACCGTTACAAGAGCAAAGGAAGTAAAGAGCGAAGCTGAGAAGATGATCACCCTCGGTAAGAACGAAGATCTTCACAGCAAGCGTCAGGTATATTCCTACATCACCAAGGAGGCAGTCAGCAAAAAACTTTTTGACGAGATTGCTCCCAAGTATAAGGACGTTAAGGGCGGCTATACCAGAATCGTAAAGATCGGACCCCGCCGCGGAGACGCAGCTGAAATGGCTATCATTGAGCTGGTTTGATTTCCTTATTGTAACTAAAAACAGCAGCCGTCTTTTGGGCGGCTGCTTTTGTTGTGGGCGATATTGCTTTTTCAAATTTTCGGTATGGAGCTGTTGACAAAGAAAAGAAAAAGCAGTATAATAAAATAAAAGAGGGGCAACAGGTGTTGTCACTCCCGATTTAAGTTATGAAAAATAACCGACTTTCGTTTTGGACACGGGAAGGCGGTTATTTTTTATTGTTTTTAAAAGTACTAAAAACAAGGAAACATACACCGATGACTTCACATAAAAGTAAAAGTATCTGAATCAAATCTGATAACGATATGTACATTCCCCCACCCCCTTTTTATGGCAAAGTGTTTCCACCTTGCACGGGAGTGTTATTAACAATCACCTATCGCCCACCTGAGGTTTATCCCCTCTTAGGTGAGGTCACCCAAGAGGGTTTCCTCAGTATCTATTATATATTGTTATTGGCATTTTGTCAAATTTTAGATATTAAGCTGTTGACAAATTGATGAAACAGGTGTAAAATTAAAATATTAAATGTTATGTACATCTCCTAATTAAAGGAGAATCACCCTCAATAACCGCCATTGTACTCTAAAGCACAATGGCGGTTATTTCTTTACACCCATACTTAAAACAAAACAATCGCCAAAACAACACCTCCAGCCAGCAAAACACACCCCAAAACAATAAGCCCGATTTTAACTCTTCGTCTTTTATTGAACCCGTCCATTCTTACTGCCGACAACAGCCTTTGAGCGTTTTCGTTCAGCTGGCTCTGGTCGGCGTTCATTTTTTCAGGCCTTAAAAACAAGATCGCTCTGTCAAAAAACTCGTTTTCTGTATTCTTTATCTCCAAAATAAGCTTGTTGACCCCTCGCATTTTTATTCCTCCGATTATTTTTTTGATAAGCTATCAATATTTTACTGATTGTATTATTGGATAAATCAGGGAAATTATACCGTTTTCCACAGGTTTTCCCGTGGAAAATGCGGAAAACTGACCTTTTTAACTGACTTTGACTAATTTTTCTGTGGAAAACTTCGTGGAAAAAGCTGAAAACCCTTAATCCAAGCCTAAAATTTCTTCACGGGTTTTTGAACGATAATTTACCGAAATTTACTTAAAGATAGATTCTTTTATCCGAGGAAAATGAAAATTACTTTATTATAGAAAATAATGCTTAAATGATTTCTGTCCGATTACGATTTAAAGCCTTTTGTAAAATTCAACAAAATGATAAATAAACGGCATAATATACTTAACGTGTATTATGCCGTTTACAATCTGTAAAATCCTGTTTTCCACAGGTTTTCCCGTGGAAAGTGTGGAAAAGTCGGGGTTTTCACTGATTTTTACTGTCCAAACTGTGGAAAAGTCGGTGGAAAATGTTGAAAATGGCTTGAATAATGCAAAAATCAAGGTTGAAAAATTATCGGATATTCCACCGTATTTGTTGCTGAAAGTTCGTTTTTACAAAGATGATTATATTGTTATTCAAACTGCGAATTATACAGCTTGCTGTAAAAGCCTCCCATTTCCATAAGCTGTTCATGGCTTCCCTGCTCCGTTATTGTTCCGCCCTGCATAACAACAATTCTGTCCGCGTTCTTGACGGTGGAAAGTCTGTGAGCGATAACAAAGCAGGTGCGCCCTTTCATAAGCCTGTTCATAGCCTCCTGTATCTTTATTTCCGTTCTTGAATCCACATTTGAGGTCGCCTCGTCCAGAATCAGCATAGAGGCATCGGAAAGCATTGCTCTTGCCACGGTAATAAGCTGTTTTTGTCCCTTGGAAATATTGATGCCGTCATCGGACAAAACCGTGTCATAGCCTTGGGGCAGTGAGCGGATAAAGGAATCGATCCTTGCAGCCTTAGCCGCCTGCTCCACCTGTTCCCGTGTGGCATTATCACTGCCGTAGGCTATGTTTTCAAAAACGGTTCCGTGGAAAAGCCAAGTGTCCTGCAATACCATAGTGTAGGCTTTTCTGAGGGATTTACGAGTGATTTGGTTTATGCTTGTTCCGTCAACGGTTATTTCTCCCTTGTCGGTGTCGTAAAATCTCATAAGCAGGTTAATAACCGTAGTTTTTCCCGTACCTGTGGGACCCACTATTGCAATGGTTTCTCCCGATTTTGCCGCAACGGAAATATCTCTTAGTATGGTTTTTTCGGGTGTGTAGCCGAAGGTGATGTTCTTCAGTTCCACATTTCCCTCTGTTTTGTTTAAGGGCAATGCCGCAGGTTCGTCTGCTTTTTCAGGAGCCTCGTCCATAACGGCGAAAATTCTTCTTGCAGCGGAAAAGGCGGACTGAAATTCACTGAACAGATTGGCAAATTCGTTTATGGGACCCGCAAACTTTCTTGAATACTGCACAAACTGCGCCACTCCTCCGAGGGTGATAAAGAAAACTCCTCCCGCCTGCACCGCTCCGCTTTGAGAAAACATATACAGTATTCCGCCCAAAATCATTACCAGTGAAATGGAAAGATTGTTGATGAAGTTTACCGCAGGACCCAGCATTGCGCCGTAGTATTCCGCGTCATAGTAGGCGTTCATGGTGTCGTTGTTGCGCTTATCAAAGCGGTTGGTGATTTCTCCCTCTCTGTCATAAGCCTGAATGGTGCCTGCACCTGTGAGCATTTCCTCCGCATAGCCGTTAAGCTCGCCTAATTTTCTTGAACGCTTGCTGAAAAGAGGTCTGACATGTCTTGCACGGAACCGTGTAAAGATGATCGAAGCGGGTACCGTAAGAGCAAATACCAGAATGAGAGGCTTGGATATCTGCCACATAAAGACAAGAGCGCCCAAAACCGTATAGATACTTGTCATTACTTGAACCAGATCCTGTGAAAGGGAAGCGTTAACGGTATCTATATCGTAGGAGATACGGCTGATGATATCTCCCGCGGCATGAGTGTCAAAATAGCTTACGGGAAGGGTAGTGAGTTTTTCAAAAAGCTGTTTCCTCATATTGTAAACTATCTTCTGGCTGATAACTGTCATAAGAATTGCCAAAAGATAGCTTAGAACTGCCGCGCCTGCATAGCATATCAGCATTTTCACAACACACTGCCACACTGTGGGAAAATCCACTCCCCCCTCTGCGGAAATTGCGTCTATGGCGTTTCCCGAATACAAAGGTCCCAGCAAGGAAAGCTGATTGGACAGCAAGGTCAGTATTATAGCCGGCAAAAACAGCTGCCAATGCTGCAAAATATATTTTCCCAGCCTTTTTAATACGGTTTTGGTTTCCTTAAACTCCGCCTTTTTTTCCTCCCTGCTTTTTGGGGCGATTCCGGCGGGGCTTGGTTTGTGTGTATTTTTCTCTGAAATTTTGTTTGTCTTATTCAAGGAAAGCACCTCCCATCTGGGAATCGCTGATCTCCCTGTATTCGGGGCAGGAGCTTATTAAGCTGTCATGGTTTCCCATTCCTATTATCTTACCTTCCTCCAGAACAAGTATCAGATCACAGTCCTTGACCGAGCTTACCCTTTGAGCAACGGTGATAACTGTCATATTTTCACAGCTTTCCTTCAAGGCTTTACGCAAAGCCGCGTCTGTTTTATAGTCAAGGGCGGAGGAGCTGTCGTCAAGTATGAGTATTTCGGGCTGTGCCGCCAATGCCCTTGAAATCAGAAGCCTTTGCTTTTGTCCTCCCGAAATATTGGTGCCTTTTTGTGATAATAGGTGACCGTAACCGCTTTCAAGCTCCGAAATAAAGCCGTCCGCCTGCGCAATTTTGGCGGCGTCTTTTATCTGTTCCTCCGAAAGCTCTCTGCCGAATCTGATGTTTTCTTCCACCGTGTCGGAGTAAAGGAAATCGTTCTGCATGGCGGTGCCGAACATCCCGTATAATTTTTCCTTTGGGATTGTTCGGATATCCCGACCGCCTATTCTTATACCGCCGCTGTTTACATCATAAAAACGAAGCAGCAGTTTTATAATGGTAGACTTTCCGCTTCCAGTAGGACCTATAATGCCCAAGGAACCGCCCTTCTTTACCGAAAAGCTGATGTCTTCAAGATTGTTTTGGGTGCCGTTGTAGGAAAACCTCACGTTGTCAAAAACGATAAAGCCGTTGTCCTCGTGAGGGGGAAAATCCTCCTCGGACTCAACCTTTAAATCGGACTGTGTGTTTATTACCTCGGAAATTCTTTTTGCGGAAGCCTCGCATTTGGTATACATTATAAAAATTCTCGTAACAGACATCATAGCCATGGAAATAAGGGTAAAATACTGCATAAAGGCAATGACCGTTTCCGCGTCGGAGGTGTGGTTTGCAACACGGGAGGCGCTGATAGCCACAACAGCCACAATACCCATATTCATCAACAGGGTCATAATGGGGTTAACCGCTCCCATGGTTATACCCGCTTTTCTTTCCGCCTTTGAAAGTCCGCTGTTGACGCTGTCGTAACGCTTATGCTCATATTCGGTCTTGGACAGAGCCTTGATAACACGAATTCCGCCTGCGTCCTCTCTCACCACTCTTATCATTCTGTCCACCGCCTGCTGTACCTTTATATAAAGGGGAACGCCTTTTCGGGAAATAAAGTATACCGTCACGAAAATAAAGGGCAGTATAGCCAGCATGGCAAGAGCAAGGTAGCTGTCCATAATAAGAGTAATTATCATTCCCCCTACAAGGAGAATAGGCGCGCGTACTCCAAGCCTTTGCATCATACCCACAAACTGGTGAACGTTGTAGGTATCGGTGGTGATACGGGATTCGAGGGAGGGAATAGTAAATCTGTCCCTTTGAGCCGCACTTAAATGCAAGGTTGCTTCAAACAGCTCGTGCCGCACCGTTTCGGAAAAGTTTCTTGCCGTCAGCGCCGCCATTCGGTTGGCTGCCGTGTTGCAGATAAAGGCGGCAGCGGCGCAGAAAACCATTACCCCGCCCCAGAAGATAATAAGCTTTATATCCTCTCTGTAAACTACGCTTTTCAGAATGTAGCTCAATATGTAGGGAAGAGCAAGCTCTATTACCGTGCCTGTTATTTTTATTGTAAGTCCTATTCCCATTCGGGGGAAGTTGGGTCTCAGATATTTTATAAGGTCTTTCATTTTTCCTTCTTCTTTTTCTGTAATCAAACTGCAAAAATAGCACATACCCTGTAAAGGATAATGTGCTAAAATTGCTGAACTTGCTAAAGCTAAAGTTTAATATTCCGCATTACCAACTGTTCTGGGGAATGGAATAGCGTCTCTGATATTTCCCACGGCAGTGATGTACATTATAAGCCGCTCAAAGCCCAAGCCGAAGCCCGCATGCTTGCAGCCGCCGAAGCGTCTTAAATCCAGATACCAGCTGTAATCCTCTTCCTTAAGTCCCAGCTCCTCCATTCTCTTCAAAAGAACGTCAAGTCTTTCCTCACGCTGGCTGCCGCCGATTATTTCTCCAACTCCGGGAACTAACAGGTCTACCGCCGCAACGGTTTTTCCGTCGTCGTTCTGACGCATATAGAAAGCTTTGATCTCCTTGGGATAATCGGTAACGAACAGGGGCTTTTTGAATACCTGCTCCGTTAAAAATCTTTCATGTTCCGTCTGTAAATCTGCGCCCCAATAAACGGGATATTTAAACTGATCCTTATGCTTTTCAAGAATTTCCACCGCCTCGGTGTAGGTCACCTTTGCAAAGTCGCTGTTAACTATGTCCGTAAGACGGTTAATAAGCTCCTTGTCGTAAAAGTCGTTAAAGAACTTCATTTCATCGGGGCATTTTTCAAGAACCGTTTTTAAAACGTACTTTATCATATCCCTTGCCAAGTCCATATCGTCCTGCAGATCGGCAAAAGCAATTTCAGGCTCGATCATCCAGAATTCTGCGGCGTGGCGGGTGGTGTTGGAGTTTTCGGCTCTGAAGGTGGGACCGAAGGTGTAAATGCTGCCGAAAGCCATAGCCATAGCCTCGCCCTCAAGCTGTCCCGAAACTGTTAAGCTGGCGGGCTTTCCAAAAAAGTCCTTGGAATAGTCTATTTTGCCGTCCTCCGTTTTGGGGAGATTTTCGGGGTCGAGAGTGGAAACTCTGAACATCTCTCCCGCACCCTCGCAGTCGCTGGCGGTGATTATGGGAGTGTTAACATACACAAAGCCTCTTTCGTTAAAAAAGCTGTGAATGGCAAAGGCGGCAACGCTTCTGACTCTCAGAACTGCTCCTATGGTGTTGGTTCTTGCTCTTAAATGGGCAATGGTGCGGAGATATTCAAGGGTATGGCGCTTTTTCTGCAATGGGTAATCCGAAGGGGCAAGCCCGTCCACGGTTACCTCCAAAGCATGAATTTCAAAGGGCTGCTTTGCTTCGGGGGTAAGAAGCATTGTGCCCTTTACGGTAACCGCGCTGCCTACGCCCAGCTTGCTAAGCTCCTTAAAGTTATCCACCTTGTCCTCTTCAAAAACTATTTGAACGCCTTTAAATCCGCTGCCGTCGGACAGCTCCATAAAGCCGAAGCTTTTGCTGCCCCTCACAGTTTTTATCCAGCCGCTTACGGTGAGCTCAGCGCCGTTTTCGGGGGTGTTTTTATACAGATCCGCAATTTGTGTTCTTGCCATTTCATTCTCCTTTTTCTTTGGTAATGTGTGAGATCTTATGGGGGTAATTTCTCTTATATAATAGTATATCACTTTTTGGGGATTATTTCAACTTTTTGGGGGAATTTTTGGCGGGGAGGGGAAGGTGCTTTTATACTATATATGGTATATGTTTTAAATTTTTCCTGTTGACAATATCTTTTTGTTGTTATATAATAATTTTAATGATAGAAAACTGTTATTATGTAATGTATGAGTTCCACCTTCTTCCTGACGGAAGAAGCCGACAAAAGAAAACCCATGAGGGTCGGATCTTGGGAGCTTTTGTTTTTGAATCTGTCGGGCTGCTTCCTGTTAATCCGTTTGCTGTTTTTTGGAAAAAATACAAGATGTGGGTTCAAAAAGCAGTTGACAACAGCTCATCATTGTGCTATAATAATTTCAGCGAAAGCTAACTGAAAGGATGTTCATGAGGACACGCAAACAACCCCCCTGAGATGCTACCTTAGGGGGGTTCTTTTATGCTCTGTCGGGCTTACTTCCTATCGAGCCATTTGCAGACGTAATGACTTATTACATCTGCTATGATAGAAACAATAACTGAAAGAATGTAATTCATGAGTTCCACCTTCCTCCTGACGGAAGAAGCCGACAGACAAATTATACCATTATTCGACATAAAAGACAAGCATATAACGGGCAAATCAGCTTATGTCAAAGCAATAAATATCATTTCACAGCCCTTTTTATGCCATTTTGCCGTCAATCTGCACAGCTCCACTGTCCTAAAACTTGGCAAAATCACCAAACCACAAAAATTCAAAAATTTTTTCAAAAAAAAGCTAAAGTTTTTTCCGACCACGCCGATAATATTTCTGAAAGGTTCAAGAAGCCTTGAAGATTTGCAAATCTTATCATTAAATTTTAACAATCGTGGCTGTAAAATTCTTAATGCAGACACGAGCTGTCAAAAGGAAATTGACAGCAGAAATCAAGGAGGAAAATATTATGGCAGGATTAGTAGTACAACACAATATGTCCGCGATCAATGCGAACAACAAGATGAACACCAACGTAGCTGGTCTTAAGAAGGCTACTGAGAAGCTGAGCTCCGGTTATCAGATCAACCGTGCAGGCGACAACGCTGCAGGCTTGGCAATTTCTGAGAAGATGAGATCCCAGATCCGCGGTCTCGCTCAGGCTACAAGAAACGCTAACGATGGTATCTCCCTTATCCAGACTGCTGAAGGCGGCTTGAACGAAACTCACAGCATTCTCCAGAGAATGAGAGAACTGGCAGTACAGTCCGCTAACGGTACTTACCAGGACGATACAGACCGTGAAGCTATCCAGTTGGAAGTTGACGCTCTTAAGTCCGAAATCGACCGTATCTCTACTGCTACTGAGTACAACGGAATGCAGCTCCTCGATGGTTCTCTGAGCGGCAAGAACAGCACCAGCACTTATGGCGCACTCTACGGTATGAACGAGCTTATCGATGACATCGGCGGCGGACGTATCTCCACAGAGAGCTCTGTTGTAGGTATGAACATTGACTTCACCACAGGCGCATCCGGTGTTGGCGGCGAAAACGCTGTTTGGGATGCTTCCGGTTTGAAAGTTACCATCAACTTGGTTGAAAACAAGTCTTATACAGACGCTGAGATCAACGATCTGATCAAGAACGCTACCGTTCCTAAGAACGACGGTATGTCAGCTCCTGTAGGCACAATCTCCTTCAAGAGCGAATACGGCGTAATCACAGCTGCTGACGGTGTATCCACAACTGCAACTCTTGCAGGTATTCGTGACAGCGGCGAAGGCGACCTCTCCACTATCGTTGCTGACGCAGCAAGCGGCGGTGTTGGTTCTTCCGATAAGATCAAGCTGACCGCTAACTCTTACGGTGAAACAGCTCTTAACGAGTCTCAGTTTGGTAAGGTAACAATCATTGCTGACGTTGCTAAGGGCAAGGAAGGCGTTACTGTTGAAACTCCTACTAAGGTAGCTGATGGTACAGCTGCTGAGATTACACTCCACCTCGCTACAGGCGTTAAGTATTCCGAAAAGGACATCGAAAACCTCTTAGCAGAAGCCGGATATGATTATGCTGTTGAGCTTACCGACGATAAGGATCCTGACGGCGCAAACGACGGTTACCTCTACCTCAACGTTGCAGGTAAAGGTGTTGATGTTGAGCCCGCAGGCGGCGTAGGTCTCGGCAAGAACTTCTCCGGTACTGTTGGCGAAGGCCTGACCTTCCAGATCGGCGCTAACGGCGTTGAGGACCAGAGAGTTACTCTTAACGTTGACGATATGGGCGCAGATTCTCTTGGCGTAGCTGCTGCTGACGTTTCCACAAGAGATGCAGCTAACAAGGCTATCGAAATGGTAGACGCAGCTGTTAAGAAGGTTTCCATGCAGAGAGCTGGTCTCGGTGCTCTCCAGAACCGTCTCGAGTACACTGTAAACAACCTGACTACAACTAACGAGAACCTGACCAACGCTGAATCTCAGATCAGAGATACAGACATGGCTACAGAAATGATCAACTACACCAAGTTCAACATTCTGCAGCAGGCTTCTCAGGCTATGCTGGCTCAGGCTAACCAGCAGCCTCAGGCAGTTCTCCAGCTGCTCGGCTAATAGCCCAACCAATATTGTACTTATTACAATTCCTACTAATAACATTGCCCCCGCTTTGGCGGGGGCTTTTGTTATTATTATGTGATTGACAAAAGAAGCTTTTTGATGTATGATATATTTATGCTAAAATAGTATTTGAGATAGGGGCAGACAGATATGAAAATAGTTAAATTTAAATACTGTGATGAGTTTCATTGCATTGGTTCAAAGTGTACAGATCATTGCTGCAAGGAATGGAGGATCCTTTTTGGAAAAAGAGAATATCTCGACTATAAAAAAGCGGATTGCAGCAAGGAACTGAAGGAAGTTATCAATAACGCTTTTGAGAGAGTAAGAAACCATGAAAAAATGGGTTCAGGATATAATGAAAACACAAATTATGCTAAGATAAAGCTTAATGAAAATGATGAGTGTCCCTTCCACGGACCGGACGGACTTTGCATGATACAAAAGGAGCTTGGAGAAAAAGCTTTAAGCCATACATGCAGCGTTTTTCCCCGATTGTACGGTATTGTGGGCAACGAAACACTGATTTTTGGCTGCAACATTACCTGTCCTCATGTTGTGGAGCTTATGATCGCTCACCCCGAAGGGCTTGAAATCGCAGAGGAGGAATATGACGGCAGCGCTCACGGCGTCAATAGGGGACTTTATAGTATAGCTGCAACCCCTAAAAGCTGGGAGGGCTATCCTTGGTATTGGACAATTAAAAGCGCGCAGATAGATATTTTGCAGAACCGCAATTTCACCGTTCCGGAAAGACTTTTGATACTGGGATTTTTCAGCAAAAAAACGGACGAGTATATTAAGGCAGGACAAGGAGAAAAGATTGAAAGCCTTTATAATATGATTCTTGATAATGAGTTTTGCAAAAGTGTTGCAGATTCTTTAAAAGCACCTCAATCAGATGCGGAAGCTGCGTCAAAATCCATTAACGGATTTTTGAACATGTATCAAAAAATCAAAAATACGGATAAATTCGATCATGTATCAAAACTGTTTGATCAAGCGGCGGAAAGTATTTCGATCACGATCAAGGAAATCGAAGGAGCGGATAACAAGGTTAACATTACTTACAATATAAACGATTATTTCAGGAATCTGGGAGTATTTCGCGGTATAGAGGCTGACAGAAGTTATATTTTTGAAAACGTTTTTGCAAACATGATTTTTGTTGATCCGCCCCACGAAGGTGTTTTTAAAAGCTTTTTTGAATTAGCAATGTTTTACAACGTGTTGAAGATCAGTCTCCCCGCTTTCTTAAAAGAAAATTGGAGCGATGAGGATCTGGCTTTGGCAATTACATATTCCGCAAAAATGACAGTAAACACCAAAATGGCAGAAAGAGTTTCCGTAAGGAATTTTATAGAGCATGATTCCTTTGACCTTCCTCATATAGCCTTTATGATAAGCTGATTAAAATAAAACAAGCGGCACTTGCGATTGCAGTGCCGCTTGTGTCTTATTTTGAAAATAGTCGCCCTGTCAGCTCACATTCAAATGAAGCGCCAAAAACAGCTGTCCGCCCCGAATAGTTTCGTGATCGTCTTCCACCTGCGTAATAACCAGCAAAGCGTCATACTCTCCCGAATCAAGCTTAATATCCGATTTAAAGTGATCTATGCCCGAGCCGGGCGGGATAAGTCCGCTTATATAAAGCATTTCATCGGCGTTTTGATTGTTGTACACGGTCACATAAATATCATATTTATTATCCGAATTATTATTGATATAGCAGGCAAAGTTTTCTCCGTCTGCGCTGTAAGCTTGGTTCTTGTGGGACAGCGAAATATATCCGTCCTCTACCTCCTGATACAGATCGCTGACATCCTGCTGCGAATCCTTGTCAAGAACAATGGCACCATCGTCATATTTCAGCTTTCCGTCTTCCAGATATTGCAGAGTGTTGGAGGGCTTGTTGGATTCATTTGCATTTTCAATAAGAACGCCTATGACCAGAACCAGCAAAAGGATAATCACGGCGCCAAATATAATTATGGGGATAAGAATTTTTTTCTTTTCCCTGTTGGTTTTCACGGTGTTTGACTTTGCCATCTAAAAACCTCCCGAGCTTTTGCACTCTTGTTGTAATTGAATTTTACCACAATTCAGCTGTCGGTGTCAAGGGGCTGCAAAGAACAACTGCAGAGCAGGGAGACAGTGGATTTGTGAGATTTGGATTTAGTCGGCGGAATGTTGATAAATCCTGTTTAATATTAAATGTTCTCGCAAAAAAGGTAATAAAAAAGAGCGGCAAACCGCTCTAAAATAATCAATCGAAATTTTTTTCTTTATTATCAATTAACTTGGGTTTGTATTGCTCTTCACCTGATTCGATAAAAAGCATAAAGTCATTTATTTGTTTCTCACTCCAACCGGAAGATCTAAGAACAAGATTAAATCTTGCAGCTTCCTGCATGTTCATAAAATCACCTCCGTTGTAAGTATATTCCATCACATTAAAGATCGATTGTCAATCATAGAAGTCTATTAAATGATAAATGCAGAGGATAAATCTCACCTCTGCATTTATTTTTTAAACTTTACTTTGCATAATCTACAACACGGGATTCCCTGATAAGATTGATCTTGATCTGTCCGGGATACTCGACCTCGGCTTCGATCCTCTGTGCGATATTCCTTGCAAGCACGGTCATCTTCTCATCGTTGACCACCTCGGGCTTAATAAGAATACGAATTTCGCGGCCTGCCTGAATTGCATAGGATTTTTCAACTCCGTCATACTCGGTGCAGATCTCCTCCAGCTTTTCAAGACGCTTGATATAGCTTTCGTAGTTCTCGCTTCTTGCCGCAGGTCTTGCCGCGCTTACTGCGTCGGCTGCCTGAACCAATGCAGCGATGACCGTTCTGCACTCCACATCGCCGTGGTGAGCTTCAACAGCGTGGATAACCTCGGCATTTTCCTTATACTTCTTGCAGACCTCTACGCCTATGGCAACGTGGCTGCCCTCTATCTCATGAGTGAGAGCCTTGCCTATATCGTGGAGAAGTCCTGCGCGCCTTGCAACGGCTGCGTCAACTCCCAGCTCGCTTGCCATAATTCCCGCCAGATGAGCTACCTCGATAGAGTGGATAAGTACATTCTGGCTGTAAGAGGTTCTGAAGTACAAGCGTCCCAAAAGCTTTACCAGCTCGGGGCTTAAACCGTTTACGTTGGTTTCCAGACAAGCACGCTCGCCCTCTCTCTTGATCTTCTGCTCAACCTCTCTGCGAGCTTTTTCCACCGTTTCCTCTATGCGGGTGGGGTGGATTCTTCCGTCCTGGATAAGCTTTTCAAGAGCAATTCTCGCGATCTCTCTGCGCACTCTGTCTTGGCTTGAAAGCGTAATAGCCTCGGGAGTGTCGTCGATTATCAAGTCAACGCCCGTAAGCTGTTCAAGGGTTCTGATATTTCTGCCCTCACGTCCGATAATTCTGCCCTTCATTTCGTCGTTGGGCAAAGGCACGACGGACACGGTAAGCTCGGAAACGGTTTCCGATGCAAGTCTCGATATGGCGAGGGCAATTACCGATCTTGCCTTATCGTCGCATTCGTCCTTAAGCTTCTGTTCGTAAGCGAGTATCTTCACCGCCTTCTCGTGAGTAAGCTCACCGTCCAGCTGCTGCAAAAGCAGCTCCTTAGCCTGTTCCGAGGTATAGCCGCTGATTTCTTCCAGCTTTGCGTGCTGTTGATCTCTCAGCGCCTCTGCCTCCGCTAATTTTTTCTTTGCATTTTCGTTTTTCGCGTTGAGACTTTCTTCCAAACGCTCGATTTTGTCGGTTTTCCTGTCTAAATTTTCTTCCTTTTGAGTAAGTCTGCGTTCGGACTTGGTAAGCTCCGCTCTGCGTTCTTTAACTTCTCTGTCTGCGTCAGCACGAAGCTTTGATATTTCCTTTTCCGCATTTTCTTTCAGCTTGTAGCTTTCTTCCTTTGCTTCCAGCAAAGCGGTTTTCTTTGCGGTTGCGGCTTTTTCCTTTGCTTCGCTTACGATTCTTGCGGCTTCCTTTTCGGCGGATTCAAACTGTGCTTCCGCATTTTTCTTGCGGCTCTCCACGCCCCTGCGGAACATAAATGCGCCGAAAGCTCCGCCGATAGCCAACGCTGCGACTATAAGCACTATTGCCAGCCAAAGATCGATCTGTCCCATAAGCAACTTCTTCCTTTCATAATATTCTCGGCTACGATTTAAAAATCCCTTAACCAAGCTTTCAAAAGGCAAGTGCTTAATGAAACAAGGCAAAATTTATATTAACCCGCATATTTATTATAAATAAAATGCGGAGATTAGTGTAAAACCGGGATTATATATATGTAACCTAAAACGCAGCAATCTGCGTGAAACTAAATTAAAATAGCTGTATATAAGAGTTTGGGGGATTTTTTGACCCAAGCTCAGGTGGTATAGTATACGAGCTTATTCCAATATATAATTTTACGGCATTTTTAACAAATTGTCAATAGTATATTGGTTATTTCTAAAAAATTTTGTAAAATCTTTATGAGAATTTTCCGTATAGCTTGACAATTTACTTCAAAAATGATATACTATACTTCGCAACATTGAATAGGTGCGGACATTTGGCAAAAAATGCCGGCATGATGGAATTGGCAGACGTGCCGGACTCAAAATCCGGTGGTAGCGATACCGTGTGGGTTCAAGTCCCACTGCCGGCACCAAGAAAATTTTGGGGCGAGGAACATCTCGCCCCTCAATTTTCGTCCGATAATGCTTTGCGGACTATGTCCGCAAAGCATTATCGGACACGTGCTGCGCCTACAGGGTGTTTGTGCGGAAGCGGTCTTTTTACAGCGGTTGGATAAGTAAATATTGACATTAAGGCAAAAGTATGATATACTTTTTCTTGTTCAAATATTGGGCTATAGCCAAGCGGTAAGGCAACGGACTTTGACTCCGTCACTCCGGTGGTTCGAATCCACCTAGCCCAACCAAATATTTTGTCGAAGAAAGTCGATTGCTATAAAGCTGTCGATTTTTTTCATAATGAAAAACATATTAACGGTGGTGGTATTATATGAGAATGGTTTTCATGGCATACTTATCCGGCAGTATTGAGGCCGTAGATTTTTATTGTAAAGCGTTTAATGCAGCATCAAAAAATTGTTTCAAAGCATCCGATGATGATGATTTTTATGCACATGCGGAAATTGTCATCAACAGTCAAACGGTTTTAGCAATAAGTGACATATCGCATTATAGTACAAATTTTATAAGAGAAAATAATATGCAATTCTGGCTAACTTTTGACGACGAAAAATCTTTGGATGCTGCTTATGATGTATTGAAACAAAAAGCGCAAATACATTATCCGTTAGCTCCATGTGAGTGGTGTAGTAAGATGGCAGATTTAACAGATAAATTTGGCATCCGTTGGTTGTTAAATTATAATCTCTAAAATACACATTATAGTTTTAGAAGTAAGGGATAACTTTACGCAGGTTCAAATCTCTCCCCCGAAATTGCAAATATATTTTTTTCGTAGCCTACAGACAAGAAAATTACTTGGCGGTCGAAGACCGCCATTATTGTTTCGCAGAAAACTTTGACTGTTGATTTATTTAAAATCTTTTCTGTTAATAAATCACATAATTATGACGAAAGAAGTCGATTTTTTACAGTAGTTGACTACTTGTGTTATATGTAAGTTACAGGAAAAACATACTTTATATGAGGAATCAAAATGAATGAATTTCTGGAATGGCTAAAAGAGAACAAAATCAGTATTAACGGAAAATATAAAGGAAAACGGTGGGGCTCGGTCAAGAAATCGGATGACGGTGATTGGAATATTCGTATATGCATTCAATATGATGAATATTTAGAACCCGTTTTATCAAATGAAACTGCTGCAATGCGGGAGTTAGTCAAAATGCGCACAGGGCATGGAGGCTGCGGAAGATGTATAGACGGTAAATGTGCTTTTACCGGTTTTGATTTAGTAAATCCAACCCAAGAACAAATTGAGCTGGCGAAAAGATTGATTAAATTCAGGATAAATGCTATTAAAGACGGAAGAATACCGAAATGCAGTTATATAAAAATATCGGAACAAGGCAAACCAATCGAGCCGTGTGCTGTATGTAAGGTATGTGATCCTAAATGCAAAGCTATGAAAAAGTATTAGGTGTTGTTTGAAAAAAGGAAATATTTTTCATCAATAAATTACAGATTAAAAAACCTCCCGATTGGGAGTTTTTTTAATCTGGCTGCCGTCTTATTTGGAAAATTGCAGGGTTGAGAGCAGAAAAGACGAGGGGGGAGATTAGCGAAAGACGATAACTATTGACAAATGAAAAAATCCGAGTATAATATAATGATTTAACTTAGGTTAGATGGTCGGTTAGGGAGATTATATTAAGGAGAAATCGCAATGCACGTTTTTAAGTATGTAACAAAAAAAGAAGCTCAGCCTATAAAAGATGAGCTTTATCAGATTCTTCACAAGGTGCAGAATCAGGTACGGGATAAGTTCACTTTTAGCTTTACGCCTGTCGGAAGTTCAAGCCATAACATGATAACCTACGATACAAAATCAAATATTGGTTTTGACTTTGACATCAACATTGAGGTCAATGATGATAATGAGGATTTTGAGTCGGGAGAAATACGAACAATAATCCGTAATGCTATTGACAAGATTGCACCTCGATATGGATACACGTTTTGTAAGGATTCCACAAGAGTGCTGACTATTAAGAAAGTCAACCCTGATTCCTCTCGTATTATCCATAGCTGCGATCTTGCAATAGTGAATAATTGTGCTGACGGCAGACAACAGTACATTCGTTTCAATAAAGATAATAACAATTATTCTTGGGAATATCAGGGCAAGGGCTTTGCTGATCTGAATAAAAAAATAGGCTGGCTGAAAAATAAAAAGCTTTGGGGAGATTTGCGGGATTATTATATCCAAAAGAAAAACGGAAATTCAAATCCAAACAAACATTCCCGTTCTATTCTTGCAGAGTCAATAAATGAGACGTGTCAGAAAAACGGCTATCACAAATAGTAAGTCCTATGCTATTCTCAAACAGAATACTGTAATTGTAGTTTAGTAATTAGTATCAATCTTTTATAGTGGCAAGACCGATTGAAAAACCTTCCTTTTATCGTTTTTTGATAAACAAAAGGGACTGCACATTCACAGTCCCTTACATTTATATCCAAAAACTAACTTTCTACCTCGCCGCCCTTTTCCCCTTCTTCAGCGAAGCCGCCAGCAGTGCTGCCGCAAATACCGCCAATGCAAACATCAGCTGCACAAATATGCAGGTCATAACCTCTTTTTCGTCAAAAACAGCGCCATCGCCGCCCATTATAAGGTTATTGCCCCTGACATACCAATACACGGGCAGCAGCTTGCTTGCGTTAAGCACACCCTCGCCCAGCAGCGACTGCTTAACGAATACTCCGCACATAAACGCCATACCCAAGCCCAGCACGTTTGACACAATGGAGGTGATATAGGGGGCGGACTTTATGGAGGAGGAGCAAAGAATTCCCACCAATCCCGAAAGACCGAGACTGAACAGCATAAATATCAGCATCTGAATAAGGGAATATCCGCTTTTATCATTAAACAGGCTGCCGCCTGTAACAAACAAGCCCACAACAAGAAGCACTGCGGATATCACCACTGATATCACAAAGGCTCCGCCTATGATCTGAAGAGTATAGCAGGTGGGAGAAATGGGAGAGCAAAGGCTTCTGCTTCTCATCTCGTCATTTAAGAAGGTGGAGAAGGTGGGCACAAGTATTGCCAATATCATCATGATCATAATGTAAGGGATATAGTTATAAAAAAGGTACGCCGATTTGTTCTCGTCATTCCAGCCCAGCTGCTGTTGATAATTTTTTACCTCTATTCCCTTTTCAAGAGTCTTCGCCGCTTCATTGCATGCAGTAAGGCTGTCGCTGCCTCCGATCATATACAGTCTGACTGCCGACATATAGGAATCTATCTCGTTTCCCACAAAGGTTTCATAGGAGCTGTTGCCGATAACCTCCGAGGACAGGATATCCTCAAAATTCCCTGTTTTCAGTCCTTCCGAAAAGCCATTGTTTATTGTGAGAACATATTCCGCCATGCGGTTGTAAAGGCTGTCCTGAACTGCATTTTCCCTGTCGAAATCAATGTCCACCAGCTTTATGTTGGAGGAATTTTCAAGATAGCTTACCAAAGCCTTGCTTTCCTCCGTATTATCCAGGTCGTTGACCGCAACAAGAGAGCTGAAGCCGCTGATACCGCCGCTGTTTGAGCTTATTCCGTCGGTTCCGATAATAGTCATTGTAAGCAAAACGCCGAAAATAACCATATACATTATAACCGAGCCTATATAAGAGGGCACCAGCTTTAAATACGCTTTAAAAACCATTTTCCGTTCCTCCTTTACAGACTTTTGTATCTGCGTTTTCTTGTGGCAATAAACGAACCCGCCAAAAGTAAAACGCACCAGATAACCAATACCAGAACATTTTCCCAAAGCTTTTCATAGCTGCCGTAAACGCAAAGACTGTAAAAGCAGTCCACTATTACCGCCGCAGGGTTTATGCGGTTGAAAAAAGGCACCGTTTCCTCGATCAGCAGCCGCATTCCGCCGAACATAAGTCCGCTTAAAAAGCACAAGCCCAAGGAGAAGGCAAGCAGTATGCCGTTTTTTGCGCCCTCCTTCATAGTGGAAACCGAGCCCACAAAGCAGCCCATACAATCCCCTATCAGCGTGCTCAGGAAATTCACAAGAAGTATTACCCAAAAAGGCACGCCAAACTCTATTTTTAATACAAATACAAGATATGCAGCGCCGATGCTTGTAAAAATATTGTGTATCAAAATGGTGGCAATCAAGGAAGAAATTATATCCTTCGCCTTGCTTATGGGGCTTAACTCCACCCTTGCTCCCAAGGGGGACAGATTAGCCTGATGATTTATGGCGCAGTACATTCCCATCATACTGCCCATAAGTCCCGCCATAGCCAAAAGGTTATAAAAATACTGGACGTAAGGATCGGAGTTGGCGTCGTTGGAGGAGGATTTCACAAAGCTTACCTCCGAGGTCATATTTTCAAGCAGCTGTGGCAGCTTTTCGGGATTTCTTTCCGCCACCGAGGAAATAATATCGTATCTGCTGGTAAAGCTGTCCAATACCGATTTCACTATACCCGATCTTATTCCCGCACCGTTGGGTACTTCAAGAGAAAGCTCGCTGCCGGCATAAATAATGGCGTTCAGCTCTCCCTTTTCCATAAGCTCCTTCGCCTCGTTTTCGTCCTTTGTCTTAATGTCGAACAGGGGACCGTCCTCTCCGTCCTCCGAAAGTGCGCTTATCAGGGTATCAAAGCCCTCGGGAGCCTTCCCTTTTTCAATAAGCGCAACGGCTATGTTTTTATAGTCCAGCTCACTGTCCGCAAGGCTGCCAAAGGCGATAAAGAACAATGTTCCCAATATTACGGGAAATCCCAGCAGCCAAAAGACCACTACCTTATTTCTCATAAGGTTTATAAATTCGTATTTTATACAGTGCAGCATCAGTCCCTCAGTTCCTTTCCCGTGATCTCCAAAAATACGTCATTCAGCGTAGGCAAGGTGGAATAAACACGGCCGATAGGCACTTCCTCGCCGTGAAGGTAATCCAGCAGTCTTGTTAGATTATGCTTGCCGCCGCTGTATAAAAGCGTAAGCAAGTTTCCGTCATAGCGGCATTCGTAGGAATGAGGCATCTGCTTAATTGCCGCCAGCTGTTCTTCGGTCAAGCCTGCCGCTTCCACCGTTACCGTTTCGGTGTTCTTTATCATCTTTTTGAGCTCCTGCTTAGTGCCTATGGCAAGGTTTTTGCCCTTGTCGATTATTGCTATACGGGTGCAGATCTGCTCTACCTCCTCCATATAGTGAGAGGTGTAAATAATAGTCGCTCCCTGTCGGTTCAGCTCCTCTATGCCTTCCAGAATTTTGTTCCTGCTCTGAGGGTCAACGGCTACGGTGGGTTCGTCCATAATAATGAGCTTTGGTTTATGGGCAATTCCGCAGGCTATGTTAAGACGGCGTAGCAGTCCTCCCGAAAGCTTTTTGGGACGGAATTTTTCAAAGCCCTCCAAGCCAACGAACTCAATAGCCTCCCTGACATATTGTTCCCTTTTCTTTTTGTCCGCAATGTACAAGCCGCAGAAGTAGTCTATGTTTTCCTTTACGGACAGCTCGTCGTGGACTGCCACATTCTGCATTACAACGCCGATTTTAGACTTAGCGTCATTATCCATTTTCTTTCCGAAAACGGTTATTTCTCCCTTGTCGTAGGTAAGCAGATTTAAAAGGCAGTTTATGCAGGTGGTCTTTCCCGAGCCGTTGGGACCCAGCAGTCCGAAGATCTCCCCTTCTTTAATGTCAAGGTCCAAGTGGTCGAGAGCGATAAGCTCCTTGTATCGTTTAACAAGCTTTTCTATTTTTACTACGGTTTCCATATACAGCCCCCTTGATTTATTTCGTTTATATTTTAGCATTTCAGCCCCAAACCTGCAAGTGAAGTGAATAATATTACAATATGACAAATGTCATAAGTTTAATTTTTTTATGGATTTCAACGCCATTTTGTGTTAAAATGATAAAAAAGAAATCAAAAGGGAGAACAGACAATGTTAGTTTTATTAGACAAAATAATAATATTTCTGCTTTGCTTTCTCCCCTGTTTCGGCAAAGTCCTGTCTGCCTTGGATATTTATGGTATACTCGGAGCTGTGATAATTTCCTGCCTGTGTCAGGCGTTGGTACCCGAAAGGCAGCAGAACGGCGCAAATCCCGCCAAAAGGATAATAAAAATTTCAGCGGAGGGCATTTTTTCTCTGCTGTGTATATTTTACCCCGCTATGCTTACATTTCTTCCGCTGACGGTTTACGAGGCAGTGAGGACAAAGGACTTTGTTCCCCTTTTTCTTGGGGGAATTTCCCTTGTTTTCGCTCTGCCGCAAGCCCCTATTTCCTGCGTTTATCCCCTGATACTATGCCTTTTGGCGGTTTATTCCTGTATAAAGACGCTGAAAAACAATGGTCTGTCCGAGAAAAGCAAACAAAACCGTGACAACAGCGCGGAGCTGCAAAAAATTATGAGCCGCCGCAACCGTGAGCTTCAGGAAAACCTCGATTACGAGATACACATAACCGCCTTAAACGAGCGCAACCGCATTGCCAGAGAAATACACGACAACGTGGGACACCTGCTGTCCCGTTCCCTTTTGCAGACGGGAGCATTATCCGCTATCTGCCCAAAGGAGCAGACGGCAATGAAACAGTCCATAGACGGCTTAAAGGACACCTTAAACAGCGCCATGAACAGCATTCGCGAAAGCGTCCACGGCATAAGGGACGATTCTCTCGATCTGAAAACCGAGGGCGAAAAGATACTTGCTCCCTTGTCGGAAAGATTTTCAACATCTCTCGATTACGATATCAAAAGCGAAATCCCGCCAAAAATAAAGCTGTGCTTTATAGCGGTGATGAAAGAGGCAGTAAACAACATCACCAAGCACAGCAAAGGCAGCGAAGCGGGAATAACTTTAAGGGAGCACCCCTCTCTCTATCAGCTTGTAGTATACGACAACGGAAAAACAAACTATAAGGGAGAAATAACCGAAGGCATGGGACTTAACAATATGCGCGAAAGGGTGGAAAGCATCGGAGGGAATTTCCGCATAAGCTGTGATAAAGGCTTTACGGTTTTCGTATCGGTAAGAAAGGATATATAGTTTCGCAAAGCTGCCCCGACAGTATGATCTAAAAGAGGTAAATATGATAAACATTTTGGTAATAGATGACGACCCCTTGGTAACAATGTCCATTAAAACAATTCTTGAAGCAGGCGAAAGCATAAAGGTCTTAGCCGCCGGCAGCAGCGGAGAAAAGGCGATTGAGCTGTACGAGCAGCACGCCCCCGATGTCCTCCTTATGGATATCCGAATGGGAGGAATAACAGGGCTTGAAGCGGCAAAGAAAATTCTGAACCGTGACAGAAACGCAAAAATACTGTTTCTGACTACCTTTTCCGATGACGAGTATATATTAAAGGCGCTTGAAATAGGAGCAAAGGGCTATATCCTGAAGCAGGACTTTGAGGGCATAGAAGCGGTAATAACGGCGGTATACGAGGGACAAAGCGTTTTCGGCTCCCAGATAACCCAAAAGCTCACGGGAATGGTGCAGAAACAGGAGAGCTTTGACCCCGAAGCGGCGGGGATCAGCCGAAAGGAATCCGAGATAATAGAACAGGTGGCAAAGGGTCTTTCAAACAAAGAAATAGCCTCCGCTTTGTATTTAAGCGAAGGCACTGTAAGAAACTATATCAGCGGTATTCTGCTAAAATTAAATCTTAGAGACAGAACACAGCTGGCGGTGTTTTATTTTGAGAAGATCAGGCGGTAACGCATTTGTGCTAATTTTGGCTCTCTCAGGAAAGTTGTGCTGATTTATAGCTCTTTCAGGAAAGCTGGCGGTAATTTACTGATTTAAAAAGAATTTCAAAACCAGAAACTTTTTAAAATTATTTGAAAAACTGGATAATTTTAAAAAGTTTCTTATCTAACTGAGTTCGGAGTTTTTGCTTGAAAAATTGGGCAAAAACTCCGAACTCAGTTGATTTTTGAAATTCGTGCTATCCGTAAAGAACTACCAATATCGCATATATCTCCTTGATTCCGCCATTTTTTTGAGCTCTTTTCTTTTGCGCACAATAGCGGATTCCTTGAACACGTATTCCTTTTTGGGCGGAATTGCCTTGAACTCCCGCTTTGCCCTGTCCAGACCGGCGGCAATTTTTCCGGGGTGTTCAAAATCCATAGGCAGCCGTATCATATCCACTGTTTTATACGAGGTTTCCACTTCATTGTACCACCATTTGTCGAAGGTGGGAAACCCGTCCTTTATATGGTAGCTTAAAGCGTCGCTGTCGCCCTCATATATTCTTATCTCGCCTGTTAAGATCAGGTGTTTTTTCTTTTCGTCCAAAAAGGCTCTCTCATAGGTTTTAAGGGGAATCACGCATACCATTCGGAGGGTGGTTTTCTTTCCGAACAGCGTATAGCTGCCCTTATACTTGCTGAAAACCGCCGCTTTTTGGTCTATTTCAAAATATGTGTATTTGCGGTTGTCTCTCACAAACTTGTCGCTTACCGCGCAGCAGAGCCAGCACAGCAGCATGCCCATAAGCACGCTTCCTCCTACTGCAATGGCATAAGGAAGGATAAAGTCAAGGCGATCGGCGCGCTTAAGATTAAACAGTACCGCCCATATTACCAATAAAGAAAATTCCGCAATAGGCGTAACGATAAGAGCGATCGCTTCGTTGCGCCGCTTGCGGTATTTCTTTGTATATGCGTGATAATAGCTGTTCATCTTACTGCTTAAGGTCTTAAGCCAAGTCCGCCTTCGAGAGTGAGCGTTTCACCTGTCAGATACTTAAAGTCGGGAGAAGCAAGCTGTACGCAGACTCTGCCGATCTCAAGCTCGGAATCGCCCAGATGTCCGCAGGGAGGAATATGAACGTTAGCCTTATATGCGTCGGGATATGCTTTCTCGAACTGTTCAAGCTGTGCGGTCAATGCAAGAGGACAAACCACGTTAACGTTGATTCCGTCCTTAGCCCACTCGGTAGCGGCTACACGGGAAAGACCTCTGATACCTTCCTTAGCGGCAGCATAGGAGCACTGACCGAAGTTGCCGAACAGACCTGCGCCGGAAGCAAAGTTGATGACCGAGCCCTTGGACTTAACAAGATGAGGATAGCAAGCCTTCATATAGTAGAAAGCCGCATACAGACCCGAGTAAATAGCCAGATCGAAGTTTTCCGTGGTATGCTGAGCAATAGGCACGCCTGAAGCGGAAGCCTGAGCATTGTTGATAAGCACGTCAATGCTGCCGAAGGTTTCAATAGTCTTGTCGATAACGTTCTGTACAACAGCCTCGTTGTCAGCACCTGCGTTAACGTCAGCCTGCACAAGCAGCACCTTGATTCCGTAAAGGCGCTCCAATTCTTCCTTAGCGTCCTCCAGCTTCTTTACGTTGCGTCCTGTGATAACGATGTTAGCACCTTCCTTAGCGTAAGCGGTAGCAATACCGTAACCGATAGAGCCGCAGCGTCCGTCGGAAAGGACTGCGCGTCCAGCGCCTGTGATTATGGCGGTTTTTCCTGTTAAAAAGCCCATTTTAAATGCCTCCTTTGAAGTAAAAAATTGTATGTTATTATTTTAACACATTATATCGGATTTATCAATAGGTAAAAAATTTTAATCGTCATTTTCAACCACTGCATACTCCGAATGTTCAAAGAGCGCGTCAGATACATTTTCCATAAGATTTATATACTGTATCTTCTTTTTCCAGTCGCGGGGCAGCTTTTTCAAGCCGTACCATGCGCCGAGGATGCCGCCCGTGACTGCTGCGCAGGCTGCGCTGTCTCCGTCATGGTTGGCGGCAAGAGCCACTGCGAATTTATAATTGGTCTGGTGAAGGATCGCGCTGTATACCGCAATGGCAAGGACCGATATTGCGGAAATGCCGTCGCCCAGCTCGGAAATTCCCTCCGGCGGGTCTGTGTCCTCGTCGTTTGCCAAGTCCACAGCCTTTTGAAGCAATTTATAAGTATTTTCGTTGCCCTGATAAGCCGCCAAAAGCGCCATTGCCTCATTTACCGCGTCATCAACGGGCTTGTCCGACAGCACACCCGCAACTATTGCCGCATATACTCCACAGGGCAGATACCCGTCGGGGTGGGAGTGGGTCAGTGCGCCCACATCGCAGGCTATCCTGAAAGCCATGTCGGGGTTTTGTCCGTAGAAAAGCCCCACGGGAGCAACACGCTTTACCGCTCCGCCGTCGGTGTTGCTGTTGACCTGTTTGCTGAGAGTGCCGTAGTTGTTGTTTGTGGCGTCAAGAAGGGCGTTTACATTGGTATCGTTAAGCCGTCTGTTTTTGCCCAAGCCCTTGGAATTGAGCAGAGAGGATATATTCGGATTTCTCATCTTGTCAAAAATCCACTCGTATTCCCTGTCTGCGATAGTCTTTGTCTGCATATACAGCCATTCCTGATATGAATAAAAAACATAGGACGCCGCCGCACTGTTTTCATAGGCGGAATCTTCGTTCACTGCCCATAATATTCCGTCGGCGGTAAAAAGAGTCATCTGCGTTGCTTCGGTGAAAAGGGCGGTGCCTGTTTTCCTGCTTACCGCCAACTCTCTTGCACCGTATTTCTCGAAAGTTGTGCAGATATCCGCAAAGCTTAAATTCATAAGAGGGTAACCGAAGGCGTCTCCCAAAGCCGAGCCGATTACGGCGCCCTCAAACTTGTCCCTGTAATTGATTTTGCTGCTCATTATCCTGACCTCTTTTCTTTTTTCTTTGTCATTACCGTAATTTTATCTTTTTTATTTATGGTATTTTCGGTTTCCCAGAATAGACAGGCTTCTGTATATCTGCTCCAGCAGCATGACCCTTGCTAAATTATGGGGAAAGGTCATCTTTGACATGGAGAGCTTCAGGTCCGCCCTTGCCTTTACTCTATCGCAAAGCCCGAAGGAGCTTCCCACTATAAAGCACAGATTGCTGCTGTTAAGGGAGATTTTTTCTATCTCCGCCGCCAGCTGCGTACTGCTCATTTCCCTGCCCTCTATGCACAGGGCGATAACGTAAGAGCTCTGAGGTATCTTTTTAAGTATATTCTCCCCTTCTTTATTAAGAATATTTTCGATCTCTTTATCGGAGGGGTCGGTGCTTAATTTTTCTGCTTGCAGAAATTCCGACGAAAACCGACAAAATCCGCCAAGCATTTTTTCATATTCCTTGCAGGCGGAGAGGAAGTAGTCCTCTTTGATTTTTCCTATGCTGATCAGAGTTATATTTAACATAGCCGTTTTTGTTCTCCAAAGGAAGTTGTGCTGATTTTTTGTTCTCTTAGGGAAGTTGTGCTGGTTTTGGTTCTCTCAGGGAAGTTGTGCTGATTTTTGGTTCTCTCAAGGAAGCTGGTGGTAATTTACTGATTTAAAAAGAATTTCAAAACCGTAAAGATTTTAAAATTTCTTGAAAAACTGGGAAATTTTAAAATCTTTACTATCCGACTGAGTTTGGAGTTTTTGCTTGAAAAGCCGGGCAAAAACTCCAAACTCAGTCGATTTTTGAAATTCGTGCTATCAGAGCAGTTGTACTGTTGGAAACCCGCTTTTAGAGGTGTTGTGCTGATTTTTATTGTTCTTTTAGGGCAGTTGTACGAATGGAAGCCCTTTCTTAGAGATGTTGTGCCGGTTTTTATCGTGCTGTCAGAAAAGACGTGCGATCGGGAACATCATTTATAACTGTTCCTTCTCTTCATTCTCTCTCTTTTTCTTGCCTCCTGCAAAAGCTTTCTTCTGCGTATAGTCATCAATACGAACTGTGTTATCAGGCATATAGCCAGCAGTGCCAGCAGGGGGTAAAACCACGAGGTGTCGGTAAGAGAATTTGCGCGGTCGGCGATATATGCAACCTGTGAGCGTTCAATGGATTTTGCCGCTATAAGGTCGATAGTCTGAACCAATTCGCCCTGATATACTACCTCTAACTTGCCTAATACCTCTCCCTTTTTGACGGGAGCAATTACATTGTCATACAGAAGAGTTACCTTTTTCTGAACGGGGCTTGTTACCGATGATGAATCCGAGTTTGAGCCGTCCGTTCCGCCTTCGGCAAGGTTCTTGGGCACAATAGTGGAAAACTGATTTTTTGCCACCAGCTGTAAGCGGTCGTTTTCGCCTTGTTCCACATCTACCTCGGAGCATATTTCGTTTTCGGAAACAACGGTCTGATATACAAAGCTGTCATAAGCCCATTCGTAAAGGTGATAGTGGTCGAGAGCGTTGTAGTGATATTTTTCGCCGTTCTCATCATAGTAAGGGGCTTGCATGGTTACAAGAATATAAGTAAATCCGTTTTTCTGAGCCGTGGTAACAAGGCTCCGTCCTCCGGGGTGGGTCTCTCCGTTTTTGTCGTAGTATTCGTCAATACTTCCTGTCTTTACTCCATGAACATAATCAAGGTAAAAATCCGAGCTTGCGGAGATCAGCGGGTTGCTGTTGTACTTGGTGTAGCCGTCGGGGTTGTGTTCATTGGGGGGGAACACATAGCTGTAAGTATCGCAGATATCCATAAACTTGGGCACATGGTCATAAGCATAACGTGTAATAAGATAGGTGTCATAGGCGGAGGTATAGTTGTCCTCCTCCCACAGACCGTGGGTGTTGGAAAAGTGGGTGTCCTCACAGCCCAGCTCCTGCGCCTTTCTGTTCATCAGCGTTACGAAATCCTCTATGCTGTCGCACAGGTTCAGTGCAAGAATGTTTCCCGCCTCACAGCCGCTGGGCACCATAAGACCGTAAAGGCAGTCTAAATAGGAAATGTTGTCCTGCCCTACGTCAAAGGCGGCAGTGGAGGGATTCCACTTGTTTTTGTCCTCCATCCAGAATTCGTTCATGGCGTCGGAACCGATCCTCACCTTGGCGTTAAGGTCAGGGCAGTTCTCCAGGACTATAATAGCAGTCATTATCTTGGTGACAGAGTAGGGATAAAACCGCTGATGTTCGTTTTTGGCGTATATGACAACATCTGTGTCAAGATTTATCATATAAACGCCCTCGCTGTAAATCGTCTTTACATCGGGAACAAAGTTTGCGCTTGCTGTCAGCTGTGACGAAAAAGCGAGGAAAAAAGCGAAAATCATAAAAAAGGAAAAAATCCCCTTATATTTTTTTACCGTGGACATATAGACAAAACTCCTTTTATGAGGTATAATAATATACTGTAATTTTGTTTCAGGCATCTTGGTACAAACGCCATAATGCTATTATAACAAATTATGGGAAATATTTAAAGGGGTTTTTTGAGAATTTCATAAATTTGTAATAATTTATTGATGATTCCCACACAAACACACCCCGCAAAAATTCTCACAAAAAGGAGATATCATAATTGATACTTATTACAGGTGATACCCACGGAGATCTGACCCGCTTCGGAAACAAAATGCTGAAAAAGCTCAAAAAAGACGATACCCTTATCATCTGCGGCGATTTCGGCTTTGTCTGGGACGGCTCAAAGGCAGAGCAAGGGCGGCTTAAAGCACTGGGCAAAAAGAAATACAACGTGCTTTTTGTGGAAGGGGTTCATGAGAATTTTGAGGAGCTGCAAAAATACGAAACCGAAATGTGGCGGGGCGGAAAAACCCGAAAAATCAGCGGAAACCTCCGACAGCTTATGCGGGGACAGGTTTTTGAGATAGAGGGAAAAAAGATTTTTTCCTTTGGCGGCGGCAGAAGCGAGGACAACGATTCATACCTTAACCCCTCCGACAAAGCGGCTGAAATTCGGTGGAGAATGGAGATCCCCACAGACAGCGAGCTTAACGAGGGACTTGACAATCTCAAAGCCAACGGCGACAAGGTGGATTACATAGTGAGCTATGAGCCGCCCGCCAAGATAAGCGAGTTTTTGAATCTGGGAAAAAGCGACCGAAACCATGTAAATACATACCTTGAGCAGATAAGGGAAAAGGTGGATTTCAAAAGGTGGTTTTTCGGCAGACATCATCTGAATAAGTGCATACCCCCGAAATTTCAGGCGGTTTTCGATATTGTAATTGACGCGGAAGAGGAGCCGAAGGTTGCTCTTGCGGTGAAAAAATAAAAGGTCGAAAAATGCAAAAATAAATCGAAAAAAGTAAAATAAAAAAGGACGGAAAACAAAAATGGCAGCAGAATTTAAATACGAAATCACAAAGGAATTGGGAGTAATCTCGGAAAATGCAAAGGGCTGGCGCAAGGAGCTGAACATGGTGAGCTGGAATGAACGCGATCCCAAGTACGATATAAGAGAGTGGTCCCCCGATCACGAGAGAATGGGCAAGGGCGTAAGCCTTACGGAAGAAGAATTGGTCACATTGGCAAAGCTGATCGAATCGAGGAACGAGGAGGACAGCTTTGAGGAGGAAGAGGAGGAGTAAGCTTTTTGCACAACTGCTCTAAGAGCGCGGAAGAAATCGGTACAACACTTCTGACAGCACAAATTAAAAAAGGCTGTAAAAAAACAGCACATCATCTCTAAGAGCGGATTACCATTCGCACAACTGCTTTGATAGCACGAATTTCAAAAACTCCAAACTCGGTCGGAGCAGCTTGCTGCGTGTACTTCTCGGC
>CAZWRZ010000014.1:0-60533 GCA_964636555.1 uncultured Ruminiclostridium sp.
TTCGGGACTTGAAAGGATTGAATATAAAGCATTCGCGTATTGTGAAAAGCTTGAATCCGTGATCCTTCCGAAAAATATAAAAACGATCAGCGGCGGTGCATTTTCATACTGCCGTGATTTGGAAAGTATTGACTTTCCGGACAGTCTTAAAGAAATCGAACACCACGCATTTTGGGGATGCGGTTTCAAGAGGCTCACCTTTCCTTCGGGACTTGAAAGGATTGAATATAAAGCATTCGCGTATTGTGAAAAGCTTGAAAAGGTGGATTTTCAAAAGGGCTCTCCTGTTATGGAGTTTTTGATCTTTGAACATTGTCCTAAGCTTTCCGCAGAAAACATTCTACAGGGGCTTGCTTGTTCCACGGATATTACCAAGCCCTTTCCCAACGTAGATTACTTTAACTGGGATTCTGCTCTGCGTGAAGATATTTTTACTCTTGCAATGAAATATGACAGCTTTGCTTTGTTTGATAAAGAAAAAGTGCTTCAGAAAATTGTTGAGCGGAATCTTTGTGAGCTTTTGCCTTTGACGGAAAACGCAGGCTGGAATATTACAGAGGAGTGTATGGAGGAGCTTCTGGAGATCTCTTTGGATAACGGTTTTGTAGAAACTACTGCTTGGCTCCTTGATTATAAAAATCGGAAATTGGGTTTTGGAAAGGCGTAAAATGGATATTGACAAGTTGTTTGAATTTGTGGAATGTGACAAAGGGTATATTCTGAAAGGTTATCTTTTAAAAGATGACAATTCGGTCACCGAAGCGGAAATACCCTCAGAATATAAGGGACTGCCTGTAATAAGCATTGGGTTTGAAGCGTTTATGAACGCAAATCATCTGTACTCGGTAAATGTTTCCGAAGGAATCGAGGAGATCGGCACAAAGGCATTTTATTCCTGCGAAAATCTGAAAACCGTTCTGCTTCCCGACAGTATCAGAGCGATCAGGCGTTTTTCGTTCAATAATTGCAGAAAATTGGAAAACATTTTGTTTCCCAATGGACTTGAAGTGATCGACGAATATTCCTTTTTCTCATGCAGAAGCATTAAGTCGGTCATATTTCCTTCAAGCCTGACGGAATTGGGAAAAGCCGCTTTCTGCGACTGCGCGGGTCTGGAATCCGTGGTGTTTCCCAAAGAGCTTGAAAATATAGGGGCTTTTGCATTCCAGGACTGTGTAAAGCTAAATTCGGTGGTTCTGCCCGAAAAACTAAAAGCAATCAGCGTCCACTTATTTAAAAACTGCCGGAATTTAGAAAGTATTGATCTTCCCGACAGTCTTAAAGAGATCGGAAGCTATGCCTTTGACTTGTGCGGTTTGCGGTCGGTCAGGCTTCCCTCGGGACTTGAAAGAATTGGCGAGCTTGCATTTTTCTTCTGCCTCAATCTTGAAAGGGTCGAGTTTCAAAACAGCAGTACATTGCTGGAAACAAGAGTTTTTGCAGACTGCCCGAAGCTTGCGGCGGAAAATGTTTTGCAGGGGCTTATAGGTTCAAGCGATATAACAAAGGCGTTTGCCTACAGCGAGGAATTTGACTGGAACAGCGCATTGCGCGAAGATGTTTTTGCCCTTGCGCTGAAATACGACAGCTTTGCTTTGTTTGATAAAGAAAAGATCTTAGGAGAAATAGTCAGGAGGAATTTAAACCGACTGCTGCCATTGACCGAAGCTGCGGGTTGGAGTATCACGGGTGAATGTATAGGCGATCTTTTGGACATTTCCCTAAAGAATGGCTTTGTGGAAATAACGGCATGGCTTCTTGACTATAAAAACAGAAAGACAGGGTTTAAAAAATGAAAAAAACAGATATTGACGAATTATTTCGTTTTGAAGAATGCGACGGCGGGTATACTCTGAAACGCTATCGTTTATTAGACGACCCGTCTGTCGAAGAGCTGGATATTCCTTCGGAGTATAAGGGAAAGCCGGTAATAAGTATTGGAAAATTTGCCTTTTCCGGAGCCAAATATCTGCGTTCGGTAAAGACCTCCGAGGGGATCGGAGAGATCGGAGAGTGTGCGTTTTTTGATTGCAAAAAGCTGAAAACAATAATTCTTCCCGACAGCCTCACAGTCATTGAAAACGACGCTTTTTTTGAATGCACGGAATTGGAAGATCTATCGTTTCCGAGCGGACTTAAAGTGATCGGGGATAATGCCTTTAATCAATGCAAATTAAAATCGGTAATTTTGCCCGATGGTTTGGAAGAGCTCGGAAAATTCGCTTTTAATTTTTGTTTCGGATTAAGATCCGTTATACTTCCCAAAGCATTAAAGGTTGTCAAAAACAGGACTTTTTACTGCTGCGAAAATTTAGAAAAAATTGTCTTTCCCGACGGTCTTAAAGAGATCGAGGGATCCGCGTTTTACAAATGCGGTTTTCGGACCCTCACATTTCCTTCGGGACTTAAAAAGATCGGCTTTTTTTCATTTGCCTATTGTGAACATCTTGAAAAGATCGATTTTGGGAACGGTTCCCCCGTTATGGATCTCAAGGCCTTTGAGTGTTGTCCTAAGCTTTCCGCGGAAAACGTTTTACAGTGGCTTGCTTGTTCGGTGGATATTACCAAGCCTTTTTCCAAAAAATTTATATCCGATCGGCAATTATTTTGGGACGAGGCGCTTCGTGAAGATGTTTTTGCCCTTGCGCTGAAATATGACAGCTTTGCTTTGTTTGATAAAGGAAAGATAATAAAAGAAATAGTCAAGCGTGATCTTAACCGATTGCTCCCTTTGGCTGAGAATGCGGGTTGGATAATCACGGAGAAGTGTATGGAAAGGCTTCTGCGTATTTCCTTAAATAACGGCTTTATTGAAACCACAGCTTGGCTCCTTGACTATAAGAACCGGAAAATTGGTTTTGGAATGGAGTAAATGGATATTGACGAATTGTTTGGATTTGAAGAATGTGAAAAGGGGTATATTCTGAAAGATTATCTTTTGAAAGATGACCCTTCGGTCAAAGAGGTGGAAATTCCCTCTGAGTATAATGAAAAGCCCATAATAAGTATTGGACTTGACGCATTTTTGCTGTCCCGTTATCTGTGCTCGGTAAAGATCAATGAGGGTATAGAGGAGATTGGAGCAAATGCCTTTATGAGCTGTAAGAATCTGAAATCGGTAATTCTTCCACGCAGTCTTAAAAAAATTTATCTTTCCGCCTTTAACAACTGCAAGAAAATGAAAGATATAGTCTTTCCCGACGGGATCGAATTTATTGACAACCACGTTTTTATGGGGTGTAAAAGTTTAAGATCGGTGGAATTGCCGCAAAGTCTGACAGAGCTGGGAAAATCCGTTTTCAGTGACTGTACGGGCTTGAGATCTGTTGTAATTCCCCCGAAAATAAAAGTTATCCGCTACAATTCTTTCGGAAACTGTGAGAATTTAGAAAGTATCGAGTTTCCCAAAGGAGTTATGGAAATTGAAAGGTATGCCTTTTACAGATGCGGTTTACGGTCGGTAAAGTTTCCCTCGGGACTGAAAAAAATCGGTAACGGTGCTTTTCACCACTGTCTGAAGCTTGAAAAGGTTGATTTTGGGAAAGGTTCTCCGTGGCTGGCAGAGGACGTTTTTGAACATTGCCCCAAGCTTTCTGCGGAAAATGTTATTCAGGGTCTTGCCCGTTCGGCGGATATTACCAAACCCTTTCCCAGAGGAAATCGCTTTGAATGGGATCTGGTACTGCGTGAAGATGTTTTCGCACTTGCGATAAAATATAACAGCTTTGCTTTGTATGATAAAGGTAATGTTTTGCAGGAAATTGTAAAGCGTAATCTGATACAGTTTTTGCCTATGACTGAAAATGCAGGGTGGGATATTTCAGAGAAATGTATGGGAGAGCTTTTGAATATTTCCGCACAAAAAGGCTTTGTGGAAATTACGGCTTGGCTGCTTGATTTTAAAAATCGGAAAATAGGCTTTGGAAAGGTGTAAAATGGATATTGACGAATTATTTGAATTTGAAGAATGTGACAAGGGATATATTCTGAAAGATTATCTTTTAAAAGATGACCCTTCGGTCACAGAAGTTGAAATTCCCTCCGAATATAGGGGAAAACCCGTAACAGATATCGGAAAAGACGCCTTTTCCGAATCCAAGCATCTGCAGGGTGTGAAAATTGCCGAAGGGATCGGTGAGATCGGGATAAAAGCGTTTTATTCCTGTGAAAACCTGAAAACAGTCATGCTTCCCGACAGCCTTACAGCTATTCGGCGTTCCGCCTTCAACCGATGTACAAATTTGGAAGAGATAGCATTTCCCGAGGGACTTAAACAGATCGGCGCAGAAGCCTTTTTTATCTGCAGGCTCAAATCGATAGAGCTGCCTTTGGGGCTGGAGGAACTCGGAAAAGGGGCTTTCAGCGGCTGCTGCATGAAAACCGTTGTGATTCCCGAAAAAATAAAAACCGTCAGTGACAGACTTTTTGTAAACTGCTTTGAGTTGGAAAGTATTGAATTGCCCGACAGTCTTAAGGAAATAGGAGAATTTGCGTTTTATAATTGCAGTTTGCGGACAATCAGGCTTCCTTCGGGGCTTGAAAAAATCGGCTTGCGCGCATTCTCCCACTGTGAAAATCTTGAAAAGGTGGATTTCGGAAAGGGTGCCCCCTTTTTAGACTATGATATTTTTGAGCTATGTCCCAAGCTGTCGGCGGAAAATGTTATACAGGGGCTTGCCTGCTCGGTGAATGTTTCCAAGCCTTTTCACAAAGACGACTTGTCCGAATGGGATTCGGGTCAGTGGGATGACCTATTGAGGGAAGATGTTTTTGCACTTGCGCTGAAAAATAACAGCTTTGCTTTTTTCAATAAGGAAAAGCTGCTTAAGAAGATCTTGAAGAAAAAGCGTTTTTCACTTTTTCCGCTTATGGAAAATTATGGATGGAAATTCTCAAAAGAGCTTATTTACAGTCTTATAAGCAAATTGAACGAACAGTCCGATGTGGGGTACAGAGCGTGGCTGTTGAATTATAAAAACCGTCATTTCGAATTTTTGGGGGAAGATTATACACATAAAAATTCCGATTTTAATGATGAAGATTTTGATGACGATTTTGAGCATGACGATATGTAAGGAGTAAAAAAATATGAGCTATGAAAATCTTACGCTTGTGGAAAAGTCAAAGGTTTTGGACAATGCGGCAATAAACTGCTCTCCCGAGGAAATAACGAAAATATGCAAAGAATTGGGTGAGGTGGAGTACTCCGCAAGGGCTTTGGGCATTGCCTGCCGTTTCAGGGGTGTTGAGTGGGTAAAGGATCTTGTTGAGGGCGGTGCAAGCTTCTATGCTCCCCTTACCAACTATATGGTGGAGACCTACGGAAGCTATGGCGACAACCTCTCAGTCCTGCTGCTGGAAAAATATCCTGCACGGGCCTTTCCCTACTTTATAATTGCTCCTCAATTTATTAAAGAGATAAAACAGGATAACGGAAATGTTCTTGCGCCCCTTTCCTTTGAAAAACGTATCGAGGTGTTGGACTATTTGTGCGAAAACAGTAAAAAAGCCTGCTTTGATATGGGCGAGCTTTTGTATTACTCCATAATTTTCAAGGACAGGCAGATGCAGAGGGAGCTTGAAAAAAGAGGAGCGGAATTTTCGGAGTATCGTGTTAAAATGCTTTCGGACAAGAGAGAGCGCCGTGACCTTTATATATGGACAGGCGCACTTCAGCTGTTGGGCGTTGATGATTTTGTTCCCGTACTTTCCGAAATAACAAAACGGTTAGGAGAAACAAAGCTGCATAATACAAACGGAATATGCTTCGCTTGCATGGACAAGCTTTACAGCTATGAAAATCTTAAGGTTTATTTTGATAATTTCGACGCTCCCAAAGTCAACAAAACAAATATAATGGAGCTGGCTATACGCAAAAACAACGCAGGCGGGCTGAAATTTGCGGCGGAGCGGGGCTGGCTCAAAGCACCTAAGAAACGTGACGAGATGATAGAGTATGCGGAGGGAATGGATTCGCCCGAGTGCAGAGCGTTTTTGCTGGATTTTAAAAACAGCACCGCCGATCTTGCCAAGGAACGCACCGAGGCAGAGAAGAAAGAGCAGAGGGAGCTAAACGCCGCACCCGATTCTGTTACCGCTTTAAAGCAGCTCTGGAATTTTAAAAAAGATGAGGACGGAAATATAACTATTACGGGCTATAAGGGGAAGCAAAACGTTATCAATGTTCCCCCAAAGATCGGTAAAGGCATTGTGACTGCCATAGGAAAGGAAGCCTTTTCCCCAAAAGCTGCCAGAATTGACGATAAGGCTCGGAGTGTACGCAGGGAAATTACCGAGATAAGGCTTCCCGACAGCATTACCGATATAGGGGGAGCGGCTTTTTCGGGCTGCGAAAAGCTTCGTCTGGTAAATATTCCCAACGGTGTTAAGAAAATTCCCGACTTTGCTTTTAACGACTGCCACGGGTTGGAGAAAATCGAGATACCGGGCAGTGTAAAGTCTGTGGGAGATTACGCCTTTGTTGAATGTGAGCGGATAAAAACGATCGTTATACCTGAAGGAACTGCCGAAATAGGACAAAGCGCTTTCATATTTTGCCGTTCTCTTGAAAGGGCTGAACTGCCAAACTCTGTCAAGGTCATCTCGGATAATCCAAGCACATGGAAAAGCGATATTTTTGCTTATTGTGAAAGTCTTAAAAATATTATCGTGCCTCAAAATTCCTATGCCGAGGAATACTGTAAAAAACACAAACTGCATTATACATACAGGGAGGAAAAATGAGCAAGAAGGAATTGAAGCAATGGCAGAAGTTTGAAGCTTTGGAAAATGCCGTACTCAGGGATACGCCAAACGAGATAGAAAAGCTTTATAAGAGCTTCGGAGAGGTTGCCTTTACCGCAAGGGCGCTGGGCATTGCTGCCCGTTACAGAGGGCTTGAAACGGTAAAAATCTTAGTGGAAAACGGAGCTACCTTTTACTATGATTACAGCATTTTAAAGCGCTGTTTCCGAGATGCAAACTATAATTTCAACATCTTTGAGGAAAATGAAAATTACTCGGTTGCTTTGTTGGATAACCTGCATCTTTTCCATATCAACAATATGATCAGAATGTGCGATCAGCACCTTTTTGAACCGCTTCCGCCAAACGAACGGCTTAGAATATTGGATTATTTTTTCAGGAACGCCGAAAAGATCTACTTCAAATCCGATGAATTTTTGTTTTTTGCAATTTTATCGGGCGAGCAAAAGATGATAGATTATCTGAAAAACAAGGGAGTTGCACTTTCGGAGGAAAGGATAAAGCTTGCTACCGAGGGCAAAGGCGAAGAGGGCGAATGGCATAATTTCTGCTGGGATATAAGTCTAATCAAGGACGAGGATTTTATTCCCGTAATGTCCTCTCTGATCTCCGAAATAGGCGGAGAACAAAAGCTGCATTTCACCGAATGGCTTTGGGACGTGAACCGCAAGCGGTTTATACAGTCCGAATTCTTTAAGTTTATTTTGGAGAATTTCAACCAGAAGAAAATGAACAAGGGCAAGCTCATGAAGATGTTTATTGACCTTGACCGCGTTCCCTGCCTTGAGCTGTGCGCAAAGCACGACTGGCTCAAACTGCCCAAAAAGCGTGACGAGATGATAGAGTACGCCACGGGAAAGGACAAGACCGAATGCGTAGCTTTTCTGCTGGATTTCAAGAACCGCACAGCAGACCTGGGGGCAGAGCGGGAAAGAGCGGAAAAGAGAGCGGAAAGGGAGCTGAACGCCGACCCCAATTCCCTTTCGTCATTAAAAAAGAATTGGAGCTTTAAAAAGAAAGAGGACGGCACACTGAAGATCACGGGCTACAAGGGAAACAGCACCTCTATTGTAGTTCCTGCCAAGATCGGAGAGGACAGGGTGACGGAGATCGACGATTGGGCTTTTTCTCCCTATGCGCCCAGGATAAAGGATCCCACGCGGAACTTCCGAAGAACTATCACAAAGATAGTGCTGCCCGATGGATTGGTAAGGATCGGCACAAGCGCATTTTGTGAGCTGCTAGCTTTGGAGAGTGTGAATATTCCGAGAAGCGTGAGGTATATCGGAGAGTATGCTTTCAGGGATTGTTATCGGCTTAAAACCGTAATTGTTCCCGAGGGAGTCAGCGAGATCAAGGCTAACGCTTTCAGTATGCTTGACGGTTTGGGAGAGCTGGAATATGTTGAGCTGCCCTCTACTCTGAGTTATTTCAAGGAGGAGTGCAGGTGGTGGAGGGTGTTTCTTTTCCATAGCGCTAATTGTCCCAAGCTTACCGTTGCAGTGCCTAATGCACCACACGCCGAGAAATTCTGCGAACATAACAAGGTGAAGTTTGTTTATAAGGAGGACAGTGAAAAATGACGACCGATAAGGAAAAGGCGGAGCGGTTAAAACAGGCGGTGATATCCGAAACTCCCGAAGAAGTAAGGCGAATTTATAAGGAATTGGGCGAGATCGGTTTTACCGCTCATGCTTTAGGAATAGCCTGTCTGTATCGGGGTCTTGATATGGTGAGGACGCTTGTGGAATGCGGTGCAAATTTTTGTTATTCCAAAGAAGATAAAGCTCTTAACGCTGATCGAATATATATTCATTACAGATACATTGACGGTGAAGATCCCGAATTTGACTTTTCCCTGCTTGTTCTTGGAGGAGAATATTCAGTGCAGAATAAGCCCACCAAGCTTTTGAAAGGGCGAAAAAAGCTTCCCGTTTCGGAGCGGACAAAGGTGCTGGATTACCTTTGCGAAAATGCCGAGAAAACTGGAATTTTTCCTCAAAGACTGCTGTACTATTCAATAATGGACGGAAACGAGGAGTTTTACAGAATACTTAAAAAGCACGGAGCAAGCATTTCACAGGACGTTTCATGGCTGTTCAAAAACGCCTCAAATTCTGCCTATAATATGAATCCGCAAAGATTTTTAAAGGTATTCGGAATGATTTCGGAGGAGCTTGGCGGAGAAAAGATAAAGGGAAATGTTACCTTTTTTCAAAGCTATCTGCCAAATGTTCTTTCCACTGAGAGCTTCAGATTTATTCTTGAACATTTCGCCAAAACAAATATGAACCAGACCAAGATAATGAAAACCTTGATCGACTGCGAATCGGTGGACTGTCTTGCCATTGCGGAGGAATACGGCTGGCTCAAGCTTCCGAGAAAGCGCGACGAGATGATACAGTATGCCTCGGATAGGGAGAAAGCCGAAAGTCTGGCTTGGCTGCTGGATTTCAAGAACCGCACTGCCGATATCAAAGCCGAACAGAAAAAAGCGGAAAAGGAAGCGGAAAGGGCGCTGAATGCCGACCCAAATTCTATAGGCGAATTAAAGAAGCTATGGAAGTTTGAAAAACGTGAGGATAACACAATTATTATAACGGGCTACAAGGGAAACCGCTCTGAGATTGTTGTTCCACAAAAAATAGGAGAGGATATTGTCACCGCAATAGGAGATTACGCTTTTTCCTCCGAGGCAAAGGGGATAAGAGAAGCGCAGCGGGAGGTCAGAAAAAACATTACCAAGGTGACGCTTCCCGATTCCGTTGAGTATGTGGGAGAATTTGCATTTTTTATGTGCAAAAAGCTGACGGAGATCAATATTCCCGAAAGCCTTGCCAAGATCAGCAAGGGAATGCTGGATATAACGGGGATAAAAGACATCGTTATCGGCGGAAATATCAGGAAAATAAACCCTGTGGCATTTTACGGCTGCCGTGGTCTGAAAACGGTAAAGCTTTGTGAGGGAGTGAGGAAGATAGATTCGGGGGCGTTTTATCTTTGTACAGTACTGGAAAGGATCGAGCTTCCCCGCTCACTTGTGAAAATTACGGGCGAAAATCCTTTTTTTGGCTGTAATAAGCTGACGGCTTATGTTTATAGGGAATCTTATGCGGAGAGGTACTGTGAAAATGCTAAAATAAAGTATGAGTATTTAGATGAAAATTAGCATAAAAACAAACACTTGATTTTATTGGCATAAAAGTATAAAATATATTGGAATAGGAGTGAGAGGAACTGACTGAGGAAGAGAAAGAAAAACGGCTGGAAGATGCGATTTTGTCGGAAACGCCCGATAATGTGAGAAAGATTTACAAGGAATTGGGCGAAGTTGAGTTTTCGGGACTTGCTCTCGGGCTGGCGTGTGTTTTCCGAGGGCTTGATATGGTTAAGGCGCTGGTGGAATGCGGGGCGAGCTTTCGTTATCCCGGAGAAGACGAAAACTTTCCTGTTGATAATTGGAACAGATTTGTTGAGGGAGAACCAAAAGCGGACTTTTCGCTTTTGCTTTTCTCAAAAACTCAGTTAGAGTATAACGGACTGCGCCATTTAAAAGAAAAGGAATATCTGCCTGTGTCACAGCTTTCGGAAGTGCTGGACTGCCTTTGCGGCAATGCAGAAAAAACAGGCGTTATCCCCAAAAGACTGCTTTATTGCTCGATCGGATACAATTACAGGGAATATTATGATGTCCTGAAAAAGTATGGAGTTAGTATTTCGGAGGACTGTCAAAGGTTATTTGCAGTGCCGTCTGTTTTTATGTACAGCATAAAGGTCAAAAACTTTACCGAGCTTTACGGACTTGTACTCGAAGAAATGAATGCCGAAACAATAAAGATAGATCGGATATTATTGGACGTCTCTTTTGAAAGCACCGTTTATCCCGAATGTCTTGAATTTATCCTTGAACACTTTATAGGCTTTAATAAAAATACGATCCTGAAAGCAATTATCCATAATGAAGCCATCTCCTGCCTTGCTATTGTTGAGGAACGAGGCTGGCTTAAGCACCCGAAAAGGCGTGACTATATGATAAAATACGCTATGGATAACAATAAAAACGAAAGTTTGGCGTGGCTGCTTGATTTCAAGAACCGCACCGCCGACCTTAAAGCCGAACAGGAAGCGGCTGAAAAGGAAGCTGAAAGGACATTGAACGCCAATCCAAATTCCGCAAGGGAATTAAGGAAGACATGGAAGTTCAAAAAGCGTGAGGATAACACCATAATTATCAAAGCCTACAAGGGAAAAAGCTCCGAGGTCATTGTTCCCGGAAAAATAGGAAACCGTATTGTGACCGCTTTGGGGTTCAGTACTTTTGAACCCGGATTCAAGAAATCAAAGCATAAGGAAATAACCAAAATAACACTTCCCGATACCATTGAACATATTGCGGCATTTGCATTTATTGATTGTGATATGCTGACCGAGGTCAATATTCCCGAAAAGCTCACCGCAATAAGCCGCGGAATGCTTTATTCAACAAAGATAAAGGATATTGTTATTGGTGGGAATGTCAAAATAATTGACGGTTCGGCTTTTTACAACTGCAGAGAGCTTAAATCGGTAAAACTGTGTGAGGGGGTAAGGGAGATAAGCGATTATGCCTTTTATCTTTGCACCAAGCTGGAAAGGATCGAGCTTCCCCGTTCCCTTGTAAAGATTGCCGGCAATGTATCGGAAAACATTTTTTTCGGCTGTAATAAGCTTACGGCGTATGTGCATGAAGGATCTTACGCAGAAATATACTGCAGGGACGCAGGGATAAAATATGAGTATATAAAAGAAGATTAACATAAATGAAAACATAACAGAAAGGAACATACAAAATGAACATCAAGCAAGCAAAGGACGATATTAAAAACGCGGTGTCGGCGTATCTTACCAAGGATCAGTTCGGCAACCTTGTTATACCTGTTGAGAGACAGCGCCCTATTTTCCTTATGGGAGCGCCGGGCATAGGCAAAACCGCGATTATGGAGCAGATAGCACAGGAGCTGCAGATCGGTCTTGTAAGCTACTCTATGACACACCACACAAGACAGTCGGCGCTGGGTCTGCCCTTTATTGTACAAAAGACCTACGGCGGAGAGGAATACAGCGTCAGCGAATACACTATGAGCGAGATCATAGCCTCGGTTTATGATATTATGGAGAATACCGACGTTAAGGAGGGAATTCTGTTCCTTGACGAAATAAACTGCGTTTCCGAAACTCTTGCCCCCTCCATGCTGCAGTTTTTGCAATACAAAACCTTTGGAAGACACGCCGTTCCCAAGGGCTGGATAGTGGTTACCGCGGGAAATCCGCCCGAATACAACAACTCTGTCCGCGAATTTGACATAGTTACTTGGGACAGATTAAAGCGACTTGACGTTGAGGCGGATTATGAGGTATGGAAGGAATATGCGCTTGCTAAGGCTACTCACCCTGCCATTACCACCTATCTTGACATCAAGAAGGACGATTTTTACAAGATAGAAACCACCGTTGACGGAAAAAGCTTTGTTACCGCCAGAGGCTGGATAGATCTTTCGGATATGATAAAGCTGTATGAGCAGAAAGAATTCCACGTTACCGAACAGCTTGTTTCCCAGTATATACAGAATAATAAGATCGCAAAGAGCTTTGCCGTTTATTACGACCTGTTCAAGAAGTATCAGTCGGATTATCAGGTTGACAAGATCATGGAGGGCAAGGCAGGAAAGGAGATCACAGAGCGTGCCAAGGCGGCAAAGTTCGATGAAAGACTGTCCTTACTTGGCTTGCTGGTGGATTTCGTTATCGGCAAAACAAGGGATATCTTCACCTCCGACGGCGCTGTTAGTGAGCTTATGGAATGTCTTAAGCTGATGAAATATGACTTTACCCTTGACCCGAAGCCATTGGACGCTGTTCAAAGGCAGATAGCCGCCAAGGAAAAGGAGATCAAGACAAGCAAAATGGCAGGTAAGCTTTCCGACGACCGCAAGTATGTGCTTAATCTTACCATTACTTATCTGAACGAGCAGGCAGAGGAAATGACGAAAAAGGAGATCGACGCCACAGATGCCGCTTTCAAATTGGTAAAAGCGGATTTTGACAAGAGGAAAAAGGCTGTCACAAAAAATGCCGCCGAAGCAGGCGAAAATCTCACAAATATGTTCAAGTTCTGCGAAGAAGCTTTCGGAACAGGCAGTCAGGAGCTGTTGATATTGGTTACAGAGCTTACGGTAAGCAACTACTGTGCTCATTTTATCGGAAAATACGGCTGTGACGAGTATTTCAAGCATAATAAGGATATGCTGTTCTTTGAAAGAAAGAAGGATATTTTGCAGGAGATAGAAAACTTGGACGAGGATTTATAAATCTCTTGACAGAAGAAAAAAAAGTGTTATAATTATTATAAACGCTTGCTGTTATACAGCAGGATATTGCGGTGTGATCCGCCAAAGAAAAATTTAAAGAAATGAGGCAAACTGTATGAGCAAAATTGATTTAACAAAGTACGGTATTACCGGCACCACGGAAATTGTACACAATCCCTCTTACGAAGAGCTTTTCAAGGAAGAGACAAATCCTGCTCTTGAAGGCTACGAAAAGGGTCAGGTCAGCGAGCTTGGCGCAGTAAACGTTATGACGGGTATCTACACGGGTCGTTCACCTAAGGATAAGTTTATTGTAATGGACGAAAACTCCAAGGACACCGTTTGGTGGACCTCCGACGAATACAAGAACGACAACCACCCCGCTTCTCAGGAGGCTTGGAATGCCTGCAAGGATATTGCCAAGAACGAGCTTTCCAACAAGAAGCTGTATGTTGTTGACGCATTCTGCGGTGCTAACAAGGATACAAGAATGGCTATCCGCTTTATTATGGAAGTAGCTTGGCAGGCTCATTTCGTTGAGAATATGTTTATCATGCCCACTGCTGAAGAGCTGGAAAGCTTTGAGCCTGATTTCGTTGTTTACAACGCTTCCAAAGCTAAGGTAGAGAACTACAAGGAGCTGGGTCTTAACTCCGAAACTGCAGTTGTATTCAACATCACCAGCCGCGAGCAGGTTATCATCAACACTTGGTACGGCGGTGAGATGAAGAAGGGTATGTTCTCCATGATGAACTACTATCTGCCTTTGAAGGGCATCGCCTCCATGCATTGCTCTGCAAACACAGATATGGAAGGCAAGAACACCGCTATCTTCTTCGGTCTTTCCGGCACAGGCAAGACAACACTTTCCACCGATCCTAAGAGACTGCTTATCGGCGACGACGAGCACGGCTGGGACGACAACGGAGTATTCAACTTTGAAGGCGGCTGCTATGCTAAGGTTATCGACCTTGACAAGGAATCCGAACCCGATATTTATAACGCTATCAAGAAGAACGCACTGCTTGAGAACGTAACTCTTGACGAAAACGGCAAGATCGACTTTAAGGACAAGAGCGTTACCGAAAACACCCGTGTTTCTTATCCTATCAACCATATCGAAAAGATCGTAAGACCCGTTTCTTCCGCCCCCGCAGCGAAGGACGTTATCTTCCTTTCCGCTGACGCATTCGGCGTACTTCCTCCCGTTTCCGTACTGACTCCCGAGCAGACACAGTATTACTTCCTTTCCGGATTTACTGCTAAGCTTGCAGGTACAGAACGCGGAATCACCGAGCCTACTCCTACCTTCTCCGCTTGCTTCGGTCAGGCATTCCTTGAGCTGCACCCCACCAAGTACGCTCAGGAATTGGTTAAGAGAATGGAAAAGAGCGGCGCAAAGGCATACCTCGTAAACACAGGCTGGAACGGAACAGGCAAGAGAATTTCCATTAAGGACACCAGAGGAATCATTGACGCTATTCTTAACGGCGATATTGAAAAGGCTCCCACCAAGAAGATCCCTTACTTCAACTTTGAAGTACCTACAGAGCTTCCCGGTGTTGATCCCAAGATCCTTGACCCTAGAGATACGTATGCTGACGCAGCTCAGTGGGAAGAAAAGGCAAAGGATCTGGCAGGAAGATTTGTTAAGAACTTTGCTAAGTATGAGGGCAACGAGGACGGTAAGGCTTTGGTTTCCGCAGGTCCTCAGCTGTAATTGAATAGCTTGAACATTGTTCTAATTCAATAATAAAACTGCTCGGTTATGATGTACATAGCCGAGCAGTTTTATTATTTGTCATATTCTCAATAACGCATTCTGACACCAGTTAAACAACAGGTCAAAGGCTTTGTCAAAATCATAGTCACCATGATTTTGTAATGACATACTCAATTCCAAAACAGTTTTATCCTCGCCTTGTACACATTCAAGCAATTCACGTTTTGTCTGAATAAAATTGCCGCTTCTTAAATAATACAAATGCTGCATAATGAAAAATACCGATTTACAGGTTATAGGCAATCTTGAAATATTGTACTCCCTGTCAGCATGTATATAACGGTGACAAATCTCGTGATATAGATTGTTCAAGATTAATTTTATATAGTTTCTTTCGTCTTCATCGGTATATTTGGGAACAAGCTTTTTTAATTCTCCATAGTAATCCTTCGTAGTATTCAGCAAATGGCATATTTCCAACGGATTCCAATGCTCCAAATCGGATTTTCCGCAGATAAAACCGCAGGACTTTTCAAAATTTCCTACCGTAACAAGAGCTTTTTGATAGGTTTTCAAATCTTCGACCGAAATACTGTCAATCACAGCCATAATATCAATATCACTGCTTTCGGTTTCCTCTCCCCGAAGATAACTGCCCTGCAAGCCTATATAGATCAGTCTTTCGCCAAAAGCATCTTTTAATAAAACTATTAAATTATTGATATATTCATCTATTCTAAGCATTCGGGATCACCTACTTCTTCATTTCCAAGATACTTTGCGTACTCTTTTCCCTCATAAAAATTCATTATCGGACGGCGAAGCTTTGACGGGTATAAAGGCAGTCTGTTCAATTCTGACAGATCCAGCCAATCAAAGCCAACTTGGTTGGTATCGTTATAAAGCTCTGCATTTTTTGATTTTCCAATATAATCACACAGAAAAACCAAATCAACTCTGTGAAAGCTCTCGCCGTGAACTCCCTCTATAACAAAAAGCAAATCCTTGCACTTAACCTCTATTCCCGCCTCTTCTCTTACCTCTCGTTCAACGGTCTCGGGAAGCACTTCCTCACCGTCCTGACCTCCTCCGGGTAAGATGTACCATTCCTCTTTGCCGTCATTGAGCTTTATTGCGAGTAATTTTCCATCTTGAAATATAACTGCTTTTGCAGAAGTGCGTATTTGTCTTGACATATTTTTGCTCCTTTCAAATTATTATTGTCACTTTGATTGTATCATGATAAACAATATTTCAAAAATTATAATAACCCACAATCATTTAGGACTTTTGCCTCATTCCAGTATTGAGGAAATTTTTCCTGAATAAATCTGCTTGGTGCGCTTATATCGTTTAATAAGTTATTTCTCTTAATAAACCTGACGATTTGTCCCCGAATAACGTCAATACGCCACTGAGGCAGATCCTCATATCTTTCGTAAATGAATGTTCCTTTTTCGCCATAGCTAATAATGCTCTTATAAGCATCTTCGATAAACTCAAAATCTGTAACAGGAACGGCAGTTTTGGAGACTGCGCAAGTGTTTACTCCAACATCAGAATTTATTTCATAGTCACCGATACAGCGGTAAATATATCCCGAAACTCCTTTATAAAAATATTCCAAAGCGCCGCTGAACATTTCCTGAAAGACAAGAGTTCCGTCATTACGAATATCAAGCATTGGCATTTTCACGCCAATCCTTTTCATATCCCAAATATAATGTAATGCTAATTGTCTGCTTGTCGTCAGATAGACTACAGGCTCATTTAAATTGGAAAAGGTAGAAGCATAGGGTTTTAGTTCTGATAGTCCTCCTACTGTTGTTCCGTGAAAAAACTCCATTTTATACCTCCCGCAGTAATAGATGATGTTTTTACATTCTATCAGAAAATGCGGTGAAATACAAGTCTTGTTTTTTGTGTCGTCTTATGGTATAATATATGTGTGTAATTTTCAACGAAATTTACACTTTTGCTTTCAATTATTTACATGATTTGTGGAGCATAGCACACCGCTATGCTCCACATTATTGTTGTGACTGACTTCGGTCAAAATTTACTGTTCCTCTTTTTACCCAAAGGCTCTTTTTATCTCATTGCGCTCATTCTGCATTTCCACCCATTCCTCCGCATACCCACAGTCGCAGCAGACATAACGGGCTACGGGAATTCTCCTGACCCATGCAATGTTAGTTATGGCAATGCTGTTTGCCAGATAGCGATGCGCATTATCGGGAACACGGACAATATTATTCGAGCTGCATTTAGGGCAGCATTTTGTATTTTTCATGGTGCTGCTTCCTCCTTTCGGCATAAGAACGCTGTTATAATTCCCGCTTTTTATAGAACGCAATGGACATACACCACGACAGAGCATATATTACAATTCCGACAAGACAGAGGACAGGAATAAAAATATCCGATCGGAATTCTGCCTGAAAGTCTGCTCCGAAAACGCTTGATGCTGCGCCGCCCGCGGCACATATTACGCCCACCATAACATAATAAGCGATCCTGCCTTTTTCAACCCCGAATTTAAACATAGCGGGAAGACTGATAGAGGAAGTTACCATAGAAATCATCAGTATCGTCAGCATAAGAACAATATAATTCTTCAGTTCAAATGTTCCGTTTGCGCTTGTTCTTACCGCTTGCGCAGCTGCCGTAAGGATCAGCATAACGATCTGAGCCATAAGCCCGATCACATATTTGCAGGAAACGATCTGCTCCTTGGTGTAGGGCAGAGTATCACTGTACTGCAGCCACCGGCTCCGTTCATCATAGCCAAGCAAGCTGACAGGTATCATTCCGCAGAAAAAGCAGGGATAAAATATGAAAAACAAGTTGTCATTGCCCGCAAAGGATACGGCAATAAAGACCACCGCGATGAGCAGGTAGATCCTGCAATATTTCACTGTCATATATAAATCTTTTAAAAGAAGTCCTTTCATCTCATTTAGCCTCCTTTACCATAAACACAAACAGTTCTTCAATGCTGACAGGACTGATATTTATACCAGAAGGTACTGCATCACGCAAGACCATTGCCTCTGCGCCATAGGGGGATTCATTCCTGTACTTGACTGCATTCGGTGGAAGCCGCCTTAACTGCTCCGCTGTACAGTGAATGATGCCGTATTGAGCGAGAAGCAGATCCTTTTCCTCGCAAAGCAGCAGTTTTCCCTTATGGAGAAATGCAATATAATCGCACAGCTTTTCCAGATCGCTGACGATATGGGAGGAGATCAGGATAGAGTGATCCTCATCTCTTGTGAAGTCGCTGAACATCTCCACCACCTCATCACGGACAACGGGGTCAAGTCCCGATGTGGCTTCGTCAAGCAGTAAGAGCTTGCTGCCGTGGGACATGGCTACGGCAATGCCCAGCTTCATTTTCATGCCGCGGGAAAAGTCCTTGAAGGGCTTATTATCGGGTAGTGACAGCTTTGTGAGAAGCCTTTTGTATTCAGCATCATTCCAATTACGGAAGGTGTGCTTCATTACATTTCCCACTTGCTTGGCGGTCATACATTCGGGAATGCCCACCTCGTCCATAACGACACCCACGTCCTCTTTGGTAAGCTGAATATTGTCCTCATTATCTCTGCGAAGTATAGTTATAGTGCCGCTGTCCTTGCGGAGCATATTGAGGATCAGCTTGATAGTGGTGCTTTTACCGGCTCCGTTCTCGCCTATGAGCCCCATAATGCAGCCGCTTGGCAGTGTAAGGCTCAAATTATCCAGCTTAAAGCCGTCAAAAGATTTTGTCAGATTTTTAATTTCAAGTGCATTCATTCTTGTTCCTCCAGACTGAATTTCACCATTTCAAGTACATCTTCGTTACTCAGATTACAGGTAGCGGCAAGCTGTACTATCCGGTCAATATGTTCCTCGATCTTTTTCAGATTTTCTTCCCGTATCAGTTCAACATTCTTGGGTGCTACATAACAGCCCTTCGCAGGAATAGTATATATAAATCCTTCCTTTTCAAGCTCTTCATAAGCACGCTTTGTGGTAATAAAGCTGATACGGAGGTCTTTTGCCAAGCTGCGGATAGAAGGCAGCATATCGTTTTCTTTCAGCGCTCCGCTGATTATCTGGCTCTTGATCTGAGAATATATTTGATCGTAAATCGGCGCTCCGCTTTTATTGTCGATTAAAATATTCACGCTGTCACCTCTGCCTATTCTGTGTATATTTATTATATACAGTTATATCAGTTTTGTCAATAGGTTTTGTGAAAATAATTAAAAATGTGGTTGTCAAGGGTACATTTTTCATTTCAACTATTTTGACAAACAAAAGCAGATATGTTATAATATGTAAAAAATACACTGAGGCAATTTGAAGGGGTATTGGTGAAAGAATACAATTTATTCGCAATTTGAGAAGCATGACACAGAAATTTTTAGGCTTACATATTGGATTTTCCGAACTAACTGCTGACATTAGCATAGCTCATATGAATCGGGAACAAGAACTCCAAAAGCTGACTTAACAAACAAGCTTGCGGAGGTATTAGAGGTTGCACCCTAAGTGCTTGATGTTCCCGATATTGAAAGCAATAACAGAGTAATGTACACTCTCTTTACTTTGGAAGATTTATATGATCTGCGTATTGACAAGCTTTCCGATGAAGTATGTATTCGTTTGGACAAGGATAACGGCACGGAATTTCTCACTATGCTTGAAATGTTCTGCTTGGCAGGGAATAGCAGAGAGATACTGTAATGGTGAGATTTCTAAAGAGAAATATGATGGTTGGAGATATAAGTATCCTACAAATAATAGAAATAAATAGGAGAGTGATTGTATGGCATTTGGAAAAGTAATCAAACTATTTTTAGTTGACGGCACTCCAAACGGGCGTTGGATATGTGAACTATCTAATTGGACAGGCATTGCTTATAAAATACCAAGAAGCATGATAAAAGAAAGCGAAAACAGAGAAGAATTATCCTCACCGGGAGTATATTTCTTATTTGGTTATGATGAAGAAAAAGATAAACCTCTTATTTACATCGGAGAAGCTGAAGATATTATAAAAAGATTAAAGCAACATTTGGAGAAAAAAGATAATTGGAACGAAGCAATAGCGTTCATAAGCAAAGATTCAAATTTAAATAAAGCCCATATTAAATACTTAGAAAATCAATTTTATGGTATAGCGAAAGAATGCGACCGATATTCTATCGATAACAGTAACACTCCAACAAAGTCTTCAGTATCCGAAGCAGAGAAAGCCGAGCTTGAAGAATTTATATTTAATGCCAAAATACTTATAAATGCTTTAGGACATAAAGCATTTGAAAAGTATTCTGAAAATCAGTCAATTAAGAAAAAAGATGACGTTATCTTTTCTTTAGCTGCTGGAACAGGAAAGGCATACGGTATGCCAACTTCAGATGGTTTTATATTGTTGAAAGGTTCTGCTATTCACAAGGTTGCTTCCGAATCACTTAACAATGGCATTAAGAAAAAAGTTGAACAAAGCCGTATGTCTGGTGAAATAAAAGATAATATTTTACAAAATGATAAATTGTTTTCGAGTTCATCGGCAGCAGCGGCTTTTGCAGCAGGATACAGTATAAGCGGTCCGCAACAATGGAAAACTGATAAAGGCGAAACTTTAAAAACATTTGAAACAAATAAATAGTAAAATCCCTAACCGATTTACAAAAAATCAGTTAGGGATTAATTTTATAAAGTAATTCAAATGTTGCCACATCGGTATCTCAACGCCATAAAACAACGTATTTAAGCCGTTTGTAGCTGCATTGCTGTCGTGGGGCAATGTAATTTATTCTGTAAAGGGCAAAATCGTTTATCCTGTACGCTAAAAAAATGCCCCCACTCCATGGTGCTTTCTTTTGAAGTTTTTTAAACAGCATATTCCATATTTCTTAGTGTTTATGCAGATTAGGGATAGTCCGAAGGACAAAAATACGGCCCTGCGTCCTATGACGCAAGGTCGTATTTTTCTATGTTGGGGGGCTAAGAAAATTGCCCTATTTTAGAATAAATTACATTGCCCCATGACATTTGCTACTATTCCCACTCAATAGTAGCTGGCGGCTTAGAAGTAACATCATAAACCACTCTATTGATATGATCAACCTCATTAACAACCCTAACGCTGACCTTCTCCAAAACCTCATAAGGAATACGAGCAAAATCCGCCGTCATAAAGTCGGTGGTAGTTACCCCGCGCAATGCCAAGGTATAATCATAAGTCCTTCCGTCCCCCATAACACCAACTGAACGCATATTGGTAAGCACCGCAAAATATTGGTTAATGCTGCGGTCAAGCCCCGCATTTGCGATTTCTTCACGGAAAATATAGTCCGCGTCCTGAAGTATGTGCAGCTTCTCCCTTGTAATATCACCGATTATTCTTATAGCAAGTCCGGGTCCGGGGAATGGCTGACGCCAAACAAGATAGTCCGCAAGACCCAGCTCTATACCAAGCTTTCTCACCTCGTCCTTGAACAGCAGTCTGAGGGGTTCGATTATCTCCTTGAAATCAACACAGTCGGGAAGTCCGCCTACATTGTGGTGGGATTTGATAACCGCCGCGTCGCCTAAGCCGCTTTCGATAACGTCAGGATAAATTGTTCCCTGTACAAGACAATCCACCTTGCCTATCTTCTTGGCTTCCTCCTCAAATACCCTTATAAATTCCTCGCCTATTGTCTTGCGCTTTGTTTCGGGGTCGGAAACTCCTTCAAGCTTGCCTATAAAACGGTCAGAAGCGTCAACTCTGATGAAATTCACGTTCCAATCTTTAAACGCCGCCTCGACCTCGTCACCCTCGTTTTTGCGCATAAAGCCGTGATCTACAAAAACGCAGGTAAGCTGATCACCAACCGCCTTAGACAGGAGTGCGCAGGCTACTGAGCTGTCAACGCCGCCCGAAAGAGCCAGAAGAACCTTTCCCTTTCCTACCTTTTCACGGATCTGCGCAATGGCGGTCTTGGCATAGTTCTCCATTGTCCAATCGCCCTTGCAGCCGCAGACCTTGTACAGGAAATTGCCCAAAATCTCCTTTCCCTGCTCAGTGTGGTTTACCTCGGGGTGGAACTGTACTCCGTAAAACTTTTTCTCATTGTTTGCTATGGCAGCATAGGGGCACTTGTCGCTGTGTCCTGCTGCTGTGAAGCCCTCGGGAAGCTTTTCTATGTAGTCATTGTGGCTCATCCATACCACCGACTGCTGACGAAGTCCGTCAAAGATGGGGCAGTCTGTGTTGAAATTACAATCCGTTCTTCCAAACTCGGCGGCGGAATTTTCGTTTGCCTTGCCGATAACGCCGTCAAGACCGTAAACCAAAAACTGCGCTCCGTAGCATATTCCCAAAATGGGAACGCCGATCTCAAAAATTTCCTTGGGCATTCTGGGAGAAGTATCCAGATATACGCTGTTGGGGCCTCCCGTAAAGATGATACCCTTGGGATTTTTCGTCTTGATTTCCTCCACGGGAGTTTTGTAGGAAATTACCTCGCAGTAAATGTTGTGTTCTCTTACTCTTCTTGCAATCAGCTGATTATACTGACCTCCAAAGTCAATGACAAGTACAAGCTCGTTATCCATTTTCATTTCCTTCCTTTTTATGCTTTTGTATATTGTATCATAATTCAGGCATTTTGGCAATGCAAAAATCGCATATTATCGAAAAACCACAATTCCCCAAAATAAATTGGTAAAATCGTGGTTTTTCTTTGTCAGGGCAATCAGCCCGCATTCTTTTTGGATGTTTTCCTTGCGGTAATTCCCTGTTTTTTGTTTTCGTGAATTCTTTCGGGCTGTGTGCCGTTTTTAACGTTATCAGCCGTAACTATTACCTTGGTGATAGTTTCATCGGTGGGAGCGTCAAACATGGTTTCCGAGAGAACCTCCTCAACTATGGAACGAAGTCCTCTTGCGCCCGTCTTTCTTTCAACAGCCTTCTTTGCGATTTCCTTCAAAGCTTCGGGCTGAATTTCCAGCTCAATGCCGTCCAAGCCGAAAAGATAGGTGTACTGCTTTATCAAAGCATTTTTCGGCTCGGTGAGGATCTTTATCAGTGCCTCCTCGTCCAGCTCATCCAACACTGTCATAATGGGAAGTCTGCCTACCAGCTCGGGGATAATGCCGTATCTTACAAGATCCTCGGGTGCTGCCTCGTGGAAAGCCTCGGTCAAGGTATGCTCCTTCTGGCTTCTCACATCGGCGCCAAAGCCCAAAGCGGAGGAATGAATACGTGAAATGATGTTCTTTTCGATTCCCTCAAATGCGCCGCCGCAGATAAAGAGAATGTTTCTGGTGTTTATCTGAATAAACTCCTGATTGGGATGCTTTCTGCCTCCCTGAGGAGGAACATTGGACACAGTGCCCTCCACTATCTTCAGCAGTGCCTGCTGAACGCCCTCGCCGCTTACATCTCTGGTGATCGAGGTATTTTCCGAACGGCGGGATATTTTGTCTATCTCATCGATATAAATAATTCCCTTTTCCGCTGCCTCAATATCAAATTCAGCCGCCTGAATAAGCCTTAACAGCACGTTTTCAACGTCCTCGCCCACATAGCCCGCCTGAGTAAGGGTGGTTGCGTCCGCAATGGCAAAGGGGACGTTCAAAATTCTTGCCAAGGTCTGCGCCAGCATGGTTTTTCCCACACCCGTAGGTCCAAGCAGCAAAACGTTGCTCTTTTGCAGCTCAATTTCCTTATCCTCATCGCTGCCCGACAAAATTCTTTTATAATGGTTGTAAACCGCTACGGACAGAACCTTTTTAGCCTCGTCCTGACCGATTATATATTCGTCAAGTATTTCCTTTATTTCGGCAGGTCTTAAAAGGTCATCTTTTTTGAGACTGCCGCCGTTTTTTCCTTTATCCTTTTTGTTTCTCTGCTCATGCTCATAGTAGGGTATTTCGCCCTCCTCCAACAGCATATTATAAGAGGCTATAACGCACTCGTTACAGATAACGCCGTTTTTGCCCACAAGCATCTTGGAAACGTAATCTTCTGTTTTTCCGCAAAAATTACACTTTAACATAAATACCTCATATATCGGCAATACCGCACCATGCTTTTTGGGCATAGATGCGGTCATGCTTTATATTTTATTGCCGTTTATCAAAAATCTTATCAACTATACCGTATTCAAGAGCTTCCTGTGCAGTCATATAGTTGTCTCTGTCGGTATCGGCAACGATTTTTTCATAGGGCTGACCTGTCATATCGGCAAGCATGTGGTTCATCTTTTCCTTAACGTGGATAATGTGCTTAGCCACAATGTCGATATCAGACGCCTGCGCTCTTCCTGTGCCGCCCGAGGGCTGGTGTATCATTACCTCAGCGTTGGGAAGGCAGATTCTCTTGCCCTTTGTTCCCGCAGCCAGAAGGAATGCACCCATGGACGCCGCCATACCCATGCAAATAGTGGAAACGTCGCACTTTATATACTGCATAGTATCATAAATAGCCATACCGTCCGTAATGGAACCGCCAGGGCTGTTGATGTAAAGCTGAATGTCCTTATCTGCGTCCTGTCCCTCAAGGAACAAAAGCTGCGCTACAACAAGGCTTGCAGTGGTAGCATTAACTTCCTCGTGAAGCATAACTATACGGTCGTTCAAAAGTCTTGAATAAATGTCGTAAGCGCGTTCTCCGCGGCCTGTCTGCTCAATTACGGTAGGTACTAAGCTCATAAATTCTTTCAATGTCTGCTCTCCTTCTTACGCAATAATTGTGATAATGTTTGATATGGGTGTACTTATGACGCAATTTCTGCGCTGTTCTTAACAAGATCAAATGCCTTTTCAACCTTTATGTCGTCAGCAAGGCTTTCAGCGGGAATAATCTGCTTAACCTTGTCAACTTCCATTTTATGCTCTTCTGCAAGATCGGCATAGTGCTTTTCAAGCTCCTCATCGGTGTAGGTGATGTTTTCGAGCTGTACGATCTTTTCAAGAGCAAGCCTGAGCTTGATCTGCTTAACGGCTGCTTCCTTGAAGTTAGCTCTGAACTGCTCCATTGTTGCGCCTGTGTACTTAAGGTAATCCTGAACGGTGATACCCTGATATCTGTTTCTGTATTCCCAGTCGCGAACCATTTCTGTGATTCTGTGCTCATACATAGCGTCGGGAATTTCGCCCTCAAGCTTTTCGATAAGGGTGTTGTTGATATCGCTGTCAACCTGCATATCAGCCTGCTTTACTGCCTGTTCCTCAAGGTTTTTCTTAATATCAGCCTTAAGCTCGTCGATAGTGTCAAATTCGCTGACGTCCTTAGCAAACTCGTCGTCGAGAGCGGGCAAATCCTTGCCCTTTATCTCATGGATATAGCATTTGAACACTGCTTCCTTGGATCTCAGCTCTTCAGCCGTATAGTCAGCGGGGAAGGTAACATTTACGTCAAAGTTTTCGCCGATATTGTGACCTACGACCTGATCCTCAAAGCCGGGAATAAACTGACCGCTGCCAAGCTCCAAGCTGAACTTCTCAGCCTTGCCGCCTTCAAAAGCAACGCCGTCAACAAAGCCTTCAAAGTCGAATACAACAGTATCGCCGTTTACGGCTGCACGGTCGGTAACGTCAATAATTCTGGCATTTCTGTTCTGACGTGCCTTCAGATCGTTGTCAACATCCTCATCGGTTACATTCTTGACAACCTTTGTTACTTTTATTCCTTTATAATCGGAAATATTTACCTCAGGCTTGGTGGTGAACACTGCCTTGTAGGTTACTCCATCTTCCTTGCTTACATCTGTGACCTCAACGCTTGCCATATCTACAACGTCAAGACCTGTTTCCTTGATAACTTCTTCGATGTGCTGTCTGTACAGCTCGCTTACTGCGTCATCGTAAAAAATCTGCTCGCCGTAATGGCTTTCAACCATTTTTCTGGTAGCTTTTCCCTTTCTGAAACCGGGAACGGTTATGTTCTTCTTCTTTTTAAGGTAAGCAAGCTGCAAAGCGGACTCAAATTCTTCCGCAGAGTGCTTGTATACAACCTCTGAGGTGTTTACTGCTGTTTTGTTGTTAGAAATAATTTCCATTTAAAAATCCTCCATTTTTACAGTCATTTTATAGTATAGCATAAACTTGCAAATATTTCCATACTTTTTTGAAAAATTTTTTCGATTTTATGTAATTTTCATAAAACCAAAAGGATCATTCCGTTCCTTTCTTCACAAGAACAGGGGTAAAATTCACACAATCACAGGACGCAATATGAAATTCGGTACCCTCGTACTCACCGATAAAGGCTTTTTTCTGCGCGGGTCCGTGAACATGTCCGTAGTAGCAATGCTTAATATTGTATTTTTTCAGTTTTTCGAGAATATAGTAATTTTTCTCTCCTCCGAAAATCGGCGGATAGTGAATAAATACTGTAAGCTCACCGCCCGTTTTTTTCCCTTCGGCAAGGGTGGCTTCCATTCGTCCCGCCTCTCGGTTCAGTATTTTTTCGTCAAAGGGCTGTCCGTCGTCGTTTATCCACCCTCTTGTGCCGCAGACGGCTATCCCATCCACAAGGTAGGAATTGTTGTTGAGTATCTTTATCCTGTCAAAGCCCTTATTAAGCAGAAAGCTGTCCATTTTCGCCTTAGTTGTCCACCAGTAGTCGTGATTGCCCTTAATAAATATCTTGTTTCCCTTTAATTTGTTGTTGATGTATTCAAAATCCTTTTCCGTATCCTCCAAGGACATCGCCCAGGATATATCGCCGTTTACCACTACTGTGTCCTCGTCGGTCACCAGATTATTCCAATTTTCAGTGATCCTTTCCACATAATTGTCCCAGCCCTTAAAAATATCCATAGGTTTATCGGTGCCGAAGGACAGGTGCAGATCCCCTAAAACATATAAGCTCAAATCATCACCCTGCTTTATTTCTGATTGTTCAGGAAGTCTATAACTGCCTTGGGCATGGCTTCTCTGTCAATAACGCCCTTAAATCTGACTTCCTTGTTTCTGGTAGCCGCCAAAGGCTGAGGGATAACCGTTCCCGTCTTTTCCTCCAGCTTTTCTATTATAGTAAATTCGTCAAGTCCCGTGCAGTCTCCTCCAACAGCGCTGTAAACCGCTGCGCCGAATTTATAGGGATTTGCGGTTGAGGCAATAACGGTTTTTGTTTCGTCCCCGGTTTCCCTTCTGTAATCGCTGTAAACCTTATAAGCAACAGCCGTGTGGGTGTCCATAAGATAGGAATAGCTGTCAAAGCAGTCCTTTATTGACGCCTTGGTTTCGTCGTCATTGCAGCAGCCCGCGTAAAACAGCTGTGAGATCTTCTCCTTGACCTCGGCGGAAACCTCATATTTTCCCTGTTCCTTCAGCAAACCGAACCAATTATTGATAAGCTCCGTGTTCTCTCCCGAAAGATGATACAAAAGGCGCTCCAGATTGCTGGAAATAAGTATATCCATAGAAGGAGAAACGGTTGTATAGAATTTTCTGTTTTTGTCGTAAACGCCTGTTTTTATGAAATCTGTCAAAACATTGTTGGCATTGGAAGCACAGATCAGCTTGTTAACAGGAAGACCCATTTCCTTTGCGTAATATGCGGCAAGAATGTTGCCGAAGTTGCCTGTGGGTACAACAATGTTTATCTTCTCGCCGTACTTTATTTCCTCATTTTTAACAAGCTCGGCGTAAGCGGAAATGTAGTATACTATCTGAGGACAAAGTCTGCCCCAGTTTATGGAATTGGCGCTGGAAAGCATTATGCCGTTCTGTTCAAGAGCCTTTGCCATTTCCTTATCGGTGAAAATGGCTTTTACTCCGTTCTGGCAGTCGTCAAAGTTGCCCTTTACGGCGCAGACAAAAACATTGTTGCCCTCTTGGGTCGCCATTTGGCGCTTCTGCATATCTGAAACTCCCTCTTCGGGATAGAAAACGCTTATGGTAGTACCCTCAACGTTTTTGAAGCCCTCCAGAGCCGCCTTGCCCGTATCTCCCGAGGTTGCCACAAGTATAGCGATCTTCTTGTCGGGGACCGTCTTTTTCGCCGAAACGGTAAGCAGATGAGGAAGAATTTGCAGCGCCATATCCTTAAAAGCGCAGGTGGGTCCGTGCCAAAGTTCAAGAATATAGGTTCCTGTCAGAAGATGAGATAAATCGGCAATGCTTTCGGTGTCAAAATTATCGCCGTAAGCCTTGGTTACGCAGCCGCGGATCTCTTCGTCGATGAAATCGGTCAAAAACAGCTTGAATATGTCAAAGGCTCTGTCAGCGTAGCTTTTATCGCAAAGTGCAAGAATATCCTTTTCGGTAATTTTGGGAAGTGTTTCTGGCACAAAAAGTCCGCCCTCTGCGGAAAGGCCCTGTGCTATTGCCTGTGCGCTTGTTATGCTTATGCTTTTATCTCTTGTGCTTTTGTAGTTCATATCTCTTTCCTTTCATTCCAGATCTGCCAGTGTAAAATATCCCTTGTAATACTCCATACCGAGTATCTGCGGGAGCTTATCGGTGGTTACGGTAACAAATGCTGCATCAAACCGCCTTTTTCTGTCCTTATACTGAGGATTGCTTATGACAAACTGTTCCGAGGTGTTTATTATCCTTCTCATTTTCGCCTTTGTGACAGCCTCGCTGCCCTTTATAAACGAATCGAATTTTCTTGTTTTAACCTCGGTAAATGCGATACAGCCGTCCTTCTCGGAAATAATATCTATTTCTCCGCCCTGTATGCGGTAATTTCTTTTAATAATGATACTGCCTTGCTTTTTCAGATACTCACAGACCGCGTCCTCGCCTGCTTTTCCTCTCGGCGCGCTGACCTTGTTTCCGCTTGCTCCTCCGCTCATTCTTTTATTTCCTTGTAATCCTTAAACTTACCGTATTTTGCTTCTGCTTTTCTCAAAAAAGATCTTCTGTGAATGGGGGTAACTCCGTATTTTATCAAAGCGTCAATATGTGCCTGTGTGCCGTATCCGTTGTTGGAAGCAAAACCGAATTCGGGATATCTTTTGTCAATCTCCTTCATATACCTGTCACGGCTCACCTTTGCCAAAATGCTGGCTGCTGCAATAGAAGCACTTACGCTGTCGCCCTTTACCACTGTTTCGGTTTTTACAGGCAATGGGGGCGTTCTGTTTCCGTCAACCAACGCAAGATCGGGCTTTGACGATAATCCTTTGACAGCTCTCTCCATAGCCAAAAATGTAGCCTGTAAAATGTTAAGTTCCTCTATTTCCTCCACCTCGGCATAGCCAACCGAGTAGGAAACCGCCTTTTTGGTAATTTCCTCAAAAAGCTCTTCCCTTTTTTTCTCGGAAAGCTTTTTGCTGTCGTTCAGATCCTCTATAAATGCCTTGTCATCAAGAATTACAGCGGCAGCGTACACTCTGCCGATAAAGGGACCTCTGCCTGCCTCATCTATACCGCAGACTATGCCGTGAGCCTTACGCTTGTCCCTGTCATACTCAAACCGCTGTTCACACTGTTGGTGCTTCAAGAGAGATTTTTCCAATTTTTCCGCTCCTATATTCATCTAAAAGCGCAGCTGCAGCCCTTTCGGTGTCGGGCTCTCCCCCGCTTATCATCATTCCCCTTGACCTTGCGATAAGCTCGCATATCCTGCCGTCAAGGGATTTCAGCTTAAATCTTTCGGAAAGTCTTTCGGGATAATTTGCCTTAAGATATTCGCCCAAGCTGTCCGCCAAGCCCTCCGCGTCTATTACATCGTCCTTTATGGCTCCCGTAAAGGCGAGCTTTTCCGCCGCTCCCTGATCCTCAAACTTCGGCCAGAGAATGCCGGGCATATCCAAAAGCTCAACTTCCTTGTCGATTGTGACCCACTGCTTGCCCCTTGTAACTCCGGGACGGTCGCCTACTGCGGTTTTTTTGGAATTTGCCATTCGGTTGATAAATGAAGATTTTCCCACATTGGGAATTCCCAGAACCATTACTCTCAGCGCTCTGCCGATCATTCCCTTTTCTCTGCGCTTTTGCAGCACATCGCTCAAAAGATTTTTCAGCAAGGGCACAAAGCTTTTGATTCCCTTCCCGCTTCGGCAGTCGCAGCACAAAACGGAAAAGCCCTGTTCGCTGTAATACTTTTTCCATTGAGCGGTCACCTTATCATCGGCATAATCGCATTTATTCAGGAGCATTATGCGGGGCTTGTTCCCCATAAGCTCGTTTATAATAGGGTTTCTGCTGGATTCGGGTATACGGCTGTCCACAATTTCAACAACCGCGTCCACCATTTTCAGATCCGCCTCTATCATTCGGCGGGTTTTGGTCATGTGACCGGGAAACCACTGAATATTTCCCTCGTAGCTCATTCTATAACTCCCATTCTGTCAAAGGGATAAAGGCAAAAAACAGCTTTTCCCATAATATATCTTTGATCTATACAGCCTACGTATATATCGGAAGTGCCTGTGTCCACAAATCTGCTGTCGGTGGAGTGATTTCGGTTATCGCCCAGCACAAAAACGCAGTTGTCCTCCACAGTCACGGGAAAAGACGCGTTTCCCTTGTTTTCGTAAACATCAAAAGGCTCGATATAATCCTCTTCCAAAGCCTCGCCGTTGCGGTAAACAGTTCCGTTATCATCAATATCTATTACATCTCCGGGAAGTCCGATAACACGCTTGACTATAAGCTCTCCCTTTTCTCCTGTATCCCTGTTATTCAGGTTTGCCGCCCATACAGCCACCACGTCCCCATGCTGCAGGGTATAGCCTATATGGCTTACCAATATTCTGTCTCCGTTTATCAGGGTGGGATTCATTGAGCTGCCCACAACAACGCTGACATTTATACAAAAGATAAGCAGCAGAAACGCCGTCAATACTGATTCCGTTATATACTGAACGTAGGAATAAAAATCACCGGTATTCTCAGCAGTATCTTTTGACAATCGTCTTTTTCTGTTTGACTTTTTATCAATCAGATGTTTCGGTTTATATCTGCTCATCTAATCAAACGGTGCCAAGGGGAAACAGCGAGAATATGGCTCTGCCTGCTATATAATCAATATCTATATATCCAATGGAGCTGAAATCTCTGCTGTCCTTGGAGGCGTTGCGGTTGTCGCCCAATACGAAATAGCAATCCTCGGGAACGGTATATTCCTCTCCCGAAATCATTTCAAGGTTTCTGTTGGTGTAGGAATTGATCTTGTGTCCTTCCTCGTAGATAAAGCCGTTCTTGGTCTCAACCTCAAGCTGTTCTCCGTTGCGGTATACCAAGCCCGCTTCAAAATCGATTTTGATCTTATCTCCGGGAAGTCCGATAATTCTCTTAACTATGGGCTTTCCCCCGTCCAGTTTAGCTGCCTGTATAATAACAATGTCATTATAAGAGGGGGTATAGAAAAGATCCGTTACAACCAGCTTCTGTCCTTCCTTAAGTGTAGGATCCATAGATGTGCCTTCTACCGTGTTTACTCGAACGATAAAGGTAAACAGTATTACTATAAATACCACTGCCATGATCAAGCTTTCAAACCAGTCGAAAACCTCATCGGCGGCAGCGTGGGCATTCCTTGCCGCGTCCTCCTTCGCCTTCTCCTTATCGAGCTGTTCTTGTTGTATCTGAAGATGTCTTGTGCTTTTTACCTCAATGGGAGTGACGAAATCCTCCAGATCGCTGTGATCGGGTTCTTTCGGCTGTTGGAGTATTTTTTTATACTCTTCGGGGTCAATGGCCTCCATGGAGCCGCCTAAATCCTTTTCTTCATCAGACATTACAAAACCTCCCTTTAAGCGTGTTGCTTACTTGTTTATTGAAAAAAGCTGCCTTGCCTATCTCCACAGCGCTGCGGACTGCCGCTCGGTGAAAATATGCAATGCAGCCGTCAATTTTCCGTTTTCGGCGCTTTCAGATAAAAACGCCGAACGCATTTTAATTGAACTTGCTCTTGATTTTAGCAGCCTTGCCAACTCTGTCGCGGAGATAGTAAAGCTTGGCTCTGCGAACCTTACCCATTCTTACAACCTCGACCTTTTCAACAGAGGGAGCGTGAAGAGGGAATACTCTTTCTACGCCGCAGCCATGAGCAACTCTGCGTACCGTAAAGGTTTCGGAAATGCCGCCGTGCTTCTTTGCGATAACGGTGCCTTCGTAAACCTGAATACGGGTTTTGTTTCCTTCGGTGATTCTCACATGTACCTTAACAGTGTCGCCTACCTCAAACTTGGGAGCGTCTGCCTTGATACTGTCCTGTGCGATCAGCTTTAATGCGTCCATTTTCTTTTCCTCCGATTTCTTCAGACAATCATACATCAAATTTCCGATTTGTTTCGGACAAATAACCGCCCTTTGCATTTTAGGCGGAAGGCTCTCATAAAGAGAGATGTGCAGCGGATTGTCAATAGTTAATGTCGCCGCTTGTGCGGTGGGCATTACTCACACTGCTTATTTTTTGACTTGGCAGCAAGCGTTTTGAACACTGTATGCTGTGCCGAAATAATAAGCAACGGTACTAAATGCTTGAATATTATACCACTAAAACGTTATAAATGCAAGTCTTTTGAAGGAAAAAAGTTCAAATTTTGCGAAAATTTTTCATCTGTTCCTTTATATATACTCTATTTTATCTCATTTCAAGAAAAAAATCAACGGTAAAAATGTAAATCATCACAAATACTGCCGTTAAATTCACCGCTCCCTTAAACAGCAGATACAGAACAAGTCCGCCCCATAGGAGGCAGGTCACCGTTTGCAGGATATTTATTGTTCTTTCAGCCGTCTTTAAGCTGCAATTCTTTATCAGAAGCCCTTCTATCAGCCTTTTCCCGTCCAGATCTCCCATTGGAAGAAGGTTAAAAACCCCCACACAAAGGTTGGAGGCGGCAAAGATCATTTTAAAAATGCTGTCCTGTTCAAGCCCGAAACGAAAGATCCCGAAAAGGAGAAAATTCACCGCCGAACCTGCCACCAATACCGCAAAGGAAAAGCCCTGGGATTGTCTTATGCATATACCGCCTCCGCTGAAAATTATTTCCTTAGGCACCTGACCCTTCACCGCCATTACCGCCAAATGAGCCGTTTCGTGGCACAGACAGGCTGCAAGGTACAGAAGTCCGTTCCCGCCGCTGTCAAAGGCGCAAACCAAGCCCAGAACCGCAAAAAAGGTAAAATCAAGGGAAACTTGTATTTTTCCCAGCTTAAAGCTTACCACTGAAACAGCCTGAAATAATAGAGATGAAGATTATCGTACAGCTCCAGGGCGAATAATTTAAGCAAAAGCATAATAAGGCACACTGCGGCGGCGGATATTGCCTGAAAGGCGAATATGTGTCTTTGTGTTTTTCTTTTTACCGACTTTGGCTCTGTGAAAAAGGCTATCTCCTTGTTGTCCTCCTCATCGCCGTCAGTCTCACGTTCTGCTTTGGAGGAATAGTTGGCAAGCGTTGACTTTTGTACATCGTTCAAATCCAAAGCACTCCTTCCCTTCTGTGTTTTTTCGCTCCCTTCTGTTTGCAGAGAAGATTTCTCTTTTGGGGTAATTGATCTTTCCGCCAAGAAAAGTTTTCCTTCTTTTGAAAAAATATTTTCCCTTTTAGAGGTATTCGTTCTTTTCTCGAAAAAACTCTCTCCCTTTATTTTTTTATCGGGAATTTCCCACACTTCTTTTGACAAAGCTGTTTCACTGTCCTGAACCTTGTTCAAATCCATAGCCTTTTCTGTTACCGCAGCCTCAAAAGCGCCTTTTACCCTTCCTTTTATCTTAGCCGTCATTTATTTTACCGTCCTTTCCTTTGGAGCATTATCATACAGTAAATTTATACGGCGGATTTAAAAATAAATACCATAATTTTAACGACTGCTTGCCCTATCATTCACCAAAATTCCGTATTTGAATAATATGTAATGAAGGCGGTGGGAAAATGAGAAGAGATAGAAACTGTAAAACGAAAAGAAAGCTGTCAGTAATTCTGTTTGCCGTGGCTCTGCTCTGTCTTTGTCTGCTGTCCGCCAAGTTCACATTGGTTTTGCTGGCACTGTCCCTTATAGCTTTGGGGATATGGCTGTTAAAATGTTAGTGAGCGGAAAGTGAGGTACATAATGAAAATCGTAGTTGTAAAAAGTCCAAAATTTTTGGCGGGATTTTTAAGATTATTTTTCGGAATTAAAAAGTCGGAGATGACATAAGGGATAGGGGGCTGCGGAAAACAGCCCCCTAAAATTTTGTAGATATACGATATATCTATTCACAACAACCTACCATAAAAACAATATATAAATAAGAGGTGTTAATTATGTCTAAAAAAGGTATATCTACAAATAGATGAGGAAATAATCAAAATTGGCTATGTTGCTGAAATTGAAGGGCGCAGTATAAACAGTCAAGTCCTTTCTTTAATTCGTGAAAAGATTGAATTATATTAAAGTGTTTATGGTACAATAGTCGATAATGTTAAGTTCGAGTGTGAGGTTAAGCCCACAAGAAAAAACAACAATACCTGAAACCGCTTTGTGCTATAAAAAACAATCCCCTTGTCCAAATCAAAGGGATTGTTTTTATTTATACACTGTTCAATTTTTCAATCTCTTAATAAGCTTATACACCACTGTAGACTCCGAAACCAACGGCGACTTGTGAGAAAAGAACACTATTCCGTTGCAGGGCGCCTTTATCTCCTCTAAAACCGTATTTTCATAGGGGTGAAGTATCTCCGCCATAACCTCGTCTTGTACTACCTCGTCACCGGGGCGCTTTATCCTTCGGTAAATTCCGCCCGTGGTTGACCTGACAGGCATCAGTGTGTTTTCCTCAAGGGTAGTGGACATATATCCGCCGTGGCAGTGATATTTGATTATCCCCATTCTTGAGAGGAAACGCAGAACCGCCGATACTGCAATATTGGCGCTTTCCTCGTCTATGTTTTCCGTTTCGTTTGTGTAAAGGGAGAAGGCGCTTGTATTGTTTATCTGCCAGTTGTAGTTGAGTGTGTTTTCGTCAAAGGGCTTGGGATCCCTTAAAACCACGTAAGGCAAGCCGAAAAGGTTGGCAAGGCTTTTGTTTTCCCTTCCCGTTTCCATCATTTTGACGTGAGGAATAAAATCTCCCTGAATGTAAAATGACGCGAACTGAATTCCATACTGATAGCCGCTTACCGTGTTCAGCACCTCCGCAGCTATCCTTTGAGTAGGCTCTCCTGTTTTGCTTCCGGGAAAATCTCGGTTGATATCTCTGCCGTCATTGCACCAGAACTTTTTTCCAACGTTTACCGAAAAGGGGTTGACGCAGGGAATGACAGTTATTTCGTGATTATAGCTTATTTTACACTGCTTTTCCAGCTCTCCCAAGGCCTTTATCAGCTTGGAACAGATATAAAGCTGCTGTATCTCGTTTCCTCTCAGCGCTCCCACGATACAGCAGGATTTTTCGCCCTTGTTGAAATGGTATGCGCTGACCTTGAAATCTCCTCTGTAAGGGGAGGTAAATTTATAAATCAAGTCCTTTATCATCTTCCGCCTCCCAGAATTCTTGCAATCAGGCTTCCGTCCGAAACTATGGGATATTCTCTTAAAGTGAACACCATTCCCGAAACGGGAGAAAAAATCTCCTCCTCTATCTCTCCGGTGAAAACATTCAGCACATCGCCGATGTGGTCGCCCTCACACAAGCCTATCCAGTTATCGACAGCGGGCATAAACATACCGCTTTTGCTGCAGTGGATAAGAGACACCTCGCCGTCACTGGAAACTATGGGGTTGGAGACCTGACTTACAGTGCCTGTCCATATTCCAAGCTCCGACATGAGAGCAAATATTCCGTCAAGAATACGGTCCCCGTACTCCTTTATGATCTTCATTCCCGCGCCCATTTCCACCACAAGACAAGGGGTTCCCATTTCGTTAAGAGTATGTGACAGCGACGAGGGACGCACCGCCGAGCTGTTCCCTACCCATACAAAATCCGCATTGAGCAGCTTTGCGTAAGGCAGAAGCCTGACGGAGTTTTCGGGACTTATCCGCACCTGCGGGATCTCTCTCAGAAATATATCGCTGGAGTGAATGTCGATACACAGATCCGCGCCCTTGATATCCTCCACCACCTGTTTTGCCATAAGCTCCCATGGCGTTGTGCTTTCGTCACCGGGGAAAATCTTATTCAAATCAAGGTCGTACAGCGGTATCTGCCTTGAAACCGAATCTGCACCCAAGGGATTCAGCATGGGATATACGTCCACAATTCCGTTAAGGTCGGAAAAGCCGCGGTTTATTCTGCGGATAAGCTCATAGCACACATACTGACCCTCTAACTCATCACCGTGAATACCCGTTACAACGGCAATTCTCTTTTGCACATCAACGGGATTTTTCGGCTCCAAGCGGTTTTTTCTTATCTTAACCTTTTCGTCTACCGTAAGACAGCAGGAAGCAACGGTTTCTAACATATATTCCTCCAAACAAGCAAGTATTATACCAATCCCTTTTTAAACTGACGTAATACCCACAGTTTAAAAAGGGATTGCACCCAAAGCACTAATCCCACAGTTTTAAAGGGGATTAGTACTAAACACCGTAAAGAGCAAGGCTGTTTACGGTGTTTATTGTTTATTCTTTATCTGTCCTTGGCAAAATTCCAAGCGTCACGGCACATCTGCTCTATGCCCTTTTCAGCCTTCCACTTAAGCTCCTTGTTTGCCTTTGCGGGGTTGGAATAGCACTGTGCGGCATCTCCCGCTCTTCTTCCCGCAATTACATAGGGAACCTTTACACCGTTGACCTTTTCAAAGGCGTTGATGATCTCAAGAACGGAATAGCCCTTGCCTGTACCCAAATTGTAAGGGACTGCGCCCTTTTTGTTTCTAACAGAGTCAATGGCTGCCAAGTGACCCTTTGCCAGATCCACAACATGAATGTAATCTCTGATGCAGGTGCCGTCAGGGGTGAGATAGTCGTTTCCGAATACGGACAGGTTGGGGCTCTTTCCCGAAGCTACCTTAAGGATTATGGGCATAAGGTTGTTGGGGATTCCGTTGGGATCCTCGCCGATCTTTCCGCTTTCATGGGCACCGATAGGATTAAAGTAACGCAAAAGCGCAATGCTCCAGCGGTCATCAGCCTGACACAGCTCTCTGCATATATTTTCTATCATTAACTTGGTGCTGCCGTAAGGATTTATTGAGGACAAGGGGAATTCCTCGGTTACGGGTACCTTTTCGGGAATTCCGTAAACAGTGGCGGAAGAGCTGAATACAAATCTTCGGCAGCCGAACTCCTCCATTACTTCTAAAACGGACAGGGTGGTATCTATATTGTTGCGGTAGTACATAATAGGCTTTTCACAGCTTTCACCCACTGCTTTATAGCCTGCAAAGTGTATTACCTCTTCTATGAAATTCTCTCTGAATATCTTGCGGAGCAGTTCCTTATCGGCAGCGTCGCCCTCATAAAAGCCGAAGCCCTTTCCCGTAATATCCTGAATTGCGTTTATTACTCCGGGCTTGGAGTTGAAAAAGTTATCAATAACTATTACGTCCTCGCCTGCGTTTAAAAGCTCGACAACGGTGTGAGAGCCGATAAAGCCTGTGCCTCCGGTAACCAATACTGCCATAACTGCCTCCTGTGAAATTTACAAATTTATGATAAGGGTTTTTGTTGTATATTAAGAGTATAACCCTATTTTTTAAAAAAGTCAAGTTTATTTTTCTGCAAATACGGTATGACCTTTCGTAGGCTTTGAAAAACAAAAAACTGCCCTTAGAGGACAGTTTTTTATGTAGTATGCAAATTAGAAATATCTCTTCAAAAGACCGTTGAATGCCTTTCCGTGACGAGCCTCGTCCTTTGCCATTTCGTGAACAGTGTCATGAACTGCGTCATAGCCAAGTTCCTTAGCCTTCTTGGCAAGGTCAAGCTTTCCTGCGGTCGCGCCATGCTCAGCGGCAACGCGGAGCTCAAGATTTTTCTTGGTGGAATCGGTAACAACTTCGCCCAAAAGCTCTGCAAACTTTGCAGCGTGTTCTGCTTCTTCAAAAGCAATTCTCTTGTATGCTTCTGCAACCTCGGGATAGCCCTCTCTGTCAGCTACTCTGGACATTGCAAGGTACATACCTACTTCGGTGCATTCGCCTGTGAAGTTCATTCTGAGACCTTCTACAACGTCCTTGTCCAGATCCTTGGCAATGCCTACTTCATGCTCACAAGCAAAAGTCAGCTCTTCGCCGTTTTCAACCTTGAACTTTTCGCCGGGGCACTGGCACTGGGGGCACTTTTCGGGGGGCTCGTTTCCTTCATGAACATAACCGCAAACAGGGCAAATATACTTCTTCATAGTTTTTAGTCTCCTTTAACTTAATATAAAATTACAGCCAAGGAACGAATTTGTCCGTTGACCGCTGAAAACAAGTTTTTAACAAAGTTATTATACCAATTCCGTTATAAAAAGTCAATACCGAAATTTACATTTTTTTCAAAATCCCCCAAAGAAAAAATAAATAAATTTCTACAAAAAAAGCTCATTATAATTAAAATTTTTATGCTGTATTTTCTTTACAGCAAGTTTAAAAAGTAATATAATAAAAATTGAACAGCAGAACATAATTACAGGAGAAAACCAAAATGATCACCGATATGACAGTGGGAAAACCCCACTGGGTTTTGTTAAAGTTCAGCATGCCTTTATTGTTGAGCGCCGTGTTTCAGCAGCTGTACAATATCGCCGATACGGTTATTGCGGGGCGGTGTCTGGGAGAGGACGCTTTAGCGGCGGTAGGCTCTTCCTTCCCCGTCACAATGATTTTTATGGCAATAGCCTTGGGTTCAACCAACGGAGCCTCTGTGCTTATCAGCCACCTTTTCGGAGAGAAAAAGCTTACGGATATGAAAACCGCAGTTTTCACCGCTTTTATCTCCATTTGCTCATTGAGCCTTATCCTTACCCTTGCAGGAACGGTTTTCTGCACGCCCATGCTTGCAGCTCTTAAAACCAATTCGGATATTATGGCGGATTCGGCGGATTATCTTAGAATATACACCCTTGGTCTTATATTTCTTTTCCTTTACAATGTGACAACCTGTGTTTTTTCTTCCTTGGGAGATTCACGCACTCCCCTTATACTGCTTATCTGCTCCTCTGTTGGCAATGTGGCGCTTGACCTTGTTTTGGTGAATTTCTGCAATATGGGAGTCGGGGCGCTGGCTTTGGCAACGCTGATTGCTCAGGGCTTTGCTTCGGTGATTGCCGCTTCGATTTTGTTCAGACGGCTTAAAGGCATAGAAACTCCCGAAAAGCCCAAGCTGTTTTCACTAAACGCTTTGAGGAGAATTTCAAGGCTTGCGGTACCGGGTATTCTTCAGCAAAGCTTTGTTTCGGTGGGCAACCTGTTTATCCAAAGCCTTATAAACAGCTTTGAAATGACCGCCGTAACGGCGGCTTACGCTGCGGCGGTAAAGCTTAACACCTTTTCGGTAACAATGTTTACCACCCTTGCGGGAGGAGTAAGCAATTACACCGCACAGAATTTAGGCGCAGGCAAGACGGACAGAGTAAGGAGCGGCTTTAGATCGGGGCTTATAACGGCAGAGATAGTGGCGGTCATAATAAGCCTTATAAGCGTGATCTTCCCCGATCAGCTTATCGGTCTTTTCGTGGATAACCCCACCGAAACAGTTATTGCCACGGGCAGGAGCTTTTTAAGAATAATCTCTCCCTTCTACTTCACGGTCTGTGCCAAGCTGATAGCGGACAATATACTCAGAGGGTCGGGAACCATGGTTTACTTTATGATATCAACCTTTACCGATCTGATACTGCGTGTTGTCCTTGCTTATGTTTTTTCAGGCTTTATGGGAGTAGACGGGGTTTGGTGGTCATGGCCCGTTGGCTGGGGAATTTCCGCCTGTCTGTCGCAGATTTTCTATTTTAAGGGATTGTGGCTGAGAAAGGGTTCGGTATAAGTTAAAACAGCTTTTGAAAGAAAAGAGGTGATCCGCGGAATGAAAAAAAGATGCGACTTGATTATTATAGGCGGCGGAGCGGCAGGTCTTGCCTGCACCGTTGAAGCGTCCAAGGGCTTTGAAGGGAGTATTATTTTGCTTGACCGTAAGCCAAAGGTGGGAAAAAAGCTTTTGGTAACGGGAAACGGCAGATGTAATTTAAGCAACCGCAATATGTCCGAGGAATTCTATCATGGCTCTTTTGATGTTAAGCCCCTTTTGGAGGAGTTTCCCGATATACGCCTTTTCTTTGAAAAGCTGGGCTTGTACACCGTCTGCGATTCTGCGGGCAGAATCTATCCTCTCTCAAATACCGCATCTTCCGTTCTTGACGCTTTGAGATTTGCCATAGAGAAAAAGGACAATGTTCAGATGCTGACCGATTGTCATTGTACTGCAATCCAAAAAAGCAAGGAAGGATTTACAGTCAAGGCGGGTGAACACGAGATAAGGGGTAAAGCTGTTGTGCTTGCCTGCGGAGGCTGCGCGGCTCCCGTTCACGGAAGCGACGGAAGCGGATTTGAGCTTGCCAAGGATCTGGGTATAAGCATAAACAAGCCATATCCCGCCCTTTGCTCACTGCTTGCAGACGGCACAAAAGCCCTTGACGGAGTGAGAAGCAAATGCTCCGCTTCCCTTTACCGAAAAGGTTTATTGGAAAAAAGCGAGCTGGGCGAGGTGCAGTTCACCAAAAACGGACTGTCGGGAATATGTATTTTTAACCTTTCGGCAGCTTTCGCAGAGGGAGAAAAAGATGTAAAGGTGAGCCTTGACCTTCTCCCCGACTATACACAGAGTGATGTTTACAATATGCTTTGGACCGTTTACAGAACACGCAAAAGAGATTTGGCGGAGGAGATTTTTAACGGGATTTTTAACCGAAAAATTGCTCTTTATCTTCTTAAAAAAGCGAATATACCCACCTCCGCGCTTTCCGCAAAATTGGATTTTACCGATTTGAAACGGCTTGCCGCACTTTCCAAAAATCTGGAATTTGAAATAAAGGGCAGAGGTGATTTTTCCTCGGCACAAGTCACAGCGGGCGGAGTTCAAGGCTCGGAAATTGACGGCTGTTTTATGTCCATAAAGCATAAGGGCTTGTTTTTCGCAGGAGAGATAATAGACGTTTGGGGCGACTGCGGGGGTTACAATCTGCACTTTGCCTTTGCCTCGGGAATCAAGGCGGGAAGGTCTGCGGTAAAGCTGCTTTCGGAAAAGGAATAAACATTATGATAAAAATCAACGAAATTTCCCTCCCCATAAATTATGACGAGGAAACCCTGAAAAAGGCGGCGGCAAAGAAAATCGGCTGTGCTGAAGAAAATATTCTGTCTGTGGAGATTTTGAAAAAGTCCCTTGACGCGCGGAAAAAGTCCGATATACACTATGTTCTGACTGTTGCCGCCGAGGTCAAGAACGAGAAAGGGCTTTTGAAAAAGGGCTTTGAGGAATATTTTCCGCCCAAGCCCTTGAACGTGCCTGTCAAGGCTATGGAAAAACGCCCTGTGGTGGTAGGCTTCGGACCTGCGGGGATTTTTGCGGCGCTGACCCTTGCCCGCGGCGGCTGCTGTCCCATTGTGCTTGAAAGAGGGCTTGATGCGGATTCACGGAAGAAAAAGACCGACATTTTCTGGCAGTCGGGACAGCTTGACGAGGATTGCAACGTGCAGTTCGGCGAGGGCGGCGCAGGGGCTTTTTCGGACGGAAAGCTTACCACGGGCACACACAGCCCGCTGATTAACCAAGTTTTAAGAGATCTGGCGGACTGCGGAGCGCCGAGAGAAATTCTTTACCAAGCCAAGCCCCATATCGGAACAGATATGCTGCTTGTTACCGTGAAAAACATTCGGAAGAAGATAACCGATTTAGGCGGAGAAGTAATATTCGGCGCTAAATTTTCCGACTTTTGCCATAAAAACGGAAGAGTTTCCTCAATCAGCTATGTAAGGGACGGGAAAAGCTTTGAAATTGAAACGGACAACCTGATTTTAGCCGCAGGTCACAGCGCCCGCGACACCTTTGAAATGCTTCTGAACAAATCGGTTGCTATGGAGCAGAAGTCTTTTTCTGTGGGTATGAGAATTGAACATCTGCAAAAGGATATCAACCGCTCTATGTTCGGCGAAAATGCCCCAAAGGAGCTTATTGCCGACTATAAGCTTGCTGTACATTTACCAAACGGCAGAGGGGTTTATACCTTCTGTATGTGCCCCGGAGGACAGGTTGTAGCTTCCTCATCGGAAGCGGAAACCGTTGTAACCAACGGAATGAGCTATTACAGGAGAGACGGCGAGAATGCCAACAGCGCAGTATTGGTTGGCATTACTCCCGAGGATTTCGGCAGCAGGGATATTTTAGCGGGGGCGGAATTGCAGAGAAGGATAGAAAAAGCCGCCTACATTGCGGGCGGAAAAAACTACAATGCTCCCATAATAAATGTTGGAAAACTGCTGGGAAGAACAAATTCCTTTGAAATAGGACGTGTGAAGCCTTCCTACCGTCCCGGGACGGCTTTTGCTTTGCCGCAGGAATACCTTCCCGAATATGCGGTTGATGCAATAAAGGAAGCTCTGCCGCTGTTCGGGAAAAAGATTTCCTGCTTTGATGATAACGAGGCGATTTTAACAGGTCCCGAAACGCGCAGCTCTTCCCCTGTGAGAATTATGAGGGGAGATAGCCTTGAAAGCGTTTCTGTAAAAGGTTTTTATCCCTGCGGAGAGGGTGCGGGATATGCAGGCGGTATCGTTTCAGCGGCTGTGGACGGGATCAGGTGCGGATTGGCGGTTTTGGAGAAGTAGATGCGGATAATACAAAAACAGCTTGCCTAAAGCTTTCGGTAAGCTGTTTTTTTTATACTTAGTTCAAGTTAAGCTTTTTTAATATTAACTCCCTGTCTTGTTTCCTCTACAATATATCCCTTTGCGGTAATCTCGTCACGAATGCTGTCCGCCAAAGCGAAATCCTTATTCTTTCTCGCTTCCTTGCGCTTTTCAACCAACTCCAGAATCTCTGCGGGAATTTCCTCTTCCTTTTCAAACAAAATTCCTAAAACCTCGGTCAATTCATCAAAGGTCTTTTTGAGAAGTTCAAAAGAGCCTTTGGTGATTTTTTCGTCCAAAATTGCGGTGTTGATTTCACGGACAAACTCGAAAACAGCGGTTATGCCGTCTGCGGTGTTTAAATCATCGTCCATTGCATCAATAAACTGCTGTTTTCTGTTTTGAGCAATGTCTGTGATCTCTTGTGAGCAGTCACCTTGCTTTGCCGCTTCCAAAGCCTTTTCCAAAGCCTTTTTGCAGGTCTTAAGCCTGTCGAGAGACGCAACAGCGCTTTCCATTACCTCCAAGGTATAGTTGAGCTGCGCTCTGTACTGTGCGCTTAAAAGCATAAAACGGATAGGCTCGTATCCGAATTTTTCCGACAGGTCGCGTACAAGGAAAAAGTTGCCCTTTGATTTGCTCATTTTGCGGTTGTCAACGTTAAGCATTCCGTTGTGCATCCACAGATTTGCCAAGGGGTAGCCGTTGGCGCATTCCGACTGAGCAATTTCGTTTTCGTGATGAGGGAAGATAAGATCTGCTCCGCCGCCGTGAATGTCAAGGGTGCCGCCTACATAGTGGCTCGACATGGCGCTGCACTCGATATGCCAGCCGGGTCTGCCCTTTCCGTAAGGGGAATCCCAGTAAGGCTCACCTTCCTTTGCGCCCTTCCATACGGCAAAATCCATAGGATCCTTCTTTTGCTCGGAGCTGTCCACACGCTGGCTTGCGCCCTCCCTCAATTCGTCAAGGGGCATGTGGGACAGCTTGCCATAATTTTCGTCCTTGCCTGCGGAAAAATAAACATCATTTCCGCTTTGGTAAGCGTAGCCCTTATCTATCAGCTTCTTTACCATTTCAAGGATAATGTCTATACTTTCCGTAGCCTTGGGGTGAATGTCCGCGTCCGCTATGTTAAGTCCCCGCGCGTCCTTGAAGTATTCCTTTATCATTTCCTCCGCATGGTCAAAGGGTGATATTCCCTTTTCATTGGCAATGCGGATTATCTTGTCGTCCACGTCTGTGAAATTCTGAATGTATTTTACATTGTAGCCCCTGTATTTGAGGTATCTGCGCAGAACGTCAAAAACGCAAAGCTGACGAGCGTTTCCAACGTGAATGAGGTTGTATACCGTAGGTCCGCAGCAGTAGATATTTACGTCTTTTCCGTGAATTGGTACAAGCTCTTCTTTTTTTCTTGACATGGTGTTGTAGATACGCATAGTTTTTATTCCTTTCCTTTTATCATATTCCTGTTTTATCATAGTAATTACCGAATTATTTTTCGATCTCTCCCATAAGCTTATCCAGCTCTCTCTTTATGCCGCACATTTCCTGTGATACGGGATCGGGAAAATGTATCTGATCAAGGTCTTTCATACATACGCCGTTGATCTTCACAACTCTTGCGGGAACGCCCACCGCCGTGCTGTTGGGGGGGACTTCGCTCAGGACTACCGCATTGGCGGCTATCTTGCTGTTGTCGCCGACTTTAAAAGGTCCAAGCACCCTTGCTCCTGCGCCTATCATCACGTTGTTGCCAAGGGTAGGGTGGCGTTTTCCCGTTTCCTTTCCCGTTCCTCCAAGGGTTACTCCCTGATACACAGTGCAGTTGTCACCGATTTCGGTAGTTTCACCGATGACCACACCGCTGCCGTGATCTATAAAGAAGTTCTTCCCTATTTTTGCTCCCGGGTGTATTTCAATTCCCGTTCTCCTTAACGCTCTCTGGCTTATGGCTCTGGCGCGGAAGAAATGCCCCTTTAAATAGTGCTTGTGGGCTTTTCGGTAAGCCCGTATTGCTTTAAAGCCCGGATATAGTAAAAAAACCTCCAGCCTGCTTCTTGCGGCAGGGTCGCGCTCCATTATTGAATCAAGTTCCTGTTTCAGCTCGTCAAACATAAGTTCTCCTATTTCTGTTATTCTATGATCTGCACATTTTAAAATTCACAATACCGTTAAAAACAAAAAACCGCCCTCACAAACTGCGAAGGCGGCATCAGCCACGGTTCCACTTCGATTTCCCTCAAAAAAGGCTCGATTTTGTTTTGTGAAGAATTACAGCTTCACAAACAAAAAGTCTTTAACGCAGACATACGGACAGAGATACTTGGCTTTTTTAGCCTTTCCCCCTGTCAACTTCCGACCGCACTTCACCTGTGACGAATACGGCGATCGCACCCTCCGCCGTTCTCTGTGATCCGCTTGTACAAGCTACTCTGATCGTTCACTGTCTTTTTATATTATGGTTTATTATATTCTTGCTTTTGTAAAGTGTACCACAAAGTTTTTTAAAAGTCAAGAAAAATTGTAAAAAACAAAAGCCCTGCCGCAAAGCAAGGCTCTTGAATCAAAATCAACATCTGCTTGAAATTTTTATATAACCTTCAGATCCACAATAACTGCCGTTGAACCATAATCTGTTTTGTTATTATAATGGCTGAGATTAATATCTTTTATTGTAATTTCAACATTAGTATATTTACTGCCGTTTATTAAGGAAGCAAGGTTTTCGGGCAGATCGGAAATATTTCCAAGATGAAACCTTGGACTGGGGCATATTGTTACAGGGAAAAAGTTTTCTCTGTATACACAAGGGATATTTCCGTTTTTTGAATCGGCGATGAATCCTATTGATCCGTTGCCGTTAATAGGATCTTCTTCATTATAGAAAATCGTTCCTGTAAGGGTAAGCTCTCCCGAGAAGCAGGCATCGGTACCGATAAAATTTATTGAACCGTTTTCGGAAGTAAAATAAAGTGTTCTTGCGTCTGTGCAGATCAGCCCGTTTTCAAGCTTATCTCCCCTTTTGACCCTATAAATGTATGCTTGGCTCAATAAATACTCATTATAGGCTTTTATATTTTGGGAAACTTCGGTATCGTCGGTGGGATCCCCGTTGTACAATGAAGGTGTATAAGTAAAAGAAGCGGTGTCGTCGGTGGGATCCCCGTTGTACAATGAAGGTGTATAAGTAAAATAAGCAAAGTCATATTCCAAAGCGTAAGTTATAGTTCTTTCAGGGCTTGTATCACCGCTCAATTCATATATATTGTACACATCATCGTTCTCTATGCCTTTTCCGTCTTCTCCCATGAAGCTGATATAACCGCATGCTGCTTTCATCTCTTCAAGATCGTCTGATTTATCGGAATAATCCATCGTTAATCCGGAAGGTATTGGTATTTCGCTTTCGGGAACTGTTCCTGTTATGGGATTTGAAGGGTATACAAAACTGTCGCTTGAACAGGCGGTGAGCATAGTAACAGCTGATAACAGCGACAGTGAGGTCTTGATAATTTTTTTCATGAAACGAGATCCTCCTTTTATGTTTTATGAGCATAAGCTTCTATATTCCCTATTTCTAATTATAGCCATAAAAAAACAAAAGTCAATTACAAAGTGGTTACAGTTTTTTGATTATATAGATTTTATTTGAAAGCGCATTATATGTAAAATCAATCAGAATTTACCTATAATAAAAAGTCCGGGAGAAATGAGCAAACACAGCCAATGCCTTTCGCATTAACATAGAATGTTTGCTTCAAGTTCTCCCGAACCTATTTTCAGATATTGATCCGGCACCAAAGGTGCTGCGTTTTAAAGGCAAGCCAGATATCGAACTTACTTAAGCTCAACCTTAGCGCCTGCTTCTTCAAGCTTCTTCTGAAGCTCTTCAGCCTCTGCCTTAGCAACGCCTTCCTTAAGGGCCTTAGGAGCGGATTCAACAAGCTCCTTAGCTTCCTTAAGTCCGAGTCCGCAAATGTCCTTAACTGCCTTGATAACGTTCATCTTAGCGTCGCCGAAGCTTACGAGAACTACGTCAAACTCAGTCTTTTCCTCAGCTGCAGCAGCTGCGCCGCCAGCAGGAGCGGAAGCAACCATAGCGGCTGCGGATACGCCGAATTCCTCTTCAAGAGCCTTTACGAGGTCGTTAAGCTCTAAAACTGTAAGGGTCTTTACTTCTTCTACTAATGATAAAACTTTCTCTGAAGCCATTTTTATGTTCCTCCGTAATTTAGATTTTTTGTTATGCCGCCCATAAAATTAAGCGACTGTTTCTTCTGATTCTTTCTTCTTTGCAATTTCGCTTGCAGCGATAGCAAGCTTCTGGATAGGAGACTGGAGAACGAAAAGGAACTTTGCAACCAGTGTTTCCTTGTCGGGAAGCTTAGCGTACTCTGTTACCTCTTCAGCGGTAATAGTCTTACCGTCAATGAAGCCTACCTTAATGGAATAAGCGCCCTTGGAAGCTTCAACCTGCTTGTACAGCAGCTTGGGAGCAATAATAATGTCCTCCTTGGAAAGCGCAATAGCGGTAGTTCCTTCAAGATGTTCGTCCAATCCCTCGATGCCCGCAGCCTCAGCAGCTCTCTTGAGGAGAGTGTTCTTTACTACGAAGTACTCAACACCTGCCTCACGAAGGCTCTTTCTGAGCTGGGTATCGTCAGCAACGTTGATGCCCTTGTAATCAACGATTACGCCGCAAGCGGAATTTTTCAGCTTATCGGCAAGCTCATTAACATATTGCTGCTTTGTTTCCAACACCTTTTTACTTGGCATGATTTAACCTCCTGTATTAGTTTTGCTGTACTAAGAGGGAAAATAAAAAATCCTTTTCCGCATTATAAGGAAAAGGACGTAAATGTATCAGTATCATTACTTCCCATTCCTCGGCAGGCGGTGTATAAACCGTTAGCACAGATCTTTTTTGATCAGTGACCTGCTGTCTTTAGAACAGCAATAAGATTATAGCATAAAAATATATGGTTGTCAATAAAATTATAAAAATTTTTTTAATATTTGCAGATTTTTTCATAAAGGACTTGACTTTAACACGGTGTCATAGTCTATAATTGTGAGCGGAAAGGAGAGATGCTGATGGAGCTTACCATAACTCAAGTCACAAAAATGTACAATATATCTCCCCGTATGTTGAGGTATTATGAGAAAAAGGGGCTGTTAAACCCGATACGCAAGGAAGATTACGCATATAGGATCTATGATGAGGACAACATAAGACGTCTGCGGCTTATCATACTTTTGCGCAAACTGCGTATTTCCTTGAAGCAGATCGAAGTTATACTGCAGGATAACGATCAGCTTCAAACACTGCAGATCCTTAAAGAAAACATTTCAGAGCTGGACAGTGAAATAAGCTCGCTGAACACTGTCAGAAGTGTAATAAATGAATTTGCAGTGCGAGTTGAGGAAAATATTGGGAAAAAAGTAAAAACCGATTTTCTCAGCAGCAATGATCTTATGGAAGCAGCAAACGCTATCGTCTTTTCCGAAACCACTTTTGACAAAACTGCCTTTAACGGGAACGCAAATCCGAAAAAACCGGATTTAATATGTTCGTGGCAAAACGATACGAAAGGAATGGTAATCAGTATGACTGAACTTGAAAACGCAACGGAAACCAACATCAAAAATCTTAATGTAAGAATTGTGCAGCTTCCGCCTTTTACAGTGGCATCATATCACTATATTGGTCAGGATCCCGAGGAAAAAGTGGGGGACGTATTGACGGAATTTGCTCAAAAAAGCCGTCTTTACGAGTTAAAACCCGATTCAAGAATGTTTGGATTTAACCGTCCCAATCCCGGTGTTCTTAAGGACGGAACCCACGGATATGAGGGCTGGGTAACCATACCCGATGATATGGAGGTTTCCCTGCCTATTGCCAAAAAACATTTTGACGGCGGTATGTTTGCTGTAATGGCAATCCCGTTTCCCGAATTTCATCTTTGGGGAGATCTGATCAGCTGGGTCAACAACAATCCGCTTTACGAAGCGGATTACAGCGAAGATGAACTGTCGGGACAAAAAGGAGGCTTTGAGGAACATTATAACTGGATATGGTCTGTCCATAACAACTGGGAGGTTGAAGATAATATTGGTCAGGGCATAAGCGGAATTGACCTGTATGTTCCTGTAAAAATCAGAAGAAAGTAAATAAGTAATAAAAAATGGCTGTTGCTTTATGCAGCAGCCACTTTTTTATATGATTTTAATTATGCGCCGTACTTAATGGTATTTACCTTAACACCGGGTCCCATTGTGGAAGAAACAGTGCAGGACTTGATATATGTGCCCTTTGCAGCAGCAGGCTTAGCCTTTACGACTGCTGCCATAAGAGCGTCAAGGTTCTGCTCCAGCTTTTCTCCGCCGAAGGAAGCCTTGCCGATAGGGCAGTGAATGATGTTAGCCTTGTCAAGACGGTACTCGATCTTACCTGCCTTAGCTTCCTGAACAGCCTTGGCAACGTCGGGAGTAACTGTACCTGCCTTAGGGTTAGGCATCAGTCCACGGGGACCGAGAACCTTACCGAGACGTCCTACAACGCCCATCATATCGGGGGTTGCGATCACTACGTCAAAGTCCATCCAGCCGTCCTGGATCTTCTTAACTGTATCATCGTCTGCAACGTAATCAGAGCCTGCGTCCTGCGCGTCCTTGATCTTGTCGCCCTTTGCGAATACCAGAGTTCTTACAGTCTTACCTGTTCCGTTGGGGAGAACTACTGCGCCTCTTACCTGCTGATCTGCGTGACGGGAGTCAACGCCCAATCTGATATGGATCTCAACAGTTTCGTCAAACTTAGCCTTAGCTGTCTGACACACAAGGCCGAGAGCTTCAAGAGCCTCATAAGCCTTGCCCGATTCAATAAGCTTTACGCTTTCTCTGTATTTTTTACCGTGTTTCATTTATTATCCTCCTTGTGGTCAATCGGTTCAAAGAACCTCCCACCGTCAATATTGTTTATGAATTTCAACTGTTACGCCGAATTGTATCGGCATAAATACACCTTTTATCAGTCAACTACCTCAACGCCCATAGAACGGCAGGTACCTGCGATCATGGACATAGCAGCTTCCATGGAACCTGCGTTAAGGTCTCTCATCTTGGTTTCAGCGATCTGCTGAACCTGAGCCTTAGTGATCTTTGCTACCTTGGTCTTGTTAGGTGTACCTGATGCGGTTTCAATTCCGCAAGCTTTCTTGATCAAAACTGCCGCAGGGGGAGTTTTGGTAATAAATGAAAAACTTCTGTCTGCATATACTGTAATAACAACAGGAATTATAAGTCCCATATCAGCCTTTGTGCGCTCGTTGAATTCCTTTGTGAAAGCAGCGATGTTTACACCGTGCTGACCGAGTGCAGGACCGACAGGGGGAGCAGGTGTTGCTTTACCTGCGGGAATTTGTAATTTTACGAATCCGACTACTTTCTGAGCCATTTTAATTTTACCTCCAAAAATTTAAAAGAACTATTACTTAACCGATTTTTTGAATAGCGGACAAATCAAGTGTAGCAGGCGTTTCCTTGCCGAACATGGAAACGGTGACGAGGGCTTTTCCCTCTTCCTCGTTTATCTCGTTGACAGTACCTTCGAGATCCTTCATAGTTCCCGAAATAATTCTGATAAGATCGCCCGACTTGATGATCTCCTTGGTCTGAGGAACTACTCCCAGATTAGCCACTTCCTCGTCCGTTAAAGGAATGGGCTTTGATCCGGGGCCGACAAAGCCTGTGCAGCCTCTTGTGTTGCGGCAGATATACCACGATTCGTCGGTCATGACCATTTTTACATATACATAGCTCGGATAGATCTTGCTTTCGTAAGTCTTTACCTTGCCTTCATGGTTTTCGGTAATGGTTTCGGTGGGAACCATTACTTCTTCAATAAGGTGCTGAAGATTTCTGTTTTCAACTACCTTCTGAATATTGTCGGCAACCTTTTTCTCATAACCGGAAAATGTGTGTAAAATATACCATTTAGCTTCTGACATCGGTTATCCCCTTTAATAACATTAAGAATTGAGCAGCAGGTTCCAGAGCGTTGTGAACAGCAGATCAAGCGCCCACAAGCCTACGCCCGACGCAACGATGGAAACAAGTACAACAGCTGTATTGTTGAAAACCTGTTTTCTGCTGGGCCATGAAACCTTTTTGAACTCTGCCTTTACTTCCTTGAAATACTGTGCGGGTGTTTTCTTGGGCTTTTTAGCGGCAGCAGCCTTCATAGCGGCAAGCTGTCTTTCCTTTTTTGCCCTTTCCGCATCTTTCTGTGCTTTTTCTGCATCCTTCTGGGCTTTTTTTTCAAGCTCGTTTGCCATTATGCATTTCCTCCTTACTTTGTTTCTTTGTGGAGTGTGTGCTTGCGGCAGAATTTGCAGTACTTGTTCATTTCAATTCTGTCAGGGTCATTCTTTTTGTTCTTCTTGGTGGCATAATTGCGCTGCTTGCATTCGGTGCAAGCCAAAGTAATTTTTACTCTCATTTCGGCACCTCCTATTAAATTGTTCGATACGGTCGAACTTAGCCTCCCTCATTAAAACTGCGGAAAACCCTATTTCCGCACAGGTTTATTTTTTACACAAAAAAATAAACCCCTGTTGAGGTACTAATAGTATACCACAACAGGGACTTATTGTCAATAGGTATTCAAAAATTTTTTCTCATTATTCAAAAGGGAACCTAATGCCCCATTCGCTGCGCAAACCGTCCATAATATCCATTACTCTGAGAATTTCGGCATGAGGCATTTCCTCACATTCGGTTCTGCCCTCGGAAATTGCTTTCACCGCCGCATTAAGCTCATACTCAAAGCCTGTTATCAGCTTGGGTCTTTCATAGCGCGTTACGGAGCGGTCGTTCAGGATAACGTTGATCCCCTCGCAGCAGTTTATATTTTCAAACTCGATCCTGCCCTTATCGCCGTATATAATGCCGCGGCGGTCTGTGTTTGAAAGGGCGTTGCTGTGCAGAAGGGCGGTTTTTCCGTCCTCAAAGGTCATGATGATGCTGTTGTTGGAGTCAACGCCGTATTCGTTCTTGACGCAAGCGGATCTGATCTCCTTGACATTGCCTCCAAAAGCCATAAGCGCAAAATTTATGGTATAAACGCCCAGATCAAGCAGCGCACCACCTGCAAGCTCAGGCTTTATAAGCCGTTCAACATTGCCGAGGGAATAGCCCAGATTAGCGGTAAGGGAGCTGATTTTTCCGATAACGCCGCTTTCAATTATATTGTCAAGAGTAAATCTCATAGGCAAAAAGCGCGTCCAGATTGCCTCGGAGATGAAAAGCCCCTTTTTATCGGCAAGCTCAATCAGCTTTCGGGCTTGTGTTCCGTTAGCAGTAAATGCCTTTTCGCAAAGCACGTTCCTTCCGGCTTCAAGACATAACATACAATCCTCATAGTGTCTTGAATGGGGTGTAGCTATGTAGATGAGGTCAAGGGTATCATCCGCCGCCAGCTCCTCATAGCTGCCATAAGCCTTGGGAATGCCGAATTCCTTTGCAAAGACCTCCGCCTTTTCCTTTGAACGGGAGGCAATCGCTGCAAGGGTCACGTTTTCGGTTTGGTTTACGGTTTTTGCCATTACACGGGCGATTTTGCCTGCGCCTAAGATTCCTATGTTCATTTTTGGTGTCCTTTCGGCAAACAGCGTCTAAATTGAAGCTTCATTGTCGTTTTTTCAAGCAGAACAAAAGCGACAAAGCTTTCCTTGCGTGACGGCTCTTTGCTGCTGTCAATCTCCACAACATCGTGCGTGATGTGCGCAACCTTCCAGCCGTCATTCAGCAGTTCGTTTATATGAGTAAAATATTTATTCTTATTGATACTTCCATGCTCAGTGTAATCTCTGCTGTTGCTCAAATAAACTAACTTCTGAATTCGACTTTTTTTCTTTTTGTGTATTTTAAAATTGATCTACAGGAAACGGTGAAGCAATTTTAATATTTGATTTGTCTAACCGCTATAAAAAGATTTCAGCAATGTGATGAGCAAAAAATAAAACTCGACCTAAGCCGAGCTTTATCGGGTCCAGCGTCACGCTGGTGTGAGATCGTTACCAAAAAGATTTGAACCCACATTTGGATTTCAGAACGACAGTATTCATTTCCTTGATTCTATTATAGCATATTGTTCTACAAATTACAAGCTCTTTTTGTAAAAAGGCACTGACTTGTGAGACACCTGTTGCTAAGCTCCCTTTAGCAACACATTTTTTGCATTTTAAATCGGACACAAGGGTTTCGATTTTGACTTTTTCATTTTACTTTCCTATTTTGGACTGTTTTGATTTTGGTGTCTATTTTTTAAATCCAAATCCGGTCACTGCGAAAATGTTCCATAAAAGGGATTATACTGTCGCTGTTTGAACCAAAGGGGTTTAGATTTTGACAAGTTTCCGCTTTAAAATCCGAATTTCACTTCTGTGTTTGGTTGTTCTTCGGGTTCAAAAGCCATTGTTTGCAACGGTTTATATGATAAATATTCGCCAATATTTTCATATTCAACGCTATTGTCTGCCGTAAAACTCTCGCCGTTGTAAAGTACCGTTCGTTTGGTAATTTTTCCAAACCTCCTCTCGGTGACTGCGCATTTTTCTTCGTCAATAAGATGTCGGTACTGCTCGTTTGCCGTCTGACTGCTATGCTTGATTTCATAAATTGCGCATGTATTTTCCTTTCGATCATAAATAACCATATCAAATTCGCCTCTGGCAAATTGAAGTTTAAACACCTTGAACTGCTTGTCAAGCATCTTCATAGTTTCCAGCAGAATAATATCTTCGGTCATTCTGCCTTTTACTTCATCAAGTATTCTGTTGACAGCAAGATTTTTTTCATATTCGCTTGACTGAGAAAAAATCTTGTCCTTCATCAGTGAATGCACTAATGCTTGTGCTTGACAAAATCTCATGCCGGGTTGTGTAAACAGTATGTGTTCAATCGGTTCTGCATCAGCTGTTACAGTTTCTATAGGACAATCTACGATCAAATCCAATGCCCTGAGGTATTCCTTAATTTCTTCAATATGAGTGTTTGTGATCCCAACCGTTCTGTCCTCACGATTCCGAATGTCCAGTATATCCATGAGACGAGCGGTTACCGTTTTTGAATCAATCCTATCAAGTATATCGGTTCTCAGCTCCTCATTTCTTTCCTTGCGAAGATTGGCTGCAGACAAACCCAAATCATGTGATTTGAAATTATCTTCCAATACTTTCAATAAGAATTTATGGTTAATATCCTCGATTATACGATTTACCGCACTTGTCAGTTCATTTGCTTGATATAGTTCATACAGATGTCTGAAGTGTCCTCCGTTTTCAAAAAAGGCAAGACTGTTTTGTATATTCCGGCATATTGCTGTGTCAATATATCTGCGGGTGGACTCGTCATCACGAAAGCTTGCATCGGCAGTAAGAAGCTCTTTGTCATCAAAATTAAGCTCTCCTGCACGAAGTGTTCCGCCATATCGAATATACTCGTCAAGATCATTGATTTTCAGCAAACGGCTATGTTCACGAAATGGAATAAACGTTGTATGAACGGTTTCAGCTCTGTCATATAACTCTTGATCAAGAGCCAGCCAAAATCCTAAAGAATCCGTTCCCGAAAGTACGATTTTCATTCCCTGAGCTGCAAAAACATCCGAAAGAAGCGAGGCTGAATCTATGAAATCCTTGAGCAGTGTAACCTCATCTACAAAAACATATTTGAAGCCGTCTGCATAAAGCTGTTTTAAATCACTGTTTATATCCGACATTGTGTTAGTTACCTGTGCTTTTATATATGCGCACTCCGATGTGGGAAGATCATTGATAGCCTGTCGAAGCATCGTAGTTTTTCCCGTTCTGCGAAGTCCGTATATTATACAGATGCGATCGTTGGACTCGGCATTTAAAAAGTTGATCAGTTTTTCGTAACAATCCCGCTTTTCAAATTTGCGCACTGTCAATGTCATAGCAGTCAGTGCATTTCCGGTTACAACATTTGTTTTGTACTCGCTGTCAATCACAATAATCCCTCCTCTTTATTAAATAGTATACCACAGCCAACCATATAATGCAAGAAATTTTTACCTTCCACACGATTTTGAAAAATAAACTGTGTAAATGCATTATCCCTAGAAATAAACAAATGATAAAAACGTAGTCAAAAAGAGCAACGCTGAGAGCGACCTAACGCAGCTATGAGATATTACGGTGAAAACAGCGGCAAAAAAGTCGCTGTTTTCTCTTTCACATGGTATCTCTAAAGCGGATAAACCTTAGGGGCTTGGGGTGGTCTCCCCCTGTGGGGGAGGTGTCACGAAGTGACAGAGGGGCTGACCGACAGGCCAGAGTCCCCAAGCCGTCAGGCTGCAAATCTATCCTCGAAAAATATAGAGAACTGTACATAAGCCAAGACCCAATCCATGACAGGCATTGTCCACTTTTTCGATATTTCAACAACACTCATATAAATTACCTTACGGATAGAATCATCGGTAGAAAAGATCGCCTTTGATTTCATTATTTGATTTTTCAATCTTTCTTCTTTCTTTGAACAGCTTCAAACACATCTCTGCTTATAATCGCTTCATGATTATTTTTAATGAAATACATTGCCAATTCTCCTTTGTTTTTCTTACGTTTCCCCGTTAAGAAGTCCTCAGTAAAACTTTTTTGCATTAAAATATCACCAACATACTTCTCGTTTGATAGAATGCGGTCTATCGTTGATGTACTCCAGACATTCTTGCCGGTAACAGTTTTGATTCCGTTCTCCTCAAGATATTTTTTGATTTTATGAACGCCCAAACCGTTTAGATACAGTTCAAATATTTTTCTGACTATGATGGCTTCAGATTCCACAACAACTAATTTGCCATTTTCATCTTTGTCATACCCCAAAAACCGTGTGCAATTTAGACAAACCTTACCCTCGCGCATTCTTTCTCGAATGCCCCACTTGATATTATCACTCATGCTCTTGCTTTCTTCCTGTGCAAATCCTGCATTAATTCCCATCATTGTTCGCATCTCCTTGTTATAATTATTCAGGTTTTCCTTTCAAAATAAACTTTAATGTTTAAATTGAAGAGTTCGTATAGTGTTTTTAATTTTTCCAAAGTATTTTTTCCAAAATGGCTTATCGATTTCATTAGGATTAGATCAATCTTGCCATTTCTGCACGCTTTTATCATCTTTACAAACTCGGGACGTTTCTTTATCTGCGTTCCCGAGGCTTGTTCGGCGTAGATTTTTACCAGTTGCCAGTCTTTATGCTCTACAATAAGTTTTCCATAATAGGAAATCTGTGTTTCAAGACTGGGTTCCTGCTCCTCATGATTTGTGCTTACTCGGCAGTATGCTGCCACTCTTAGTTTGTTCATATCACTCCATTATCCTCCAAACAGAAAACCGCAGGCTGTTCAAACTTGCGGTTAGTCATTATGTGATAAAAAAACTACATTTCTTGTGCAATTTGCACTAAAAATGTAGCTTTCAACTTGTGACATCGTTACAAAAAAGATTTTTTCGAGAACAAGCATGAAATTACGCCCCCTGTATGTTGGAAGCGTATTTGGATGCAGCGTCACGCTGCTGTGATATTGTTCCCAAAAAGATTTTTTGGAAAATAAACATAAAAATGAGCTCCCTGTTTATTGGGAACTCATTAGCTGCCCGGTTTCCGAGCTGTGATTGACTGACAAAAAAGATTTTTTCTTCACGCTAAAAAATCCCAACTTCTACTATTTATATTATAGTATATTTCCACATGTCGGTCAATACCTTTTTAAACAACTATAAGGTTTTTCTGCAAAATATGAAAATTTAGATTTAAGGCGAAGACCCACATAGACATTATTATATCTTCAGATTCATCCTATTCCTCAATCTCATTCTCGCATTGTTCTTCGAACTCGTCAAATTTCTCATTTTCATCGGGTTAACTATATCAAATAAAAAAACCGTTCCGACCAAGAGCTGCGAAACGGTATTGATAAGTATATCGCTTGGTATAACACGATTCGCCCACATAGAGTGGTAGGAAACAAGACACCATTATAAGCAGAAACCGCATTTGCCGATAAATAAACGCTTTAAACCACTTCAAATTGTAAACAGGGGGCTCAAATCTTGGTACTTTGAATTTTTACTTGACGTTTTTAACATTTTTACGATTTCATCTCTAATTTCACATAAAAAATCCAAGCGTATCAAACCGCTTGGATAAAAGATTTATAAATAATCCCCCTCAAATTCCAAAATCAAAGGGTTCGGATTTTGAGGGGGATTCACTATTCTTCCAGCAAATCTATTGTTTTCGCAAACACTTCATTATATAAAAAAATATTCTCTGGAAAGCCTATCCATTGATAAAAGAATGACTCTGGGAAAAAATTTTCTTGATTAAGAATATCATCATATTTTCCATCCAATCCTTCTTCATGAAGCATTTCTTTCACAATCGAAATAGTGTCTGCATACATTGTACGTCCATGCAATCTTCCAACACTCCTTACCATCGTAAAATCCATCATTCTTAATTTACCTTCACTATTCACACCCCAAATCCATTCAAAAAATCTCTTAGACGTTTCAGCTATTTCATGAATAGCATTCGTTGCAACTACTCCGGACCATGCTTCAGACAATGTTTTATATTGTGTACTCCCTTTTTGCGCCTCGGCTATATAGGTATATAAACGGCTTGTCAAAATCATATTTCTCTTTGCGCTTACTGGTATAAATGTTCCCAAGACGGCTTCTGCACCTGCACGCATGAACAAATCCGCAACATTCACAGTGCCGCTTCCACGTGGACTAACATGACATGCACTCAAAACTACAACAAACGGAACTCTATAATCGTCTTCATCAGCCATCCAAAATTCGTTTCCAACCATTAATCCAGCCATATTACTTCTTCTATCATAATAACCATGCGCCGATATATGCAAAATATCTGCATCCAAATTATCAGAAATAAATTTCTTCAAATCCTTTATTGTTAACGTTTCACGATATGTGACTTGCATTTTCCCATTCTCTGCGCTTAGTTCTTTCAAGGAATCGACAATACTTTCTGAGCAGGATCTTATAAATTGGTTCTGTGAATCATTAAGTACACATTCTGCAAATGCAATTTTACATCGATTACCATAGTATAGTTGTCGATGTTTAACCATCTCATTTTGGACACATCTTGTTAACGGACTTAAGGGTCTATATGATATTTCCTTATAACATTGTAGTGACGTATCTGATTTTCCTATTATCGCTAACCCAATCGGAAAATCAGAAAATACAGTGATATGTTTTGCCCAATTGATCGCCCACATCTGTTCCTGCGTAAGTTTCCTTTCAAGCATCTTTCCAATATCACGCAAAGCCTTATGCACATATTTATTATTTGTTTCTTGTTTGCAATTAATCTCTAATTCATTTAGTTTTTCAAATAATTCTTTTCCTGCTACTGGCAATTCAACAAGCAATGCCTCCTTTGCAATTGCACGATGTATACCTAATAGTTTGATAGCCTTTTTTTCATCATCTGGTAGTTTCGACGTTAATCCACTATAATTTATTTGTCTTTGAGGAACGCCCGGCATAGTAATAACAACATTTACCCTTGTGTCTATCTTTGCCTTTTCCAGCCCTTTCGAGAACATTGCTTTAAATGCAACACTATCATCTCCGTTAAAACCTTTGCAGCTCATCAGTGCATTATGATGTAACAACTGATTCCATATCAAATTTGAACATGTTTTAAATATGTTCACCGAATTAAAAACTGCGTTATAAACATAGTCTGCTTTTCCATATTGTCTGGCCGTAAAGAGTGCCGGCAATAATAACTGTTTTTCACCATCCAATAAATACTGCTTATCTATGTCTGCAAGTTTTTCACAATTTTTTATATTTCTTTTATCAAAAAGAACATTCCATTGCTTAACAAGCAAGTTTACCGACAAATCCGATATTGATACAGCTCCTAATACAGCATCAAGACTTTTCGCTTTATTCTTTACCTCTTCTAAACAATCATCAGCATATATAATAAGTGTAGGTTGAAACGAAAATGGAAACTGAGACAACCCAATATCTGGCATAATAAGAATCTCGTGCGGAACATCATATGCCTTATCTAGCATTTCAGTATCTGTATCGTATGTGTCTATCTCCGTTCGCGGCATATGCAAGCAGTACTCTATCGCTGGTAAAATTGGGGTTAATGATTCATCAAACAGATGCATTCTGCCACTGTTGATTGACTTTATTGCAGACATATCCGACATCCGAAGAATCGGTTCTATATCATCAATCTCCCCTTTAAACAGAACTATATATTTATAATATTGCGGAACATTGTAATTCATCATAATATCCTCTCTTTATAAAAAAATCTCACTGCTTTCACTAAAACATTTTTATTTTCAAAGACATCTATAGCAATCCAATAAAAAAGCTAATCTAAACAACAAGAATCAAACCACCCCAAAGAATCCGAAGAACAAATCAAAGAAAATGCACACAAAATGGCATTGGGCAAGACGTCAACTATTCGAACTTTTAATTTTCGTAAAAATAATTTTTTTAGGCCATATTTTTTGAATAGGATTAAAATCGGAACTGTATGGCAGCAGATAAACCACTTTTATTTTCAAATCTTCAATGATTTTTGAACTTCTTTGGAGTGATGTGTGCGCATATTATCCATAACAACAATATCTCCGTCACAAAGTGTAGGAAAAAACACATTTTTTATGTAATCGGTAAGTTTTTCGGTGCCGCACACTCATCAGTGTACAAGTGAAAATGCATCCATAGATACGAATGAATAATTATGATGGATTTTGGACACAATACTAATTTCTTTGCTCATACGGAGGAAGGGCAATGCTGGGGGAACGACCCGAGCACCGTATAAGATTTGTGGGAAGCAGTGTGGCTGCATTGCTTTCTTTTTTGTTAAACCGCTTCCCGGAAACAAAAGCGAAAAACCCATCAGCCGCCTTACAAATTAGCGTGATGCCATTTATTCTATAATTCATATGGTGTAAGTTCAGATCGGCTTACCATTTGGTACATATTTGTACAATCTTCGACAGCGAATAAACTGATACCTCAATTTTCTTAAATGCAACACATGGTTTCATTTTATTCTGTTCGCAAAACTAGGAGCAATCACAACCCTCATTTTTGTCTGTCTTTTTTTATGGGTGCAGGTTTTACAGTTTCATTTTCATGTGCCTTTTATTTGGGGGGCTGTACCGAGTGTATATTACAACTGATCGGTTAAAATTTCTTTATAAAAGCGTGGCATACAAAAATACGTAAGTGTTTAAGTTAATTAAAAACCTAAGATATGAAATCTATTCTTAAAAATTTTACATTCCAACACATAGATAATATGCAATTATCCATACTTGAGCTTGTCCCTTTTAACAATATCACAATACCACATATTTCGCCAAATTTCAACACAAGACCTCCTGAGCGGTCAAAATTTGACGCTGAGCGGTATTTTTGTTATACAATTTAACAAAAATTAAGCACATTTTCGATCTAACAGATCTGTTTTGATTTCATTCGACTAATCATTACATATCTTTCCGTAACTTTTTTGCGAATGTCAAAATCCAACATTAACAGAACACCCAAAAGGACTTTTCTTATAAATTTAAGTATAATGTAATAAGGAAAAATTTTCAATACGTTTAGCGCAACATGTCGAATTTCAGCGCAACGTGTAATTTTATCGTCAAAACAACCAAAAAGCAAATATTGGGATTGTGCAATTTCACATCACTTTTGTCTCTTGATATATCTTAAATCCACCATTAAATATAACCCTTTTATGGAATCAAAAAATGTTAAGAAAATTCAATAGATAAAATCGGATAGGAAAAAACCTACCCGATGTCCTCATTGGGAAGATCGACAAGTTCCGTTTCTCCGTTATAGCTCACTTCCA
>CAZWRZ010000015.1:0-58472 GCA_964636555.1 uncultured Ruminiclostridium sp.
GCGCCACTAGCTCAGCTGGATAGAGCAACCGCCTTCTAAGCGGTAGGTCAAAGGTTCGAATCCTTTGTGGCGTGCCATGCATTTGTCGGATTGGGAACACCCAATCCTCCAAATGCGTTTGACAAGCTTTTCGGACGCAGTCCGAAATTTTGCTTCGCAAAACCGCTTGTCAAACACGTTTTGGCATTACGGTTTCAAGTGCTGATTTTGCACTTGCTTTTAAATGTTGGGTATAGCGTAGCTGGTTAACGCGTCAGTTTGTGGCACTGAAGATCAAGGGTTCGAATCCCTTTACCCAACCCAGACAATAAAACCGCACTATGACAGGAAATCCTGTTGTGGTGCGGTTTTTCTTATGTTTCCGGCTTTTGTGAAAATCGTGAATTTGCCCGTTTTTTTCTTATTTTTCTGCACGAAATGCAGCACGTTTTTTTTGGGTCCCTTCCGCCTGTTCTCATCCAAAAAAGTTTTATTTTCTGCTTGCCCTTGCAAGGTTCTGAAAATTTTGGTAGAATGGTTCTGCGACGGGTACCCGAAAATCTATTCTGCCTTGCCCCGTCGGCAGAGCAAGGCAGACCAAAATTTTCAGGTTCTTGCAAGGGTGCGAAGCACAGAAAATAAAAGTTTTTTGGCGGAACAGGTTGGATCCGCAGCACACCAACCAACTTGCCCCCGAGGTCTCCGCCTGAGCAGGGCAGAAGCTGCTGCATAAATTTTACCGTGTACGGAAATGTACACGGTATTTTTATTTATTGAACCATTCTGCACCAACAGTTTGAAGCTTAAGCCAACTGTCATGAAGAAATAAAGCATTCCTTCCGGCAGAAGGCAAGAACTTAGTAATTAAGACTTGTCAGCGATGGAACGAAAAAAACTTACAAATCAGCACAACCTAATTTCTTTAAAATAATAAAATCTGAAAAAAGATAAAAAGCTAAAACCGACACAGACTCAGGGGCACTGGTAATACGCCCCCTTAGACATCAAGGGCTATAAAACCGCATTACAAGGCGTTTTACAGACTTGCAACACGAAAAATTCATATACAAATTGTATAAATCAATACTTTTTAGGCTTAAGTCTTTACAACCTGTATAATGATTTTTGAATACAAAACAATAGCTACTAATTTAGTATACTTTCTTTCTGCAGAAGAACACTGTTCAAAAAATAAAAGCTGCTCCAACAAGCAGCTATTTTTTCTATTTTCAAATGACCGTCTAGTAATACGGTCATTTTCACGTAATAAAAAAGAGTGGCAAGCCACTCCAAAACTAATCAACTATTATTTTTCTTTGTATCTTTTCTATCATTTTATCAAGTCTTTTTCTCCAAAAAGTCTTAAACCATTTATTATCTCCAAACCATTTTACAAGAGTTGGACTAATTTTATAGTATGTTTTTATAAATGCTCTTCCACATATACTTTTTGAAAGTTTATAATCACGATAATTTCTTAGTACCATTACTTTAGGGCTGTCATAATCTCCATATACACAAGTTGCAATATAACAGCCTCCTGTTTGATTTGTTTTTTGACTTTGATTTTGACCTTCTGTCTTATTTTCATTTTGATTTTCTTTATCGGTTTGATTTTGTGTCTCTGTTTGATTTGCTTTTTCATAATTATTTTCTTTAGTATTATTGCTTTCAACTGTTTCTGATACTAAAGTTTTATTTTCTTCATTTTGGAAATGATGTATTCTTTCTATTGGTAAAGTCGACAGGGTCTTATTTATTCTTTCTTTTATGTACTCTATGTTTACTCCATACGAAGTCCATAAATTAATTATAGGTATTCCAGCCTCTTCGCAAATCTTTTTTACTTTTTCATCTCTTTCTCTGCGATCTGGGCTAAGATGTGTTTGATCGTTTATCTCTATTGCTATTTTAGGCTCATACTTTTCATTTGTTATTAAAAAGTCAATATTTCTGAAAAGCTCATTTCGAAACCTTGAGTTATCTGTTTTTTCAATAATAGCTGCAAGATTAATTTGCGGAAATACATTATATTCTTTTGGAATAGAATCTTTTATAGCTTTAAAGAATTCTTGTTCATTTACTGTTATTAGAGTTTTCTTTAATTTATATAAGAATTCTTCCTCTTGATTTTTTTCTTTATCACTATTTTCATCGCAATGGCTATCTTTATAATGCCAGTTATTGCACTTCTCACATTTAATTATTATTCCCTTTTCTCTTTTTTCATTACAGTTACGACAAAGAACATATTTTCCACTCTCTTCACCACAAACCCTGCATTTCATTCTAATTCTCCTTTATTTTCACAATGTTTTTTCCGTTGCCTTCTTGCTTTATATTATATTTTATTTTTTCCGTTGGTTCAGAATATCCTATGCCCCTTTTATCGTTCGTTAATCCTAATATGTAATCACAAGATACATTATAGAATTTTGATAACATTACAAGTATATCTAAGGGTAAATCCCTTTCCCCTCTCTCATATCTGCTATATTGCGGCTGTTTCATCTTCAAGATTTGGCATATATCCTTTTGAGTTAGGTCTTTATCTTCCCTTAAATCTTTAATTCTTTGGCAATAATATATTTTTTTCATCTCCTTTTTTGTTCAACTATACAAATTATATCATATATTACCAAACGGGTATTGACTTTATAACCGGATGGTTATATAATATCCTTGATATAACCGTATGGTTATATAAGTTAGGAGCTTAACCGCCTCCTAGAAAAATAATAGGTTAGAAAGTTTACTTTATTTATGTTAGATTTTTATAAAAAATATGATTGGTTCTGTAATTTACTCACTATTCTTTTTATTTTATTATTATTTCTTGTACCTATTTCTTTTTTTATTTCATATTTTAATTGTCCCTATTTTGATATTAATGCTTCTGTAATTGGTGTAGGATTCTCAGGCATAACACTTGAATACTTTGATGAATACGGTGTTAAATCTACTTTATCATTTGAAGTAGAAAATTCATCTGAATACAATATCGGTGATATTGTTATTATTCGATTTTATACTTATCACGATTTTTTCTTTAAACGCGAACCAAAATTAATTGGCATTCAATAGGAGTCTGACCGCCTCCGATAAAAATAACAGGTTAGAAAGTAAAACAAATGTGTACCGAAGATTTAAAAAAAGCAGTAACCGAAGCAATAGAAGCAGGACTTTTCGTCCCCAGATCCACAGCTCCCGATGAACAAAAAACAGGATCTTATGAATGTCCAAAATTTGATAATTGTAAGTATTTTGACCCTATGTCATTCCAATGCACAAGTGATCACTGTCCTTACATAGACGAACCCGAAACAGATCTCACAGAAGACGAAGCATTATCGCCCTATCCCTGCAGCAGCTGCAAGCATTTTGATGAAGATCTCCTTAATTGCAGTATTGATCATTGTCCCTATATAAAATATTCTGAAGATGATCTCGAGGGTCAGCAGTATTTCTATTAAAAATAAAAGTTCCGGCGGGTTTATCTTAAAGCCCGCTTCCATGCCCAAAAGGGTTTACATAAATAACAGGGAAGTGACCGCTCCCAAAATACATAGGTCAGAAAGGATATAAAATGATTTATAAAATTTTAGGCGTAGAAAGGAAAAGCGGTGATTTTGTAAGTGAAAAAGGAAAAACCAAAGGTCAAACTATTGATTTTGACAATATCTATCTTCACTGCTCCAAGTGTAACGACTATTCTTCCGAAGGTTCTTTCGGAATAGGTGAATCGGTCAAAGCCTTTAAGATTAAGAATTCACCCGATAAAGTTACTTCCGTTTTCGGCTCACAGCTCACAAAGGACGACCTTGCAAGTCTTATCGGCTCAAAGGTTCAGATCTTCTTTGACGAGTTCAAGAACGTTGACTATGTGTTGCCTTTGGACGAGAAGAAGGCGTATCAGAAGAAGGGGGCGTAATTTATGGCGGAGTTCCTTTTATCTGCTGCCCCTTACATTATTGTTTTTTTGTAATTATCCTTATAGCAATAATCGTTTTAAAAATTCTCATAAACCATAAAGAAAAAAAGCTGTCCAAACAGCCGCAAATGTTAAACCGCTTTGACCTTGAAGAAGATGAGGTATTGCAAAATGATAGTGACTGAAGCCATGGAGCTTACTCAAGCCGACATATCAGCTTTAACCGAAAAGCTGGATAATATCACGGACATTTTGATTGTAATTCTTGTCGTTTGCGGTCTTATCTTCGGCAGTGTCCTTTTCAGGCACTTCAGAAAGTGAGGAATTATGCAGGATCTGTTTCATCTTGTGACCTTATCTGTTCTATTCGGTGTAGGTTTAAGCGGTTTAGTCTGGTTAATAGGTTATTTATTCTCGGCTGGTATTCACGCCGTGTTTAAATAAAATAACAAAAGAAAGGAGATAACAAAAATGTTAGAGAAAATCAAAAAGTTTATCAAGAGAAACGTTAAAAGGGTAGGTGCCGCAGTTGTTGGTGCTTTCGCAACTTCCTTGTGTGCCGTTTCCGCTTTCGCTGCTGAGACTGAGGAAGGCGGTAGCAATATGGCAAGCATTGTTAATACCGCTGGTACTTCTTTGACAGCCGAGTTTTCAAATCTCGCTACTGCTCTTGTACCTTTGCTCATCGGTATTGGTCTTGTCGGTCTTGGTCTCTACGCCGTAATTTACCTTTTTAAAATGGCAAAGAAATTCTTCGCACAAGCAGCGGGCTAATTTTGTTTAATGGTAAAGCGGTCTGCAATATGACCGCTTTATTATTTTTAAAATGAGGTATAAAAAATGATAAGTATTTATACAGGAACTCCGGGAAGTGGTAAATCATATCATGCAACCGAAAAGATAGATATAGCTCTTCGCCGTGGAGTAAATGTAATATGTAATTATAGCATAAAAACGAATGCCCACCATAAAGGCATTTTTATATATAAAAAGAATGCAGACTTAACAGTTGAATTTCTTATGCATTTTGCTTTGAAATATCATAATGAAAAAAAGGAACATCAAACGGTTATTGTAATTGATGAAGCACATATCAAGTTTAATTCCCGCGGTTATGATATGAAAGAGCGTTTGGAGTGGTTAGAATTTCTCGCACTTACCCGTCATATTGGATATGATGTTATACTTATTACCCAAAATGACAGATCCATTGATCGACAAGTCAGAGGACTAATAGAATATAACTTTAAACATCGTCAGCTATCCGCATTTGGTTTAAAAGGTTGGTTTTTGATTTTCATTTGTCATAAAAAGTTTGTATATGTAAAGTATTGGTATGTTCTTGATGAAAAAGTTGAAAGCTACTTCTTTAATATCAAGAAAAGAGTTGCTAACCTTTATGATACATTCGCTTTATTTAAAGAATATGAAAAACCACCTGAAAAGAAATCAAGCTCCAATGCTTGTATTACATAGGAGTGTAGATAATGGATATTTGGAACTTAATAAAAAATTTTCTCAATGACGCTTCTAACAAGATTTTTCAAGCTATTCTCATTTTATTGCCTGACAGTCCCTTTAAAGATTTCGCCTTCCCTCCCGAAATTGAAAGCTTTTTAGGTTATCTCAATTACTATGTTCCTTTCGGAACCCTTGTAACTATAGCATTAGCTTGGACAACTTGTGTTGGTATCTATTACAGCTATCAGTTAATTTTACGATTTATAAAAGCAGTTAAATAATTTGTCGCCGCCCCCGATGGGGGAAGCGGAGCGAGAAAGGGGGTCCCCTATCGGAGGCGGCGCAAAAATTATTTTGGAGGTTTTATGAAAGTACATATTAAATTTATAACTCTGATAATGTGTGCAATTCTTATTATTAACAACATTATTTTCTGTACAACAGTGTATGCAGCTGCTGCAGGTTCAACCGTTGGAATAACTGCCCTTCCTGCAACCACTCAAAACGAATTTTACAGCATACTTGAAACACTTTTAAAATCTCTCTTTGATACAAGCAGTTCCAGAACCATAACCGTAACAGGAGAGGACGGAAAACAATACACCTATGATTTTAACAGCGCATTCGATATTATCCAAGCAAAAATTGACGGCAACTATGATATTGCCAACGCTGAATTAGGTGCTCAATATCCCGAAGTCCCTGATGATGTAACTTTTTCCATAGACGCTTCCTTTTTAAATTCTCTCCCGGCAGGAATAAAGCTTATTCTTACTCCTGTTTTAAACCATACTATAGCTTTATGGGATAAATCCACTGTACATTCTTCATCTACTGGCGGATCCCATGGCGGAGCAGGACGGCGCCGTCTGTCTGCTTCTGATTATTCTTCTGCTGTTAACGATATTCTTAATGATATTTATTCTAAAAATGGCTCTTCTATTACATTGGATATGAAGCATGTAAACGGAGTACCTCAAAATGAACTTGTTATAAGCTCCCCTCTTACAATCCCTTGTTTTGATTACTTGGGCTTAAATTATGGCTGCACTACAAATTTTAATGACCCTATAATTGACATCATTCGTGATCCTCTTACAAATCGTTATGATTCAAGGTACTCCTATTATTCTTTTTTTGTAATAACATCTGATAAAACGTTGTATTGTCTTACCTCTTTATTTGATTGTTATAGTACCTCTCGAGGAGTTTCCTATTCTGCTTTCAATACAAATGGTTCAGGATATTTATTATCAAATTATTTTTTTGGCGGTACAGCTGCTTTTATGGACGACTGGCAATATCGTATGGCTTTTCGTTTCTTTGAAAATAACGGAAAATTGTATCCTTCTATTTATATATCATACAATTTCGGTGGTGATTTTAATAACTTAATCCGTTATCAAACCACGTTTGGAAATCCTGCATTAAGTGCTGTTTCAAATTTATTTTCTGATGAAAACTTTAAACATGTCAGTCCTCCTATTAACTATTTTGAAAATTTGGATTATAGTAACTATAATGCTACTCTTGATACATTTTTTTATTCTCCCCTAAACAATGAATACATCAATAGTGAAGAACTTTTAAAAAAAGACATTTCAGTAGTTGGCTATTTTGGTTCTAACAGTAATTCATCTGATGTTAAGTATAATTCCTCTAATATTTCAAATGCAGGAAATCTGCTGCCGACTTATGACACACTATACACAGGCGGCAGCTCCTCAACAATATCAGCCTTATCAGATTTGCAAAAAGCAATATACATTCTCGCCCAACAGTACGGCGAAAGCTATGAAGAATTATTGCAAAAGCTTGACATGATCATTGATTCCAATGGTAATGTAACAATTGTAGGAGCTGACGGAATAGAATACAAGGTTGACGCTCTTGCAAACTCCTTTAATGAAATATATTCCAAAGTAGATGATATAGCCTCCAGCACAACCGAGCTGCTGGAATATTTGAAAAGCCTAAATATTGAAGGTTTGGGAAGTCATATAGCTTCACTTGAAGGCACTCTAAATAATTTAAACGAAAGGGACAAGGAACGTGAGGCGGTATACGGTGATTTGCTTGGCAAACTTGATGAACTCAACAACCTTGTGGGCAGTTTAAATCTTGATGATCTGAAATCAATTTCTACTGATATTTCGCAAATTAAGGATTTAATAAGTGACGGTATTAAAGTTGGAGAAATTGATATTGATGACATACAAAATAATATTGAGCCTTCAATTTTTATTGAAAAATTTCCTTTTTCTTTGCCTTTTGATTTATACCGTTTAATTACTCTTTTTGTTCGGGATCCTGTTGAGCCTGTTTTTAAAGTTCCTATAAAAACTGAAATAACAGCATTTGGATTAAATGAAAGCATAGATGAAGAAATTACATTAGATCTAACGATGTTTAAAATAAATGGTGTTGATATCGTGCGTGTTGTTTTAAATTTTTCTATTACTGTGGGTTTTATTGTTATGTTGATAAAATCTACAACTAAATTATTTGTATAAATAATTCTGATCTCGGTCACTCCGATAATTCTGATGAACGCCCAATTTGTTAAAATTAACCAACTCTCCGGGGAAGATCTACTTTATGATTTGTGCATATTAACAACAAAAAGGAGGAAAAAGCAATGGATTTCAAATTTGACTATCTGACATTCTCAATAAAACCAAAATTTGAAATCTATAGCGACCTTCTTTTTATGGACTGGCTGATAGATTTTCTAAAAATGCAGGATAAACGCTTTGATTTCCAGCTTGGAAAAAGCGGTGGTTTCTACGATCAGAAACTCCATTACCATAATATCTATATAAAATCACCTCCTCCTGATAATCCAAAAGAAGGCTTCTTTGTAGAAATGACAGGCGAAGGCTACGACTATTACATAGAATACAGAAAAAACCAAGACCCGAATTTTACCGAGCGTTCATTTTTCGCCGACATTCTTTCTTTACAGGAGCATGATAGATTTAAGCTTAACATTACACGTTTAGATGTTGCAATTGATGATATCGCATATAATGACGATGAATATTTGCTTGATTTCGATACAATCCGCCAAGCCGTCCTTGACGGTGAGTTAGTGACACGCTTCAGACACCGCACCATTGTAACAGGAGGAGAAATAGTATCCACTGTTGACAGCTCCACACCCTTTCAAATATATGAAAAGGGAAGCAGAAAAAGCAAAATCAAAGGTAGCACCATTTATTTAGGTAAAAGAGAAAATACGCATGTCCGCTTTTATGATAAAGTGCAGGAACTGAAAGCCCATGAAAAAGAAATGGATGAAAAAATAACTCATTGGATCCGCTTCGAGCTCCAAGCAAAACATGATAATGCTATGGCTATTGTCACGCATTTTGTAAATCTCTCTCCCGAAGAGTTTTCACCGTATCTGTCAAATGTGCTTTTGGATATGGTCAGATTTGTAGATCCTGAAGGTGAAAACTTATCATCTAACTATTACCGCTGCCCCGTTAAATCTTGGTGGTCAAAATTCCTCGGCACGGTTCAGACTGCTAAGCTCATACATAAAAAGCCGAAAAACAATAAATTTGTTCGTGCCGTTAATTTCATAGAAAATACTTGCGCTGCTACGCTTTATTCTCTGGGCAAAGTCGGGGGATTAACTCTTATTCATGGTTTAATTAAATCAGGTGCAGAAAAGCATTACAAAACACAACACCGACAAATTGAAGATGATTTTATTGAGTACGGCAATTTTGAGATAGACAAGCTCATCGGCGTTGACAAGTATAAGCTATATTTTGAAGATGAAGAGGATCACCGCAAATTCCTTCTCGAACTGCGAAAACACAGAGATGAAAATATGTTTAAGCTTCTGGAAAGAGCAAAGCAGGAGCAGGAAGAATATAAAAACAGCTTTTCCGATTTCGGCGATTGGTCGGAATGTTCATAGAAGATCTGGAGAGAAGAAATGAAAATACTTATTGCTTGTGAAGAAAGCCAGACAGTGTGCGCAGCGTTCAGAAAGCAAGGTCACGAAGCTTATAGTGCTGATATACAAGAACCTTCAGGCGCTCACCCTGAATGGCATATACTTGGTGATGTTTTACCTCTCATAAACGGTAACTGCCGCTTTTTAACTATGGACGGGACTGTTCATTATATACCTGGCAAATGGGATCTTCTTATTGCTCACCCTCCATGTACCTATCTTACTTCTGCCGGAGCTTGCCGCTTATTTCCTGACTGTCAGCTCGATCGGGTTCGCTTTGAAAAAGGTATCCAAGCAAAAGATTTCTTTTTGAAATTTTATTATGCCGACTGTGAAAAGATCTGCATTGAAAATCCAACTCCTTTAAAAATCTTCTCTTTGCCTGCTTATTCTCAGATAATTCACCCTTTTATGTTTGGTGAGCAGGTTACAAAACGTACTTGTCTTTGGTTGAAAAATTTGCCTTTTCTTATTCCAACCGACAATGTTGGAAAGCCGAAGCCAGATAGGTATGTTCGTTCAGACGGTAACATTCATTACAGATGTTATACACAAAATATTCATTCAAGTAAGCAGCGTTCAAAAACATTTCATTCAGTAGCTGCCGCTATGGCTTATCAGTGGTCTGTTTCTCAGCCCTTTGAACAGATCACTTTATGGTGATATTATGACAAAAGCAAAGAAACTCCCAAGCGGAAATTGGCGTGCCTGCCTATATCTCGGTATGACCAACGGCAAGCGGAGATATAAAAGCTTCACCGCTCCCACCAAGAAGGAAGCCGAACAGCTCGCCGCTCAATACGATCTTGAGCATAAAGAAAACCGCTATCAAAGACTATCACTCCATAACGCCATAGAACGTTGTATAGAAAGCAAGCGGAATATCCTCTCCCCCTCCACCGTACGCGGATATTACGTTATCCTGAATAACTACTGTCAAGATCTTATGGATAAGAACATTTCCGACCTCGATCAGGAGCTTGTCCAGATCTCTGTAAATAAATTGGCGGCAAAATACAGCTCCAAGACCTGCAGAAATGTTCACGGCTTGATATATGCAGCTCTCAGAATGTACCGACCTGAATTGATATTACATACCACCTTACCCCGCAAAACTAAAAAATATATCTATGTCCCCGATGAGCAGGAGATAAAAGATATATACCGCCTTGCACTAGGTTCTATGATCGAAGTACCTATTTTTCTTGCTGCTGAATGCGGATTGAGAGCCTCCGAGATCTGCGCATTGAGTTTTGAAAACGTCAAGAAAAATCACATCATCATAAAGGAAGCCGTTGTTTTGGGTGATGACGGCAACGAACATAGAAAAGCCCCGAAGTCATACAGCGGTTACCGCAAGATCCCCATAAGCTCCGCAGCCTTTGAATATCTCAAATCAAAAGCGGACAAGGACGGCAGAGTATGCCCCTATCGTGCAGAACGTATTTGTAATGAATGGTGTAAATTCCGCCAAAAGCATGGTATAAATAAAAATCTCAACTTCCACGCTCTTCGCCACCATTATGCAAGCAAATGTATTCTTCTGGGCATTCCGCAAAAGTACATAGCCGAGTTAATGGGTCACAGCTCCACGGAGATGATAGAAAAGGTGTACCAGCATATATTTCCGTCTGCCATGGAGATCTACTCCGATAGATTAAGAGTACAAATGGACGAGCTTTACAGCACGATTTCTGCAGAAAGTCTGTAAACGCCCTGTTTGTCTGCGTTTGTGCTTTTTCAAGACCGTTTCGAATCCCTTTACCCAACCCAGACAATAAAACCGCACTATGACAGGAAAGCCTGTTGCAGTGCGGTTTTTCTTATGTTTGTAACTATTAGTATTTTGACGAAAAATAGGAACAACAATAAATTTATCATACTTTCAATGTACAATTAAAAAGCACGGCGGAATCAAACAGTATAAAATCAAAATACACATTGGTTTTTTCCGTATGTGTGTGACAGTTAATACCAATCATGCTTTTCGTTCCTGTCAAGTGCGTTGATTTTATCCATTTCCTCATCGCTCAGCTCAAAGTCGAACAGCTCCGTGTTTTCCTTGATATGATCGGGATTGCTCGACCCGGGAATTACCACAACGCCTTTCTGCAAATCCCAGCGCAATATTACCTGTGCGGAGGATTTGCCGTGCGCCTTTGCGATTTCGGAAATAACTTCATTGCCCAAAAGCTCCGCCGTGTGTCCTCTTCCGCCCAAAGGATACCATGCCTGAACAACGATTCCCAGATCGTGAATGTAGGGGATAACATCGTTTTCCTGATAGTAAGGGTGTATCTCGTTCTGCACAAGGGCGGGAACTGTGTCTACCTGAGGCAGAAACTCCTCCAGCTCCTCCACATACCAGTTTGACAAGCCTATTGAACGTATCTTTCCCTCGCTTACAGCCTTTTCCATAGCTTTGTATGCCTTGACATCGTCAGTGCCGGGGTGGTGCAAAAGCATCATATCAATGTAATCAATGTCAAGCTTTTTAAGAGCCTGTTCTATTGCCGCTTCGGGGTCTGAAAACTGGTTGGGATACAGTTTTGTGATAACAAAAACTTCTTCTCTCGGCACTCCCGACTTTCTCACCGCCTCACCCACGCTTTCCTCATTGTGATACATATACGCCGTATCGATAAGCCGTACACCGTTTTTCAGCGCCTCTGTCACTGACTGAACGCATACGTCTCCCTCAAGGCTGTACGTACCCAAACCGTAAATGGGCATTTTATAACCGCTGTTGAGGGTGACGGTTTTTGTGTTAAAATCAAACTCGATATTGTTTTTCAAAGAGCCTTCCTCCCCCTCACTTGGCTTACTTTCTGTTTGGCGGAAACCGTTGGTATCAGATGTATTGTTTTCCGTCTCGGCTTCTGTTTCCGATTTTGTTCCCGCTGGCTTTCCTTTTTGGGAATTGTCGCAGGCGGTCATGGCAAATGCAAGGGAAAACATCAAAAGCATACATAAAAGCTTCTTCACCTTACTTCTCCCTCCTCCGAAATTGTTTTAAGGCAACACCGCACAATTATTGTCGTCCGAGTGCGCCGTCAAATTTTTCGTCAGATTGTATAAATCCGACGCAGGAAGGCTGACGCCTTTCAAGGAGGATTTGTGCAAGATGACGGGAAATTTGCAAGCAATCGGACGGCAAAGGCGTTAGCCGCTAATTGTGCGGTGTTGCCTTAAGTATTTTTGCAGGGACACCGCCCGCCACCGTCATAGGCGGAACGCCGAGTGTAACCACTGCCCCCGCGGCAGCCACCGCCCAATCCCCAATTTCAACTTTATTTCAGATTGTCTCTAAAAAACCGCTCCATTTTGTCAAAGGGGATAATGTCGGTTCTGTCATACAGATCGGTATGCACAGCGTCGGGAATGATCAAAATCTCCTTGTTTTCGGGTCGTGGATTGCCCTTCATCATATTTGCATAAGCGTCCTTGCTGAAATAGCAGGAGTGAGCCTTTTCGCCATGGATAATAAGAACGGCGTTCCGTATCTCATTGCTTCTGCACAGAATAGGCTGATTGAGGAATGACATACAGCCGATTTTATTCCAGCCGCCGTTTGAATTAAGTGAGCGCTTATGATAGCCTCTTTCAGTCTTGTAATAATCGTAATAATCCTTAACAAAGAAAGGCGCGTCATCGGGCAATGGGTCAACCACTCCGCCGCCAAGCTCGTAACTGCCCTTTTTATAATCGGCAGTGCGCTGTGCATTCAGAGCCTTGCGCTTTTCATAGCGGGCTTCCTCGCTGTCCTCCTGATCAAAATAACCCTGCGAATTTACCCTGCTCATATCGTACATGGTGGAAGCCACCGCTGCCTTTACACGCGTATCAAGCGCGGCGGAGTTGATAGCCATTCCGCCCCAGCCGCATATTCCTATAATACCTATACGCTCGGGATCAACATTTTCCTGAACTGAAAGAAAATCCACAGCCGCCTGAAAATCCTCGGTGTTGATGTCGGGGGAAGCCATATATCTTGGGAAACCTCCGCTCTCTCCCGTAAAAGAGGGGTCAAAAGCCAATGTCAGAAATCCCCGTTCCGCCATAGTCTGGGCGTACAGTCCCGCTGCCTGTTCCTTTACCGCGCCAAAGGGACCGCAGACAGCGATAGCGGAAAGCTTGCCCCGGGCGTTTTTGGGAACATACATATCCGCCGCCAATGTTATTCCGTAGCGGTTATGAAAGGTCACCTTGCTGTGATCGACCTTTTCGCTTTTGGGGAAAGTCTTATCCCATTCATTTGAGAGCTTTAATTCCTGTGCCATATTATATTACCAACCTTTCTTTAATTGACTTCTTTTTCGATTTTGTAAACAAGAAAATCCAAGCTGTCAATTCTTTTCCGATTTGCGCGGATCTCCTCCAGCAGACGTTTTTTCAGGGGCTTTATGATGGCGAGAGCCTGCCCGTATTTTTCGGACAGAATAAGCTCGGTGCATCTTTCAGCCGTTTCCCTGTCACAGCCTGCGTCGGAAAGATTTTGAAAAATAATGCCGTTTCTGTCAAACGCCTCTGCCATTTTTAACGCCTCCTTTAAGTTCTGATATTAGTATATCACGTCTTTTGCAATATGTCTAATACCTATTTTTTATCATGCATTATTCTTGACAGGAATAATGCTTTGGAGTAAAATAGATACAGGAGATGATAAAAATGGAATTACGCACATTAAGATATTTTTTAGAGATAGCGAGAGAGGAAAATATGACAAGAGCCGCTGAAGTTCTCCATGTTTCACAGCCCTCCTTATCAAAGGAAATGAAAGCCTTGGAAGATGAGCTTGGCAAAAAGCTCTTTATCCGAAAAAACGGCGGACTAAGGCTCACCGACGAGGGAATGCTATTGCGGAAACGCGCCGAGGACATTATAGAAATGACGGACAAGACGGTGGAAGAATTTACCGCCCTGAACGAAATAAACGGCGGCGACATTTACATAGGCTGCGCCGAATCCTACCTGATAAAGCGTCTTGCAAGGGCGGTAAAGACTTTTACCGAGAAATATCCCCGACTGCGGTATCACCTTTCCAGCGGCAACACCGAGCAGGTCACGGAGAAGTTAGACAGGGGACTGCTTGATCTGGCTTTTATCGTTGAACCTCCCGATCTGTCCAAATACAACTATCTTGAAGTGGAAGGTTCGGATTTATGGGGAGTAATTATGCGGCGCGATTGCAAGCTGGCGGAAAAAGAAACCGTCCGCGCCGAGGATCTGTACGGACTTCCCCTGATCTGCTCACGTCAGGCAATGAGGGTTGATATACCCCGCTGGTGCGGAGAAAAGGCGGAGAAGCTCAACTTTTCGGGAACATTGAATCTTTTCTATAACGGTGCGGTTTTTGTCCGCGAGGGGTTAGGGTATATGCTGACCTTTGACAAGTTAGCGGATACAAGCGAGGAAAGCGGACTGTGCTTTCGTCCCCTTGAACCTGCGCTGGAAACCAAGATGTATATTATTTGGAAGAAGTATCAGGTTTTTTCGCCTATTGCGGAGCTTTTTGTCAAAGAATTGTGTGAAAGACTTGGGAAAAAATGAGTATGTGCTGCAAAAACTCTGAATTAAAAAATTTTCCCGACAAAGCGGTATTTTACCGTTGCTTTGTCGGGATATTTTTGGATTTTTCAAACAAGCCCTTATTTTGCTCAAAGGTCTATCTTAAACTGTAGCCCTCAACATAAACCTTGCTCAACTTCCACGATCCGTCTTCATATACCGCTTCAGCGGGACAGTGGTAATAGTTGAACTCCCAGCCGTCTTTGGGCGGATCGCCCAACATTTCCCAATTAGGCGTATGCCAGATAAAACTGCATTTATCTTCCGATTCGCTTACTATCTCAATATAAGTTCTTAGTCTGAACGGAAGAAAGTTCCAAGTAGGAAGAACCAACTTATCTACATAAGAAACTCCGTTTTCTTTCATAAACGGTTTTCTCAATTTTCCCTTGTCATAATAAAATCCGTTGTTTTTGTCATTGAGTGCGCTGTCAATATAGGTTTCCGCCCCGAGATCATAAATTTCCTGTATATTGGTATAATATTCCGATGACAATAAAACCGGATAAATTGGTTGATTGGCATAATGGGGAAGTTCGTCAGCATAAGGATTTTTGTAAGTTTCCGAATAATAAGGGTGCTCAACGTCTGCATCCCAAAAAACGTAATGAAATGCGGCTGTAAAAATAATACTTTTATTTGCAAGAGCAATTACAGCGTCGGAAGTATTCATATTTGAAACATCAGCCGAAACTATTTCATGGAAGTTTTGGGCAGCCTCAGCAAAGGAATAAACAGGGATCCATTCTGCAGGAACTATACTGTCATCGGGATATTCACGCACTTCAAACCTATCTTCCGGTATATATGCTATTGGTCTGCGAGTCTCTTCCGGCTCTGTGGTTTGCTCTGCTTCGGTGATCGCTGCAGTTTCTGCAGTTTTTTCCGGTTCGGTCAGTACTGCGGCTTCTGTAGTTTTTTCCGGTTCTGCGGTTTTTACGGTCTCCGAAACTGAAACCGTGATAGCGGATGAGGATTGCTCTGTATTTACAACAGACAACTCGCTTTTACTGCAGCCGCAAAGTATAAGAGTGGCTGAAATGCCTATTATGTAAAATTTAGTTTTAATATTCACCATAAACATTTCCTCCTGACATCCTCGGGGCTTATAACTATAAATATGTAATAAGCTCTCTTTGCTCCATACCGCTTTGTTGATATATAAGCCATTTTAACCCAGAAAAGTTTCCCTTAAGCTGTACCCTTCAACATACACCTTGCTTAACTTCCATGATCCGTCTTCATATACTGCTTCAGCGGGACAGTGGTAATAGTTGAACTCCCAGCCCTCTTCGGGCGGATCGCCCAACATTTCCCAATTAGGCGTATGCCAGATAAAGCTGCATTTATCTTCCGATTCGCTTACTATCTCAATATAAGTTCTTAGTCTGAAGGGAAGAAAGTTCCAAGTAGGAAGAGCCCACTTATCTACATAGGAAATTTCGTTTTCTTTCATAAAGGGTTTTTTCGGTTTTCCCCTGCGATAATAAAATCCGTTGTTTTCGTCATTGAGTGCATAGTCGGCATAGGTTTCCGACCCGAGATCGTAAATCTCCTGTATATCGGTATAATATTCCGGTGATAAAACAATTGGATAAAGGGGGTTATTGGCATAATGGGGAAGTTCGGAAGCAAGGGGGTTTTCGTAATTTTCCGAATAATAAGGGTGCTCATCGTCTGAATCCCAAAATTCATAATGATAAGCAGCTAAAAACATCACATTTTTATTTGCAAGAGTAATTATAGCATCGGAAGTATTCATATTTGAAACATCAGCCGAAACTATTTCATGGAAGTTTTGGACAGCCTCAGCAAAGGAATAAACAGGGATCCAATTATCGGGAACCATGCTGTCATCGGGATATTCTCGTACTTCAAACCTATCTTCCGGTATGTATGCCATTGGTCTTTGTGTTTCTTCCGGCTCTTCGGTTTGATCTGCTTCGGTGGCTTGTTCTGCTTCTGTAGTCGCTTCAGTTTCTGCAGTATTTTCCGTTTCGGAGGGTTTTGCGGTTTCCTCTGTTTCCGATATTGAAACCGTGATCGGGGACGAGGTTACATCTGTGTTTAAATCAGACTGTCCGATCTCGCTGCTGTTACAGCCGCAAAGTATAAGGGCGGCTGATATGCCTAATATGTAAGTTTTAGTCTTGATATTCGCCATAAACATATCCTCCTGGCATGATCCAATCTTTTTTGACAACACAACAACCTTTTTTCATATTTATTTTATCACATTCATTTATTGTACAATTCCCTTTTCTTTCGGCATTTTTCCTTAATTATATTATACAAAAAAACAGACCGAATACAATTACAAAGCGGTAACAATTTGGTTACAATTCAGTTACAATGTTGATCAATGATAAATTTCCGCATAATTCTTAAATAGCCGCAAGTTTCCGAGAAGCATAGAGTAAAGGGGCTGTCTTTTTTCACAGCCCCCAAAATTTATATACCTATCTTCTTCAAGCTCTCCGCCGACCCCATAAGCTCCCTCTGCTCCATACCGCTCAAAGGTATCTCCAGAACCTTCTCCGCCCCCATAGATCCAACAATAGTGGGAATGCTCAAACACAATCCGTTAATGCCGTACTGCCCCGTAAGCAATGCCGACACTGGCAGAATTGAATGTTCGTCGCGGGTTATACTCTCGGAAATCTTCGCCACTGCCATTGCAATGCCATAATAGGTTGCTCCCTTTCTGTCTATTATCTCATAAGCGCTGTCCCTGACCTCGGAATATATCCTCTGCATATCCTTCTTGTAGTCGATAATTCCCCTGAGCTCATAAAAATGGTTCAGATCGATTCCCGAAATATTTGCGCCGCTCCATACCGCCAGCTCGCTGTCCCCATGCTCGCCAATTATCACCGCATGAACGCTTCTCGCATCAACATCAAGCCTCCTGCTCAAAAGATATTTCAGCCGCGCGGTGTCAAGCACCGTCCCCGACCCTATCACCCTCTGAGCTGGATAGCCCGACAGCTTTATTGCCGCATTTGTAAGAATGTCCACAGGGTTGGTTACTATCATCAGAATCCCTTTGAAATCACGCTTTACTATCTCGGGAATTATACTCTCGAAAATTTTCAGGTTTTTGCCAATAAGGTCAAGGCGTGTTTCCCCTTCCTTCTGATTTGCCCCTGCTGTGACAATTATCAAACCCGCATCCCTTATATCGTCATAATCTCCCGCATATATCTCCATCGGCGCGCTGTACGGCAAACCGTGGCTTATATCAAGAGCCTCTCCCTCCGCCTTTTTCCTGTTTGAATCTATCAGCACCAGTTCGGAAAAAACGCTTCTCTGCATAAGGGTAAAGGCAATGGAAGAACCCACAAAGCCGCAGCCGATAACCGCCGCCTTGCGGTTGTTCAGGCGGCAGCTTTCCTCATTCATTGGCATTGCCCCCTCTTACCCTTAAGAAATATTCCGCACCAAGAAAATCGGCAGCAGAGGTCAGCTGTTCTTCTATCCTCAAAAGACGGTTGTATTTTGCCACTCTTTCGCTGCGGCAGGGTGCGCCTGTTTTTATCTGCCCCGCATTTGCCGCCACCGCCAAGTCCGCTATAAAAGTGTCCTCGGTTTCTCCCGAACGGTGAGAAATCACGGCGGTATAGCCCGATTTCTGCGCCAGCTTTATCGCGTCCAAGGTTTCGGAAACCGTTCCTATCTGATTCAATTTTATCAGAATCGAGTTGCCGCAGTGCATGGTTATTCCTTTGCTCAGCCTTTTTACATTGGTGACAAAAAGGTCGTCACCCACAAGCTGCAATCTGTTTCCGAGACGGTGAGTAAGCTCTTGCCAGCCCTCCCAGTCCTCTTGATCAAGACCGTCCTCCAAAGAGAACAGCGGATATTCCTTAGCCAACTGCTGCCAATGATCTATAAGCTGTTCCGAGGAATATTCCTTGCCGCTTTTTGGCATTCGGTAATGATGAGGTTTAGCGGTTTTCCATTCCGAGGCGGCAGCGTCCATTGCCAGCAGAAAATGTGTTCCGGGCTTATATCCCGCGTTTTCCGCCGCGCGGATTATAAACTCCAAAGCCTCGCTGTCGCTTTTCAGATCGGGGGCAAAGCCGCCCTCGTCCCCCACCGCCGTTGACAAGCCCTTTGATTTCAGAAGGGAAGCCAGAGAGTGATATATCTCTGTGGAAAATCTCATACATTCCTTGAATGTAGGCGCGCCCACGGGCATTATCATAAACTCCTGCACGTCAAGGCTGTTGGAAGCGTGAGCCCCGCCGTTTAAAATATTCATCATAGGCATAGGCAGGGTAACTGCGTTAATGCCCCCCAAAAATCGGTAAAGAGGCAGATGAAGAGAAGCTGCCGCCGCCTTTGCGCAGGCGCAGGAAACCGCAAGTATGGCGTTTGCGCCCAAGTTTTTCTTTTCGGCAGTGCCGTCGGCGGCTTTCATTATCTCATCGATCTTATAGATGTCGGCGGCATTTTCGCCCTTTAACGCTTCGGCGATTTTCTTTTTAACATTGCCCACTGCTTTCAGAACGCCCTTTCCGCCATACTGATTGTCTCCATCTCTTAATTCAAGAGCCTCGTAAATTCCTGTGGAAGCGCCGCTGGGAGCGGCGGCAATAGCTTTCGTTCCGTCCGCCAGCGTTACCTGCGCTTCAACGGTGGGATTGCCCCTTGAATCGAAGATTTGACGGGCGGTTATTTCTTCAATGGAGGTTTTAAGCTGTTTCATAAATAAAAGATCCCCTTTCGATTTGTCTTTTGGTTAGTTTGTGACAAATTTTGGGGATTATGTATTAGTGTATAAAAAGCTTATTTGACTGTCATTAGTTTGTAATTTTTATGCTCTCAAAATATTCTTGCTTTCTTTTCCAAAATTCTACTGCCAATTCCATGTATTCAATGACCTCATCACAAGAAGACAACTCTTTTTTGCCCGATTTTATCAGCCTTTGAATAAAATCATTTTCGCCTCTTTCCGCATCTCCGATTTTTATAAAATATACCTTATCACAGTAATCATAAACAGCGTCTTTGTCGTTGGGATTGTCGCCGAATTTGTCTAAATAGTCTTTTAAACAGTCTTTGTTGCCATGTTTGCAATCCCCCGCACAGCTTAAAATCACGCTGTCATCTATGTTACAATCATCTTTTCTGTTTTTATAATACATATCAAGATGATAAACAAATGTATCCAATCTGTCAAGCCATTCAAATATTCCATTCTTGTCATATTTTCCATTGAGGGACAGACCTTTGCTTTTAACTTCCTGCATATTACCCACAGATTGCATTAAGGAAAAGTTCAGCAATGAATAGTGCATATTTTTGCATTTCTCTAATAAATCCATAGCATATCTCTGCTTTTCAACATCTTTGGAATCTTTTATTATGTTTTTCAGCCTTTTATTTTTATCTGGTTTTTTCTCTTCGGGTGTATTCTCTCTAAAGTAGAAATCTGTTTCTCCCCTTAATCTCAGCAATATACCACCTTTACTTTGATATGAACTGCATATATTACATTTTTTACAACTCAATTCTATTTGTGGACAGCACAATGACGCATGTTCTTCAAAAACTGGTTCTTTATAATATCCTTTCTCTTTATATTTTTTATAACACTTTTTTTCTTTATCGTATGTATATATATCTTCACCATTATAAAACCTCAAATCACTGTTTTCCGCAAATCTGCCATTTTTTAAATAATTTTTTAAAAAATTCCAATCCTCTACGCTATAATACTTTCGATAATGCTCCCACGCCTTTGGAGATGAATCGGGATCCCATATTATTTCCCAGTTCTGTTTTTCTTTCACTGTTTCCCATTTTTCAAAATTTATATTGTTATCCATTTTAATCCTCCCTCAGTATTTGATATAAATATGAATAGTTCTGTTAATTTAAATACCCCCGAAGGTGGCTCTTCGGGGGTATTTTTGGTGTTTTCTCGTGGAATTTAATTACAATTAGTAGCTTTTCGCTGTAACTATTATATCACAGCACCTCAATTTTGTCAACAGAAAATCCAAAGCCAAAATCAAAACAATTACTTCTGATCATAAGCCTCGATACGGTTGACCGCTCTTTTCAGCTTATACTCAGCCAAAAGATAAGCCTTATCGTCCTTTTCCGCCTTTGCCATTCTCTCCTCAGCCTTAGCCTTGGCGGTTTTGGCGCGCTCAACGTCTATCTCGTCAGCCCATTCGCAGCTTTGAGTAAGAATGACCGTCTTGTCACAGCTTACCTTTATGGTTCCCTCGGAAATGGCGGCAACTCTGAAATTGCCGTCTATCTTGACCTTGAGCTTGCCGATAGGCAGCGCGGCAACATAGTCCTCATGGCGGGCAAGTATACCCTTGTCGCCTACAGTAGTCCTTACAATCAGATTTTCCGTTTCTCCGTCAAAAAAGAGCTTGTCGGGAGTGTATATTTCAAGTTTGAACGGTGTCATACTGCCACCCCCTTACTTCATAGACTTAGCTTTTTCCACTGCCTCGTCAATAGTGCCTACAAACAGGAATGCAGATTCGGGCAAATCGTCATGCTTGCCTTCCAGGATTTCCTTAAAGCCTCTGATAGTTTCCTTAATGGGAACATACTTGCCTTCCATACCCGTGAACTGTTCTGCAACGGAGAAGGGCTGAGAGAGGAAACGCTGAATCTTTCTCGCTCTGGCAACGGTGAGCTTATCCTCGTCGGAAAGTTCGTCCATACCGAGAATTGCAATGATATCCTGCAATTCATTGTATCTCTGGAGAATACTCTGTACCGCTCTTGCAACCTCGTAATGCTCCTGTCCTACAACCTCGGGAGTAAGTATACGGGAGTTGGATTCCAAGGGGTCAACCGCAGGGTAGATACCCAAGGAAGCTATGTTACGGGAAAGAACGGTGGTAGCGTCCAAGTGAGCGAATGTAGTAGCAGGTGCAGGGTCGGTAAGGTCGTCCGCAGGAACGTAAACTGCCTGTACGGAAGTGATAGAACCCTTTGATGTAGATGTGATTCTCTCCTGCAATGCGCCCATTTCGGTAGCCAGAGTAGGCTGATAACCAACGGCTGAGGGCATACGTCCTAACAGAGCTGAAACCTCGGAACCTGCCTGTGTAAATCTGAATATGTTATCGATAAAGAGAAGCACGTCCTGTCCCTCTCTGTCACGGAAATACTCCGCCATTGTAAGACCCGAAAGAGCAACTCTCATTCTGGCTCCGGGAGGCTCATTCATCTGACCGTAAACCAAAGCGGTCTTGTTGATAACTCCCGATTCGTTCATTTCGCGGTAAAGGTCGTTACCCTCACGGGTACGCTCGCCGACGCCCGTAAATACGGACAAGCCGCCGTGCTGCTTTGCAACGTTGTTGATAAGCTCCATAATAAGTACCGTCTTACCAACACCTGCGCCGCCGAACAGACCGATCTTACCGCCCTTTAAGTAAGGCGCGATAAGGTCAACTACCTTGATGCCTGTTTCCAATACTTCGTTGGAAGCAGCCAGCTCCTCGTACTGAGGGGGCTTGCGGTGGATCTCCCAGCGCTCCTCGGTTTCAGGCTGGGGCTTGTTGTCAACAGCTTCACCCAAAAGGTTGAAGATTCTTCCCAAGGTCTCGTTTCCTACGGGAACGGTTATGGACTTGCCTGTGTCAACCGCCTTTGTACCTCTGACTAAACCGTCGGTACTTCCCATAGCGATACAGCGCACCAGATCGTCGCCGATATGCTGAGCAACCTCGACCACAAGCGTTTTGCCGTCAACCTCTATTTCAATAGCGTTCAGCAATGCGGGTAAGCTGCCCTGCGGGAACTTTATGTCCAGCACCGCGCCGATAACCTGTACCACGGTGCCGATATTTTGTTTGTTTTCTGACATATCCGTAATGCCTTTCTTTTTGTTATTTTCACCTATTTTGTGCAATTACGCCGTTTCTCCGCTGTCCCTGTGCCAAAATCCCGATTTTGCGGGAAGAACAGCGAAAAGCTGCGTTATTACTGCAAAGCGTTTGCCCCCGATACAATCTCGTTGATCTCGTTTGTGATCTTTTCCTGTCTTGCACGGTTGTATTTCAGGCTCAGCTCCTCGGTCATCTTTTCCGCGTTGTCGGTGGCATTTTCCATGGCGTTCCGTCTTGCGGACTGTTCCGACGCATAGGAGTCGCTCAGTGCGCAGTATATAAGGCTCATTGTGAACTTAGGCACAATGCGGTTAAACACTGCTTCGGGGGAAGGGTCGTAGGTGATAAGGGTGCTGTCCTCGTCTCCGGCAGCATCGTCCTTATATATGGGCAAAATATCCATAGAAATAGGATTTTGTACCAAGGGAGAAACGAAGGTGGTGTAGAAGATCTTGACCTCGTCCACCTCTCCCCTCTTGAACATTTCAATGGCGAGAGTCGCAATGTCGGCGCAATCGGCGGTTTTGGCGGTTTCCGCTAACAAGGGATATTCTCCCACCAGCTCAAAGCCTCTTTTAGCAAAGAACTCAATGGACTTTTTGCCGATAGCGATGATCTTGGGCTTGTTTTTGCCCTCCTCCGCATCTGCCAATGCCATTTTTAAAATGCTGCTGTTGAAGCCTCCCGCAAGTCCTCTGTCGCCTGCGATAACGATAAACAGCCTGTTTTCCACCTCTCTCTTTTTGGTGAAGGGTGAATCGAAATCCTTTTTGGACTCGGCTATTTCGGTCATCATCTCGTACAGCTTTTCAAAGTAAGGTCTTCCGGCTTCCGCCTTTTCCTTTGCCTTTCTCAGCTTGCTTGACGCTACCAGCTCCATGGCCTTGGTGATCTGCATTGTTGAGCCGACGCTCTTTATGCGGCGCTTAATCGCCTTCATATTTCCTGATGCCAATTTATCACCAACTTTTTAATAGTATTTTTTCGGCAAAATATTCTCCTTGCAGAAGAAGCACAACAAAGAAAACGCCAGATTCAGCACCGATATCGACAGTGCAACAATACTGATTGCCAATGCGGCTTTTTTCATAATAATACCGTCCTTTCTTCCACTCGATAAGGCAGAAAAGGCATTTTACAAACCGTTCAAAGACCGTTACGAAAATTCCTCCGAGCCTGCCCATCGAAAATAGTTAATATTTGCCTTATTGTTTCTCTGTAAACTCAATTTATTCGATTATTCGTCAAATCTGTAAACCCTGTCGGGATATGCTTGCAAAGCGGCAATGACCTCGTCTAACGCGTCCTTTGCTTTGTTTTCATCGGGAAAATATGCGCACACTGCGCCTGACATTGTTACCGATGCAGTAGTCATAGAATATGCAACAATAGCATATTTCTGATCCTTTCCCCCAAGATTTTTCTGAATCTTGAAGTAAGACGCATCAACAAGGTCTTTTCCGTCCGAGCTTAAAATCCACATAAAATATCCTTTCGGTAAAACAAAATCTGCAAATAATCAACAGTTTAAAGTCCTCTTGTAAAATCCTCTGTAAACTGTGCCAAGGCGGCTTTCAGCTTCTCCTCATTTTCGGGAGAGATAACCTTTTCATTCTTGATACCGTCGGTAATTTCGCTGTGGTTGTCATGAATGAAGCGGATAAGCTCTGACTGATACTCGCCTGTCTTTTCAACGGGAACTTCCTTTAAATAGTTGTTGGTAACAGCATAAATGATGAGTACCTGATCCTCGACCTTTAAAGGTGAACCCTGGGGCTGTTTCAGCACTTCAACTATTCTTTCGCCCTTGGCAAGTCTTGCCTTGGTATCGGCGTCCAGATCGGAACCGAACTGTGAGAATGCCTGCAATTCACGGTACTGAGAATACTCCAGCTTCAGTGAACCCGAAACCTTCTTCATAGCCTTGATCTGCGCGTTACCGCCTACACGGGATACGGAGATACCGGGGTTTACGGCGGGTCTGATACCGCTGTTGAAAAGCTCGGTCTCAAGGAATATCTGTCCGTCTGTAATGGAAATTACGTTGGTGGGGATATATGCGGAAACGTCGCCTGCCTGTGTTTCGATAATAGGCAGAGCTGTCAATGAACCGCCGCCGTATTCTGCGGTAAGGTTAGCCGCTCTTTCAAGAAGTCTTGAATGGAGATAGAATACGTCGCCGGGGTACGCTTCACGTCCGGGCGGTCTCTTAAGGAGCAGGGAAAGTGCACGGTAAGCTACAGCGTGTTTGGACAGATCATCATAAATGATAAGCACGTCCTTGCCCTTTTCCATAAAGTATTCGCCCATTGCGCAGCCCGAATAGGGGGCAATGTACTGCAAAGGCGCCAATTCGGAAGCGGCGGCGGATACTACGATAGAGTAATCCATTGCCCCTGCCGATTTAAGCTGTTCCACAACCGTTGCAACGGTAGAAGCCTTCTGACCGATAGCAACGTAAATGCAGATAACGCCCGATTCCTTCTGATTTATGATAGTGTCTATCGCTATTGTAGTTTTACCTGTCTGTCTGTCGCCGATGATAAGCTCACGCTGTCCTCTGCCTATGGGTATCATGCTGTCGATTGCCTTGATACCTGTCTGGAGAGGTACGCTTACAGGCTCTCTTGTGATAATACCGGAGGCGATTTTTTCGATAGGTCTGCGTTCATCGGTAAGAATTGCTCCCGCACCGTCTATAGGCTCGCCCAAGGGGTTAACTACTCTGCCTAACAGAGCCTCGCCTACAGGCACGGAGATGATCTTGCCTGTACGCTTAACGGCAGAACCCTCCTTGATATCGTCATCGGGGCCCAGCATAACCGCACCTACGGAGCTTTGCTCCAGGTTCAGTGCCATACACTGTACGCCGTTGTCAAACTGCAGAAGCTCGTTCAGCATACAGTTTTCCAGACCGTGAATATTTACGATACCGTCACCTACGGTAACAACCGTACCGGTATCCGTAAGGGAAATTTTACTGTCAAATTCTTTGATTCTTGTTTTAAGTATTCCCGTAATTTCTTCGGGGCGTAATTCCATTTGTGACCTTCCTCCCTTCGTAGTCTTTTTGACGGAATTGCGTTGTTACTTAAACCGATCTGTAACAATTTACAGCACCGATCAAGCCTTTTGCACCAAATCAGCCGATAAGCTGGTTCAAAGTGCCTTTAAGGTTTTCAAGCCTTGTCTTAACGCTGCCGTCCATACGGGTGTCACCATAATCGATTACTATGCCGCCCATAAGGGCCTTGTCGGTTTTCTCCGACATTTTTATTTTCTTTCCGATAATATCGGACATCTTCTTTACGATCTTTTCACGCTGTTCATCTGACAAAGGATAGGGAGAGGTAACGGTGATCTCCGCAATGCCCAGCTTTTCGTTGCACATTTCGGAAAAGACCTTGCGGATCTTCTCAAAGTATTCCCACCTTTTTCCCTCGGTGATAACGCAAAGGAAGTTATAGACGCAGCGGGAAAGCTTTCCTCCGAAAGCGTCCTTGATAACGCCCAATTTTTCCTCATTGCTCACTGTGGGAGAATCCATAAGCTTTTCAAAGCCCTCGCAGGACTTAACGATGCCGCTTACGGAATCAAGCTGGCTTTGCGCCTGCTCCAGATCCTCTTTTTCTTCAAGAATCACGTCAAAAAGAGCCTGAGAGTAGTTTTTTTCCACTGCTCCTGTCATAATCAGCCCTCTTTTCCTACATCAGCCAAAAAGCTGTCGATAAGGTCGGCATTGTCCTTTTGCGAGATCTCTTTTTCGCAGACCTTGGAAGCGGCAAGAACAACCACCTCGGAGATCTGATCCTTTACCTCGTTCAAAGCGCGGCGCTTTTCCTGCTCGATGCTTTCCTGCGCCTGCTGCTTCATACGGGCTGCGCTGGCGTTGGCGTCAGCGATGATCTCCGCTTCTCTGTCGGCAGCTCTTTTAACTGCCTCGGAAACGATCCTGTCAGCTTCGTCCTTGGACTTCTGAAGCTTTTCCGCATACTCGGTCTTTGCTTCCTCCGCCTCTTTCTTGGCATTTTCCGCAGCGTCCATCTCAGCGTTTATGGCTTCTCTTCTTTTGTCCATCATTGCCATTACCTTATTATGTAAAAGGAAACGGTACAGCAAGAAGATTATAAGCGTATTGATCAAAGTAAAGACGATAGTGGAAGGGTTGATATCTACAAGAGAACGGTAGACGGAACCCTGCGCCTCAGCAGCTTCGGCAAGCAGCTTTAAATACATCAATAATCAGTCCTTTCATTGTAATTGGACTCGGTAATAAAGTCCCTTTATCCGAAAATATTTCGGAGCCGAACCTTTATTACAGCTTGCCGAGAAATGGGTTAGCGAACATAAGGAGCAGAGCTACTACCAGAGAGTAAAGACCTGTGGTTTCTGCCAATGCGTCACCGATAATCATGGTTCTTGTGATGATGCCTGATGCCTCGGGCTGTCTTGCAACTGCTTCAACTGCCTTGCCGCCGCAGAAGCCTTCGCCTATTCCGGGGCCCAAGCCGGCGATCATTGCCAAACCTGCGCCTATCGCAGAAGCACCTAATACAAAAGCTTGATCTGTCATAAAATTAGTTCCTCCTGAATATACTTTTTGGTTTTTTATTTGTTTTAACCCTTAAATGCTCTTTTGGAATTTAAGGGATTATAACCTTTTAAAAAAACTTCAAAATTCACCAAAAAGATAATCCGTTTCGCTTCGCTCCACTCCTCATCTTTTTGGGAACCGGTCGGAATTGAAAATTCCGGACTTCCATAGGAAGTCATAGCCTTCTTTGAAATTCGTGCTGTCAAGAAACAAGTGCTAATTTTTCACCGCTCTTAGAGATGTTATTTCACTTATCAGCATTCCGCCATTGCTACATAGCTCATTGTTAGTGTTACGAAGATATACGCCTGAACTACTGAGGAGAACAGGTCGAAGTAGAGAGAAAGTATTGCGGGAAGACCTATTGTGAATACGCCTGCTGCAAACTGTCCCAATGCAAAGTAAATAAGTCCGCCGATAACAACGCCCGACAGGATATTTGCAAAATGACGGAGCGACTGTGAAACGGGGTTTGCAATTTCGCCGATTATGTTAAAGGGCAGCATAAAGGGCATTGGCTCAACAAATGCCTTGAAAAAGCCTTTGACGCCGCCTGTCTTGAACTTGTTGCGCTGAACCAGTACAAATGTGATAAGTCCCCATGCGCCTACTACCGACAAGTCCGATGTAGGAGATCTCAGTCCCAGCAGTCCCATAAGGCTGGAGCAGAGGGAGAAGCAGAACAAAGCACTGATATAGGGGGTGTATTTCTTGTAGCTTACACCCATGGAATCGTTGACCATTCCGCTGAAAAGGGAAACTATGTATTCGGCAATCATCTGCCGTCTTGATTCGGGGCGAACCTTCAGGTTTCTGCCTAAAACAAAGAACAGAATGCCTAAGATCAGCATAACGATCCACTGAACCACAACCGTTTCGGACAGGGATACCTCCAAGCCGAAAATGTTGAATTTAGCCGATTCCAGCGCACCGTTAACGGTAAATCCGCCGTCTTCTGCCAAAAGCCTGTAATACATAAAAATCACGACCCTTTCTGTGAAAATTTTTGTATTTTTTATTGATTGCCCGTTTAAGGCATAAATTTTACTGATTTCAAGCCGCCCCAAGCCCTTACCAATCGCTTAAATTGGGCGGATTTTCGCCTAAAAGCAAATATTTGAGGGTATAATGCAGCTTTGGAATAAACAATGGAATAAATGCGGGTATCATATCAATTATATTCAGCATAAAGCCCGCTGCCAGCAGCAGAAACAAGCCTATATACCTTGCTCCGTAGGAGGCGTTGGCGAAAAACTTTCCTTTTTTCTCGGTTGCCTTGGCTATGGTTGAAACCGCCGTGGAGCCTATGAGAATAAAGTTTCCCGCGCTCAGTATATTTCCGTAAGCCAGCCCCGTCAACGCCCGCCATGTTACGCCTTCAAAAATGCCGTACAGGGCAATTCCAATCAATGCAAGCCCGTTGACCACAAGAGCGGCGGGGAGCATTGTTTTAAGCTCTTCAAAGGCGGGATTTTTCGGTCTGCGCTTCATAAGCACTCCTTAAATTTGGGGTAATTACTTTGAATCGTCAAAATAATCATGATCTCTCAGATCGTGGTGCAGGGGATCGGTCTTTTCCTCTTTATTGTCGTACATTCTTATCATTTTTTTAAGATAGGTGCCCACCGAGGAAACCATGGTAAGAATTCCCAAAAGAGCGAATACTATCATCAGCCAATCGGGAAGGGAAAACCGCCTGATAAGCCATGAACCGCCCCAGATAAACAGCAGTAAAGGGACTAATACCATAAAGCCCACCTGACTTACCACGGCATAAGCTGAAAAAGGGTTCTGATGCTTTTTACCGCCGCCCATTTCCTTAGCCTACCATTTCCGCCAGCTTCCAGACATCTTTTTCAAGGATCATCTTGGTGTTTATCTTAACGTCCTTGCCGTCCTTGTCCTTTAAGTTGATTTCAACATCGCATTCGGTTTCGGAGGTAAGAGTGAAGGAGTACCGTCCGTTTTCCCAAGAAATTCCGTTATCCTCAACTCTGCCCGATTCGATAAATTCGTAGGAAATTCCCAGCTTTCCGTTATCGTCCGCAAAAACGGGACCCTTTCCGAAAGGATCGGTCAGCAGCTTTTCAGCCGTCTTTTCCACGTATATGCTCTTTATGAAATCGGAAAACTGTTCAAAGGTCTTGTAGGTATCGTTGGAGCATGTGTAGAAGCCGTCCTCGGGCTTATTGCCGTAAGGCTCCTGCTCATAGGACATGCCCTGAGTGAAATACTGATATGCCTTGTAGTTGTTGGTCAAAAGGTCGGGTGCGGCAAGCTTGGCGCTTTGCAGCAGCTCAGAAGGGGGATTGAATTCGGTTTCGGCAGGAGTGGTCTCGACAGGCTGATTTTCCTCGGAATGCTTCATGAAGAAAAGCAGAAATATCACCGCCGAAACTGCCAGTAAAACCGCAACGCCCGTAATAATAAGTGAAGGTATGTTGACCGTTTGTTTCTTTTTAGCCATAAGCTGTCTCCGTTTTTCCTGATTTTTCTATATTGACTTTATTATATCATTCACTACTTAAATGACATTATACAATAAAACGGAATAAAATGCAAGTATTGTTAATAAAAAAACCGTAATTTTTTGTTCAAAGTATGAAATTGGGCTGTTGTGGCATACTAAAGGCTGAAAAATAATCAAAAAAACAATCTGAGAGCGGCGAAAAAATATCAATCTGTTTCCTTGACAGAGCGAATTTCAAAAAGGAACTGTAAAATCAGCACAATGCTTTTAAGAGCGGGCCTCCACTCGCACAACTGCCCTGACAGCACGAATTTCAGAAATCGACTGAGTTTGGAGTTTTTGCCCGGCTTTTCAGGCAAAAACTCCAAACTCAGTCGGATAGTAAACTTTTTTTAAAATTTCCCATCTTTTCAAGAAATTTTAAAAAAAGTTTACGGTTCTGAAATTCTTTTTAAATCAGCAAATTATTGCCAACTTTCCTGAGAGAACCAAAATCAGCGCCAACTTCCCCGAGAGAACTCAAATCAGCGCCAACTTCCCCGAGAGAACCAAAATCAGCGCCAACTTCCCTGAAATAACCGAAATTACCGCCAACTTCCCTGAGAGAGCAATAAATCAGCACAACATCTCTCAAAGCTGCTAAAAATCAGCACCAAAAGCTGTTAAACTTCTAAAAACAAAACAGTATAATCACAGCAAAAACAAATACAGGAGAACCTTATGTCACAAAGCAGAATCATCAGCGGAAAAACCTTACTTAAAGAACTAAAACAATCGGCAAAAACAATAAAAGCCTGTCCCCCGCTTTGGGAAAACCGACTTTTTGAGCGGGAAATAACAGGCTTGATAAAATCCGCGGAAAATGTATATATCACTCTTTTTGAAGATAAAAGCATTTTGGGCGAAAAAATTTCCGCTCTTGATGTAATAAACGATAAAACCGTGTCCGAGCTGACGGAGGGACTGTCTCAAAACGGATATATAGGCGAGTCGGATATAGACAGCCTTGTGTGGCAGGGAAAACTGTGCCTTATCCGTGAAGCACTAAGGGAGTGGAGAAAAAAAGGCAAAAGCTTTGACCCGCAGAAATATTACGAAAAAATGTACGCTTTGAGAGATCTGGATATGGAGGAGCTGTCAAAGCTCAGCCCCGTTCACCGCGTTTTTTCCGAGGACAGGATATATTGCCTGTCCTCCTCCGAAACAAGGGCAATGTTCAGGTCGAGAACAGCACAGCTGGCACGGGAAATAGGCATAGACGAAGAAAGATATTTGGGGGAGCTGACAAAGAGAGCGGAATCGGAGGGCGTTTCTGTGATAGAAGTGCTGGAAACCGATTACCGCAACGTTTTCCCATACAGAAAAACAAAGCTTTATCCGCCGGCTCTGTTCCTTGCAGCCGCTTTTGTCAGCGTCGGAATAGGCTTATTGTCCCATTTATGGCTTATCCCATTGGTATTTTTTCCTGTTTTCGGCATTGTCAAGCCCTTTGCTGATCTGCTTGTTTCAAGAAACGCAAAAAGCTGTCCTCTTCCGCGGATAGCCTTTGAGGAAGATAGGTTGGAAGCGGAAAAGGAAAACGAAACCGCAGTCGAAACCAAAACCGAGCTTGGGGAATTATGGGAAAAGGGCAAGACCCTTTGTGTAATGTCCGCCTTGGTAAGCGATGAAAAGTCCTTGGAGGAAGCTTTGGAAAGGCTTAAAAACGCCGAGCTGAAAAATCCCCAAGAAGGCATTTATTTTGCCTTGCTTTTAGATCTGCCCCCGAAGGACGAGGAAAGGGACCCTTCCGACAAGGCGCTGTTTACCTCCGCTGACAGGTTAAGGCAGAAGATTTTTCCGCAGTGCGTTTTGTTCTTCCGAAAAAGAAGCTTCTGCAAAACCATGAACAAGTGGCAGGGTTGGGAGCGCAAAAGGGGAGCCATTGAACAGCTGGCGGAGTTTATGTGCGAACCAAGCACAAATACCGACCCTGCTTCTGCCAACCGCACTTCGGGAAAAAAACAATCCCTGTCAATATACAATACAAATTTCGCCCATATCTCGGGAAACGGTGAAATTGCCAAGGAATGTGAGTTTATAACCGCTCTCGACTTCGACACGATCCCACTTATGGACAGCATAAAGGAGCTCAGCGCAATCGCCCTGCATCCCTTAAACAAAAAATACGGCATAATCGCACCGCGCTGTACCTCTACCCTTGAATCCACCCTTAAAACCCCCTTTGCAAGAGCAATGGCGGGCAACGGGGGAGTCAGCGGAATTTCCTCCTATGACAGCTTTGGGGGAGAGTTTTATTTTGACTGCTTCGGCGAGGGCATTTTCTGCGGAAAGGGGCTTATCCGAAAAAGGGAATTTTTAGCAAGCTGCAAGGACAAGCTGCCTGTTGAAAGAGTGTTGTCCCACGATATTTTAGAGGGCGGCTTTACCGGGGTCGCTTACAGCGGAAGCACCGAATTTTCCGACAGCTTTCCCGCTTCCTCAAAGGCGTATTTCAAAAGGGCTCACCGCTGGATAAGGGGGGATTTTCAAAATGTCCGCTTTATCTTCAAAAAGGAGTTTTCGCCCCTTACGAAATTCAAGCTTTTCGATAATTTCAGAAGAGGTATAGAGCCGCTTCTTGTCTTTGTCCTGCTGTTTGTTTCCTGTTTTGCGGAAAATGGCTTTTGGGGGGCAATTACCGCTTACTGCTCGCTGCTCCTGCCGTTTTTCCCGCCCCTTGTCGGATCGCTGAAAAGGGGCTTCGGCTTTGGCATAACAAGGCGGTTTTACTCGCCCATAGTCAGCGAAACGGCGCAGCTTGCTTTAAGGGCGGTGATGGAGCTTATGACCTTGCCCAAGGCGGCTTTGGTTTCTCTTGACGCAGGAGCAAAGACCCTTTGGAGAACCCTTATAAGCAAGAAAAAACTCCTTGAATGGACCACCAGCGGAATTTTGGAAAAGACTGCCTTTAAAGGAAACGCCTTTTCGCTTATGCCCGCCTTTGCCGCTTCACTTGCTCTTTTGGTCTGCGGGATTGCGGGTAAAGGCGGAGGAGCATTTCTCTCCTTTTTGGGGGCAATTTTTATGTGCGCCGCTTTTCCCTTTTTCCTGTATGCGGACAAGCCCCGAAAAAGAGAAAAACCCGCCCTTCCCAAAAAAGCACAGGCGGAGCTTTTGTCCCAAACCGAAAAGATGTGGCATTTCTTTGAAAAGTACACGGGCATGGATACTCACTTTCTGCCTCCCGACAACGTTCAGTTTTTCCCCGTATACAGGACGGCAATGCGCACCTCGCCCACAAATATAGGTATGTATCTTCTTGCGGCGGCTGCGGTTTTCAGTCTTGGCATAATAGACAAAAAGCAGTTTGAGGAAATTGTGGAAAACTCGGTGGAAAGTGTTGAAAAGCTGGAAAAGTGGAAGGGAAATCTTTACAACTGGTATGATCTGAACAGCCTTGCAGTAATAAGCGGTTTCGTTTCCTCGGTGGACAGCGGAAATTTTCTCGCCTGTCTTATTGCCGTTAAAGAATGTTTGGTGCTAAACAATATTTCGCCCTCTCTTGCGGTAAGATGTGAAAGGATTATATCCGAAACAAATTTAGGTGCGTTTTACTGTAAAAAAAAGAAATTGTTCAGTATCGGCTATGATAGCGAAAAAGGGGAATTATCGCCCCACCGCTATGATATGCTGATGTCCGAAGCGAGAATATTAAGCTACACCGCCATAGCCCTCGGACAGGCGCCCAAAAGCCATTGGCGCTCCCTGTCCCGAACCATGTCAAGGTGCGGAAGCTATGCGGGAGCTATCGCATGGACAGGCACAATGTTTGAATTTTATATGCCCGAACTGCTGTTGACCTCAAAGGAGGGAAGTATGAGCTATGAAGCCCTGCGCTATTCATTTTACTGCCAGAAAAGACGGCACAGACCCTTCGGAATATCCGAAAGCGGCTATTATGCCTTCGACCGTGATCTGAACTATCAGTACAAAGCCCACGGAGTACAGAAAACCGCCTTAAAGGGAGGAATGGACAGGGAATGCGTCATAAGTCCCTATTCCTCTTATCTCACTATGTCCCTTCACCCCCTTGAAAGCTGGAATAATCTGGCTTTGCTGGAAAGGGAAGGAGCCTTTGACCCCGAATTCGGCTTTTATGAGGCGGTGGACTATACCAAAGGACGAGTGGGGGACAAGGCGGTAATAAAAAGCTTTATGGCTCACCATACGGGCATGGGAATTTGCGGAGCCGCAAACGCACTGTGCAATAACATCTGCGCGCGGTTGTTTTTAAGCGATGAAAGAATGAAACGAGCCGAGGAATTATTGGAGGAAAAGGTTATGGCAGGAGAAAAGGTACTGAAAATCACGGAAGAGCATTACGATGACGGCAAGGTTATCTGCGAAAGAGAAGAAACGGTAAATCAACAGGCGGAAAACTCACCTGTCAATGTGCTGTGGGCGGGACAGCTGGCGCTGTTCACCTCCGCCAACGGCTGTTTTTATTCAACCTATAAGGGAATTTCGGCGGTGAACAAGACCTCGGATTATCTGAACCGACCGCAAGGGGCATTTTACGGCTTCTGCGACGAGAAAAACATTTATCCCTTTTTCGCTCACCCGAGACTGAAAAACGATCTGAAAACAGTCTTTCATACGGGAGAAACGGAATACTCCGTTGATACGGAAGATCTCGCATTTTCAATGAGGGTCAGAGCCGTGGGAGAATACAATGCGGAAATACGCAGTTTTTCCGTAAAAAACAAAACAAGGAGCAAAAAACAGCTTATGCTTTGCTGTTACAGCGAGCCTGTACTTGCCCCTTCGATGGACTATTCCGCTCACCCCATGTTTATGGACTTGTTTTTGAAGATAGGCTATGACAGGGATAATAAGCTTTTTATATATTACCGAAAGGACAGGCACAGTGATAAGCTCACCGCCTGCGCCGCGGGATTTCTGGAGGAAGAGGATTTTACCTACTGTCTTTCAAAGGAGGACTGTACGGACTATCTGCCCTTTTCCTTCTTTAAAAAAGCGTTTTTGCGGCAGTGCGGGGACAAAAGCATACCCGACCCATGCCTTTTTATAAGGGACAGTATTTCACTTGATGCGGGAGAGGAAAAACACTGCACCCTGTTTTACTGCTACGGCGACAGCGCAGAAGAGGTGCAAGGCTATGCTCAGAGGCTGAGAATGCCGAAAACGGCAAGTACTGCAAATGCTCACAAAGGCGATAAGAACAAAAGCTCCGATGTGCGGGGAAATAAAAGAAAGGCTGTTTCGGAAAGAACGGCGGAAAACATTTTGGAAGGAGCTTCGGAAAGTGTTTTGGGAAGTATATCCGAAAATGTTTTGGATAGGACTTCGGAAACTCTTTCAGACGGCATTTCGGAGCAATACCCCCTGTCCCCTCTTTCCCTCAACACTTTACAGGGAAGAATGGCGGAAAGAGTCCTGTCCGCTCTGCTTTACGGCGAAATATCACAGGAAGAAATTTTACAGGCGCGGAAAAACAACACCCTGAACCGAAAGGAGCTGTGGCGGTTCGGTATCTCGGGGGACTTTCCCCTGCTCGTTACAAGGGGCTTGGAGGGACTTTCTTATATAGCATTGCTGAAATCGGGGCTTAACGGCTGCGGTATAAACTGCGATCTTATTGTACTTTGCTCCAACGCTTTGGAGAAGGGAGAAGCGGAAAGCATTTTAGGCGGTAACGGATATGCTTTGCTGTTGGCAGTAAAGGGAAATTCATCGGAAACAGGATATTTTGAAAAAGACAAAAGCTCTGCCGAAACAGAAAAGTGCGGAGATATTATCACCCTGATATACTCGCTTGCAGCTTTTGTGGATCTGCAAAAGCTGTTTTCCGAAGCGGGACGCCCCTCCGAAAAAGGGGAGGAAAAGAAAATGCCCCTTGCCCTGCCCGTTATACCGTGCAGTCACCCCGACGGCGAAAACGGCTTTAAGGAAGGCAGCTACGTTATCGGCAATGAGCACAATACCTGGTGCAATATTCTGGCAAATTCCGAATTCGGAACATTGTTAAGCCGGAACAGTCTCGGCTTTACCTTTGCCCTTAACAGCAGAGAAAACAAGCTTACCCCATGGAGCAACGATATTATCAAGGACAATTACGGCGAAATGCTGTTATTAAAAACAGGAAATGTGTTTTACGATCCCATAAGGGGCAGCAGAGCGGAATTTTCCCCCTACTCCTGTCTTTACGAGGGAACGGTGCTTTCGGTAAACGTCAAAACCGAGGTAAGGGTGTATTCAAGCGGTTTGGGCAAGGAAATTTCCCTGACTTTTACCAACACAGCGGAAAGCGAACAGTCCTTTGATCTTGTGTACAGGATAATTCCCCTTATGTCAGCTGACAGCGAGGGTTCAATGCCCGTGGCGTATACCTTGAAAAACGGTATAGCATTTTTCAACAGCCAGAATGATAATTTCAGCGGGATAACGGCTTTGTACTGTTCAAAGAAGCCAATGTTCTGCTTTTCGCCCATTGAAACCGCAGCGGGAGATTTTTCAGAAAGCGTTGGAGAGGGCGGAGTTTATAACAGTCCCGTTACTGCGGTTATCGTACCCGTTAAGCTTCCCCCGAGGGAAAATTTGCGTATACGGTTTATTTTGGGGTACTTCAACGAGGAAGGGGCTTTGGAAAATGCCCTTCAGGAAGAAATTGAGAAAAGCGGAAAAAATGACATCGGGCTTTTGAATTCTGCGAGGGAAAGGACGGCAAGTCTTGCCTTGGACTATCTCAAAAAAATGGAGGGAAGTCCCTGCGGAAACGAGCTCCAAAACACATTTTCAATAAGCACTCCCGTAAAAAGCCTCAATGAGCTTTTTAACACTTGGCTTCCTCACCAGATCACCGCCTGCCGCCTTTGGGGAAGGACGGGATTTTTCCAGAACGGCGGTGCCTTCGGTTTCAGGGATCAGCTTCAGGACTGCCTTGCGGTGATGTATTTTTCGCCAAAGACCGCCGTGGAGCATATTCTCCACTGCTGTCAAAGCCAGTTTGCCGAGGGAGACGTTCTCCATTGGTGGCATGAGCTGGGCGGTAAAAGAGTCGGTGTGCGCACAGGGTACAGCGATGACCTTTTGTGGCTGCCTTATGTTGCTTGCTGTTATGACGAAGCCTTCGGAGAGGAGGGCTTCTGGGATCAGCAGACAAATTACTGCAAGGGAGAGCCTTTGCCCGAAGGCAGTCAGGAGCGGTTTATGGCGGCGGAAAGCGCCGAGCTTGCCGAAAGCCTTTACGGGCATTGCAAAAGGGCAATGGAAAAGGGATTTAACAAGGGCAGAAACGGGCTTATAAAAATAGGCTGCGGAGACTGGAATGACGGCTACAACAACGTGGGAGTAAGGGGACAGGGCGAAAGCGTATGGCTTGCCATGTTCTATATAATCTGCGGAAGAAAATTTGCCGCTGCCGCCAAGGAAAACGACGACACCGAATATGCGGAAAAGCTTGAAAAACGTATTGCGGAATTATGCGTCAGCGTAGAGGAAAACGCATGGGACGGCGATTGGTATTTAAGGGCGTTTTACGACAGCGGCGAAAAAATGGGCAGCAATGACAGCGCCGCCTGCAAGATCGATATACTGCCCCAAGCCTTCGCGGTGCTTTGTGAACTGCCTGACGGCGAAAGAAGCGTTACCGCCCTGAACTCCGCTTACGACAGACTTGTTGACAAAAAAGCGGGGATAATAAAGCTGTTCACGCCGCCCTTTACCGAAGAAAATACCCAAAAGGAAAATATGACGGAGGACGTGGCATTAAAGGAAAAAGCCGATACAAGATCCAAAAAGCCCAAAAAGACGGCGGAGAAAAACACAAAACAGCCCCTGTCCCCCCGCCCCGGCTATGTAATGTCCTACCCCGAGGGAGTGAGGGAAAACGGCGGACAGTATACCCACGGCGCCGTGTGGTTTTGTCTCGCTTGCTTTAAGGCAGGGCAGAAGGAAAGAGGGTACAGGCTTTTAAATATGCTTAATCCCGCCCTGAAAACCGAGGACGGAGGAGAGTATAAGGAAAATTACAAAAAGGAAAAGGAAAAGGCGGTGGAGAATATTTTAAGCAATATTCCAAGCCGTAAGGTTGGCGCTTACGAAAGCGTTTTATCTGCGGAACTCAAAGCCGGGAAAGTTTTTTCTTCCGAAGCCGAAAGCGCTTTTTCCGCTGAAATCGGAGCCGAGAGCCTTTTATCATCAAAAGCCGAAGAAAAGGAAAAAGCATCGGAAACGCTTCAATCCGCAGCAAAGCCCGAAACAGCCGAAGCCAACTTATCAGAGCCCGTTCCCATGTACCCCGACAAGAATTTCGGAAGAGAGCCTTATTTTATGACCGCCGATATTTACACCAATCCGCAGTGCTACGGAAGAGGCGGCTGGTCCCTGTATACGGGAGCCGCAGGCTGGTATTGGAAGTGTATTTTTGAGGGGCTTTTCGGCGGGGAAATGAAAAAAGGGAAGCTTACTTTTAAACCCAATCTGCCCAAGGAGCTTGACGGAACGGAAATGAAACTGAAGCTTAACGGAAAAAGCCTGAACCTGTGCTTTAAGTATGCCGAGGGACAGACCAAGGAAACGCCGGTAGGCTGTGAGGGCGAGTTTGACGTTTTGTTCGGGGATTAGCTTTAGTTTTTTCGTAAAACAATCAGCCGAAAGGAGAAAAACTAATATGAAAATGGATAACACAGAATTACCGCTGGGCTTTGGAACAGCCCTGTCGAAAAACAATACTGCAATGGAATATTTTTCCACACTGACACCTGCCCACAAAAGGGAAATAATCGCACACGCCCACACTATAAGATCCAAGGAAGAAATGGAAAAGTTTGTTAATCGATTGGACAAGACGCTTTGGATATAAAGCGGTAAAAATCAGCGAAACACCTATAAAAGCGGTTTCCCGATAGCACAGCTGTCTTGACAGCACGAATTTCAAAAATCAACTGAGTGCGGATTTTTTGCCCATTTTTTCAAGCAAAAAATCCGCACTCAGTTAGATAGACAAGATTTAAAATTGCCCGGCTTTTCAAGCAATTTTAAATCTTGTCGGTTTTGAAATTCTTTTTAAATCAGCAAATTACCGCCAACTTTCATGAGAGAACAACAAATCAGCAAAACTTTTCTGAGTTAACCATAAATTTTCACCAACTTTTCACCAAGCAGTTATAACCCCACACAAACAGGTAAAAAACACCACAGCAAGCCAATAATATGAAACCGATTTCACATAGGTTATAAATGTAAACTATTTTTATGAGGTAAACATCTATTGACATTAAAATATTGTTGTGATATAATCCATATCATAAGATTTATATACTAACGATTTAAAATTCAGAGAAAAGAAAGGAGTATTCCCACAGCTTATGATCAAGACGATAATGAAATCCATAAGGGAATACAAGGCTCCCGCAATCTGGACGCCAATACTTATTATAGGCGAGGTTGCAATGGAATGTATGCTGCCCTTTATAATCGCACAGCTTATTAACCAGATACAGGCGGGCTGCGAATTTGGCGTGATTGCACGCTACGGCGGAATTCTGGCGTTAATGGCAATTATTTCGCTGGCTTTCGGCGTAGGCGCGGGAAAAACCTGTGCCGTGGCGTCCTGCGGCTTTGCGAAAAACCTCAGAAAGGATCTGTTTTACAGAATACAGGGCTTTTCCTTTGAGAACATTGACCGTTTTTCGACCTCCTCATTGGTCACCCGTCTCACCACCGACGTCACCAACGTTCAAATGGCGTTTATGACAATTATAAGAATGGCGGTAAGAGCGCCCATTATGCTGACATTTGCCTTTATTATGGCATTTATCATGGGCGGACAAATGGCGTGGATATTTGTAGGTCTGATGCCCTTTATGGCTGTCTGCCTGATAATCATTATCAAAAAGGCAATGCCCTTATTTAAAAGAGTGTTCAAGAAGTACGACAAGATCAACGAATCTATTCAGGAAAACGTCAAGGGCATGAGAGTTGTCAAGTCCTTTGTCCGTGAGGATTACGAAACGGAAAAGTTTACCGCCGCGGCGGAGGACGTATGCAGGGACTTCACCAGAGCTGAAAAGATTCTTGCCTTTAATGGTCCCGTAATGCAGTTCTGTCTGTACAGCACCATGATCTTTGTCCTTCTTTTCGGCTCCTATGTAGTTATTTCAACTACGGGAGCGGACTTACAGGTCGGACAGCTTTCGGGTCTGCTTACATACAGCTTTCAGATTCTTATGAGCCTTATGACGGTTTCCATGGTATTTGTTATGATCACCATGGCTAACGAATCCGCAAGAAGAATCGTAGAGGTTCTTACCGAGGAAAGCACAATCGCCTCTCCCGACAGTGCGGTAGCTGAGGTCAAGGACGGCTCTATTGATTTTAATAATGTTAACTTCAGATATTCGGCGCAGGCGGAAAAATTTGCACTGGCGGATATTGACCTTCATATTAAAAGCGGTGAAACTATCGGAATCATCGGCGGCACAGGCTCGTCAAAATCCTCTCTCATTCAGCTTATATCCCGTCTTTACGACGCCACCGAGGGAAATGTTATGGTTGGCGGAGTTGATGTTAAGGATTACGATATAGAAGTGCTCCGTAATCAGGTAGCCGTTGTTTTGCAGAAAAACGTGCTGTTCAGCGGTACCATAAAGGAAAATCTCCGCTGGGGCAACAAGGAAGCCACCGACGAGGAAATGATCGAGGCTTGCAAAATCTCACAGGCTGACGAATTTATCCAAGGCTTCCCCGACGGCTACGACACCTATATCGAGCAGGGCGGCGCAAACGTTTCGGGAGGACAAAAGCAAAGACTTTGTATAGCAAGAGCATTGCTGAAAAAGCCCAAAATTCTTATTCTGGACGACTCCACCAGCGCAGTTGATACAAAAACGGACGCTTTGATAAGACATGGCTTTAAAAAGTATATGCCCGATACCACAAAGATAATAATTGCACAGAGAACCTCCTCGATTCAGGACGCAGACCGCATTATAGTTATGGAGGGCGGAAGGATCGACGGCATAGGAACTCACGAGGAGCTTTTGAAAACCAATGCGATCTACCGTGAGGTTTACACCTCCCAGAATAAAGCAAACGATGATCAAAACAGCAATGAAAGCGAGGTGAACTGATATGCCGCCAAGAGGACCAAGGGGACCTATGCCAAAGCTTCAGAAGGGCGTTATAAAGCGCACTCTTAAAATGGTATTTCAGTTTTACCCTGTAAGAATTTCCATTATTATTTTCTGTATTCTGTTCAATGCGGCAGTCAGCTCAATACCCTCGATCTTTATGCAGCAGATCATAGGCATAATCGAGGACAGCTGGCAAAGCGGCGACTGGGCTGCGGTAAGCGGCGAAATTTTCTCCACTGTGGCAATTTTAGCGGTGCTGTATATCCTGTCACTTATCTCCGCCGTGGTTTACAACCAAATGGGCGCCACCGTTACGCAGGGCGTGCTTATGAAAATGCGTGTAAAGCTGTTCGGCAAGATGCAAAAGCTGCCTATAAAATATTTTGACACCCACAATCACGGCGACATCATGAGCGTGTACACCAACGATATCGACGCTCTCCGTCAGCTTATTTCACAAAGCCTGCCCCAGCTGTTCAGCATGACTATCGTTATTGCCACCGTTTTCGGAATAATGCTGTATTTCAGCGTTTGGCTCACCTTAGTGGTATTGGCGGGAGTTGCGGTCATGATATTCCTCACCAAAAAGATAGGCGGCGGCTCGGCAAAATACTTTGTCAAGCAGCAAAGGGCTATCGGTAAGGAAGAAGGCTACATAGAGGAAATAATGAACGGTCAGAAGGTGGTAAAGGTATTCTGCCACGAGGAAGAGAGCAAGGCAGACTTTGACCGTATCAACAACCAGCTTTATGAGGATTCGGAAAAGGCTAACAGCTACTCCAATATATTGGGTCCCGTTATGGGAAATATGGGAAATCTGCTTTATGTGCTGATCGCTCTTGCGGGAGGATTTTTCCTTATTTCGGGAGTGCAGAACTTAAGTATTTCGGGAATGGCGCTGAGCATAAGCGTTACTGTGCCTTTCCTTAATATGACAAAGCAGTTTTCGGGAAATATCGGTCAGGTTTCCTTCCAGATCAACTCCGTTGTCATGGGTATTGCGGGCGCACAGCGTATATTTGAGCTTATGGATCAGCAGCCCGAGACCGACGACGGCTATGTTACCCTTGTCAATGCAAAGGAAGAAAACGGAGTTATCACCGAGTGTGAGGAAAGAACGGGCTTATGGGCTTGGAAACACCCTCACAGCGAAACGGGCGCCGTTACCTATACAAAGCTCACGGGCGATGTCCGCTTGTTTGATGTGGACTTTGAATACGAAGAAGGCAAGAGGGTTCTCCATGATGTGACGATCTATGCCGAGCCGGGACAGAAGGTTGCTTTCGTAGGCGCAACAGGCGCAGGTAAAACCACCATAACCAACCTGATCAACCGCTTTTATGACATTGCAGACGGTAAGATACGCTATGACGGCATCAACATAAACAAGATCAAAAAAGCCGATCTCCGTCATTCGCTGGGTATAGTTTTGCAGGACACCAACCTGTTCACAGGCACCGTTATGGACAATATCCGCTACGGAAAGCTGGACGCAACAGATGAGGACTGCATCAAGGCGGCAAAGCTGGCGGGAGCGGACGACTTTATCACAAGACTTCCCGAGGGCTACAACACGCCCCTTACCAGCAACGGCGCAAACCTTTCACAGGGTCAGAGACAGCTGCTTGCTATTGCAAGAGCGGCAGTAGCAGACCCGCCCGTAATGATACTTGACGAGGCTACTTCGTCCATAGATACAAGAACCGAAGCCATAGTACAGAGAGGCATGGATGCGCTGATGAAGGGCAGAACGGTATTTGTAATCGCTCACAGGCTTTCCACTGTTCAGAACTCGGATGTTATTATGGTGCTTGATCACGGTAAGATCATTGAGAGAGGAAGCCACAGGAAGCTTATTGAGGAGAAGGGTCAGTATTACAGGCTTTATACCGGTGCTTTTGAGTTGGAGTAAATTTTTGATTGGAATAAGGGGCTGCAAAAAAGTAGCTCCTATTTTATGCTCCAAAAATGGTGCTGATTTATGTTCTTTCAGGGAAGTTGTGCTGATTTTGGCTCTTTCAGCAAAGCTGGCGGTAGTTTACTGATTTAAAAAGAATTTCAAAACCGTAAACTTTTTTTAAATTTCTTGAAAAGCTGTGAAATTTTAAAAAAAGTTTAGCTATTAGGTACTTCTCGGCAAGCCGAGAAGTACACGCAGCAAGCTGCTCCGACCGAGTTTGGAAATTCGTGCTATCAGATCAGTTGTGCGAGTGGCAGCCCGCTTGTCGGGGTGTTGTGCTGATTTTTACGGCTCTCCCAAATAACCTAATATAAAATAGGGACTGTCTTTTTGCAATCCCTTGCTTTTTCTATCCGAAATTCCTTAAAAACAAAACAAAGGGGCTGCCGAAACAGTCCCTTCATTTTTAAACGCTGAAATTCATAGTGTCTCCCTTATCGCCCGCATGAGCATCAGCTTCGCTCTGATACTTCTTAAAGCTTTCGGGAGGAAGGTTTCCGAAGTCCTCTTCTGTGGAATAGGGCTTCTTCTCCTTCTCGTACTTCTCGAAGCTCTTGGGAGGCATAACGGATTTTTCCGCTTTCTCCTTTTTCTCCTTAGGAGTGTCCAGCTTTGGCTTATCCGTCTTGTCCCTGTTTTCGAGAACTTTTTCTCTGGTCTTTGCTATTGCTTCAAGGCTCTTGGTGAAATCCTCGATAATGGAGCACTTGATGTAGTCGCCGCCGTCATCGGTGGTGACACCGCCCACAAGCTTTGCAAAATAAGATACGCTTCCGTCAGCTCCGATAGTCAGACCCAATTTCTCCACAATAGATCTTCCGTCCTCGGAAAGCTCCTTTTCAGCCTTATCCAAATTGCTTGCGGCCTCGTCGATAATGCCCATGTACTTAGCCTTTACGCTTTCGTCGGCCGCCATTTTCTCCAAAAGGTCGGGGTTGATGAGAACATTGCCGTCCCTGCCCATGCCGTAAGAAAGAACGCGGCTGGCTTCCTCGTCGGTCTTCCATTTGCCCACAATGAAGTCGTAGCCTTCATACTTCTCGATAAGCTCGCGGAGCACAGCCTTTGCCCCTTCGCTGAGGTTGTAGGGGTCCTTTACTTCATTGGGGTTCTTTTCGACCTTGAGATCCTCGTGCCTTTTCTTGGCTTCCTCGATAGCCTTAGCGCGGTTTTCGGCGATCTTGTTCACCATGCTGCTGAGCTCGTTGGCAAGAGACGCCTTTATTGATTTGCTGTTGTTGTGTGTTACGCCGTTTACCAGCTTAGCGTAATAATCCACTGTGCCGTCATTCTTAACGGTAAAACCCAGCTTGTCAATGATAGACTTGCCGTCCTTGGAAAGCGAATTTTCAACCTTATCAAGATCGTTCTTGGCATTGTCGAGAACGCCCATGATCTTGGCCTTTTCGCTTGGGTCAGCTGCCATTTTCTCCAAAAGATCGGGATCAATGAGAGCATTGGCCACCTTGCCCATACCGTAAGAAAGAACACGGCTTGCTTCCTCGTCGGTCTTCCATTTGCCTACAATGAAATCGTAGCCCTCGTACTTCTCGTTAAGCTCGCGAAGCACGGCTTTTGCACCTTCGCTGAGGTGGTAGGGATCTTCGACCTCATTGGGGTTCTTTTCGACCTTGAATTCTTCTTCCCGCTTGTTCTCAAGGTCTTTCCTCATCGTTGCAAGGGTCTCTGCGTACTGATTTACCATACGGCTGAGCTCTTTGGTAAGAGAGGACTTTACGGAGTGTGAGTTGTGGGTCACGTCATTGATGAGCTTGGCGTAATAATCCACCGTGCCGTCCTCTTTGACAGTAAATCCCAGCTTATCGATCACAGACTTGCCGTCCTTGGTGAGATTGTCCTCGATCTCGCCAAATTTCTCGGAAGCCCCTGCAATGATATCCTCGTACTTTGCTCTCTCGCTCTTGTCCGACGCCATTTTCTCCAGAAGGTCGGGAGTTATGAGAACATTATACTCGCCTTTGCCCTGTGAGAGCAGCTGATCCGCTTCCTCGTCAGTCTCATAATCGGCGATCATAAAGTCGTAGCTCTTATACTTTTCCTTAAGCTCGGCAAGGAGACTTTTTGCTTCGTCGCTCAAGCCTGCAACGCCGTTTCCCTTGCGGTTGGCTGAGGAGAATAAGATCTCGTCTTTTCTGCCGTGGGTCTTTGTCTCAGGAGCTTTGTTCTGATCATGAACGCCATGAGACTTGGTGTTTTTTCCGTAATAGTTGTTAGGAAAATTAACACCGCCGTTTACACCATACATATCGGTCAATCCTTTCCCATGTATACCATGTATAATTTGCCTGCGCGGTTCCCTCCGCTGTACCCCAAATCGACAGAAACAGTCAAACCTCCGCCTTTGCTTTCCGAGGTAAAAGAAAAACATACGCTTTGCCGTTAAAGCTTATTTGGGTCATCAATTATTTTATCGGCATTTTTTGGGAAAACTTTAGAGTTGAATTTATTTTTTTCTCACAACTTTCCTGATAGCACGAATTTCAAAAATGGACAAAATTTTCGGAGAAAATTTTGTCCGGTTCCGAAAATGAAATTCTTTTTAAATCGGTAAATTACCGCCAAGCTTCTTGAGAGCACCCAAATTACTGCCAACTTTCCTAAAAGCATAAAGTTCCGTTCTCGAAATTTTTTCTTGCCTTTTTACTAAAAATATGCTATACTGATTACAAGCAAATAGGCAAAAATCACCATATAATAAATTCTACCGAAAGGGGCTAAAAACTATGGACACAAACAAGCTTTACGACCTTTGGCTGGAAAAGGCGGTTATTGATCCCGACCTGAAAGCCGAGCTTGAAAAAGTCAAAGGAAACGAGGAAGAAATTTTCGACCGCTTTTACAGAGAGCTGGAATTCGGCACAGGTGGCTTAAGAGGCGTTATCGGCGCAGGTACCAACAGAATGAACGTGTACACCGTCAATAAGGCTACCCAGGGTCTTGCAAGCTACGTCCTGAATCACGGCGGCAAAAGCGTTGCAATAAGCTACGACAGCCGTATCAAGTCCGATGTGTTTGCTAAAAACGCCGCTTGCGTTTTCGCAGGAAACGGCATCAAGGTAAATCTCTATCCCGAGCTTATGCCCACTCCCCTGCTGTCCTGGGCGGTAAGATACCTGAAATGTGACGCAGGCGTTATGGTAACAGCCAGCCACAACCCCGCAAAATACAACGGCTACAAGGTTTACGGCAGCGACGGCTGTCAGGTGACTATCGAAGCCGCTGACGAGATCCTTGGCTACATCAACAAGACTGACGTATTCGAAGGCGTTAAGACCGCAGATTTTGACGAATCCGTAAAGAACGGACTGATAAGCTACATCGGCGAGGACGTTATTGACAACTACATGGCTGAGGTACGCCGTCAGTCTCTCCACCCCGAATTGTGTGAAAAGTCGGGTCTTAAGGTGGTATACACTCCTCTCAACGGCACAGGCAACAAGCCCGTTCGCCGCATCTTAAAGGAAATCGGCATCAAGGACGTTGTTATCGTTCCCGAGCAGGAAAACCCCGACGGCACTTTCTCCACCTGTCCTTATCCCAATCCCGAAATAAGAGAAGCTCTTGAACTTGGTCTCAGACTTTGCGAAAAGGAAAAGCCCGACCTGCTCCTTGCCACCGACCCCGACTGCGACCGTGTGGGAATTGCCGTTCCCGACGGAGACGGCTATGCGCTGTTCAGCGGCAACGAGGTTGGCGCAATGCTCCTTGAATATGTTGCAAGAGAACGCAGAGAAATGGGCAAGATGCCAAATGATCCTATTGCGGTAAAGACCATAGTTACCACCGACATTACCGCCAAAATTGCTGAAAAGTACAATGTAGAGCTTATCGAGGTTCTGACGGGCTTTAAGTTTATCGGCGAGCAGATCGGCTTCCTTGAAAAGAAGGGACAGCAGGACAGATACATATTCGGCTATGAGGAAAGCTACGGCTATCTGGCAGGCGGTTATGTAAGAGACAAGGACGCCGTTGTCGCTTCCATGCTGATCTGCGAAATGGCTGCATTCTACCGCACCAAGGGCAAGAGCCTTATTGAGGTGCGCAGGGAAATGTATGAGGAATACGGCTTCTACTGCAACAAGCTTGACACCTTTACCTTTGAGGGCGCAAGCGGTATGCAGAAGATGAACGACATTATGGACAAAATGCGCACCGATTATCCCAAGGCAGTTGCAGGCAACAAGGTAATAGGCTTTGCGGACTATCAGGCAAGCGAAAAGACCGATCTTCTGAGCGGTGCTAAGGAAGTTATTACCCTTCCCAAGTCCAATGTTATTTCTCTTTATTTAGAGAATAACAACAAGGCTATAATCAGACCCAGCGGCACCGAGCCTAAGCTGAAGGTTTATTATACCGCTGTTGGCAGCACTATGGAGGAGGCTGAAGCGCTGCAGAAGAAGATGTCTGCGGAGTTTGCAGAGTTGGTAAAGTAAGATTTTATAAAAGCATAAATAAAAGGGGCTGTCTTTTTTTACAGCCCCTGTTTTTGTTTTAAAAAAAATGCTGTCAATTACGCTGACACTGTTTCCCCTCGCCAACTGCTCAAAATGAAAGGTCCGGCGCAGCCGCCGTCAGCATAATCGATGGTCATTGAATAGCCTGTGCGCAGCTCTGCTTCAGGAAGCAGAAAAACCAATCTGACCAACTGCTTTTCAAAGCTGTTCAGCTTTAAAAGATCATAGCCGTTTAATTCCCTTGTTGTTTCACGATCAAAGCCGACATCTTTAACTAAACCGTTGCCCGATACCGTAAAATCGGACACAATATCCCATTTGCCGTCAACGGCAGCTAATTCCATATCAAGAATCATATACAGGCTGTCTTGAGGGGCGTTTATTTCGATATCATTGATATTTATCTTATCCGTAAACTCGGAGGAAACTACAAATGCACTGACACGTTGATCTTTTAATTCATCGCCAAAAAAGTATACTCTTTGACCCATCGGCGGGTTAACAAGAAAAGCAATGAAAATTATCGAATATAACAGTAAGTATATTGTTAAAACAGATGATATAACAGCAGTGGGAATTATTAGAAGTAAATGCTTTAGTTTCATAAAATTTTCCTTATCTGACTTTGACAAAAGTGCCAAAATTGGCATAGCTTGTAAAGTCATAATAACGTGCACGTGCTTTCCAGTTGTCATTAACTTGCATTAAGTTAACATACTTGTAGAACTTGATTCCAAAAATTTTTGTGATTTTTCTATATTGCTTGTATCCTGTAACAACTAAAGTATGGTTATTGTATGTACTGCTGTTTATACAGTTCCATAATGTTGGATATCCTGAGTTTATTTCTGAGACAACCTGACCCTCATAAGTCCAAACCAATATATGATTTGTTTTGATTAATTTGTAACCATATTCTTTCGCAACCCCTTTGATGATGTCTTCAATATTGCCAATAAAAACTGAGCTCACTTTATAACCATAATTATTAACTGCATATTTTCGTATTGAAAGATATAAATTTGGTAATTCTTTTGGAGTTTCAATAGAATAATTTGATTTGCTTGCATAAGTTTTATAAAATGCGTCCTTTGTAGCATCGTAAGATGTTTTTTTGCTAGATGCAGGAAGCTTGAGATATTTTCCGGTACTCTGTAAGTAGTTCATAAGTGCATATATTGATGAAAGTACACAATTACCTTCGCTATATGGTACGCCATTCTTTATCTCGTAATAAATTGATAGATTAGCTTGCCTCACATATTCAAATCGATACAAACTGTTTGACTTAATTACAGAATATCCAGATCCGTATTTATCTTTGACATACAAATCCGGGTCGTCTATGGTTCCTTCACCTGCTTGTTCTTGCCCCGAATATTTTTTCTCTAAAACAATTTTTTCCAATTCTTCTGAACTAAGAACAGGATTGGGCTCATAAGGTACAATATTGGACATGGTATCATAATATACAAATTTGTCTGAGAGACTGTAGTAACACTTGTCTAACCCTTTTAGGTATGCAAGATCTCCCTTGCTCTCAAAAGCAACAACACCATCGTCAACAACAATCATGTATCCGTTGTTGCCGTTAAAATCAAGATATATTCCATTAACATCTAATGAGATTACATAAACCGGAATACGTTCTTCGCAATATGTTGCGTTAAAACAAATATCTTCGTTATCCTCTTCTTGATTAATCGCTTTGGCAAGAAGTTCTAAATTATTACAAATGTAATTCGATAAAGAAGTATAATCTTTTGGTACTGCATTATCATCACAATCTATGCGTGAAAAATATGTGTCGTTTGTGGTATCCTCACTATAACTCAATCCAGTAGTTGCACATAATACAGCAATGAAGATAGCGATAATCCTAATAATCATAGTTAACATCCTTTCTGTATAAATACCTAATCAGAAAACAAAATTTAAAAATATTTTGAAATTTATAAAATAAGATATTTTATTTTTTATAATATATTACCATAATCTCCTTTATATGTCAATAATAATAAAACAAAAAAGCACTTTAATGACATATTTTTATTTGCTGCTTAAAACGTACCGCAAAAACAAATAATGATTAATTACAATCTCTCAACACAGCCCCAAAATCTCCCTAACAACCTCCCCCGCAATCATCAGCCCCGCCACAGAAGGCACAAAGCTTACACTTGCAGGCGGGTGACAGCTTACAACGGGCGTTTCCTCCGAATAAAGCACCTTTAATTCTTTAACACCAAGCTGCCTTAAATCATGCCTCATAACCCTTGCCAAGGGACAGACCGAGGTTTTATAAATATCGGTGATAACAAGCTTGGAGGGGTCTAATTTATTCCCTGTACCCATAGAGCTTATAACGGGCACTCCCAGCTCCTTACAGCGCATTATTATGGCTTTCTTCGCCCTCACGTCGTCCACAGCGTCAACAACATAACTGCACTTTTCAAGAGGGAACTCCCCGATGTTTTCCGAGGTAACAACTGCTTTTCTTGAATCGACAATACAATCGGGATTTATGTCTAAACACCGTTCCCTTGCAATTTCCGCCTTGTCCCTGCCTATTGTGCTTTGGAGAGCATACAGTTGGCGGTTTATGTTTGAGGGATCAATTACGTCACCGTCCACCAGCACCAACGAGCCTATACCCGCCCTGACTAAGGCTTCAACAACATAAGAGCCTACTCCGCCCAGACCGAACACGGCAACAGTACTGTTTTTCAGCTTATCCACCGACTTCTCTCCCAAAAGGGAAGCGGTGCGTGAAAAAATGTCCTCCATTATCGCCCTCACTGTTCCCAAACCGCAAAGATCGGATATCCCTCAATATATTCCTTCACCATTTCGGGATTCCGCTTTACTTCCTCTAAAATCTTGGGAGCGATTTTTGGTACAAATTCGGAAATCCTGCTGACCGAAAGGGAAGAAACGGAATTGCACACAGGGGAAAGGGTAAGCAGGAGCAAATTTCCCTTTCTCATCACTCTGAAAGGCCAGATACGGCAGTCGAAGGGCTTGTTCTCTCCCAAGGCGCAGCCCTTTTCTGTAAGCAGCGGACAGGTACAAAGCCCTTCTTGATCAAACTTGGCGTCTATCACTTTACAGCTTGTGTTTTCGGATATGGCTTTCAACTTTATATCGGGATATTTGTCTTTTAGGGTTTTTGCAAGCTCCGGAGTTATCAGTGGAGTTTCCCAAACATCTGAACGGTCAAAAACACAGCAAACACGGCACTCCGCGCATTCGCTGCGGGATAAGATTTCGGTAAGCATCTTTTAAACATTCTCCTTGTTTTCATTGACAAAAGCCGTCAGCTCACGGTAAAGACGGCTCACAGGCAGTCCCATAACGTTGTAGTAATCGCCTCTTATCCCCTTTATCAGAAGAGAGCCCTTGCCTTGTATTCCATAAGCTCCCGCCTTGTCCATGGGCTCTCCGCTTTTGACGTAAAGGTCTATTTCTTCCTCCGACAGGGGGTAAAACTCCACCTCAGTTTCCTCTGCAAAGGAACGGACTGCTTTTCCGTCTAAGGCTATTACCGCCGCCGTGATGACCTTATGAACCTTTCCCGACAGCATTTTCAGCATTTCCTTGGCGTCATTGCTCTCCTTGGGTTTTCCTAAGGGGGTATTTCCGCAGAAAACGGTTGTATCCGCGCCTATAACTATATCTTTGGGATACAGCGAGGAAACCTCCTCTGCCTTTTGCCCTGCAACATAAATAACTGCTTGATCGGGGGACAAGGTCGGGTCGATCTTCTCCTCATTTTTGGCGGGAATTACCCTGAAATCCTCTGTTATGTAGCTCAAAAGCTCCTTACGGCGGGGAGAGGCGCTGGCAAGAATCAGGCTCATTTTTTCTTTGCTCCTTTTTCTGTTCCCTTTTCAGCTGCTTTTGCCGTTCCCTTTTCAGTCACTTTTACAGTTCCCTTTTCAGTTCTTTTTTCCGCTGCTTTTTCTGCATTGCCGTATTTCTTCTGATAATTTTCTATGCACTGGGCGATAACCTCAACGGCAGCCTTCTGCCCCATAACCTCGTTAACGGCGGTGCATTTATTTTCAAGCTGCTTGTACACGGTGAAAAAGTGCTGCATTTCCTGGAAAATGTGCTGGGGTAATGCCTCTATGCTTCTGTATGAGTTGAAGGTGGGATCTTCAAAGGGTATGGCTATTATCTTTTCATCGTTTTTGCCGTTATCGACCATGGTTATAACGCCGATAGGGTAGCACTGCACCAATACCATGGGGTTAATGGGCTCGTTGCACAGCACAAGCACGTCAAGAGGGTCTCCGTCGTCCGCCAATGTCTTTGGGATAAAGCCGTAGTTGGCGGGGTAGTGGGTGGAGGTATAGAGAATTCTGTCAAGGATAAGGATTCCGCTTTCCTTGTCCAGCTCGTATTTATTTTTGCTGCCCTTGGAAATTTCGATTATTGCCAAAAAATCCTGCGGGGTAATGCGCTTTGGGTTGATGTCATGCCATACGTTCATTTGTTACTCCTTTTCGGACAAAAGCCCTGTTTATTCTTTGATTATTGTATCACAGTTTTTTGTTTTTTTCAATGTTCTCCCCCACAATATGCACATCTAACTGATTATAGGGGATAGAAATATTGTTTTCGATAAACGCCGCCCGAATCTGTTCTTTAAGGTCAAAGGTCACCGTCCAGAAATCCTCCGTTTTGCACCATGCCTTCACCGCAATAATAATTGCGCTGTCGCCGTGCTCTTTCATTCTCACAAACAGCTCCCTGTCCTGCAAAACCAATTTATGTTTTTCCAACAATCCGAGAATGATCCGGCGGGCTTTTTCAAAATCGTCATCGTAGGAAATGGAGCAGGCTAAGTCGATTCGGCGGGTTTCATTGCCGTTGTTGTTGATAATGGTTGCATTTATCGCCAGACCGTTAGGCACGAAAATCGCCTGATTGGTTATGGAATCAAGCTGGGTATGCAGTATTGAGATACGGGACACGGTGCCTTCAACGCCGTTTGTAATAATGTAATCGCCGATCTTGAAGGGCTTTGTTATCATAAGCAGAAAGCCGCCCGCAACGTTTGATAGGGAGTTTTGCAGTGCAAGACCCACAGCCACTCCAGCCGTACCTATAACGGTGATGATCGAAGTGGCAGGAATGCCCAATATACTAAGTACCACCGTAACAAGCAATGTATACAGCACGATTTTTACCATTTGTACTGTGAATTTAGTCACCGTAAGCTCTAACTTAGTTTTTTTAAGTCCCTTTGATAAAAGGCTCAGAACAAGCTTTGTTAAAATTGTTCCGATTATAAGAACAATTATTGCAAGAATTATTGTGGGTACAGCGGACAGCAAGGAGCTTCCAAGCCCCTTGAAAAATTCTCCGATAGTCGACAGTGTTTCTTCCGGCTTTTCCGCAAGGTCGTGAACTGCATCATTAAGGGTGGGTTCGGCAGTCGTTGTCACATAAGCTTCGCTTTCGCTCACCGCTTCGGCGGCGGTGAGAAGGGAAAGATAAATGTTCATGGCTAAAACTCCGTTTTTAAAAAATGAAAAATAATGGATTGTTTTTACAGCCCTTTTTTTCTTGAAATCGTCTCACATTCAGCAAAATTGTTTTGCTTTCAAATACGTCCTAATGAGTATGTTTGTTTGAACTTAACGATTGTGTTTTTATCAGCGTTTCCCTGAATAACGTCAGTTATTGCAATTCTCCCGCCTATAATCTCTCCGAAATAAAAGTATACGGGTGACTGTGTAAGGAAGAAGCTGATAAACAAATGAAATAACAGCTTGACAGATAGCAGAATATTTTTTTGTTCCATAGCCTAAATATTCCGCAAGCCATGGAAAATTCGGGAAATTGCTTCCGTTTACTGTTGGGAGAATGTCAGGATAAAAAATCGTAAAACTTAGGAATATCAACAGGAATGATGGTAACCAAAAATAGACTCTTGACCTAATAGTTCCGGCTGCAATTGCCGCTGATATTTCTGCTGCACTGATAACTAAAAATCTTATTACTTCTGTGGGTGCTATTATCCCTTGGCTTCTAACTCCCATTAACTGAAGAATTGGTTCAATTATTTGTGTATCGAATATTATAATCAGATATACGCCTATTTGAATTGCCATTGTTAGAACCAGATTGAAAAGTAATGGATGCTTTTTCATATTCTTGCCTCCCATAGCTTTTTTCGGCTTGTACCCAAGCAGCATTTACAGCAGGATTATTGGTAACCAACATATACATCTTTTGCTTTTCGCAGGGGTTTTCACTTTTCTGATTTATTTTATTATACCCTCTTTTCCGATAATAGTCAATAAACAAAAATCCCATGCTTGAAAAGCAAGGGATTTTTATAGTTTTAATAATTTAATTATTCAGCAGTTTCCTCGGATTCCTCAGCAGCCTCTTCCTCGTCTCCTGCTGCTTCTTCCTCATCTCCTGCCGCTTCTTCCAACAGCTCCTTGATAGAAAGACTTACTCTGCTCTTCTCCTCGTCAACCTCGGTGATCTTAGCCTCTACAACCTGTCCCACTGTGAGGTACTGAGCAACGTTTGTTACTCTGTCAAGGCTGATCTGGCTGATATGGATAAGGCCGTCAACGCCGGGAATGATCTGAGCAAATGCACCGAAGGGAGTAATACTTACAACCTGTACCTTAACTACATCGCCTACCGCAAACTCTGCCAAGAACTTTGTCCAAGGGTTGTCGTCGGGGTTCTTTGCGCCAAGGCTTACACGCTTCTTTTCGGGGTCGTAGCTCTTAACGTAAACCTCAAGCTTGTCTCCTACGGAAACCACTTCCTTGGGGTGCTTGATCCTGTTCCAAGTAAGCTCGGAGGAGTGAACCATTCCGTCTACTCCGCCAAGGTCAACGAATACGCCGTAGCTCTCCATGGACTTGACTTCGCCCACATACTTCTTGCCTACCTCAATTTCGGACCAGAATTTCTCCTTAAGTGCGTCGCTTTCTTCCTTAGCAGCGTTCTTAATAGAGCCTACTACCTTGCCTCTGCCTTCGGAAACCTCGATTATTTTAAGCTTTACTTCCTTCTTCAGCAATGTTTCAAGCTTCTTTGCAAGCTCCTCGGGATTTTCGGGCTGATCTCCTCTTCTTCCTCTGGAAACGCCTGTGTGAGATGCGGGAACAAATACTCTTGTGCCCTCGCAGGTAACTATTACGCCGCCCTTGACTACCGATGTAACAACACCGGAAACGGTGGTGTTATTGCTGCACGCGTCGGAAAGCTTTTCAAGACCTGCTGCCGCGTCAACACGCTTTTTGGACAGATAAACGATACCGTCCTGATCGTTGATGCTTGTAACAACACATTCGATCTCATCGCCGGGCTTAACTACGTCCTTAGGAAGCAAGCCGGGGGTGGCAGTCAGCTCGTCGGCGGGTATGTAACCGCTGTGCTTTGTGCCGATGTCAACGATAGCTTCGGTATTATTGACAGCCACTACATAAGCCTTGACCCTATTCCCTATATATACTCTTTTAAAGGTTTTGTCAACCTCCGCCATGAAATCGATATCCATTTCATCATTCTTTGTGATTTCGCTCATAAACCTATGAACCTCCTTAATAATGCCGTAGGGAGTAGACGCCCCGGCGGTAATACCTATGTTAATATCCGAACCTTTTCTGGCTTCAAGCTCGGATAACACAGCCTTGATTCCGGCTAAGGTCAGCGCCTCTGCGCTTTCCGTAAAAAATGTCGGGCAATACCCCCTGCTTATATCCGCAAGCTTGGCGGTATTGCTGCTTTCCCTGCCTCCCACAACAATCATAAGGTCACTTTTTGCCGCCAGCTCTTCTGCTTCGGTCTGCCGACAGGTAGTCGCTTTACATATTGTATCAAAAATTTTTAAATTTGTACAGTGTTTTTTAACAATTTTTTTATATTCTATCCATTTTGACAATTTGCCCGTGGTTTGAGATAAGAAAATTAGTGAATTTTGCACAAAAGATTTTTCGTTTTTGATGAGGTTTTCAATATCATCAACCGAATTAACCACCCATACCTTATTGCGGCAGTGTCCCATTGTACCCTTGACCTCGGGGTGATTGGGGTCGCCCGCTATGAGAACATTGGCTCCCTTGGCGCTTTCCTCCTCCACGATTTTGTGGATTTTTACCACTTTCGGGCAGGTTGCGTCGATATAGGGAATATTCCGTCGTTTAAGCTCGTCATATACTGCCTGTCCAACTCCATGGCTGCGTATGATAAGGGTTTTACCTTCCTCTATTTCGTCAAGGCTTTCCGCGGCAAAAACGCCCTTGTCCTCCAAAGCCTTTATGACGGAGAGATTATGTATAAGCTGTCCGAGGGTGTATCCGCCGCCCTTTTCCGCCAGCTTTTCGGCTTGGTTCACGGCGTTCTTGACTCCGAAGCAAAAGCCTGCGGTTTTGGCAACTGTTATGTTAATACTCATATATCAAATAATTACTCGGAAGTGCTTTCCGAAACGCTTTCCGCTTTTTTCTCCGAGGTCGGAACAGGTATGTTGTACTTGGTGCAGATCTGCTGCTGCAAAGAAGAAATATCGTTCATTATCCTTGAAGAAACTCTCTTTATCTGCTTTCTGTCGGTCATATCGCTTACGGCAATATCCTCTTTTGGAATAAGCTTTCCTATTGCAACGGTGCAGTGACGCTTTTTTCCGTCGGGAGCATACATAATGCACACGGGAAGCACGGGTGCGTCAGCCATTCCCGCTATCACTGCGACACCCGATTTTGCTCTTGCAAGGCTTCCGTCCTTGGAGCGGGTGCCTTCGGGGAAGATAATGAAAATCTTGTTTTTCTTAAGATCCTCAACGGCTCTGTCAAGGGCGGCGGTGTCCTTTGCCCCTCTTACTACGGGGAAGGCTCCGCACTGCTTGATTATCCAAGCGAAAATTTTATTTTTAAACAGCTCCGATTTAGCCATAAAGCTGAAGTGACCTTTAAAAACTCCTGCCAGCACAGGGGGATCGGAATAGCTCTGGTGGTTGCACGCCACTATAAAGCCGCCCTTTAATGCGGGAATGTTTTCGCGGTTTAAAACCGTCGCTTTATATTTTATATGGAGGAAAAATATTTCCACCAATTTTCTGAAAAACATGTACATGGCGGTATGCTACCTTCTTGTTCTGTCTTTTTGTTTCGGATATATGCTCTATTTCAGATAAATATATGGTTCGTCCTTTTTTCTCAGAGCGTATATTTCTTCCAATCTTGCTATCTCGGTTTCCCTGATGCATTCCAAGGGCTGATTGTGGCTTAACAGAAGCTTTTCCGCTTTAAGCTCTTTAAGGGTCTTAATCAAGCCTTGAAGCTGTCCCGCATTGTAAACGGCTTTTCCGTCCCTTACATCGCAGTAGGTGCTGTCTCCAACAAAGGCAGAGCCGTCAGCTTCCAGACCAACACAGCCTTTAGCGTGGGCGGAGGGTATGGGGAACAGGTGAATCCCCTCATCAAAATATAAGTCCTTATCCACAACGGTTATATCCGCCTTATCTGCGAACTTTTTTCGGGTAAAGCTTCCGCCGTAGATTTTATTTTTGTCCCCGTCAAGGGCTATTCTGTTTAAATTTGCGGTATGGTCGGCGTGAAAGTGAGACAGGACTATCCGTCTTTCTCCCTTTATACTATTGATAAGGTTCAGAGCCTCGTCGTTGCTGCCCGCGTCAAAGATCCACACTGCTCCGCTTACGGTGATAATTCCCACATCTGCCGAAAGGGGAGGCGCTGAGGCGGGGAGATAGGAAATTCTCGGGGATATTTTTATCAGTTCCAATTTTATAAATTCCGATTTATATTATGTTATGCCGATTTTTCGGATAATATGGTTTTTTGCCGAAAGTGTCGGTTTATGTCTTTGTCCGGTAAAATCCGTTGATCTCTGTCGGTTTATGTCCGATCACAGCACTTTTTTGACAAGCTCTACAACGCTTTCCACCGACTGCTCAAAATTCAGCTCCGAGGTGTCAAGCAGCACAGCGCCCTCTGCCATTTTCAAGGGGGAAACTGCTCTGTGGCTGTCCTGGTAGTCGCGGCGGTTAAGGTCGTTCAGCACTTGATCGAAGGTAGTGTCAACGCCCTTGTTTACAAGCTCCGCAAAACGTCTTTTTGCGCGGATCTCGGGCTTGGCAGTGATAAAGATCTTCACCTGTGCTTCGGGCAATACCACGGTGCCTATATCTCTGCCGTCCATAAGTACATTATTCTTTTTGGCAATATCTCTTTGAAGCTCCAGCAAAAATGCCCTTACAGCGGGAATCGAAGAAACGCTGCTGGCTGCCATGGAGATCTCGGGAAGTCTTATTTCCTCGGAAACGTCCTCGCCGCAAAGGAAAATATGCTGTTCTCCGTCCTCTATCTTAATTTCAACGTTGATTTCGGGAAGCAAAGCTTCTACCCTTTGAGTAAAATCCTCGTCGCTGTCGGAAACTCCCTTTCTCACTGTGTAAAGGGCAACTCCTCTATATAATGCGCCTGTATCCACATAAATAAAGCCCAATTTTTTTGCGCTCTCACGGGCAACCGAGCTTTTTCCCGCACCGACGGGACCGTCCATTGCAACAGAAATCATTTTTTTATTCTCCTTCTGTGTGCTGTTTTGATGTCTTTAATTACAAGCAATTATACCATAAACATAAGGTTTAGGCAATATTTTTCACATAATTTTTAAAAATGAGGGTGTTGTTGGTTCTTTTAGGGAGATGTACCGGTTTTGCAGTGCTTTTAAAGAAAGTTGGTGAGAATTTTGGTTCACACAAGAAACTTAGTAGTAATTTTGGTTCTTTCAGGGAAGTTGTGCTAATTTGGGTTCTCTCAGGAAAGTTGGCGGTAATTTTGGTTCTTTTAAGAAACTTGGTGCTGGTTTTGGTTCTCTCAGGGAACTTGGCGGTAATTTGCTGATTTAAAAAGAATTTCAAAACCGTAAACTTTTATTAAAATTTCTTGAAAAGCTGGGAAATTTTAATAAAAGTTTAGCTATTAGGTACTTCTCGGCAAGCCGAGAAGTACACGCAGCAAGCTGCTCCGACCGAGTTTGGAGTTTTTGAAATTC
>CAZWRZ010000016.1:0-56546 GCA_964636555.1 uncultured Ruminiclostridium sp.
GATTTTGAAATTGGACATTGCAGTTCAGTTTGTTGGTGTGGTATTGTTATAATGGGAAAAGTAAAGGGGCAGTTTGGCGGATTTTGGGAGGGCAGGTAGAGAGGTTTTTTGATGATGTTTTTTATTTGACATTGTTGTTCGGTTTGTATGTGCGGTAATGTTATGGAGGGGAGTTTGGATCGGGTTATTTTTGTTTTGGATTTTGAAATTGGACATTGTAATTCAGTTTATATGTGTGGTATTGTTATAATGGGAAAAGAAAAGGGGCAGTTTTGCGGAATGAGAGATCGTAATTGCTCCTAAAAATATGAGGAGGAAAAAGATGTTTGGATTTGGTAAAAAGATAAGCGAGGGGCTTGGAGGTGTTTTTCAGCCTGACAGCGGCAGTATGACCGAAAGAGAGTTTCTTGAAAAGGAAATTGAGCGGTGGAAGGTTAGTCCCGGGCGTCGGATGATGATCACGGGTCAGCTTTATTACGAGGGAGAGCAGGATATTCTTTTGCGGAAAAGAACCGCTATCGGGCAGGGCGGGCAGCCGGAGGAGATCAAAAATCTTCCCAACAACCGTGTGGTGGATAACCAATATGCCAAGCTGGTAAATCAAAAGGCTGACTATCTTTTGGGTCAGCCTTTTGTTGTGCGGGGAGACAGCGCCGAGTATACCGGAATGCTGAAAAAGGTTTTTAACAAGAGCTTTATGAAGACGCTTAAAAATGTCGGCAAGGGAGCTTTGAACTGGGGGATCTCCTGGATATATCCTTATCTTGATCCTGATGATGGGATCTGTATCAAGGTCATTCCGGGTTATGAGGTTTTGCCTTTCTGGAAGGACAGCGGGCATACGCGGCTTGACAAGGCGGTGCGTGTTTACAAGATCTGCGGCTACGAGGGGAAAAAGCCCGTGGTTATTGAAAAGGCGGAGGTTTATTCCGCCGAAGGGGTGGAAAGGTTTACCTTGGAAAATGGCAGGCTTGTTCCCGATACCGATGATGGATCGTTTTTTTCTTACTTGGGTGAAGGAAAGGGTATCGGGAAAATTCCGCTTATTCCGGTTAAGTACAATGAGAGCGAGATTCCGCTTATAAAAAGAGTTAAGTCTTTACAGGACGGGATTAATGCGCTGCTGTCGGATTTTCAGAACAACATGCAGGAGGATCCGCGGAATACCATTCTTATTTTAAAGAATTATGACGGCACCAATTTGGGCGAGTTCAGGAAAAATCTGGCTTTGTACGGCGCTGTTAAGGTACGGTGTGATTCTGAGGCTCAGGGCGGTGTTGAGGCTTTGGAGGTCAAGGTCAATGCGGACAATTACCGCGCGGTTCTGGAGCTGTTTAAGCAGGCTCTTATCGAGAACGGAATGGGGTATAACAGCATGGCTTTTCGTGACAGCGGGAATGCGTTTTCAAATCCCAATCAGCTTAATATCAAGTCTATGTATACCGACATCGATCTTGACGCCAATGAAATGGAAATGGAACTGCAATGGGCTTTTGAGGAGCTTATGTATTTTGTAAACGGGTACTTTTCATTTTTGGGGCTGGGAGATTTCAGCGGCGAGGAGGTTGAGTTTATCTTTAACCGCGATATGCTGATCAATGAATCGGAGGCTATTGATAATTGCATCAAGTCTCTTGATCTGCTTTCTGAGGAAACTGTGGTGGCGCAGCACCCTTGGGTCAATGAGCCTTCTAAGGAAATGGAGAGGATAGGGAAGCGAAAGGCTGAGGAAGACTATGCCGGTGAGGAAGCGTAGTTTTTTATTGCATTAAGGATTTATGAAAAAAGGAGGAGATTATGGAAGATTTTACGGAAATCAATAATATCGCAGCCGGTAATGAGGCGGTTAAAGGCGTTGAGGCGGACAGCGGCAAGGCTGTTGCCGGAGAGGATCGAGGAACGGAAGGAACAGATGGGAATGAAGAAAAGTATCCTGACTGTGGTGTGAAGGATATTGATGAGAAGGGTTCTCTTGAAGAGGAAATTGCGAGGTTGAAGGAAGATGGGGTTCGGCAGAAAAAGGAATTTGAAGCGGCAATCAAGGAATTGGAGATCAGGAGTGCTGTTTTGGAAAGGCTGTACGGCGAGGGTGCGAAAAATCCCAAGCTTTTGTTAAAGCTGATCGATATTTCCAAGGTTGGTTTTGATGACGGCGGCGGGATCGTTGGGATCGATGAGCAGATCGGCAGTCTGAAAAGCAGCGAGGGGTATTTGTTTGAGGAGCGCGGGGCTGTCGGTTCCGGGGGATTTCGTCCCGGGGAGAGCGGCGATTTTTCGGAGACAAGGACCGATTTTTCGCAGATGACTTATTCGGAGATGATCAGGGCTCTTGGGAAGTAGTTTTTGTTTTTCGTGCGGGGCTGCGGGGTGACTGTGTGCGGCGAAACCGCCGAATTTCCGCTTGCGGAAATTCGAGAGGGTGCGTTCCGCGCCCTCAGGCTTTTGCCTTGGCAAAAGCGCGGTTTCGCCCCCTCGGATGGGTAGTTTTTCCTTTAGGAGCAGTTTTGATAAATCGGCATTGATCGGCATTGGCTGGGGGTGAGGGGTGGGTTTTGGGGCAGGCGGGGGTGGGGTGATTTTGTGCTTGTGGATCGACGGCACAAGGTATGGGGTTTAAAGGGGGGTGTTTGGAAGAGTGAAGATGCGGTTGTTTTAAGGGGAGGCGGGGAGGTGAGTTTTGGCGGTGATTTGTTGGCGGTTATAGATTGGCAGGAGATTTCTAAAAGCGGCTGAGATTTAATGTGCTGTTTAAATAATACAACTCAAATCAGTAAATTATCGCCAAGTTTTCTGAAAGAACAATAAATTTAAGCAAGTTCTCTAAGAGAAAAAATAACACCAAATTTCTTAAAAGAACAAAAAGATTATTACGAAAGGATGTTAAAAATGGCAAAATTTGATTCAAAAAGCTTTAATCCGCAGGCCTTCGGGGCTTATGTGGAGCGTATTCCCAATGTTAAGAAAAATGAGCTGGCAGGCTCGGGGGCTGTCGGGGGAAATGAAAACGCTAAGCATGCGCTTTCAAGTCAGACAGGCTCTCTTTACTGCCGTATTCCTTATTCCGATAGGATTGATGGTTCTACCTCGCAGAATAATGACGGTAATACCGATATTGTTTCTTCGGGTACCTCCTCCTATGAACAGGGGCTGGTGGTCGCGTCACGTATGGACAGCTGGACTGAGCGTTCCTTCAGCAGAAATATTACTGCGGGCATGGATTTTATGGACGCTGTGGCTCAGCAGATCGGCGACTATAAGCAGGAGGTTAAGCAGAATATTCTGCTTGCTATGCTTTCAGGTGTTTTCGGCATGAAAACAGACAGAAGTGATTTTAAGGCTAAGGCGGCTAAGGAATTTATTGAAAAGCATACCTATGATATATCCAAGGAATCGGGCGAGGGTGCTTTTGTGGGGGCTGATACCCTTAACAAGGCGGTGCAGAAGGCCTGCGGCGATAACAAGTCGGTGTTCAGTCTTGTTATTATGCACAGCGAGGTCGCTACCAATCTGGAAAACCTGCAGCTGCTGAAATATCTTACTTATACCGATAAGGAAGGTATCACAAGAGATCTCGCCATGGGTTCATGGAACGGCAGAACGGTGCTTGTGGATGACGGTATGCCCGTTGATCTGTCCAACGACGGTGAATTGGTTTATACCACTTATATTTTGGGCAAAGGGGCTATTGTGCTGGATAATATCGGCGATTTTGTTCCCTATGAGATGAGCAGGGACGCAAAGACCAACGGCGGTGAGGATACACTTTATGTCCGCGACCGTTATATCTGCGGTATTGACGGTATTTCCTTTGAGAAGCCCGCGTCCTTGGTTGGTTCTGCATCTAATGAGGATCTCGCCGACGGGGAAAACTGGTGCATTATCAATGACGGCTCCAAGACGATTCCTCACAAGGCTATTGCTATTGCGAGAATAATTTCCAAGGGCTGATTTTGTTTTTTGGGAGGTGAACCGGGTGTACGGTTTGGTAAGGGAAAGGCTGGAGGCTTTTGGGTACCTGTTTAAGAAAAACGATGAAGGTTTGCTGTGGGCTTCGGTCAGCAGAGCGAAAAATACCGTAAGGAACAACTGCGGATTGGGTGAGGTTCCCGAAGAGCTGCTGGATACTGCCGTAGATATGGCTGCGGGGGAGTTTCTTGCGGCAAAGAAGGTGATTTCTCCAAAGGATATAGAGTGCGTAGATCTGAATGCGGCAGTCAAGCGCATTGAGGTGGGGGACACCAACACCATTTTTGCTGTGGGCGAGGGAAGTCTTACCGACGAGCAGAGGTTTGACCGCTTTGTGGAGTATCTTATGAATTACGGCAAAAATCAGTTTAACTGCTTTCGGAGATTGAAGTGGTGATTGATTACGGCAGATCGGATCATGGGCTGATTATGCAGGGACCCGAAATAGGGTTTGATAGTGGCAGGAGGTGGAAATTGTGACGGATTACGGCAAGGTGAGAGGTATTATTGAAAAAGCCTATGAGGGAACTTGTTCGGTGGTGGAGTATCGTGATGTTGTTGATGAGGTCAGCGGTATTACACGGAAGGAGGATGTTACTGTTGCGGAGGGGGTGCCTTGCAAGCTTTCATTTGAACTGAACTACCCTTCGGAGCAGACTGATACCGTTTCAGTGATTTCTCAGAGGGCAAAGCTGTTTATTTCTCCCGATGTTAATGTCAGGAACGGGTCGAAGATTATTGTGGAGCAGTATGGGAAAAAGGCTGAATACTGCTGCTGCGGTGAGACGGCAGTTTATCCCACTCATAGGGAAATAAGAGTTGCGCCTTTTGTTAAGTGGGTTTGATCGGGTTTCCGTTCGAACTGCTGTTTTGATAGCACAATAAAAAACAGCACAGCATTCCTGAAAGAATCGTAAAAATCAGCACAACACCCCTAAAAGTGGGCTCCCACTCGCACAACTGTCCTGATAGCACGAATTTCAAAAATCAACTGAGTTCGGAGTTTTTGCCCAACTTTTCAAGCAAAAAAGCCGAACTCAGTTAGATAGACAAGATTTTAAATCGCCCAGCTTTTCAAGCGATTTTAAATCTTGTCGGTTTTGAAATTCTTTTTAGATAGCGCTTTGTGCGGCGAAACCGCCGAATTTTCGCCTGCGAAAATTCGAGAGGGTGCGCTTGCGCGCCCTCATGCTTTTGCCTTTTGGCAAAAGCGCGGTTTCGCCCCTTCGTATGGGCAGTTTTTCCTTTAGGGGCAGTTTTGATAAATCGGCATTGATCGGGCATTGACGGGGGTGATTGGGTGGTTTTGGGGGAGGCGGTTGTTTTGGGGATTGTGACGGTTTAGGACTGCGGGAAGCGGCTGCTTTGGGCGCGTATGATGTTTATTTTTGCGGAGGAGGTAATAGGTTTGGCTGAAAATGCGGATCTTGACTGTAACGGGTTAATTGACGCTTTGGGGAGAGCTTTGATGTTTGAGTTCGGGGAGGAGTATGCTGTTTATGACGAGGAGGTAAAGCAGGGAGTGAAGGCGCCCTGTTTTTTTGTAAGCCTTTGTGAAAGTAAGGAAAGGCTGTATTTCGGGTTTCGTTATTTTAGGGAAAACAGATTTCTGATACAGTATTATCCCAAGGGCTCAAACCGTAAGAAACGGGAATGCGATGAGGTTTCGGAAAGGCTTTTTGACTGCCTTTTGTGGATAAGAGACGGGGGAGAGGCTTTTATGGGACGGAAAATGCGTTCCGAGTATGAAAAGGGTGTGCTGAGCTTTTTTGTGAATTACGATATGTTTATTTACAGGAAAGAGGATAGAACTCTTATGGGAGAGCTCTCGCAGCGCAGCGTTACACGAAATTGAAGGGAGACAAAACACGGAAAGGAGGCGGATTCATGCAAGGCGATGAAAAGGAAAAAACAGTGGAGCAAGCAGTTGGAAATTCCCCCAAAAAAGAAAGGAATGTGAGAGAGCAGAGGTTCTCTAAGCGGCAGCTTTTGGCTTCGGAAAGATTTTCGGGGAGAAGAGATGTTTTGGCGGCTTTGCTGTCGGAAAAAGGAGAGTATTCCGTTTTTGAGGCGGAAAAAATTATTGAAAAATTTATGAAAGGAAAGGTAAAGTAATATGGCATTAGGCGGAGGTACTTTTACGGTACAAAATAAGGAGCTGCCTGGCGCGTACATCAATTTTGTGTCGGCGGCAAACGCGGCGACCGCGCTTTCGGACAGGGGTGTTTGTACTATGCCCTTGGAGCTGGACTGGGGTCCTGAGGGAGAGATTTTTGAGATCTCAAGCGGCGATTTTCAGAAAAACAGCTTGGAGATCTTCGGTTATGATTATACCGATGAGAAACTGAAGGGTCTTAGGGATCTGTTTCTTAATGCAAAGACACTGTATGCTTACCGCATTAACGGTGAGTCCGCTAAGGCTTCAAATGAGCTGGCAGAGGCAATTTACGGCGGCATCAGGGGTAATGATCTGAAAATCTCGGTGGGGGTCAACGCTGATGATACAGGTCTTTTTGATGTTTCTACCTTGTTGGGCAGCAATGAGGTCGATATGCAGACGGTGGCAAGCGCGGAGGAGCTTGTTCCCAACAAGTATGTCAAGTGGAAGGAGGGAGCTGTTCTTTCCGCAATGGCGGCTATGCCTTTGACGGGAGGCGAAAACGGTACTGTCAGCGGTGAGGCGCATCAGAAGTATCTTGATAAGATTGAGACTTACAGCTTTAACGTTATGGGTGCGGCTGTTGCCGATGAGAGTGTTAAGGGCTTGTATGCGGCGTTTAACAAGCGTATGCGCGAGGAAATGGGCATTAAGTTTCAGCTGGTGCTTTACCGCAAGGCGGCGGATTATCTCGGTACCGTTAATGTCAAGAACAAGACTGTTGATGATACCGTTGGCGAGGCAGGGCTTGTTTATTGGGTAACGGGTGCGCTGGCGGGCTGCGAGGTAAACAGAAGTTTACAGAACAGAATTTATGACGGAGAGCTTGAAGTTGACGCGGACTATACTCAGACTGAGCTTAAGAAGTCGGTGAAGTCGGGCGAATTTGTGCTGCATAAGGTTGGCGGAGATTTGCGTGTACTGGCGGATATCAACAGCATGATTACCTTTACCGATACACAGGGCGAGGTGTTTGCGGAAAATCAGACCGTTCGCGTTATAGATCAGATCGCCAATGATATTGCGGTGTTGTTCAATACCAAGTATTTGGGGGCTGTTCCCAATGACAAGGCGGGAAGAGTTTCGCTGTGGTCGGATATCGTCAAGCATCATCAGCAGCTTAGTGAGATCGGAGCAATCGAGGGATTTTTTGACAGCGATATTATCGTTGAACAGGGTAACAGCAAGAAGAGCGTGGTGGTTACCGATTCCGTTACTGTGGCTAATGCTATGAGCAAGGTTTATATGACTGTGACTGTGGCGTAAGCAAAAACAAAAATGAAGGGAGTGTTTTATTATGGCTAACAATGTGGTTATGAAGGCTAAGGATACGGTTTTTGCGGGGCTGGCGGAGTGCTTTGTTACAATAGAAGGCCGCCGCTATAACTTTATGCAGGCTATCAATCTGGAGGCAAAGTTTGAGAAGAACAAAACCGAGGTGCCTATTCTGGGCAAAACGGGAAAGGGCAACAAGTCTACGGGCTGGAAGGGTACAGGCTCGGCGACTTTTCATTACAACACCTCTGTTTTCCGTCAGCTGATGCTGAGATACAAGGAGACGGGGGAGGATATTTATTTTGAGATCCAAGTATCTAATGAAGATCCTACCTCGGGCGCCGGAAGACAGACCATTATTCTTATGGACTGCAATATTGACGGCGGTATTTTGGCGAAGTTCGACGCTAACGGGGAGTATCTTGACGAGGAAATGGATTTTACATTTGAGGACTTTAAGATGCCCGAGATGTTCAACGAGCTGGACGGATTTGTTACTAACTGACAGCGGTATTGCTTTTTTAGGGTGGTGAAAAAACAGCACCGCTTTCTTGAAGGCGTATGACTAATTACTGCTTGTTTCTTGACAGCACGAATTTCAAAAATAAACTGAGTGCGGAGTTTTTCCCAATTTTTCAGGCAAAAACTCCGCACTCGGTATTGAAATTCTTTTTAAATCAAGTTAATTATTGCCAAGTTTCTTGAGAGAGACCAAATTAAAACCAACTTTCTTAACAGAACAATTTTAAAATCGGGAGGCTAAAATTAAAATGTCTAAATTTTCAATGTTTATGAGGGCGAACAAAACAGTTAAGGAAAACGTTAAGTTTGCTGCAACAAAGTCGCTTTGCGATGAGGAAGGAAATCCGCTTTTGTGGGAATTCAGGGCGGTGAGCTCAAAGGAGAACGAAGCTATAAGAGATTCCTGCGTGGTGGAGACTGCTGCGGCGGGGAAAAGCGGTGTGACACGTTCCAAACTGAAAACGGGATTGTATGTGCAGAAGCTTATTGCGGCTTCTGTTGTGGTTCCCGATTTGTATGACGCGGAATTACAGGACAGCTATGGGGTGAAAACTCCCGAGGAGCTGTTAATGGCTTTGGTGGACAACCCGGGAGAATATAATCGTCTGGCGGAATTTGTACAGCATTTTCATGGCTTTGACGTTTCTCTTGACGAAAAGGCGGAACAGGCAAAAAACTGATAGAGGAAGGGGATCCCGAGGCGAATTACGCTTATTACGCCCTTCACAGGCTGAATATTCTCCCTTCGGTGTTTCTTGAAATGGAGGAGCGGGAGAAGGCTTTTGTTATTGCCGCTATACGGATAAGGATCGAGCAGGAGAAAAAGGAAAGGGAAAAGGCTTTGGGAAAGAGAGGACGGAGAAAATGAGTTTGTTTGAAGGTCGTTTTGGCGAGGACGGACATTGTTTTGATCTGCGTTTTGGCTTTTCCCTTTTTGAGGAGATAGAAAGCGCTTTTGTAAGAGGATTTTTACAGGGCGAGTGCCTGAAATCGGCTGTGTTGGATATGCCTTTTTATTGTGAACCGCTATTGGGTTCGGAATTGGTTTCGGGCAGCGGCAGCTATGAACATTTTTCCGATGAAATTCATCATAATTATTTCGGCGGCTCTGACAGTTATTTTGACAGTGTATCTAATAGCTGTTTTAATGATTATTTTGATCATGTTTCCGTTTATAACCGTAATATTGCTTTTGGCGGTGACAGACGGTATGAAAATTGGGTTATGGGCTGTAACGGGTATGAGAACAGAAAGAATGACGGGCAGAAAAATTTGCTTGAAGATAGGTCAGGCGGCGAAAGGCGGTTTGGCAGGACTGAAGGGAATTTGGATCTTGGGCGAGGACTGCCGGATGCGGCTTTGCCTGTGAATGAGATTCCTGTTATTTCTGCTGGCAGATCGTTTTGTATGATTTTGGCTGTGAACGGGCTGTCCGATATGGATTTGTCTGTAAATGGGCTGTTTGATATGGCTTTGCCTGTAAATGATCGGGCGGGCGGGATACCGTATGTAAATTCGTCTGTAAAAGCGGAAGATCGTTTTTCCCCTTCCTTAATTTTAAATGTGTATGGAGAGGTCAATTTAAAGGCTTTTCCGAGTTTGTTTGCAGCGGAGAGAGATTCTGATGATTCTTTGAGCCGAGGAGAATATAATTACAGCACTAACGGCGGTTTTTCGGAGATGATTTTGGATCGTATAAAAGCCGATAGGCTTGGAGATGCTTTGAGGCGGCAATGGGGTTTGTTTGTCGGAGGGCTTGGGGGTAAGGCCTTTGCCCTTTCCGAAAAATGCAAAAATCGGGTTTTTGCGGCAGATATGGCTGAGCACTGCGGCAAGCTGAGAAATGGCTGCGGGCTTGGTTATGACCGTGAGCTTGATTATGGTTTGGAGCTTGATTATGACCGAAATTCCGGCCATGGCTTCGGTTTGAGATCATGGGCTATGGTCAGAGCTGATGAGCTTTTTTCCGTCGGTTCTTTTCTTTTGAACGGGGCAGCGGAGATGATCGGAAAAAAAGGCTTTGATTTGCGGAATGAAAATCATGAGCTTGGGAAACACGGCTTGCTGTTTGAGCAGGGCAGGGAGAAATCTGAAATATATTCACATCCGGATTTTGGAAAACTTTTTTTAAAGGATCGTTTCGATTTAACACAGGAGACAAATCGACAGCTTGCGGTTTTTGAAGGAGCGGAGTTATCTGAGAACCTTCAAAGAGCCGAATTGCTTTGGGATAAGAACGTTAAGGCAGGATTTGGAAAGCTCGGAGAGCGGCTGACGGGTTCAGCCGCGGATGTGTTTTTGATCGGTGAAGAGAAAGAAAACGGAGTGGGGAGAGGGAGACTTTTTCTGCAGGAATATGAGCTGTGTATTTCTCCCGATGAGGTACGGAGAATCAGAAGGGCTGCAGAGACGGAGTGCTTTGGAGAGCCCGTTAAGGCGGAAATCAAGGTGGATATGTCGGGAATGAAAAATATAATCAACAGAGAAACGGATATTGACAGTATTGTCGCCGATCTTACCGCGGCGGTAAGCGAGGCGGCTGCATCGGCAGCAGAGGGGGTGCGCGGTTTATGAGTTCAAAGGGCTATTATGTATATTTAGACAAGTGTCTTTTGCCCGTTACGCCGAAAAAGATTTCCTATGAGACGGGAAATTCCGGCAAAAGCATTGAGCTTATGGGCGGAGGGGAGGTTAATGTGCTTAAGGATCCCAAGCTTACCGCAGTGGGGTTCAGCTTTGTTATTCCTCAGAACGATTATCCTTTTTTGATAAATAAGAGTGTCAATAAGGGGGCTAAGTATTATATTGATTATCTTAAATCCCTTAAGGAATCCAAAAAGCCCTTTCAGTTTATTGTTTCAAGGAGCAGGGCAGACGGAAGATATCTTTTTTCTACCAATATAAAGGTTTCCTTGGAGGATTACACCCTTGCCGAGGACGCGGAAAACGGCTTTGACATTATTGCGGCGGTTAAGCTTAAGCAGTACAGAGATTACGGTGTCAGGAAGGTTAAGCTGTCTTTTTGGGGGACCCATTTGGAAAACGGCAGGGCGGATTCTTCCGTCTCGTCTAAGCCTATTATGATCGGGTCGAACGTGATAGTTAACGGAAGGCTTTACGGTTCAAGCTACGGCGACGCTCCCGGTCAGATGAGAACCAACTATCACGGGAAGGTGAATTTTATAAATATAAAAGGGTCACACCCCTATCATATCACTACCCCGACCGGGCTGTGGCAAGGGTGGGTGACTAAGGAGAGCATAAGAGCGTTTATTTAATACTAATACCCATTTAAAAAGCAGCCAAGCTGCTTTTTATACTGATTTTCGGTTAAAAGCAGATAAATTATTTGCGAGGATATTTTGTGTCCTGCAAGGAAGAGGACGACAGCAGGCTGACCGCCTGCCGGGGACAATGACGCAGCAGGGCGCAAAATAGACCGCAAAGAATGTCTGTTTTTAATCGAAGACAGTATTAAATGCTCTGCCGCAATAGCGGCATGAGTGTATCAGGTATTGTATTGAACGTACATACCCACCGCCTTTGGCGGTTTTTCGGCAAAGCCGAAGGATTTTGACAGTAGATTTTATCTGCTGTCAAAATGGGTATTAGTATAAAGGAGAAAAAATGAACACGGAACTTTTGATCGGAACCAATGACGGGAAAGACGCTTTTATGCCTATGGCGGAAAGCGCCGAATGGGAGACCGAGATAAGCGGATCGGCGGGGAAGTTTACTTGCAGTATTTTATGTGACAAGGCTTTTGAAATTTCCGAGGGCGCTCCCGTTCGTTTCAGGGCGGAGGGGAAAAATGTGTTTTTCGGTTATGTTTTCAGCAAAAGAGCAGGGTCTGACGGGAAGGTCCGCCTTGTCTGCTATGATCAGATACGTTATCTTCTTAATAAGGATACCTGCGTCTATGAGGGGAAAACCGCTTCGCAGCTTATCAGGCTGATTGTGGAGGATTTTTCTTTAAAGATCGGGAGCGTTGAGGACAGCAAATACGTTATCCCTTACAGGGTAGAGGAAAATTCCACCTTGCTGGATATGATAGAAAACGCTTTGGAGCTTACCTATCATAACAGCGGGAAAAGGTTTGTGCTGTATGACGGGTTCGGAAGGCTTTGTCTTAAAAATATAACCTCTATGTACGGCAATAACCAATGCTTGCTTATAGGGGGAGAATCGGGAGAGGAGCTTTCGCTTTCTTCCTCTGCGGACAAGGGCGTTTACAACAAGGTAAAGCTTTTTTACAACAACAGAAAAAGCGGGGTGAGAGATATTTATACTGCTTTTGACAGGAAAAATGCCGAAAAGCTGGGTGTTTTGCAGTACACGGGCTCTTTGAAGGAAGGTGAAAACGGTCAGGCTAAGGCAGAGGAGCTGCTGAAGCTGTACGGCGGTGAAAATGTCAAGGCAGAGGTAAAGGGCGTTTTCGGTGACGCGGATTTTCGGGCGGGTTGTATTGCTGCGGTTTCCCGTGATATTTTCCGAGGTATGGGCGGTGCCGATAAGGATCGCTTTATGCTGGCGGAAAGGGTGGTTCACAGGTTTTCGGGCTTGGGACATTTTATGGATATTGTATTGTCAAAGATATAGTACTAATTCACGATTGAAAGCAGACAAATTATTTGCGGGGATATTTTGCACCCTGCAAGGAAGAGGACGGCGGAAGGCTGACGTCTGCCGGGGACGATGGCGCAGCAGGAACAAATGGACAGCAAAGAATGTCTGCTTTCAGTATAAGGGGGGATAGTTGGTGAGCAATGCGGCGGAGCTTGTGAGACTTATTAAAAAAGCGGCGGTTGAGGCTGTGGAAGCGGAAAAGCCTTCGGCGGTATGTTTCGGAAGGGTTATAAGTGTGAAGCCGTTAAGAATATCGGTGGATCAGAAGTTCGTTTTGGGTGAAAAACAGCTTATTTTGACCAAGGCGGTGACAGATCACTGTGTTGACGCTTTAGTTGGATTTTTTACGGAGGAATCCGAGGAAACCGACACGGCAGAAAACCACAGGCATAGTTGCAGGGGACGAAAGAAAATCGTTTTGTTAAAGGGATTGAGAGAGGGGGAAGAAGTTATTTTATTACGGGTCGAGGGCGGACAGAGGTTTATTGTGCTGGACCGTATTTTTGACTGCGCTGCGGAGGGAGAGTGGATAGAATGATTCCTGTTTTGAGCAATGAAAACGGCGATTTTGAAAATCTGGAGATAGAGAAGCAGCCCAATCTTACCTATAAAATGGACAGAGAGAGGGAAAGAGTGATAGGTACCGCGGAGGAGCTTGAGGCTGTTAAACAGGCAGTGTATAAGATCTTGCAGACGGAACGGTATGAGTATCCCATTTATTCGGGGGATTACGGAATCGAGCTTAAGGATCTGTACGGGCAGCCTGTTTCTTATGTTTGTCCCGAATTGGAGCGGAGGATCAGTGAGGCTCTTTTGTGGGACAGCAGAATAGAGAGCGTGGAGGATTTTGACTTTGACACTTCTGTTAAGGGAGTTGTAACAGTGAGCTTTAAGGTGAATACCGTTTTCGGTGAAATAGATTCGGAAAAGGAGGTAAGGATCTAATGTACGAGGAAGTAACGGCAGAGGGAATTTTAAACCGTATGCTGTCAAGAGTTTCCGACAAGCTGGATAAAAGAGAGGGGTCGGTTATTGCGGATTCCTTGTCTCCTGCGGCTATGGAGATAATGGCGCTTTATATCGAGCTGGAAAGAGTGTTGAGGGAAGGCTTCGGAGACAGCGCTTCGAGAGAGTTCCTTATACTTCGCTGCAGGGAAAGGGGAATCACTCCTTATCCTGCCGAAAAGGCTCAGGCTAAGGGAGTTTTTGAGCCGAAAAGCGCTGACGTTTCAGGGAAAAGGTTCAGCGTTGGAGAGGTGAATTTTACCGCACTTGAAAAGCTTTCCGACGGTGTGTACCGTATGGAGTGCGAGACGGTCGGAAGGGAAGGGAACCGATTTTTTGGTGAGATGATTCCCATAGATTATGTTGACGGCCTGGAAACTGCGGAGCTCACCGAAATACTTATTCCCGGAGAGGACGAGGAGGATACCGAGGATCTGAGAAAAAGATACTTTGCTTCCTTTGATGAAAAGGCTTTCGGCGGGAATGTGCAGGATTATATTGAAAAAACCAACGCTGTTTCTGGAGTTGGCAGTGTCAAGGTGAAAAGGGTCTGGAACGACGGCCTTAAACCCTCAGAGATGATTCCTTCCGCTTCGGTTGAAGGGTGGTATAACACGATAAAGGGTTCTTTGAGCGGAGAACCTGCACAGTGGCTTGAAACCGTGTTTACGGCGGCAAGGGATAAAAAGCTTACCACAGGAGGAACGGTGCTTTTGACGGTGCTTAACTCCGATTTCGATACTGCTTCCGATACCCTTGTTCAAACGGTGCAGAGGGCTGTTGACCCCGATGAATATGCGGGAGAGGGCTATGGTTTTGCGCCTATCGGGCATATCGTGAAGGTAAAGAGCGCTGAGGGTGTGGCTGTCAGGGTTTCTACCGAGATAGTTTTTGATGAGGGTTACAACTGGGATAATCTTAAAAACGCGGTTGAGGCGGCGGTTTCCGATTATTTGCTGGAGCTTCGGAAGGCTTGGGCTGATGACTCTTATTTAATTGTCCGCGTCAGTCAGATCGATACACGGATTCTGGGTATCAAGGGTGTTGTTGACGTGGGCAATACTATGATAAACGGTTCTGCGGATAATCTTGTTTTAGGGGAATATCAGGTGCCTGTTTTGGATAGTGTTTTCGGAGGTGAGAATAAGTGACAAGAGAGGTTGACCTGGCTGCTTATCTTCCTCCCTTTATGGCGGAGTATAGTGAGATAAACGCGGTTCTGACTGCTGAAAATCCCGAATTTGAGGCAGCGTGGAGAGCCGCGGACGGTGTTCTGCACAATGAATTTATTTCCACTGCCGATGAGGACGGGATAGCAAGGTTTGAGAAGATGACGGGGCTGCTGCCGTTAAGCGGTGATACTCTTGAAATCCGCAGGGCGAGAGTTATGAGCAAGTGGCTTTCGCGACTGCCCTATACTATGAAAATGCTTATTGCAAAGCTGCAGATCTTGTGCGGAGGCGATGACTTTACCGTTAGGAGAAGGTTTGACGGGTATCAGATCGATATTACCACACATCTGAGGGAATACAGTCAGGTGCAGGAGCTGGCTAAGCTGTTGGAGGAGATGATCCCTGCAAATATTAAGATCGTCAGTCTGAATATTACTGCCATAAAGGCAGACGGCGCAGCGGTCGTTTATTCGGGCTTTAGGCTTTCCGGCAAGCATAAGAAAATCAAGACGGAGGTGAAAAATTATGGCTTGGAATGAGGCAGTGGTTACTGCTGCGGGTATGGAGCTTTTGGCAAGGTGTCTGACAGGGGGAAATGTTGTTATATCAAGGGCAGTGGGAGGTGAAAGTGCTTCCGCTGCTTTGTCTTTAATGGCGTTAAAGAGTATTAACGAGCCTTGTCATGATATGAATTTGTTCAGGCTTAAAAACGAGGGCGGAAGGATAGTTGTTAACTTAAGAGTTCAGAACAAGGGACTTGCTGAGGAGTACACGCTAAGGCAGATCGGGTTGTTTGCAAGGCTTGATGATGAGGAAAGCGATGTGCTGTTTGCGGTCATTCAGGACAGTATAGGCGAGGTTATTCCCAAGGAAAGCGATAATCCCGAGTTTCTGACGGAGTTCGATTTTGTTATACCTGTTGCCAATGCGGAGAAAATTCAGGTGGAGATAACTCCTCAGACCTTTGCCGCTGCGGAGGATATTGCGGAGGTCAAAGGAGAAATTGCGGAGCATACCTCCGATAAGTCAAACCCTCATGGTGTGACTAAGGCGCAGGTGGGGCTTGGGAATGTGCCTAATGTGGCTACCAATGACCAGACGGTTACATATACTGCTGCTGATCTTGGTGAATTGGCAAGCGGTGAGAAATTGGGAGTTGCTTTTGGGAAGATCGCTAAGGCAGTCAAGGATGTGATTTCGCATATTGCCGATAATGTAAGGCATATCACCGCTGCGGAGAGAACGGCTTGGAACAGCAAGGCAGCGGGAGATCATACGCATACGGCGGCTGAGGTCGGCGCTTTGACTAATATCAAGATAGGCACTGTTACAACAGGAGCGGCAGGAAGTAATGCTTCTGCGACCGCTTCCACAAGCGGAACGGTGACTACCTTGAACTTGACTATTCCCAAGGGTGACACAGGCGCTCAAGGTGTACAGGGTGCAACAGGTGCCGCAGCAGGGTTTGGCACACCCACCGCTACTGTGGACGCAAATGTGGGAACTCCTTCTGTAACAGTTACCGCAAGCGGCGCAAACACTGCAAAAGTGTTCAACTTTGTCTTTAAAAATCTTAAAGGAGCAAAAGGAGACAAAGGTGACACAGGAGCAACAGGAGCACAGGGAGCAACAGGAGCAACAGGTGCAGCCGGTGCGGCGGCGGGTTTTGGTACACCAACCGCCACTGTGGACGCAAATGTGGGAACACCCTCTGTCACCGTTACGGCGTCAGGCGCAAATACTGCAAAAGTGTTTAATTTTGCCTTTAAAAATCTTAAAGGTGCAACGGGAGCGAAGGGGGATAAAGGAGATAAGGGTGACACCGGAGCGCAGGGCGCGGCAGGAGCTGCCGGTGCAACTCCTACTATTAAAGTAGCTGCAGGAACAAATATAAATGCAGTTGGAACGCCTTCTGTAACAGCAAGTACGTCCGGCACAACAACTACACTTACTTTTAACTATTTAAAGGGAGCTGCGGGAGCAGCCGGCACAAATGCAACCACCACAGCCGTAGCAACTCAAAGCGCGAATGGTTTAATGTCTGCAGCTGATAAAGCGAAGCTTGACAGTATAAAAGGGGACGCCATTCCTGTTATAACTGAGGGAAGCAAGTCAGTTGCTAAAAATGGCACCCTATCTATTGATGTTCCGTATGCATCGGGCGGTAAAAAAGTTGTGGTGAGTTTATGGCGTCGAACTACATCTTCTTTTACCGGATATGATTCAGTTTCAAGTGGTAGTTATGTATTAGGAACTGCAAGTATCTTGAGAAACTTAGACTGTGGAGGTACTGCAATAAACGTTAATATAGCCTTTGACGGTAGAGTGGATCTTTCTTCTTCTATTCTGTCAAAAGAATCAGAAGCTTGTACGTACTATTATCAAGTAATATGGTATTAAGGAGGGTGAATATATGCTTATTTTTAAAGATCATAGTTGGCAAAAAAATTCGAATTACACTGACATAAACTACCTTGCCGATATACCCGGCGCAGAACAACCAAAATGGGTCATTCCCGATAATTCAGAGTTGGCAAACAAGATAATGTCAACGCCTTATTGGGAGCCTGTGGAAGATGAGAACGGCAGGCTGGTTGATATTGTTCCTGTTGAGCCTGTTGTTTCCGATGAGGAAAGTATACTTCTGCTGAAAAGCCGGCTTGAAGATCTGGACAGGCTGGCTGTTCGTCCTTTGAGAGCTATTCTGACGGGGAATGATGTTGAAGAGGATCGGGAGGTTTTGGCTGATCTGGAGGTGCAGGCACAAGAATTGAGGGAACAGATTTCGGAATTGGAGGAAAAGGACAATGGATAGCACTGTTGTTGCTGCAATAATATCGGGAGCGTTCACGCTTATAGGAACATTGGGCGGAATACTTGCAAGCAGTAAACTTACTGCCTATCGCATAGAACAGCTTGAAAAGAAGGTAGATAAGCACAATCACCTTGTGGAAAGAGTATATCATCTGGAAGAAAAGGACGCTGTTGTTGATGAACAGATGAAAACTGCGAATTATAGGATTTCGGATCTTGAAAGGAGAGTGGGACATGAATAAGATCAACTGGAAAAGAAAGCTGACAAGCAGAAAGCTGTGGGTTGCGGCTGCGGGGCTTGTGACGGGACTTATTCTCGCCTTCGGCGGTACGGAGGAGACTGCAGGTACCGTAAGCGGGTGTATTATGTCGGCGGCAAGCGTAACTGCATATATTATAGGGGAAGGGCTGGCGGACTGTGCCAACAAAATTCCCCAAAAAGAAAATGAGGAAGAAAACTCATAAAATTTTTTAAACGGAATAATTTGTATAGTACTAATACCCATTTAAAAAGCAGCAAAGCTACTTTTTAAATGCTCTGCCGCAACAGCGGCATGAGTGTATCAGGTATTGTATTGAACGTACATACCCACCGCCTTTGGCGGTCCTTCGGCAAAGCCGAGGATTTTGACAGTAGATTTTATCTACTGTCAAAATGGGTATTAGTTTAGGACAACATTTCAGGCAGCAATGCCTGTGGAAAGGACGGAACTATGGAAAGAGTAAACAGAAAAGGTATTGATATAAGCTATGTTCAGAAAGGCTTTGATATAGAAAAGGCAAAACGCGAGGGAGTGGAGTTCGTTATAATGCGCGCGGGAATTGCCGACAGAACGGATACCGAGCTTGCAAGGCACATTGACGGCGTTACAAGAGCGCGTCTTCCCTACGGATTTTATTGGTACAGCAGAGCTTTTACCCCTTATGAGGCAAGGGAGGAGGCTAAGGCTTGCATTGACGCTATAAAGAGATATTCCCCCGTTTATCCCGTATTCTACGATATGGAGGAGAGAGATCAGATAGAGGAGCTTACAAGCCGTGAGCGTACCGATATTATTCTCACCTTCTGCGAGGAGATCAGGGCAGCGGGTTATATTGCAGGAGTTTATCTCAATCCCTCATGGTTGGAAAACTATGTGGAGAAGGACAGAATTTTGGGAAAATATGAGCTGTGGCTGGCTCATTGGACGGAAAATCCCAATATACCTTCAAAGTATAATTACGGTCAGGTTTTATGGCAGTGGGGAACTGACAGGATCGACGGTGAGACTGTTGACGGTGATATTTGTTTTAAGGATTTCGGCGATTATGTTGATCCCGATCCTGAACCCAAGCCCGATCCCGAGGAAGAAAAATGGCTTCCTGTGGGAGATGTGGTGTATTTCTCGGGCGGTAAGCAGTATGGCGCAAGCAACTCCGACATCGGTTATCCTGCAAGGGCAGGGCTGGTAAAGATCTCAATCCGCGCAAAAGATTCCCTTCACCCCTATCATGTAATAAGCGAGGACGATTCGGGAGTATACGGCTGGGTCAACAGGGATACTCTTTCGCCCCGCGACGGAGAAGATCACGATGATAAATTCAGAGCGGGAAGAAAGATACTTCTGAAGGACGCCGATCTTTATGCCGCGGCGGGAGAAAAGAGAGCGGTAAGAAGGATCAGCGGTACTTTTTATCTCTATGACGGCAAGGATTTTGACGGATATTATCGTATCTGTCCCTCCGAGAAAAATGTCAACGCTGTGCCGATTGCACAGAATGTTACGGGCTGGGTCAAGAAGGAAAGTATAATTTTCGCATAAGAATATTAAAAACGCTTTGGGGGTTGTGCCTCAAAGCGTTTTTGTTTTATTTGCAATAAATCAATCGTTAATGTTGAATACGGTAAGTCCTTCGCAGGTCTTTAATGCTTCCTCGCTGCCCGTTACGCAGACTGCGCCTTCTTCTGCAAACTTATCGAAGATACTGCACAGATCAAGAAGCTGTTGGCGGGTGGTGCGGAGTATTTCTTTTCTTCTCTGAATTCTTTCCTCTTCAGTTACGCCCATAAACAGCAGAGAATCTGCGTAATCCGCCTGTTCGCTTGGAGTTCTCAAGGGCTCGGTGTCGGCAATGGTGGAGATGATGAATTTCTCCAAGGATTCGTCGCCCTCGCAGAATTCCTTGATATATTTGGACATTTCGTCGTATACGGTCAGGGATCTTGCGGGAGAGGGGTCGCGGTAGGAATAGCAGAATATATTTCCGCTCAATCTGTTGCGGAAGCCTGAGCCGTAAGCGCCGCCCTGCACTCTTACCACGTTCCAGAGGTAGCCGTAGGAAAGGATATTTGAAGAAACACTTAATACGCCGCTGTTTTTTCCGCCGCATTGGTTAAGGTTATAGCCTTTGACTGCATAGGAGATCTGTGAGGGGATAACAATACCCATGTTCTTGGGCAGGTCGGTTTTATATCCGACGGTTTTGGGCTGCTCCCTACCCTCGGGCATTGCATCGATAAGGTCATGGACGTCCGCTTCTTCGTCGGCGGTTACGCTTATAATAAGTCCGTTTCTGACAATGGCGTTTTCGTAGATCTTTCTGACTGCATTGCACAGATCCTTTGCCTTTTCGTCAAAGTTCTTGGCTAAGGTGTGGAGCGCTTTGAAGTTGGTAAAACCGTGGAGCGCCTCGTCTGCTGCACCTTCGGCGGAGTAGTGGGCAAAGGCGGTTTTAGTGCCTAAAATATGACCGTTGCGAACCATATACTGCTTTGCATCCGAATCCACCTGAAGTGCAATTTCTTTGATTTTGTCAAGGCTGTGGAACTTTGTTCTTAAAACTATTTCCTCGATAAGCTCCTTTGCTTTTTGGAGATTTTCCTTTAGCAGACCTGCCTTGACTTTTAAGCAGGGTGTGCAGCTTTCATGATCGTTTTCCTTTGCAAAGGAGCAGAGGGAGAAGTTAAGGCTGCCTATATAGGTTTTTATTTCCTGCTGCAATTCAAGTATGGAATAATTTTCGGTAGGCAATTCCGTGTAGAGATTGGGCAGAACTCCGATATCCGACAATTCTTCAAGAGATAAATTTGTGAGGGGGAAGTACATGGAGATATATACTATTCCGTGGGAAGCAACAGGGTGGAACAGCACTCTTGCACCGTTATGAGAATGCTCCTTGGTTTCGATAAATTCGGGCTTCTCGCTTACCTCGCTTAAGGGAAGTACGGGAAGGGACGCGGCGGCTTCGGGTGAATCGGGGGTTTTCTGCCACTTGTCCAGCTTTTCGTTTAACTCCTCGTTAGCCTTTTTATCCGCTTCGGTGAATGCAGAGGTTTCCTTTTTCAGTCTTGCTTCCTCTGTTTCTCTGAGTTCTTTTCCGAGAGTCGTTGAGGGGAGCAGGTGGAGCAGTGCGCAGTTGTCGTAGCTGCCAAGAAGCTCGTCAAGGAGCTTTTCAAAGCCGTTGCCCTCTGCCATTTTTCTGAGCTTTTCTATTGTTTCGTCAAACAAAAGATATGTCATTGGGTCGCCGCCGTAAAGCCAGCTGTTGTATGAGTTAATGGCTCTTTCCAGACCCTGCGGTTCGTCCAGCTGCTTTGACTTGTATGCAAAGCGGTTGATTGATGCGGTAAGGGATTTTTTGTCGATGCCTTCTTTAACAAGCTTTTTAACGGTGTCGGTGATAATTTCCTTGATCTTGCCGCTGTCGCTGTCTGCTAAATTTCTTGCGATAACTATCATAATGGGCTGTGAAAGTCCGTCCCAGACCTCAGCCTGAAATTCCTCGGCAAGACCCGATGAAAGAACGGCGCGCTTCAAGGGAGATTCGTTGGTGTCGGCAATGGTTCTGAACAGGACACGGGCAGCCAGAAGCTTATCTCTGTCAGCCCAGCCGCCTACGATTTTTCCTATTGCGAAAATTGAGGCTTTTGCTGTATCCTCGTTTTCAGCAACCTCGTAATAGCTTGTGCCTTCGTTGGTAAGGGGAACCTGATCTGCAATTTCGTTTACGGCATTGCTCCTGTCATATTTATCGAGGTAGGAGTTGATAAGGTCTAAGGTTTCTTCTAAAGGCACGCTGCCGTCTAAGAAAATTCTTGAATTGGAGGGGTGGTAGTACCTGTTGTAGGATTTCAGATACTGTTCGTAGGTGAGGTCGGGAATGACCGCAGGGTCGCCGCCCGAATTGTGGCGGTAGATGCTGTCGGGGAACAGCAGGTTCAGAAGTCCGTGTTCTATGCGGTCGTCAACGCTTGACATCGCGCCCTTCATTTCATTGAACACTACGCCCTTATAGGAGGGAACACCGTCGTTAAACTCGGTGTGTATGCCCTCTTGGTGGAAAATGCTGGGATTTTCTCTTAATTTGGGGGCAAATACCGCGTCAAGGTATACGGAGGCGAGGTTTAAGAAGTCACGCTTGTTGCGGCTGGAAACGGGATAAATTGTTTTGTCGGGGAAGGTCATTGCGTTAAGGAAGGTGTTCATGGAGCTTTTTAGAAGATCCACGAAGGGTTCTTTAACGGGATATTTATCCGAACCGCAAAGGACGGAATGTTCAAGGATATGGAATACGCCTGTGCTGTCCTCGGGAAGAGTTTTAAAGCCGATGCAGAACAGCTTGTTTTCGGCATTGTTGTCGATCCAGACAAGCTGTGCGCCTGTTTTATCGTGGGTCATTTCCACCATTGAGCCGTCAAGTTCTTTTTCTTTTCTTATACGGTCAATAGTGAAGCCTTTTAGCTTGGTGCCTGCTGATAAGTTCATTTTTTTGTCCTTTCTTGATTGGGGTTTCTTGTTTATTATTTTGTTATATAGTATAGCATAATTTTTGGGGTTTAGCAAGGGTGATTTTTGGCTCTTGATCGCACAACAATTTTGCACAAGTTTTTTGGGAGCATAAAATAAAGGGGCATAAAAATAGATGTGCTTTTGTGTTGTGCTTAAAATTTCAATCCCCTGCTGCTCGCAGGGGATTGTTTATTATTGTGTTGGTGGTTGACGGTTTACAAGTCATTTTGAATGTTGTGCTATCAGACTTGATTTTTTTCTTGTGATAGATCTTTTTGTTTCTCTTTTTAACAATTTTTGCTTATCTAAGTTTGGGAATTTCGCCCTCTGCGGAGGGCGACCAAAGGGCGCCGCCCTTTGGAAACCTGCCACCCTTTGAAAGAAGGGTTTGAGATTGGCACAAGTGCCAATCTCTGGACCTAAACTTTATCGGTTTAATTTTTCACAAGCATTTTTTTACTGCCCGGATTTATTTCCAGCCCTAAGAAAGTTTATCCCCTCTCTTAAAGCACCTTGCCACGATAAGCCCAAACACCACTGCCGCAGTAAGTCCCGCCGCTCCCGCAGTAAAACCGCCTGTGAAAGCGCCCAGAAGTCCGTCCTCCTCTACCGCTTTTTTAACACCCTCTGCAAGAGCGTATCCAAAGCCTGTCAAGGGTACTGTAGCTCCTGCCCCTGCAAATTTTACCAGCGGTTCATAAACTCCGCAGCCGCCTAAAACCACTCCCGCAATTACATATATTACCAAAATCCTTGCAGGGGTAAGCTTGGTGAGATCTATCAGAAGCTGACCTATCACACATAAGCCGCCGCCTATAACAAATGCCCAAAAATATTCCATAAAGGTTTCCAAAATATTTTCTCCTTTTTACTTTATTTTCCGCTCAGCTCTACGGCATGGCTTATTCCCGGAATGCTTTCTCCCTGCTGCACTATCGTTGGCGACATCAGCGCTCCCGTAGCGGCAAAAAGCACCTTGTTAAGCCTGCCCTGCTGAATTTCTTTCAAAATATATCCGCAAAGCACCGAGGCGCTGCACCCGCAGCCCGAGCCGCCAGCGTGAACGTCCTGTTTTTCCGTGTCAAAAAGCATTATTCCGCAGTCGTTGTGTTTTTCGGTTATATCCACATTGTCTTTTTTAAAAAGCTCAATAAGAATGTCACGTCCGACTTTTCCCAAATCGCCTGTCAGAATAAGGTCGAAGTCGTCAATGCTCTGACTTGTGTTGCATAAGTGTCTTGAAATTGTGTCATAGGCAGCCGCCGCCATTGCCGCCCCCATATTGTTGGCATCGGTAATTCCCATATCTTTTATTTTGCCTATTGTAACTGCCTTTACATAAGGCGGTTTTCCGTGGGGAGAAACCACTGCGCAGCCCGCTGCCGTTGCCGTCCACTGCGCCGTTGGAGTGCGCTGTCCTCCGTAGTTTACGGGAAGCCGGAACTGTCTTTCTGCCGAGCAAAAGTGTGACGAGGTAACCGCCGCCGCATTTACCGCCGCACCGCTGTCCACAAAAACCGAGGCAAGGGACAGGCTTTCCGCCATGGTGGAGCAGGCGCCGAACAATCCCATAAAAGGAATTTTGGTATCTCTTGCGCCGTAGGAGGAGCTTACGCATTGGTTCAGCAGATCTCCCGCAAAAATCACGTCTATGTTTTTTTCTGAAAATCCGCCCTTTGAAAGAGCAGTTCCGAAGGCGATCTGCTGAAGCTTGCTCTCGCTTTTTTCCCAGCTGCTTTCTCCAAGGGTCACGTCCTCCGCTATATAGTCAAAGCAGTCCGCCAGAGGTCCTTCCCCCTCCATTTTTCCCACCGCCGCAGCAAATGAGGAAAGAGATGGGCAGGTGTCCATTGAAACAGTACCGTCCTTTATTAGCTTTGCCATTTTTATTTTTCCTTTCCTTTTTTGATAATTCCGCTATGGTCTATGCGCCAAGCCGTACTATATAGAGAATTATTCCGTACAGCACCGAGGTTATTATTCCGTAAACGATAACAGGTCCCGCAATCACGAACATTTTTGCGGCGGTGCCCAGTATAAAGCCTTCGGTTTTAAACTCTAAGGCAGGGGCAACCACCGAGTTGGCAAAGCCCGTTATGGGAACAAGAGTTCCCGCGCCTCCGTGCTTGGCGATCTTATCATACAGTTTTAAGCCCGTCAGCAGCGCGCTGAAAAAGATAAGGGTGATCGAGGTTACCGCCCGCGCGTTTTGTTCATTTAAGCCCCAAAACGTGTATAGGTTAAAAAGTGCCTGTCCCAGACAGCAGATAAGTCCGCCGATAAAAAATGCCTTTGGAAGCGTTTTGTACAGCTTTGTGTTTGGTGACATTTTTTTGGTCAGTCTATCGTATTCCGTGTTGGTCATTTCCATAATAAATACCTTCTTTCGGAAAAGTTGTTTTTATATATTTTGTTGATTATTTTTTGAAATATACGGATTGTAAAAGCAATGGGCTGTAAAAATAATTACTTTGTTTTATATCAAGTTCCCTAAAAGAATAATAAAATTCAAAACAACACCTCTTAAGAGCGGTAAAAAATTATCACTCATTTCCTTAAAGACGGATTACCACTCTCACAACTTCTCTGATAGCACGAATTTCAAAAATCGACTGAGTTTGGAGTTTTTGCCCAGCTTTTCAAGCAAAAATTCCAAACTCGGTCGGATAGTAAACTTTTTTTAAAATTTCACAGCTTTTCAAGAAATTTTAAAAAAAGTTTACGGTTTTGAAATTCTTTTTAAATCAGCAAATTACCGCCAACTTTTTTGAGAGAACCATAAATCAGCACAACTTCCCTAAAAGAGCCGTAAAAATCAGCACAAGTTTCCTGAGAGAACTATAATCAGCACAAGAATCAGCACAAGTTTCCGAACGCATAAAAATAGGGGACTGTTTTCACATCCCCTTTAAAAAATTATTGTAATTCCTCCAACGCCCTCTTATGTAATTTAAATATCCACCTCTCACACAAGTTGGTATCCTCCGAAATTTTATCCCACCTTTTTTGATTTATGTAACGCTCGGTCATAATTCTGCGCTGTGTGGAATTGCTCAGGGAGGAGATCATACCCGTAAGCTCTTCCCAAAGCTCCAGCATAAGAGCCTGTTTTTCGCCTAGTGTTTTTTTCAGATCCACTATCTTTCCCGCATTTCCGCCGACCTTGTCATAACAGCCGCCTGAACCGCCCGAGCCTTCAAGAGAGGGTGACTTATACTCGGTGATTTCCCTTAAAAAAACGATCTGCTCTTTTATGGATCTGATATCCTCGCACACATCGCGGTAGCGGTTGTAGATTCCCTGAAAGCGTGTGTTTTCCTTTTGCGTCCTTACTTGTCTTCCGATGTTTTCTCTGATTTCAATCATTTTTTGTCTCCTTTCTTTCATTCACACATCTTTTTGGCATTTTCTTTTGTTCTGTCTGTTTCTTTTGTTATAATTTTTATCCTTGATATTGTCCGTTAGTCAACATGGCTGAGGTATTATTCGTTTTCGTCAAAATCGTCCTCGCCAAAATCATCTTCCTCGTCAAGTTCTTCCTCATCTTCGCAACCAAAGCATTCCGAGCCGCAGTTCCTGCAGCAGACATACACCTCGTTCAAGTTATCGTCCCATACTGTATTGACTTCGCTGCTGTCCAATCTCATGCCGCAGCAGCCGCAGTAGTATTCTCTCATTTTTTATCCTCCTCTCGGCTAAAAACTAGCAGTATATATCCGATAGAGATACAAGCGTTGCTAAAATAATATACAAAATGTCATATTATTATATGATTATACAAGTTTCAATAATATACTCCTTACAAAAATCGGTTTGTATCTTTATCCGATACATAAACTTTATCACAAATAAAGCACCGTGTCAATAGAAAGTATCTTTTTTCTCCACTTTTCACAAACAACTCTTGACAAAAGTGTTTAAATATGATACAATCAAGCCATAGCAATTCAGTAAAAATTAAAAAAATGTCTAAAAACGGTCATAAATTTGAAAGGGTGTGTACAAAAAATGGCTGACATAGGCAAGTATATCAAGCAGCTGAGAAATGAAAAGGGGCTTACACAGGAAGAACTGGGAAAGCGTCTGGGCGTTCAGAAGGCTGCTGTCCAGAAATGGGAAAGCGGGGCGGTGAAAAATCTAAAGAGAGAAACCCTGAAAAAGCTGTCTGAGATCTTTGATGTATCTCCCGCCGCCTTTATCGGCAGCAATGACGACAGCTCCAATATTTCTGCGGTGTATACCGATGAGATTTACAGAATACCCGTATTTGAAAGCGTTTCCGCAGGCTTCGGAGCTTATGCGGATTCCTTGGTAGTGGACTATATCCCAATGTTTGTGAAAAACCATGCCGAGCTGCCTTTGCTTATGGGAATCAAGGTTCAGGGGGACAGTATGTATCCCACCATAGAGGACGGGGATATAATTATCGTCCGCCGACAGTCCGCCGTTGACAGCGGCAGTATTGCGGTAATGCTTATAGACGGGGAAGAAGGCGTTGTTAAAAAGGTGGAACACGGCAAGGACTGGATAGACCTGATCTCGATCAACCCCATGTACCCCAAGCGGCATTTTCAGGGAGAGGAGCTGGCAAGGCTCCGTGTGCTGGGACTTGTGAAACAGGTTATCAAGGAGCTGTAATTTATTCCAAAAAAATGCACAAAGATAATCGGCATAATTGACAAAAAATTATCAAAGTCCCTTTTATCCATTGTTTTTTTTCCAAAAAGTGCTATACTAATGTTATCCGATAATCGCTCCTCCGTCTGTTAAAAATCCCGCGGGAGCGGTTATTTTCCAATAAGCTGAGACTTTAGAACATGTTCCGATAGGATTGGCGCGCGTCTTTTCGGCGAAATTTTCCGCACTCTGCGTCAGAAAAACTTGAAATGCACAAAGCATTCCTGCGTTTTTCTTCCTTGACTGCGAAAAATTTCACTCAAAAATCCGCACACCAATCCTATTGGAACAAGTTCTTAGAAAAATGAAAAGGAGATTTGCTATGTTGCTGGAAAACAAGGTTGCCGTGGTTACAGGCGGCACAAGAGGAATCGGTCTTTCTATCGTAAGAGAGTTTTTGAAAGAGGGCGCAGCTGTGGTTCTTTGCGGCTCCAAGCCCGAAACAGCGGAGAAAGCCGTTAATTCCCTTAAGGAAGAAAACTCCGCATGGAAGGTCAGCGGAATTTCCCCCGATCTTACCAAGTATGACGATGTAAAGGCTGCTTTTGACAAGGTAGCTGCCGAGTTCGGAAGAATAGACATTTTGGTCAACAATGCGGGCGTTTCCGCAAGAGAGCCCTTTACAACCTACACACAGGAGATGTTCACAAAGGTTATGGACCTGAACCTTACGGCAGTGTATAATTGCAGCCGCGCAGTGGTTGACGGCATGAAGGAAAAGGGCAGCGGCGTTATCCTCAATACCTCCAGTATGGTAGGCACCTACGGACAGCCTGCCGGAATCGCATACCCCACCAGCAAGTTTGCGGTAAACGGATTTACACTTTCTCTTGCCCGCGAGCTGGGTCCCTTTGGCATAAGAGTAAATGCGGTTGCTCCCGGAGTTACCAATACCGATATGGTAAAGGCATTGCCCAAGGAGGTTATCGAGCCTTTGAAGCAGAGCATTCCTCTTCGCAGAGTGGGAGAGCCCGAGGATGTGGCTAACGCTTTCGTATTTCTTGCAAGTGAAAAGGCAAGCTATATTTCGGGTGTGATTCTTCATGTTGACGGTTTGTCGAGAACCTGATTTTTTTAAAAACGGATTATAAAAATTGAGGGCTGTTTTTTTCAGCCCTCGATTTTTATGTCAAAAAACATAAATAATCCGCAAAACCTTGTACAAAACTGTTGAAAAAGCAATCAAAATGTGTTATACTAATAACGTATTTAAAAAAATAGCGGAAAAATTTGCTTTTTCGGAGAAAAACAGAAGTGATTGAACAATGTTCAATACGGCATTCTTCTCCAAATCAACAAAAAATATCAGGAAAGGAGTTCCGAAAATGGAACCTACTTATCAGCTTCCTTGGATAATATTTGACTTAAACGAACAGCTTTACGCCATTTCCACCGAAATGGTTACCGGTATACTGCAATTTCCTCCGATTACGCCTATCGCCAACGGACCCGCAATTCTTCTGGGCGTGGCGAATATAAGAGGAGAGGTTGTTCCTATTCTCGAATTAAAGAGCTTGCTTAACATCAAGGACAATAAAGAGGACATCGAGACCGCTCTCACAGCCCTGAACTACAAATCGGGAGGAATTGAGGACTATTTGGCGGAGATGCGCCGCTGCGTCCGCAATAACGAGCATTTTGCAGTTTCGTCCAATTACTTCGGTGATAAAATCAACCTGAGTGCCTTTCCGGAAAACTCTTTGACCCACTCTCTCCTGTCTCAGGTGAAGGAAGGACAGAAAAAGTTAGAGGAATACGGCGATACGATCAACAGCAAAAGCAGCCTTTTGGACGATGCTGTAAGAACAGGCAAGGAGCTTGAAGGGCTTATTGCCAGAACCATTCGCCATATGTCCGACCAATCGAGAAGAATGGTTATAACATTATGCTTTGACCCGAATTCCGCCCAGACTTCAGTAGGCTTTGTGGTGGATAATGTTCGTTCGGTAGACTCTCTTACTGTTATTGACCATGCAGGCAACGGAAAATTCCTTTTCTCCAACGCGCAGATCTCAAGCGTCGCTCACAACGACAAAATCAAGGGAGAAATTTTGGTTATAAACGACAAGGAGGTCGTAAAGGCCGTTGACGTCTACCGCGACTATCTTAAGAAAGAGGAAGAAAAGAAAAAGCGCCTTGAGGAGCAGAAGGCTGCCGAAGAAAAGGCAAGCGGAAATAAATCCGCAAATGCAGAGTAAAAAATATACTCCTGTATTTTTAACAGAAAACAGTTATTGAACGTCGTTCAAACGAGCGCGTTTGCAGCAAATCAAAAAGGAAGAATATAATGTCTGATGTAATTACACAGGCGGCAGGCGGAGATATAAACGCTTTTGCCGAAGCTTATAAAGGCGTGTACAAAAAAATGTACTGCGGCGCCTACTATACTCTTGCCACAGAGAAAGAGGCGATAGAGTCGGTTAAAATTGCTGCGGACAAAACCTTTGCGGAAATGTCAGCCTGCAGGAATCAAAAGGATTTTGAAATGCTTTTTTTAAAAAAGCTTTCGGAGCAGATCATAAAAAGCTATCGGGAATACCGAAAAACCCCCCCTGCCGATGACGAAGGTGTTTCCTATATAAAGGGGATTATGAAAAAGCTCACCGACGCGGAAAGACTTGCGGTGGCTTTTAACACACTTTTTGATATATCCCCCAAGGAAATATCGAAGGTCACCGGACTTGCAGAGGACGTGGTAGCTAAAAAGCTGGAAAGCGGAAAAACCAAGCTTGCCTCAAAATTGTAAATTTGATACTGATTTTCAGTTAAAAGCAGACAAATTATTTGCGAGGATATTTTGTGTCCTGCAAGGAAGAGGACGACAGCAGGCTGACGCCTGCCGAGGACGATGACGCAGCAGGGCGCAAAATAGACCGTAAAGAATGTCTACTTTTAATCGAAGATCAGTATGAAGCTTCATGGAGAAATAAATGGATTTTAAAAACAGTTTACTGAATTATTTTGAAAAAACCGAGATTCCCGCCGCTTTGGATCCGGACAAGGTTTTTTCCTTTGTTAAGCCGAGGGCTGTCGAAAAAAAGGCGGTAGAAACCTCGGCAGCTCCCTTGCAGCCCCCCAAGGCTGTCTGGAATGAGCCGAAAGAGGAAAATATACAGCCTAAAACTGAGGAAGCCCAGGAAAACAGCATCCAGGATGTCGGAGCGTCGGCATTTATTAAGGTGGTTTTTTATCACAAGCTGACCCGAAACGAATTTCTCACCGTTTTGGGTAATACCAAGATAAGCAATCAGGCATTTCAGGAAATAAAGGACAATCCCGGGCTTACCGTTAAGGGCCTGATAGATATATTAGAGGATTCGTCTCTTACCGCTGAGGATTATAAAAAGCTTATTATAGCCGCAGAGCGCACCGCTAAGCTTAAGGAGGAAACAAGGGAAAAGCTTCAATCGGAGGAGCCCAAACGCAGCGCGGAAAATGCCTCCTCTCTTCCGTCTTCCCCAATAGTTCCCCCTGCTTCTTCTAAGCCAAAGCTTAATCTCAATCAGCTTACCTCACCCAAGACGCAGGAAATGCCGCCCATTAAGGAGCATGAACCTGACCGAAGCCGCACTAACGAGTTCAGTCTCGGCGGCGCAGATCCGAAGGCGTCCCCTTCGGAAAACACCGTAAATTCTTCTGCGCCTTCCGAGGAAAAGGAAGAAAATAAGGAAAAGTCCAAAAGAAAGCTGCTTTTTGGAAGAAGAAAAGACGAGGATTTCGACGAGGACGAAGAAGAAATCGAACCCTTAAACGACGATGATGATTTTGAAGAGGAAGAAAAAAAGAAAAGGAAAAAAAGGGGAAAAAGAAAAAAGGACATTGAAGAAGAGGACGATGACGAGGATTTTGACAAGGATGACGGCGAAGAGCTTGATGACGATTACGGCGATGAACATCGTTCAAATAAAGGAAAGTTCGTTGCGGCGGCTATAGGAGCTGTCTTTCTCATAGGTATCAGCTTTGGGCTCCGCTATTATTTCACAGGCTCCATACTTCCCACTGCCGCTTCTGATAATCCCGCAAACGAGGATATTGATTTAAGCGAGGAGAGAATTTTTGATCTGATAAGCTCCAAGCCTGCGGCTCAGCTTTCGGGATACAGTCAGAACCCTGACTACACTGTGGGAGGGATAAGAGAGGAAAGCAGCCTTAAACAGGTTATTGCCGCCGAAAAGCGTCTGGTTTACATCAGCGGAAACAGCCTTTACGTTTTTGAACAGATAGGCGGACAGACTGCACAGCTTGATGTGAGAAACTATTCTTCCGATATTAAGCTTTTAGGACTTGCAGAAACGGAAAAGGGCATTGCAGTCATCTCCGAAAGCGAGGGCGGGCCCTACAGCTTTATCAGAACCGAGAATTCCTCGGAGGAAACCGGAGATCAGGCTTCACCGCCTCAAACCGTTAACGACACAGTTACAAGACCAGAAACGGTGATCGAGCTTCTGGATAAGGAAAACCCCGAAAAGCGTGCAGGTATTGTCAAATACAGACTGTCGGGCAGTTTGACGGACATTTTTACTGATTCGGGTGCTTTGATAGTATTAACCGAGGAAAATATTCCCCAAAACGCATCCAAAGAGGATTTTGTAACCTTTATGCCCTTTGTCCTCACGTCCGAGGGCAGAAAGCTTTGTTCGGCCGGAAACTCGGTGATATCCAATAATTCGGCAAATAGCATGGTTACCGCAGTATTCGCACTGACCTTTGACAAGGAAACGGCTATGGCATGCGCCGCGGGAAATCCCGTAAATGCGGCGGCGCTGAATAACGGATATCTGTACCTCGGAACAGGAAACAGATTGGTGAAGCTTGCAGTGAACGAGGGTCTTGCAGAAAAATGCAGATACACCGTTGACGGCAGCTTTGAAGAATTTTCTGCAATAGGCGTTGACAGCACAGGCGGAGAGCAGCGTGTAAGAGCGACTTTTAAAGGCGATCAGGGAGCGAGCGTAGCGGTGCTTGACGGAGAGCTCGGACTTGTGGGCGAGGTCAAGGGCTTAGGCAGCGGAGAGGCTGCGGCAGCTACCTGTTTTTATAAGGATCAGACCTACCTTGTAACAGAATCGGGCACCTGCTTCGGTGTTGACGGAAACAATCAGGTTATCACCGAAAGCAATGTAAAAATCACAGGCTCAAACATATATCCCCTTTCGGCAGGCGGGAATTCTTCCAATTCCATAGGAATAAAGGTAACCCCCGTTGACGAGGGCGGAAAACGCACAGGTCTGACGGTTTCAACTGTAAAGCTTGACGGAACCGAAACAAGCCTGAACTCCACCTCCATAAGCTCAAAAACGGTAGCCAAAAATGCTCTTGACGAATATCTGTCAAGCCCTGCGGAAAGCGGCTCTTTTGCAATAGGTTTAAAAAGCAGCGGAGACGGAGCAGGCGGAATTGCGGTGGTTCCCGCAGTGTACTTTGACGGAGTGTCCGAGGTGGAGCTGTTCGTAATATACAGCGTTTCGGCTGAGGGAACTTTGTCGGTAAACGGAACCATAGCGCACTACGACAGCTATTCCAAGAACATATTCTCCGTTGTTAAAGGCGATTATGTCATTGCAGTCACAGATAACAGGATAATTACCGCAAAGGCAGAAAATGGCAGTGTTACCAGTTATTTTGAAGTTGCTGCCGGCGACGAAGTGTATAATTATTGATCGATATTGAACAGAAAAAAATAAAAAGGGGCTGTAAAAAAACAGTCCCTATATTTTTGCCAAGGTTCTTGAAAGAATCGTAAAAATCAGCACAACACCTCTAAAAGCGGGCTCCCGATAGCACAACTGTCTTGATAGCACGAATTTCAAAAATCAACTGAGTTTGGATTTTTTGCCCAGCTTTTCAGGCAAAAATCCGAACTCAGTTAGATAGACAAGATTTTAAAATTTTCCAGTTTTTAAAAAATTTTAAAATCTTGTCGGTTTTGAAATTCTTTTTAAATCAGTAAATTACCGTCAGCTTTCCTTGAGAGAACCATAAATCAGCACAAGTTTCTTGGGAGCATAGAATAAAGGGCTGTTTTTTTACAGCCCCTTTTTATTTTACAACATATCCACATAGTTTTTACGATTGAAAATAAATTCTCCCGCCATTTGCAAAGTTCTCGATTCATTAAGCATATTCGGATCAAAGTCCAAGCAGTCGGAATCTATATATATGGCGTGAAATGAATATTGCAGCCTTTTGAACAAATCATCACTGCTGCCGAACAGCTTGTCCTTTTTCTCAGCCAAGCGCATCAAGGGCTCCAAAGATGTAATATGCGTACTGTAAAGGCAAAGGTGCCCGAGGTTCACCAAATTTTCTATAAAGGACAGATCCCTGACATTGTTCCCCGAATAAATGTACAGATATCGGAGATTGATCATATCCGAAATAAAGGAATAGTCCGTTAAATCAGATGTTATGACCAATGTTTCCACATCCGGCAGATTACCGAGATCCTCCGAGGGACGAAAATGTTCGTCCGGACATCTGAAATTGAAACAGGTGGAATCAAGTCTCCAAGGCATAGGAAAGCAGTTTGCCTTTTTTTCGGCAATAAGCACTTGTCTCATTATTTATCTGTTCCTTTCTTTGATGCGGTTTTGCTATTTTATCGGCACCCAAACTCTCATCTGACCCTCTCCTCTGTTGCCCCAAGTATAATAGGGAACAGCAGTAAGGGTAACGGCTTTTTCCTCGGGCTTTTCCATACTGTAAAGCCTGTCCTGCCCGCTGACCCTGACGCCTTTAAGGGACAAAGCAACGGTACCGCCCAGTAACTGTCCGTCATACTCCAAAGCGGTAATTTCACAGCTGTCATCTGCTTTTAAGGAAAGCACATCTTCTTCGTTGTCTGCGCTCTCAAAGCAATAAACCAGCGGTCCTCTCATTACGGCAGCACAACCTGTGTTCTCGGCAATTTTTGAGGAAGGATATACGAAAAAGGCTCTGTCATCGAGTTTCAGCTCTACTTCATCTCCGCCTTGAACGGAGTTCAAATAAGCGTAGCCCTCTTTTAAATCATACTCCGCTTTCTCCCCGTTTTTCAAAAGCTCAAATTTTCTGCTCCAAGCGGGTATCCTTACAGCCAAGCATCTTCCGCCCTTCTTAATGTGATACTTAACGGTAAATTCATAAGGATAACCTGTTTCACATTCCATAACAACGCCGTTGTCAAAGGAAACCTCTCCCGCAGCGTACAAATGGCAGAAGCAGGTCTCGTCCGACTCGCCGTAAGCGTATTTTCCAAAGGAGGAAACAGCTCTTGCTATATTGGGCGGGCAGCAGGCGCAGGCGTACCAAGAGGAACGCTCAGGCTTATCGTGCCAATGGGTTGCGGCAATTCCCGAAATTCCGGGGATCACTTCAAGGGGATTAACATAGAAAAACCGCTTTCCGTCCAATGACATTCCTGCCAGAACCGTATTGTAAAAGGCATTTTCCATAACATCTGCATATTCGCCCTTAGCTTCAAGCTCCAGCATTCTTGAAGCGAACATCATAAGACCAACGGAAGCACAGCTTTCCGAATAAGCGGTATCGTTGGGCAAGTCATAATCCACGGTAAATGCCTCGCCTATTCCTGTTGAGCCTATTCCTCCCGTGATATACATTCTTTTTTGGGTAATGCTTTTCCAGAGACGTTTGCAGGCGGCGGTCATCTCCCCGTCATCGGACTGCGAAGCGTAGTCCGCCATTCCCGTATAGAGATAAACCGCCCTTACGCTGTGACCTACCGCGTCGGACTGTTCTCTGACGGGAGCATGGCTTTGCTGATAATACATATCGTCCGCATTGTTGCCCCACACCGTCCAGTCACGGGCTGCTGCTTCTTTTTTGTAAAACTCGCGGTCAACTCCGCGTCTGTTCAGAAACCTTTCCGCCAGCTCATAGCAGTGGGGGTTGCCTGTCGCCTTGTGCAGTCTTAAAAGCGCCAATTCCACCTCGGGGTGTCCGGGGTAACCGTCACGGTCTTCGGTTACAAAATGCTTGTAAATATGCTCGGCGTTTTTCTCCATAACATTCAGAAGGGTTTTCTTTCCAGTGGCTTCATAGTAAGCAACAGCCGCTTCCATAAAATGTCCGGCACAGTAAAGCTCGTGAGCTTCAAGGAGATTTGTCCACCTCTTGTCCTTATCCTCAACAGTAAACCGTGTGTTTAAATAACCGTTCCCGTCTTGGGCGGCGGCAATCAATTCTATCAAGTTATCAACTTTTTCTTCCAAAGTCTTATCGGGGAACAGTGAAAGGGAATAAGCGGCAGCCTCTATCCACTTGGCGGCGTCGCTGTCCTGAAATACCATTCCGTAAAAGCCGTCCCCCTTGTCCTTGCCCTTAAGAACATTGGCTGCATTGATGAAATTCTGTACAACGTGGCTTTTTTCCGCACCCTCTGCGTTGTCGTTAAGGACTTCATACTGATAGGGAAGGACTTCCTTTTTGATAAGCTCCTGACAGCGTTTTATAAAGCCCTCTGCGGGGCGGTAGGCGTTGATGTTGATTTGTTTTTGGATTTTCATTATCTGTTTTCTCCAATCGTAGATTTTCAAAAAAGCTCTTATAATTGTTACTCGCTGACGGAATTTTTTAAACCGAAATGCTCCGCCAGCACATCAAGCATTTCTTCCCTTGTATCGCTTTCAAAATCCGACCGTGTATAAGTAAAAAATCCCGTATGATTCCAGTCAGTTTCCTTTAACGGGTGATACAGTGCCCATGAGTTAAAATTTTTGAGAGCTGCATCGGGGTCTTTACACTTTTTGATTTGTTCCAGCATAAATTTTTTGTCGGGGTCGTCACGGTCAAAAAACCGCTCCGAGCAAATGTCGGGCGGATCGCAAAGCAGTATAGCCACATGGTTGTAGTCGGAGATCTCCCAAAGCACCTCGGGCGGTATATTGGTATCAGCAATAACCTTTTTACCGCCTGACGCCAGCTTTATCAGCTCCAATATCTCAATTTCCACACATTCCTTGGCAACACTGTCAGTCCATTCCCAATGCTCCTTTGGCGTCATACTCAGCCATTCCTCCCAGCCGCTCATTGTGTCAAAATAGCACAAGGCAGGCTGCTGCCACCGTGACAGCTTTTCTCTCGGAAAAACATCATGATAGTTTTCACCGCAGAATATCATACCGTATTTTTCGGAAAGCAGCTTTACCATGGTGGACTTTCCCGCATAGCTGTGACCGTTGATAAAATACACGTTTTGCAGATAGTGTCTGATAAGGTTGCCGCTGATCGGTATTTTCACTTAACCTCCCTCCTTAAGCTCTGCTGACGCTTTTTTTCATCTCCCTCTTATTCTCATACATCATCTTATCCGCAATATCCGCAAATCCGTTTTCGGACAGGCGGCAATATCCGATAGCATAGCTTATGGGAATGCTGCAGGAGCTGTTGTGCAGACCGCAAAGCTCGGAAATCTTTTGCAAAAGGGGTTCGATCTCTCCGTTATACAGCAGGGCAAATTCGTCTCCGCCCTGTCGGTATGCTCTTCCGCTGCCCTGAGCCGCCTGCGATAAAATTTCCGCAAAGCCCTGCAGCATTTCGTCACCCGCAGAATGTCCCACAGTGTCATTGACTACCTTTAGGTCGTTTAAGTCGGCGATAATATAATAGCCCTTCTGATCCTTGGCAGCCTTGGGCATATCTCTTTCCAGCGCATTGCGGTTATATATATGAGTGAGATAGTCGATAAAGGCAAAACGGCTGCCTGTAACTCTGCAAAAGCTGATAATGATTCTCATAAGTCCCAGTTTATCGGAAAAATCGTTTTTTGCTATGACCTTGGTTTCAACTATTAAATTGTCTTTCCCGTATTTTTGGTAAATATTTTCTTTGATTTTATTTAAGAGCGCCTTTGTTTTTTCCTCAGCACTGCCGATAAAAACCACTCCGTTTTCGCAGACACGGTATCCTTGCAGGTGATTTAGCCTCATCTCTCTGTTAATGTCCAGCAAAACCTGTCTGTCTCGGGTCAGATCAAAATTATTTGATGTTCCGCAAAAGCAAAGAAGACCGACTATATTTTTTCGCTTGGAAAAATCATACTCGTTCAAAATTATTTCAAAGGAGTATTGATTAAACAGTCCTGTCTTTTCGTCCATATATTTTTCGGTGTTTTCGTTGCTAAGAATAAGTCCCATCATGATCAGCGTCGAACACAAAACCACAAGCAGCGATTCTGGCAGCAAGATCTGAACGGCGGAGATAATCACATAAATAGGCACCGCAAGAACAATGGACAGTCTTTTCTCCGAATCCAGAACATTCCAATATCTCAAACAATAATACAAAATAAGTACAAGATATATAATCACGCTTCCGTAAAGCGCATAAGCCTTCGGACCCAAGGAATAATCGGTGGTTTTTCCATGGATGTATGTTATCGGCAAAAACAAAATTCCCAAGGTGGAAATAAACACGGGAATGCTCTGTATGATCTGAACCGCCCTGTTTATTTTAAGATTGTGCTGAAGACAGCTTTTCATATATAAGAACAGGAAATGCACAAACAAAAGTATGGAATACAAATAAATAATATGCGCTCCCAAGTTAAGCGCCTCGGGAACGGTATCCCTGTGGTTTACCGTATACAGCGTGATTATGTCAAACAAAGTGGTGACAATGGACAGAACGGTAAGCGCACGGAACATTTTCGTGGATTTTATTTTTATATGGGGCTTTCTGTAATAAAACAAACACATATACAGAGTAAGCAGCAAGCACACTATCGATGTTTTCAGAATCATTTTTTACCTCATTTTCTTGGGGTTTATGTATTTCAAACAAGAAGTTGCACTTATGATTTCGGCGGCTTTTGCGGTTTCTTTAACATTCCCCAAGAACTCTCTTAAAGAAATCCAGAAATCCGTCCTCCACCGCAACCTTGTCCAATTCCTCTTCCGCCAGGTCATAGTAGTATTTTCCCGTTTTGATATCCACGGACAGACAGTCCAAAGGGAATCCCTTTTTCATAATACCGTTTTTATGGGGCTTTGAAGCAATGATAAAGCTTTCGCTTTCCATAGAAGGCTCCATAGCTTCAAAAATATGCTCATCGTCTTTCACAAAGCAGACCGCATTTTTATATCTTGCGGTTAATCCTCCGTACCTTTCCGCCAATTCGGAGTAGTACAAAAGCATCTCTTCATCAGAAAGAGTTTTTCCCTTTACATTTCTCACATGAACTCCCGGCTGGATATCGTCGGGAACATTGTCAAAATACAGCCCCGAATCGCATGAGAATATGGGCATCTTAAATGCCTTATAATAAGTATACACCTTTTGCCTTGCATTTTCAAGGGGTGTTTTTCCCGTTTCGGGTACATCGGGAATAGTTTTGCCTAAGTCCTTTAAGCCTATGATATCTATATTTAACGCTCCGAGTCTTTTTCTCATTGAGGTAAGCTTTGCTGGATTGCTTGTACCGTAAAGTATGGTCATATATTTTTCTCCTTTATTTTTTGGGAAGCCCTTTCCCATGCCTTAATAAAGTACCTTTTATAAAATTCCGATTTTTCTATATCGTTAAAGTAATCCCCTTTAACAATCGCTGCGGCTATCAAATCTGTCAGATCATTTTGTCTTTTTTCGGATTGCTCGTTATATCGGCGTATTTTTAATTCTCCCGTTAATTCATACTTAATAAGCTCATCATATACATCGGGAATATAATCCTCACATTCGGTCGGAACATTATTCATGCTGTAATACATACATTCTCTGTTTTCCACCGCTTAAATGTCGGAAGTGAAGGCTGAAACATATAAGTACCCCGAAACGCCTTTATAAAAGGTTTTCAGCTGATTTGGAAACTGCTCCTCGTAATACGCCGTGCCGTCCTTTATCCATGCGGTCACATGTTTTCCGCTGTAATGATTATGCTCCTTATCCCAAATATAAAAAAGCGCATAGGGAATGTTATCGGTTAAATATACGACTTCTTTATCGGAGCCGTGAAGCCGGGAGTTGGGCTTGATATACTTAATGCCCGATATGATTGAGCCGTGATAAAGATAGTCCATATATTATTCTCCTTTGTTTTTTGACTGCATATATTTACTATCACCCGAAAACCTCAGCCGCAGCAATGATTTTAAGTATTGACTCGTCCGCATTGTCCCTGCCGTAAGCGTCAAGAAAACGCCCGCAGTATTTATCGGTTTTCAGATTGAACCACAGCGACCATATTCCCCAAAAGATATCTATATGCCTGTCGCCCACGCCGCCGCAGCCCACATCAATAAATCCCGACAGTTTCCCGTTATTAAGGATAATATTAGGCAGACAGTAGTCGCCGTGAAGCAAAACCTTGCTTTGCAGAGCGTCTTTACTTGCAGTCAGAATGCCGAAAGCTTCCTTTGCCGAGGGACAGCCATAGCTGTCGGGGAAAATTGACTTATCATATAATCCCGCATAATAGTTCTTCTCGGCATCGGCAAGGTATTCCGCCGTTCTGTCCATGATCGGACAGCCCGTATAATCCGTTTCGTGCAGTTTTCTTAATTCATAAGCAACAGTGTCGCATAATTTTTTTGGTTCTGCTGTATATACTTTGTGTGTACAGTCCTCCCCGACAACGGCGGCAGTCAGAAGCCAGTCGCTGTCGTCAGAGATATAATTCAATACCTCTGCCCCAAGTCCCTTGGAGTGAAAAAACTCTGTCATCTTGGCTTCTTTTTCAAGCATTCCTTTTTTGGAGCTTTTTAAATAATAGCCCATTTCTTTGTCAACAAAATACACCCTTGCTTCGGGAGAACAGGAGCTGTCGTAAATATCCGATCCTGAGACAAAATGCTGAATTTCTTGGGGGATTTCCTTTGGAATTGTATTCAACAATGTTTTCTTCATTATTTATTCTCCTTTTTTCGGGATAACAGCACCACGCACTCCACATGCTGCGTCCCCGAAAACAAATCCACGCCCCGCACCTTTTCGCACCTATACCCCAGCTCCTCCAGAATACCGCAGTCCCTCGCCGCAGTGGCAGGATTGCAGCTTATCATAACTATCCTGTCGATCCCAAGCTCAGTCAGATCCTCCAAAAGTCTTCTTTCGCACCCTTTCCGTGCAGGATCAAGTATGATAACATCGGGCTGAACATAGATTTTCTTTAAGATCTCCGCCGTGTTTCCCGCATCGGTGCAGAAGTATTCGGCGTTGGTGATTCCGTTCAGAAAGGCGTTTTCCTTAGCATTTTCCACTGCACTTTTCACTATCTCCACGCCCACGATTCTTTTTGCCGATTTCGCCATAGAAAGACCGATAGTGCCGATTCCGCAGTAAATATCCGCAATAGTTTTTCCCTCGGGCTCGGCAAATTCCTTTGCAATGCCGTAAAGCTTTTCTGCCATGGGAGTGTTCACCTGATAAAAGGATTTTGGAGAAATTTTGATGGTGTTGCCGCACATAGTATCGGTAATTTCAGCCGTTCCCGCCAAAACGATCTCTTCTTCGCCCAAAATAACGTTGGTGTCATCCCTGTTGATATTGAGAACCACCCCTTTGACAGCAGGGAACTGCTCCATAACCGCCTTTGCCAGCTTCATTACCTCGGGTATTTTTCTTTTGGCAACGATCACAACGCAGATCTCGCCGCTGTAATGCCCCTTGCGTATGCAGATATGCCGTAAAACGCCCTTGTGTTCGTTCTCGTTGTAAACGCTGAGCTTGTTTTCGCGGATAAAGCTTATCACAAAAGACACTATTTCCGAAAAAATTTCGGGCTGGAGCATACAGTCCTCACAAGGCACAATACGGTGGGAGTTGGGGGCATAAAATCCGCACACCGCCTGCCCCTCTCTGTCCTTACCCAAAGGGTACTGTGCCTTGTTGCGGTAGCGGCAAAGGTGGGCGTTTCCCACAATGGGCAGAAATTCGGGAGAAAGCTTGCCTATCCTTGTAAAAGCGTCCTTTATAAAGCCCTCCTTTGCCTCAAGCTCGGCTTTATAATCAATATGTCTGAAACAACAGCCACCGCATTTTCCGAAAACGTTACAGTCACTTTCTTTCCTGTCCTTTGAGGGGGTAATAATGTTTTCGATTTTTCCGTAGCCGTAGCTGTCCTTTGCTTTAAGTATTTTTATATCACACACATCGCCCACAGCGGCAAAGGGAACAAATATCACCTTGCCCTCTATTCTGCAGACCCCCGCACCCTCGTTGGTGAGAGAGGTTATTTCGGCTCTGTAAATGTCGTTTTTGTTCATTTGCTTTGCTCCGATTGAGTTTTATTTTTTGGTAATTCCGTATACCTGTAAATCTGTCGGATTCCCGAAACAGTCCTCGGAAAGGTGTTGAACGCTTTCAAATTTCATTCCAAGCTTTTTCATCAGCCTAACCGACTTAACAGGATCGGCGGTTTCAGCAAAAATCCTATAAGCACCACGCTCCGTAAAGCCATACTCCATAACCTTTGAGCAAGCCTCAAAAGCATATCCCTTTCTCCAATATTTTCGGTTAAAGAACCAGCCTATCTCATAAACGCCCGATTCCGTTTCGTTAAAAAGGATATACCCGATCAGCTTGTTTGTTTCCCTTAAAACGGCGGCAGCTGCTCCTTTTCTGTCAATACAGAAATTCTTTAAAAAGGCTTTTGTTTTTTCAATATCATAAACAGGCTCGCAGTATTTCATAGTTTCCTCATCGCCTAAGATCTCCTGCAAGTCCTCAGCGTCGTTCATTTCAAAATCTCTTATTATGAGCCTGTCCGTTTCAATAGTTTTCATCGGAAGAGCCTCCTATCTCAACAAAGGTCAATTTCTCTCTGTCAAAATCCCAATGCTTTTCTTTGAACCAATAGTTCATATTTTCGGTGTATTTGTCGACTATATCTTTGACCTTCTCATATCCGAAGGTTTTTATCAATCCGCCCAGCACAAATTCAAACCACAACTTGCGGCTGTCGTGCTTAACACCGTACACATAAGTATCGTTTTCCACCCATTCGATATGCCCCGGGACGGTTTTTTTAAGATCAGAATAAAAGCGCCAGCGCATTTGCTCCTTGTCCCTGAGCTTCAGCTCTATTCTTTGCCCCACATCACGCAGAATGTTTTCCATGAGAAATATCTGTGTCTTGTTCCTGTCAAAGTCCTTGAATAAGCAGTACAGCTCTCCTCGGTCGCCCTCGGAAACATAATAGTAACCCTCTTTTTTGCAATAGCCCACATAGTGCAGATAGTCCTTTGTTGATAAGTGATACTCGATTTTCTGCCTGTATTCCTGCGGAACAAGCTTATTGCAGTATTCTCTTACCGTGTCGGCGGTTTCGATCCAGACCTGCCTTTCTTCAGAGGTCATTTTATACGCTCTTAACTGTTGTGGGGTCATTTCATTTTTAAACATAAGCACCCTTCGGATTTTTCAGTATTTGCGGATAAACAGTTTTCCAATATCCTTGTCATAGGTATAATCGGGATTTTCGGCTCCGTTAAGCATTGTCCAACCGTACATTCGCACAAGAAGCTCGGTAAAATTATCCTCGTTTCTGTCGTAAATCCTTTCGACATTATTAAGCTGTCCTTGAAGCTCGTTTCGTGAACGGCTTTTACCGAAAAGAAAAACATTGCCATTGTAATATTCGAGTTCAATTATCATAGTTTAGTTAATTTGGAAAAGCCTTACTTCTTCCACGGACGCTTTTTCTCCGTCCAGCCCTTTGCTTTCCAATAATCCATATCAGCTTTATTAAAGCCATTCTTCTGCATTACACGCATTACGCCGAAAATCACCTTGGTTTTAATGCCGGGCTTGACCCGTCCCTGCCTTGCTTTTATTTTTCCTGCCAATGCGGAAAGCTTCTTATCCTCGCTTTGCTTCTTTTTATCCTTAACTCTGTCCCAAGAGGTTTCATTGACCGCAGCGCCGTGCTTATAGACCTTACCCACGCCCCACCAGAAAAGGCTGTCTGCCATATCCTTGTTGGCGCTTTTCATTCCCGCACCTGCGGCGGTGGAGATACAGACCGCCTGCTTTGAAAACATCTTTTCTTCGGGACGGTGTACCATAAAACGGTAGCCGTAATGATCGAGAAAGGTTTTCATGGCACCGCTGGCATGCATTACATAAACGGGACTTGCCAAAATTATCACATCTGCCTCGTCCAAAGCTTTTGTAATGGGAAAAAGCTTTTCATAGTGAGGGCATTTGTTTTCCGAATCCATAAAACAAGCAGTACAGCCCACGCAAAATTCCCCGAAGTCCTTGGGGAGAAAAAATTCCGTGATGTCGCCGCCTATCTTTTCAGCCAGCGACCGCGCCAGATGATAGGTAGAGCCTTTGTGATTTTGCCCGTGTATAATTGTTATTTTCATTGCCGAGGTTTCCCTTTCATTTCAGCTTTTTCCCAAAAATAAAGCTCTCAAATTCAATTCCCATATTATACTTTTTAAAGCTTGTTTCCCTGATAACCTCAAAGCCCAGCTTTCTTAACAATCCGCATGAGGCTGCGTTTTCCTTGGCAACCTCGGCGGTGACCCTTTCTCCGCCCTTTGACTTTATCCAATCCAAAAGGGTTTCCACAATATCACTGCCAAAGCCCTCTCTCCAACGGCTTTTCACAACGCAGTACCCAATATCAAAAACGGATTTGTCGTCATCGTCGGGGAATACGGAGCATGAGCCCACAAGCTCTCCCGTTTCAAGCGATTCAACCACAAAATAATATCCAAAAGAGCTGTCCTCCAAACCGTCGACAGCCCTTTGAAATTTTTCGTCGATATATTCTTTTTCGGGGTCGCTCAGATACCTGCCGTTTTCTTTGTCGAACCACATTCCGCTTACAAAGTCGAGGTCAGATTTTTGATAGCTTCGGATTGCTATTCTTTTTCCTATAAGCTTATTTTCTATCTTCATTTATCCACCATTCGGGAGTAAGCTCTCCGAGAGTAACCACCCGCCCTTTTTTATAATCCAGCATTATCTCAATGTTCCTGTAATCATCGGGCATAAGCTGAGACATAAGCTCACGGCAAGCACCGCAGGGTGCGCCTGTGTTTCCGTCGGGCATAATAGCCAATACTTTAGAGAACTTATCCTCACCGTTAGTAATCATATTAAAAATTGCGTTTCGTTCAGCGCATATTCCGAGAGATGAGCAGGTATCTATGCACACTCCCGTGTATATTTTTCCCGACAATGACAAAACAGCCGCCGCCACACCGCCTGCATCCACATAGCCCGATATTTTTCTGTCGTTTTGAACAGCCTTTGCTGCTTCAAACATTTCTTTCCAGATGTTATCCATATAATCTCCTTTTATTTCGTTATAGTCAGTCCTTCTGTCCCTCCGCCGAAGTGCTTATTATCACCTTACTTTCGGGAAAGTAAGTTACGGTTATTTTGTCGTAGTATTTAAGCAGATTGTTATTATAATCATATTCATAGTTTTCTTTTTCTCTGAATTCCTCTGCCATATCTGACGGTATCGTCAAAGTTACCCTATCGCCTTTATCATCAAGAAAATACAGGTTATCCATAACTACCAGCCAACTGTCCGTAGTAATTGTTTTGCTGCCGCCTATAATATCTTTGTAATAGGGTATGGAAATATAAGTCCACATTATACCCATCAAAACAGCCAATACAGTAACGGTACAGGTAATTTTTTTGCTGCCTCTGCCTTTTTTAAGCTGTTTCACACCCCACACAACAACCGACACCGTAAGCACCGCCGAAAGCACGCCCAGCCCTGAGCATAACCAAATGTGCCACTCGCCTATTTTGAGTTTGTAATTGACCACATAAACCGAAAAAACACCGTTAATAAGCATAAGCACTGAAAGCGCAAGAGGTGTCGAACTGTTTGCGGATCGATTATGTTTTTTCTCATCTGCATTCATAATTTTTCTTCCTTTTAACACATATATAAATTGAAATAAAAATAATTATTCCCCTGCAAACCAGTAATACATATTCGTTGCTGCTTATTGAGATCTGAGAGAGCGTGTTGATCAGCGAGTGTGTCATTGCACATATCCATAAGCTTTTTGTTTTGTTGTATAAAGCAGATAAGATAAAACAGTTTGTAAGAAGTCCGAGTAAAAACGGCACAGCTTGAGCCTGATTTAAGCTTCCCTCAATATAAAAATACAGGAAATGCCATACACCCCACGATAAGAAGGTAATAAAAGTCGAAAAAATGTAATTGACCTTTTCTTCCAAAAGCGGCTGAAAAGTATACCTCCACCCAATTTCTTCTATACCGCCGAATATTATTGCTTTAAGAAAAATAATGATCGGCATATACCACATACTGATTTGAAATCCGCCGCCGAACAGCACACAGCAAAAATCCAATATCAAAAAAACAAATGCCAATAAATAGCTTGAAGGCGACTGCCTGACATTTATAAAATCGAGAAGAATGCCTTTAACTGTGGATTTTTTATATTTTACGGAAACGATAACGCCCCATAATGCCGAAGAAGCTCCGCCGATTCCGATAGCCGCCATACCTAAAGCTGTTGAATAGTTCACTTCGATTCCCGAGCTGCGCAGTATAAAAACCAATATACATGTAAAGATTATCTGTCCGATTGTTCCTGCCAAGTATAAATACAGTGCTTTTTTTCTGTTCAAAATTTTTTCTGCTCCAATACATTACTGAAATCCAACCGAACTGTGATCGGGGATTTTCATTAACCATTTTTCCGCTTCTTCTCTTGTTTTGAAAATGATAACTTCTTTATTGTGCTTAAATTTATCCAATAATTGATAAACTTTCGGGAGCTGCTCGGGAATATAGTTTTTTACTTCATTCAGAAACGCGTCGTCTATTTCCGCAGTTTCCCAAGGCATGTCGTCACGTTTTGTCCCTGCCCGTTCTCTGATCCCTTGCATACATACTTCATAAGGAATATCAAACAGAATTATCGTATCACAAGCCTGCATTCGCATTTCCATAGTGCGGGAGAAGTCACCGTCCATGATCCATTTGTCTTCCGAAAAAATTCTTTTCAGCGCTTCATCGAATTCCGGTCTGCTTATATGAGTTTTATCCGGTTTATGCCAGATCATATCCAAGTGATACAGCGGTATTCCGGTTATACTGCGGAGCTTCTTTGCAAAGTAGCTTTTTCCTGCCCCGGGACAGCCTATTATAATTACCTTTTTCATATATCGAAATAATTTTTCTCTTTATCCTTGGTATTTATATCCTGTTTCGGAATAGCAATAATACAATATATCCTCCACCGCGGCTTCTTCGGAATCATATTCCTTATGGTGCGGGGTATTGCTTCTTTCCACTGTTATATCAATACAATACCTGCCCTCATCGTTTTTGTATATACTGCGCATAAAGCAGCCCGAATCACCGCCCAGCGGATAATCAACTACCTGAAATCCGGGAGATATAAATTTTTTGTAGTGTTTATTGTAGATTACCCAAAATTCATTTATCAGCATATCAATTTCCTCCTATGCGCAGAATTAAAATAAACGTATTCAAAAACAAAAATCCAACTGAAAGATATATCGAAAAGTAGCTTTGTTAGTATCTATGTCCATAGTACTTTTTTGCTTTATCGGTCTGTTCAGCCACAAAACTTGTTTTGGCGAGCGTATATCCGTCTCTGTCATGTTCAAATTTTTTCCAAAGGGAGAGTTTTAATTCTTCATACTGTTTTGCCAATAGAGGGTTGTCATTCAAATAGTCGCGAAAATAGAGTTCATCGTTATCTCCTTCATATCGAAGATGAAGATGAAACACTTTTTCGGCAAATCCTTCGCTTGTGTAGCCTCGGTTTAACGAGCTTCTGTTCTGCTGCTCTGACATACATATGTAACCGTTTTGGATTAAGAGTTCTTTGACTTTGTCCATAGGCAGGGACGCAGGGATTTCCACCAGAATATCAATGATCGGTTTTGCCCATATACTGTTAATTGCAGTACTTCCAATATGACTGATTTTTATATTCTCCGGCGGCAAAAATGTTGGCGAGCCTTTTTTGTTCTTCAGCATACCACTTATCCCATATTTCTTGATGTTCGGTAAGTATTATGGGGAATAGCTTCCACAATTCTTCCAATGTCATATCAGACAATGCTTTTCCCATATATTTCTCCTCGTAATTCATCACGATTTGTGCGATTAAATAATTGAAAACTAAAATTTAGCTGAACAATAAATCGGAATTTTATTCTTTGCTTTGTTTCGTGATTACACCATTTTCAAAAAAGTAGTACGGCCTGTTTCCGATGACCTCAATATCATCGCCATTAACAAAAAGCGTTACTTCTTCCGGCAAAGCTACGGCTTTTCTATGCTTTGATACTTCTAATAGATATTGCTTGCTCTTTTCATCCTTTTCAACAGTTCGATTTGTATAATGACATAAAATCGATGTTCCGTTTAAAATATCAAATCCGTTTGTTTCACTTAAATTCACTTCGTTTACATCATCAAGCATACAAGCTTTTAAATCTTTCCCAAAGATTATTGCACCCGCACTTCCGCCAAAAACAACTCCTTCACCGTTCAGATATTCCTTGATTTTTTCAAAGGCTCCGCTTAGCTTTAGATCCCTTAATAATTTAAATGTATTGCCTCCGCCGATAAATATCAAACCAAAATCATTCAAGTTTTCAGCAGCCAATTCATCTGCACTTTTTACCATTTTAATATAAGGAATATCAATATTTTTTAATTCGTCCTTTATCCATTCATAACAACCGGCATACTTTTCCTGTTCCATTGCTAAGGGTATATACAAACAGGGCTTTGAATGATCAATCACTTCATTTAATCTTTTATATGCTTCAATCGCTTGAATACCTGCACCGCCGCCGCATAAAAACACTTTCATAAAATAAAGTCAACTCCTAACATTCACACAAATCCAAATTGTTGCCCTAATTTATGACAATTACAGCTCATTCCTGCTCTTAGCCGTAAGATAAGCGTTGATAAACCCGTCAATATCCCCGTCCATAACCGCCTGAATATTGCCTGTTTCGTGTCCCGTGCGGTGATCCTTTGCCAAGGTATAAGGCATAAACACATAAGAGCGTATCTGGCTGCCCCACTCGATTTTCAGCTGCTCGCCCTTGATATCGCTGACCTTTTCTAAATGCTCACGCTCTTTAATCTCGATAAGCTTGGATTTCAGCATACGCATCGCATATTCTCTGTTTTGAAGCTGGCTTCTCTGTGTCTGACAAGCGCACACTATTCCCGTGGGCTTGTGTATCAGGCGCACCGCCGAGCTGGTCTTGTTGACCTTCTGACCGCCTGCGCCGCTGGAGCGGTACACTTCCATTTCAATATCCTCGGGACGTATATCAACGTTGGTGTCCTCGTCAATTTCGGGCATTACCTCAAGGCTGGCAAAGCTGGTGTGACGTCTTCCCGAGCTGTCGAATGGGCTTACACGCACAAGTCTGTGTACTCCGTTTTCGGATTTGAGGAAACCGTAGCTGTTTTCGCCCTTTATGAGAATGGACGCGCTTTTGATTCCCGCCTCTTCGCCGTCAAGATAGTCTAAAAGCTCTACCTTGAAGTGATGACGTTCAGCCCACCTGTTGTACATTCTGTAAAGCATTTCAACCCAATCCTGGGCTTCCGTTCCGCCTGCGCCCGCATGGAAGGTGAGAATGGCGTTTTTGCTGTCATACTCGCCCGAAAGGAGAGTGATCAGCTTCATTTCCTCCAACTGTGATTTAAAGGATTCCGCCTGTTCCTTGATTTCGGGCAGCATTGAAGCGTCCTCCGCTTCCTCGGCAAGCTCAATCATTGTCACCACGTCTTCATAGCTTTCCTTAAGCTTTTTAAAGCTGTTTATCTTATTTTTTAAGCCCCCTATTTTCTGCATTATCTTTTGGGAATTTTCGGCGTCGTCCCAGAAGTTTGGCTGTGTGGACTGTTCCTCCAGCTCATTTGCTTCCTTTATAAGAGAATCCATATTCATAGCCTTTTCAAGCTCCGAAAGCTGAGGCTCCAAGCTCTCGGTTTCAAGTCTTATTTCATCATATTCCAGCATAGTTGTAAATTCCTTTCTAAAATAAACTTAATTTTGTTTGAATGTATTATATTTGATTGTCAATTTTTACTTTTTACATTTAGATACTCCTTTATGTCTCCCGCAAACTGATTTCCGCAGCGGGCAAGCTCGCCCAAAACCTTATCAACGCCCTGCTCGGTCATGAACCAATTATCTCTTGTTATTTCCAATACGTCAAATGGGCATACTTTAAGCCTTGTCTTTGAGAAAGCCATTTGATACAGCATAAGACATCTTCTCGCATGAAAGGACTTGCACACGATAATTCCGCTTTTTATTTCAAGTCCCCTTTCATCGGCAACCTTTCGTGATAAAAAGGCATTGTCACGAGTATGCCCTGACTTATCTTCTCCTATTATTGCCGACCTCGGAACACCGTTTTTTATCAGCACATCGGTAAGAAATTCGCAGTCTGATCTATAATCGCCGTTATAAATATCCGCCTTTCCTTCCTTAACGCCCTGCCACGATCCGACCTTTACGCTAAGTCCTCCCGAGGGCATAAGAAGATTCGCATAACCCTCACGGTAAAGCTCTGCGGCATATTCGCCCTGCGACGGAAAAGAACCGCCGGGAAGAAATATAATATCCGATTTTTCGGGTTTGTCGCTGACAAAAATATAATCCGTTATATCGTCGATTATCTTATTGTTAAACATAACGTCTCCCTTACAGCTTATCCAATATCTTTACCATTTCTATCCAATCCTTTATGTGTAAATGTTCGCACTTGGGCACATAATCCCTGTCCTTATACTCACTGTCGTTATCGTACCACACAGGAAAAATCCCTGCTCCTGCCGCTCCCTCCACATCTGCTTTCGGGTTATCTCCGCAGTACCACACCTTTTCGGGCGGCAGTCCCGCTTTTTTCAAAGCAATATCAAAAAGCACCCTACTTGGCTTTCTGAACATATAATCACTTGAAGCTATCACAAACTCAAAGCGGTTATTTGGCAGCAGTCGGTCAATTCTTTCTTTCAGTGCTTCTCCCGACCAGCCGATGTTGCTTATCACTCCCGTTCTTATCTTCTTTTTATTAAGATGATCAAGCATTTTATCCGCTTCGGGCATTACTGCGCCTTTTGTTGCCGCCGTCCAAAAAACGGTTTGCCTTTCAAGGGGAGTAAGGGCAAATTCTATATTGAGCAGCTCGGAAGCGGTTCTGTCCGAAACAACTGCCGAAATATCACAGTTTTCATTTTCCCTGACTTCCATTACCTTACCGTAAACCTGCTCAATGACTCTTTGGTAATCATCAACAGTAACGTTATCGGGATTTTTTGAGATATGCTTGAACAGCTCTTCGTTTCCCCGTCTTGAATCCCAATCGGGTTCATGCAAAAGTGTATGACCGTAATCGAATATTATCATATCGGGATAAGGGATTTTTTCGATATCCATTTTTCTCTTCTCCTCATAGGCATATACATTATATATTATACCTTAAAGGGAAAAATTTGTAAACCCCCTTGAAAACGTTTTCAGCTTATGTTATAATAAATAACAATATTATTGCAAAAACACGGAGGAGCAAAATGGCAGAGCAAATAAAGAAAATCCATATCGGTCCCGCCAAGTGCGCCGTTGACTTGGGCGACGGCAGCGAAAGAGGCGAATACGTCAATCAGGACTACATTCTTCACACCTTGGGAAGACCTCACAGAGCAATCAACCTGATGTACTGCTACTACCCCTTGGACAAGGAGTGGCCGGGCAGAATATCGGAGGTAATGAAGAACGCAGACGTTTCCTTCCAGTGGGATTACCCCTATGACGATTATTTCCCCTATCTGGGAGGATTAAACGGCAATACCGAAGGTGAGCCCTTTACCTTTATGAGAGACGTTCGCCGTCACGGACAGGACGTTTGTCTTACTCTCACCATTGACCCCAATGTTTCCGACGAGCATCTTATCGCCATAGCAAAGGATCTGCGCCCCTTCGGAAGAGTTATGATGAGAATAAACCATGAGGCGACGGGAAACTGGTTCAGCTTTACCAAGCGCACCTCCTATCAGGGCGTTGCCAATTTCTATGTACGTTTCCATAAGATAATCAAGGAGTACGCCCCCAACGTTTCTACCGTTCTCTGCGCAGGCACTTATGACGAGAGAACAGGCAAGATCGAAATGGAAGAGGAGTTCAAGGAAGCTTTCCTCGCTACCGATTTCTGGTCAATCGACAAGTACATTTCACTGCACTGGGGCTGGCCCTTTGACGTAGCGGAGCGCGGCGGAAACAGCCATAAGAGAGACTACCCCGACCAAGTATTTGAATCCGCAAGAAAGACCTTTGACAGATTAAAGGAAGTAAACGGCGGGACAGCCAAGCCTATGGTAATGAGCGAGCTTAATGCTGACGGCGACGTAGTTGGACCCTACGATCAGGCGGAAATTATCACCGAATTCTGCAATATTGTAAAGAACGAAAAAGCAGACTGGCTCAACGGTTTTACCCTCTATCAGTTCAGAGACAGGGGACGTCTGGGCTTGGAGATAGAAGACCCCAACAATCCCGATGTGGGCATTCCTCAGCCCGAAATGGCAGCATATAAGGAAATAATTCACGACGAATATTTCTATCCCTCCATTACAGAGGAAGCAGAGGTACAGTTCCCCGTAAAAATGCGCTGGGGCGGATTTGAGGATTCGGACGGAATAGAAATTCCTTTACATTTTGACTGCAATCCCACTTTCTGTGAAATAACTTTTGAAGAAGAGCTTAATCTGATGATGGAGATCAACGGAAAGTGGTTCTACAAATCTCCTAAGGCTAAGACTATTGACTTTATGAGCGCATTTTATGAAAAGCCTTTAAAGGGCGAATGCGATCTGACCTTGAAGATCTTCGCCCCTCCTGCCAGCGGCGAAAACGATCCCACACAGGGCGAGGATTGGGATATTAACTATTATTCCGAGATTACAAAGATGCCAAATATCAGAATCAGATTTGAACCTACCGAGTTAAAGTAAAATTATAGGGGCTGACTTTTTTACAGCCCCTTTTAAATTTCTTGAAAACAAAAATAGGGACTGTCCAAACAGCCCCTGTTTTATTTTAGCCCTGCGCGCTGAATTTCTGCCTTACGGTATTTATCTTGTTCTGCTCCACCTGTTCGGTAGGATACCAGCCCTTAGCCGCCATTTTATCGTAAATCTCGTCCTGCATACAGAGTGAATTGTTCAAAGCCGCATTAAAAGCGTTGTGAACATCATCTGTTGAGGATTCGATCGTGCCGTGCATATAAAGGTCACAAACACCCTTTTCCAAAAGGAGAATATTTTCCATTAAGTTCTTATCGTTCATGTTGTTACCTCCGATCAAAAATTACAGCAAGCCGTAAAAGCTCTGAAATATCTGCTGGTTCTTCTGTGCAATTTGCTGAACGCAGGTTTTCAGCTGGGGGTCTTGGATCTGTTGAGCGGTTTCATTGCACTTGGTTTGAAAATATTGTGAGTGTCCCAAGGCGTCCTCGATATAGAGCAATTCTTTGTTGGTCATTGTTTTTCCTTTCCGACTTATAAAGTCTTTGGGTATTTCCGAAAAATCGGTTATGGTTATTGTGCGGAGAAAATGGGTTTATATTCATTGGTGAGATGAAAACAAGTATGGAATTTTTAATATATGGGTGAGCGGAAAATAATTTTTTACGCTGTACTAAATTTTAAGCGGCTGTAAAACAGTGTGGTTTTTGGTTGTGCTTAAATTTTTAAGTGACTGTAAAACAGTGCGGCTTTTATGTTGTGCTTAAAAATTCAATCCCCTGCTGCTCGCAGGGGATTGTTTATTATTGTGTTGGTAGTTGATGGGAAACAAGTCATTTTTTATGCTTGTTCCTTTATATTTCTTTTTTGTTGTGAGGTTTTTTGTTTTTTCTTTTTAACAATTTCTGCTTATCTGCAAGCTTGGGATTTCGCCCTCTGCGGAGGGCGACCAAAGGGACGCTGTCCCTCTGGACACCCTGCCACCCTTTGAAAAGGGTGGACCTAAACTTTAACGGTTTTAATTTATAGAAAGCAATTTTTTTAATTTGTTTGCTTTAATTATTCCCCATGCCCCTCAAAGAAGCTCCTGAAGCTATTTCCCTCAAAGTTAATAGGCGCTTTGCCCTCATCAATAAGCTCGATCATCGCCTGAGCCACCTTAGGGTCAAACTGTGTGCCCGAACACCGCTTCAATTCCTCCTTGACAGCATTCGGATCCTTCTTTTCCTGATAATGCCTTCCGCCCGCCATAGTATCAAAGCAGTCCGCCACGCAGATTATCCTTGCAAAGAAAGGAATGTCCTCGCCGCTCAATCCCTCGTTGTATCCCTTTCCGTCAAAGCGCTCGTGGTGATATTTTGCACCCTCGCTTATTCCCGGAATGGAGGTAAAGTCCTTCAATATCTGACCGCCGATAGACGGGTGACGCCTTACCGTCTCCATTTCCTTTTCCGTCAGCCTGTCCTTTTTGTTGAGTATGCTGTCGGGAATGCCTATCTTACCTATATCGTGAAGCAGCGCTATATCGTAAATTTTTTCCTGATCCTCCTCGGAAACCTTTAATTTTTTTGCTATTTCAAGGGAATAGGCAGCCACACGCAGTGAGTGACCGTTGGTGTACCTGTCCTTGGCGTCTATGATGTTTGCAAAGGTTCTGAGAGATTGGTCTATAATTCGGCGGTATTCCTTCTGACGCTTTTTAAGAGCGGCGGTTTTGGCATGCAGCAGCGAAACTACCGCAAAGACGATACACGCAAACACCGCCAATATCATCAGCACCCAGAACCAAGCTCTTTCCCAAAGCTGATATTTTTTATTTACGGTAACGGAATAGGAGCCTATAATATCCGTTCCGCTGCTGTTTAAAACCTGTACGCAGAACTCGTATTCACCGCCGTTAAGGTTGGTGTAGCTGGCACTCATGGGATTGTTGTTGTGCAGTACCGTAAACTCCTTGTCAAAGCCCTTCAGCTGATACTGCACCATTATGTCCTTTTCGGTAAAGGACAGCGGCGCAAAGTTGAAGGTAAGACGGGTAACCGAGCCGTCCACATCAATTTCACTTGGCGAAGGGAAAATTTCTCCGTCTGCTTCAATGTCGCTTATGCTCACCTTGATTGCGTGATCCACTGCGTTAATGTCCTCTATGTTAAGCACCGAAACGCCGTTGGTGGTGGACAGGAAAAGATATCCGTCCTTGAAATCGTTCCATGTGTTTGCGTTAAGGGTACCCGTAAGTCCGTAGGGAATGCCTATTATGCGGACAGTTGCGTTTTCGTCGTTTTTAAGGCTTTCTCTGTTTATGATATTCAAGCCGTTACTCTGCATAAGCCAGATATCCTTTTCCCCGAACTGTATGTCAAAAACGCTTCCCGGGCTTTTAACGTAATTGGTAAACTGCCTGAACTCGTTTTTATCCCAGTAAAACAAACTGTTTCCCGCACTGATGTAAAGTCCGTCGCTGTCGGGGTCGTTGGCGATTCTCAGAACCACTCCCGAGGGCAGTCCCTCGTCCGCTCCGTAGTGCTTGACCTCGTCGCCCTTGATGGCGTACAAGCCGTAGCCGTCGCTGCCTGCGTAAATCGTTCCGTCCTTGCCCTCGCAAAGACAAAGTATTATGGGATTTGTCAGACCGTCGTCCTTGGTGTAGGTTTTTACCACCTTGTTGTTTTCAATAATGTTAAGTCCGTTTGAGGTAGCCACGGCTATTCTTCCGTCGGACAGCTCCAGAATCATACGGATATGGGTATCGGACATGCCCTGTTCCTCACGAAACTCTTTAATATCTCCCCTATCTCCCTCAAGTTTTACAAGTCCGTTGCTGTAATAGGTCCCTATCCAGATATTTCCCTTGGAATCCGCCATAATGTTGCGGACGCGGTCGCCCTCTATCTTTTCGGTGAGCTTGTTGGTTACCCGATTAAAGTCCTTGTCAAGAATAATAAGTCCCGTATCCGTACCGATATAATAACCGTATTTATAAGCGGTTATATCGTTGACCGATATCTGTGAGATTCCGGCAGCTTGGTTAATGCTCTTGAACATTCCTTTAACGATGTGGATAACGCCCTTGCTGCTTGATGCGACCCAGATGTTGCCCTCATAGTCAAAGCTGACTATTCCCGCAGCGGCGGAAAGCTCGTCGTCCACCGTGTGCCACTGTCCCTCGGTGTCCATATACTCTATTCCGTTTATGGCGGCGACCCAGATTTTGCCCTCCGAATCCTGCTTTATATCATTGATAGTGGAGGCTTTGTCGGTGACATATTCGGTGAAGCTGTAAGCGGTGTCGGTGTGGGAATCGTCGCTTACTTCTGCTTTATATATGTAATTTTTGCTTGTTCCTAAGTAAACGTTTCCCTCTCTGTCCGTTCCCGCACAGTAAACGGCGGCTTTAAGGTGATCCTCGGACTTAAATGTGCTAATGATTTTTCCTTCTTTGACAATAAGCGCAATTCCGTCATCCATACAAGCCCACACGCTTCCGTCATTGCCTGCCGCCAGGCTGTAAACGGTGCTGCTGCAAGCAGCCTCGTCCGCGTATTCAAGCTTCATGCTCGGTTCGGCGTTCTCACTGCTGCCGCTTTCGGTCTTGTTTTCGTCTTTATCGCCGCTCTTTTCGTCCTTGTCCGTTTTTTCTTCTTTGACTATGGCAAGTCCCGAGGTAGCTCCGACATATATCAAGCCGTCTTTTCCTTCTGCAAAGGAACGAATTGACAGAAACTTCATATTGTCGTCAAAGGGAACATCGAAAAATCTGTCGTTTTCAAAACAGTAAACGCCCATATCGTTGGTGCCTATCCAGAGCCTTCCCTTGCTGTCTTCAAAAAGAGCGCGGATTCCCGAAGAGGGGAACACTCCGCCCTCGGAATAGTTGTGGAAGGAAATTCCGTCATATCGGATAAGACCGCCGTAGCTGCCTATCCACACATATCCGTCGGAGGTCTGAAGCACCGTGTTTGCCTCGCTTGTGGGCAGCCCGTTGGTATTGTCGTATGTGTAAATGATCCAGTCCTTAAGGTTTTCGGTGGTTATGGCGTTTACAGCTCCAAGCTGTGAAAAAATCAAGGTAAAAACAAAACCAAAGGTCAAAAACCGCAAAAATTTGTTTCTCATATTTTTCTCCGTTAACGATTGCGCTGTTATTTTTGATCTTTTAATACTTTAACGTTATACAAATCAATTATAGCAATTTTTGCGGTAAATGTCAACAAAATAATGAATGCGGGTTCTACTCAGCATAACGTATCTAAAAGCAAACCTATATTCGCACAGCTTTTCTAAAAGCGTGTGAAAAATTATCACTTGTTTCTCTGATAGCGGGTTCCCATTTGCACAACTGTCCTGACAGCACGAATTACAAAGAATCATTTGAGACTGCATTTTTCTGCTTGAAAAATTGGGCAGAAAAATACAGTCTCTCTGAGTTCGGAGTTTTTGCCCAATTTTTCAAGCAAAAACTCCGAACTCAGTTAGAGCAGCTTGCTGCGTGTGCTTCTCGGCTTGCCGAGAAGTACCTAATAGTACAAGATTTTAAATTTGCCCAGCTTTTCAAGCAAATTTAAAATCTTGTCGGTTTT
>CAZWRZ010000017.1:0-56123 GCA_964636555.1 uncultured Ruminiclostridium sp.
GGTAATTTACTGATTTAAAAAGAATTTCAAAACCGACAAGATTTAAAAATTGCTTGAAAAGCCGGGCAACAAAACCGAACTCAGTTGATTTTTGAAATTCGTGCTATCAGGGCAGTTGTGCGAGTGGGAGCCCGCTTTTAGCGGTATTGTGCTGATTTTTACGATTCTTTCAGGAACCTTGGTAAAAATATAGGGATTGTTTTTTACAGCCCCTTTTTATGTAATATACATTATTTTACTAACATCTTTACAAACTCTCCCAAATATGGTAAAATACAACCATTGAACAGAAAAGAGAAAAAATTATGGAATTAAACATTGTACTGGCAGAGCCGCAGATACCCCAGAACACGGGAAACATCGCCCGCACCTGCGCAGTGACGGGGGCAAGGCTGCACCTGATCAAGCCCTTGGGCTTTGAGATAGACGACAAAAAATTAAAGCATGCGGGGCTTGACTATTGGCATTATCTCGATATAAGCTATTATGAGGGCTTCGGCGATTTTTTCGGCAAAACACAAGGAGAATACTTTTATTACTCCACCAAGGCGGTGAATACATACAGCGACGTCGTTTATCCCGATAAGTGCTATATAGTGTTCGGGAGAGAGGATAAGGGACTGCCCGAGGATCTGCTGTACCGCAATCAGGATCACTGCGTCAGAATACCCATGATAGACGAGATGAGAAGTTTGAATTTGTCCAACAGCGTTGCAATAGGGGCTTATGAGGTACTGAGGCAGTGGGGATTTCCCGAGCTTCAAAATCGGGGAAAGCTCACAAAATACGTTTGGAAAGCCGAAAATAATACTTAAAGGAACAAACCGAATGAAACTATTGTTTTTAATAGGAAACTCCGCTGTGGGAAAAATGACAGTGGGGCAGGAACTGATGAAAATAACGGATTTACGTCTATTTCATAATCACATGTCCATTGAGCCGATAATTGAAATATTCGGCTATTTTAACAGAACTGCCGTTAACCGTATGAGAGAAGTGATTTTTGAGGAGTTTGCTGCTTCGGATAATTATGGAATGATTTTCACATATATGTGGGCGTTTGACCAACAGTCCGATTGGGATTATATAGAGCATGTCAAGGAAATTTTCAGGCAGAAGAACAGCAATGCTGAATTTTATTATGCGGAGCTTGTTGCTTCAAAAGAAATACGGCTGCAAAGAAACGTCAGCGAAAACAGACTAAAAAACAAGGCTTCAAAAAATGATATTGACGTTTCAAATCAGCGTCTGCTTAACGATGACGAAAAATATCGGCTTGAAAGCTATGAAGGTGAAATTCCCTTTGAAAATTATATTAAGATAGATAATTCAAATCTTTCACCTCAAGATGCAGCAAAGCAAATAAAGGAATATTTTAATTTATAAAAAATTTATAACTATATAATATCACAGAAAGGAATCCAAAACTATGCCAAAAGTAAAGATCATCACCGACAGCGGCTGCGACATTTCCAAGGAGGACGAGGCACGTTATAACATCGACATTATGAACTTCGATATCACCTTGGGAGACAGGTCTATCATTGAGCGTGTTACCTACACCGCCGAGGAATTTTTGGAGTTGGAGGCAAATTCCGAGGAGCTGCCCAAAACAAGCCAGATAACGGTGCCCCGCTTTGAGGAGAAGTTCAAGGAATGCGTAAGAGAGGGCTGGGAGGACGTCATCGTTGTTCTTATCAACTCCACAGGCTCCAAGACCTACGACAATGCAGTACAGGCTTACCATATGCTCAAGGATGACGGAGAATTGGGCAATACCGCTTTCCATATCATCGACAGTCACTGCTACTCCCTCGGCTACGGCTATCCCGTTGTTGAAGCGGCTCGGAAGCTGGAAGCGGGACAAAGCTGTAAAATGGTTCTTGCCTTTATGGAGGATTGGTTCAACTGCTGTGAAATTTATATTATAGGCTTTGAGCTTCGTCACATGAAAAAGTCGGGAAGAATCAGCGCAGCAGCTGCTTTCTTGGGTGAAATGCTGTCCTTAAAGCCTGTTATTTCACTTATTGACGGCGAAAGCAAGGTAGTCAAAAAGTGCAGAGGCGAAAAGGCCGCCGTTACAGCCGCCGTGGAATATATCAGCGAAAGAATGATACCACAGACCCCCTGGCACTTGCTCACTACCACAAACCCCGAAATGGAGGAGCTTTTCAGAAAAAGCTACGGCAAAAAGGTGGGCTATGATCTGACAATGCAAGAAACCTGCGGAGGAGTTGTTGCCTGCAATGCAGGTACAAACTTTATCGGAGTTATTCTTAAGGGCAAGGCGAGAAGATAAAACGCAGAGAATATGGAGGGAAACGGATATGTCAAGATTAGGCATGCTCTATGCTCTGACTGAAGCGGAGGTTGAAAAGCTTCGTTCTGTGCCTAAAGCCGAACGTTATGATTATATGCTGGAGGAAATTGAAGAAAGCCTGTTCGGGACTTCCCGCAGCTGTGAACTGGATAAAGCGTGGGAGGGTATTCAATTCTGTTTAGGCGGCGGGCAGTGGAATGAAGAAAGCAGTGTTCCGAGCAATATCGTATTCGGCGGTGAGTTTTTAGTTGATACGCAGGAGGAAGTCATCACCCTGAAAAGCGTCGATGATGTAAAAAAGATCGTAGAGTATCTCCGGCAAAATGATCTTCGGGAAATTATAAATCAAAATTTTTGGAAAATTAACGATGATTGGGCATATAAGGATAACAACGGCTTAGAGCATACTTTAGGCTGGAGCGAGGACATTCTTCCGTTTTACGAAAACGCTCTTAATGAGAACTGCCAAGTGATTTTTACTGTCGATTTCTGACTATCCGGTTCTTGCTGCATTAACACTATGATGACAATATTTGAAAAAATGTTGAAATGGACTTGAAAAAAATGGGATATTCTGCTAAAATAGAATTCGGTGATTAGGAAGCGTAAATTTATCATACACTTAAAATATCACTGCAAAAAACGTAAAAAAATTTTTTGATAAAGGAAGGTAATAAAATGAGCAAACTTAACAAGAAAAATGTGGAAGACCTTAACGTAAAGGGCAAGCACGTCCTTGTTCGTGTGGACTTTAACGTTCCCATGAAGGAAGGTAAGATCACCAACGACAACAGAATCGTTGCAGCCCTCCCCACTATCAACAAGCTGGTTGAAAACGGTGCAAAGATCGTTCTCTGCTCTCACCTTGGCAAGCCCAAGAACGGTCCCGAAGCAAAGTTCTCCTTAAAGCCCGCAGCCGACAGACTGGCTGAGCTGGTCAAGACAAAGGTAGTTTTTGCTGCCGATGACACCGTTGTAGGCGAGAACGCCAAGAAGGCTGTTGCCGAAATGCAGGACGGCGAGATCGTTGTTTTGGAAAACACACGTTTCAGAGGCGCTGACGAGACCAAGAACGAAGAAAATCTCTCCAAGGAGCTTGGCGATCTGGTAAACAATGAGATCTTCGTTATGGACGCTTTCGGCTCTGCTCACAGAGCTCACGCTTCCACAGCAGGCGTTACCAAGTTCGTTAAGGAAACCGCTGTGGGTTACCTGATGAACAAGGAGATCGAATTTTTGGGCAACGCTGTTGAGAACCCCGTTCGTCCCTTCGTTGCTATCCTCGGCGGCGCAAAGGTCGCAGACAAGCTGAACGTTATCTCCAACCTGCTTGAAAAGTGCGATACACTTATTATCGGCGGAGGTATGGCTTATACCTTCCTTAAAGCAAAGGGCATGGAAGTAGGAAAGTCCTTGGTTGACGACGAAAAGATCGACTACTGCAAGGAAATGATAGAAAAGGCTGAGAAGAACGGCAAGAAGCTGCTCCTGCCTATCGACACCACTATCGCTGCAGGCTTCCCCGATCCTATCGACGGACCTATTGAAGTTCAGACAGTTGATTCCGACAAGATTCCCGCTGATATGGAAGGTCTTGACATCGGACCCAAGACCATGGAGCTGTTCGCAAATGAAGTAAAGGCAGCCAAGACCGTTGTTTGGAACGGACCTATGGGCGTATTTGAGAACCCCGTTCTTGCAAAGGGTACTATTGCTGTTGCAAAGGCTCTTGCCGAAGCTGACGCTACTACCGTTATCGGCGGCGGCGACAGTGCAGCGGCTGTTGTACAGCTCGGATTTGCAGATAAGATGAGCCACATCTCCACAGGCGGCGGCGCATCTCTCGAATATCTGGAAGGAAAGGTTCTTCCCGGTATTGATGTAATTCAGGACAAGTAAAAAATAAACGGCGATTAAGGCGGCAGCACAGCCTATCCCGATCACCGTGCTTTTAATAAAGGGCGGTTCTCCGCCCTTTAAAGTTTTCCGATGTGCTATGCGAAGGGATCGACTCGATATGGACTTAAAAAAACTTGAAATAAACTATATAGGCTACTGTGACGCTCACAAATCGGAAATATGCAACAGCAGCTTTACCGAATGCAATATACACGGCTGTTTTATGGATTATTCCAAAGTAAGCGGTTCAAGGTGGTCGGGCGCCAGCTTTGAAAAAATGTATATGGAAAAATGCCTTTTTGACGAGGTGAATCTGAACGGTTCGGAATTTGACAAGCTTTCCATGGAAAATTCGGCTTTTGTCAATTCGGGAATGGGCGGTTCAAGCTTTTCAAAGGTAGCCATGAACGATTGCAGCTTTACCGATTCAAACTTCAAGAACTCGAAATTTTCCGATGTGGATTTTTCGGGGGCGGAGATCGACGAGAGCTGCGATATAAGCGGACTTACCATTAACGGCATATCGGCGGAGGAGCTTTTGAAGCGGTATAAGGAAAGCGGGGAAAACTGATGAATGAGATCGATATCCGCATTTCCCGAATAATGGAAAAGATGAAAGGTCTTTCGACTAAGAACCCTGAATACAGCTGCGGAGAATTTCCTCCCAAGTGGGAGAAACCGCTGACAGAGAAGCAAGCAGCGGAATTTGAGTCGCAAAACGGCATAAGACTTCCCGGGGATTACAGGAGGTTTATTACTACCGTGGCGGCAGGGGGAACACAGCCTTTTTACGGATTGCGCAGTATTCTCTATACAAGCAGTAAAAAAAGAGATGTGAAGCCTGATGTCAAAACCGAATTTCCCTTTACGCTGAAAAATTCCCTTGATCTTACAAAGCTTTCCGAGGAAGAAATTGACAGGATCTTTGAGACCCTTTATACCGATTCGGGATTTATTGAGCTTTGTCATGAGGGCTGCGGAATGCACAGCGTGCTGATAGTCAATTCAAAAGACCCCGAAACCTACGGTACAGTGTGGTATTACGATTTAGCCAACGATGTGGGGATATCCCCTCTTATTGATTCAAAAAGCGGAAAGGCTATGAGCTTTCTTGACTGGCTGGAATACTACGTTGACAGGACGTTGGCGCTTGATGACGACAAATTTTTCAGCTATGGGGAATTGGCTCGTTTCGGCGGCTGACCGTCAGCATATCAGGACAAAGGCTATCATTTACTAACTTATAGAATTTTAATTATCATAAGGAGGATCAAGAAATTGAAAAAAGATGTAAGAAAGGCAGTAATTGCCGGAAACTGGAAAATGAACAAGACCCGCCCCGAAGCCAAGGAGCTTATCGAGGCTATGAAGCCCTTGGTAGCAGATGCAGGCTGCGAGGTGGTTATCTGCACACCCTACACCAACCTTGAAACCGCAGTTGAGCTTACAAAGGGCACCAACATCAAGGTAGGCGCCGAAAACGTACACTTTGAAAAGAGCGGCGCATTCACAGGCGAAATTTCCGCTGATATGCTCACAGAAATTGGCGTTGAATATGTTATAATCGGTCACAGCGAGCGCAGACAGTATTTCGGCGAAACAGACGAGACTGTTAATAAGAGGACTAAGGCTGCTTTGGCGGCAGGCTTAAAGCCCATAGTTTGCGTAGGCGAATTGCTGTGGGAGCGCGAGTGCAACATTACAGAAGAAGTCGTTGGACGTCAGATAAAGCTTGACTTTTACGATGTTTCCGCAGAGGACATCAAGAAGTGCGTTATCGCTTACGAGCCTGTATGGGCAATCGGCACAGGCAAGACCGCTACAGCAGATCAGGCAGAGGAGGTTTGCGCATTTATCAGAAATAAGTTAGCCGATCTGTACGGCGCAGAGGTTGCACAGGCTGTTACCGTTCAGTACGGCGGTTCCATGAACGCAGGCAATGCGGCTGAATTGCTGGCTAAGGAAAACATTGACGGCGGACTTATCGGCGGTGCAAGCCTGAAAGCTCCCGATTTTGCGGAGATCGTTAAGGCTGCTACCAACGGCTGAAAATGCTGAAAAAAGTACAACATTTCTAAAGGCGGTATCCTAATCGCACAACTTCTCTGATAGCACGAATTTCAAAAATCGACTGTGTTCGGAGTTTTTGCCCGGCTTTTCAAGCAAAAACTCTGAACACAGTCAGATAGTAAAGATTTTAAAATTGCCCAGCTTATAAAGCAATTTTAAAATCTTTGCGGTTTTGAAATTCTTTTAGAAAGGATTATAATATGAAGGCTAAAAAACCTATTTTATTGGTAGTAATGGACGGCGTAGGCTTCAGCAAAACAGGCTTAGGCGACGCAGTTACCCTTGCCAACACACCCACCCTTGACTGGATGCTCCAAAACTGCCCCAACACCAGACTTAAGGCTCACGGCGGTGCAGTGGGACTGCCTTCCGACGACGATATGGGCAACAGCGAGGTAGGACACAACGCTATCGGCTGCGGTCAGATCTATTCACAGGGCGCTAAGCTGGTAAATGAATCTATCGAAAGCGGAAAAATGTACGGCTCCGACACTTGGCAGGAGGTTGTGGGCAATGTTAAGAAAAACGGCTCTGCGCTCCACTTTATCGGACTTCTTTCCGACGGTAACGTACACAGCAACATTTCCCACCTTTTCAATATGCTTGAACAGGCTAAAAAAGAGGGCGTGGGTAAGGTAAGAGTGCATATTCTCCTTGACGGGCGTGACGTTCCCGCTACCAGCGGACTTGTATACGTTGAGCAGCTGGAAAACAAGCTTGCCGAACTGAACGACGGCTCTTTTGACGGCAGAATTGCCAGCGGCGGCGGAAGAATGAAGGTAACAATGGACCGCTATCAGGCTAACTGGGGCATGGTTGAGCTGGGCTGGAAAACCCATGTCAAGGGCGAGGGCAGACAGTTTACAAGCGCCAAGGAAGCTATTGAAACTTACCGCAAGGAAAACGACGGCATAATCGATCAGGACTTGCCCGCATTTGTCATTGCCGAAAACGGTCAGGCAGTAGGCACTATTAATGACAAGGACAGCGTTGTTCTTTACAATTTCAGAGGCGACAGAGCTATTGAGCTTTCCATGGCATTTGACAATGATATATTCACTTTCTTTGACAGAGGTCCCAAGCCCGATGTAGTCTATGCGGGAATGCTCCAGTATGACGGAGATCTGAAGCTGCCCAAGCGCTATCTGGTAAGCCCTCCCGAAATCAAAAACACCCTTTCCGAGCTTCTGGTGAACAACGGCTACAAGCAGTATGCAGTCAGCGAAACACAGAAATACGGTCACGTAACCTATTTCTGGAACGGCAACAGAAGCGCAAAGTTCAGCGAGGAGCTGGAAACCTTCAAGGAGATTCCCTCCGATAATGTAAGCTTTGATCAGCGTCCTTGGATGAAGTCGGCAGAGATTGTTGATGACCTTATCAATGTTATTGAAAGCGGCGAGTATGATTTTATCCGCTGCAACTTCCCCAACGGCGATATGGTAGGTCACACAGGAAGCCTTGAAAGCACCATTATCGGTGTTGAGAGCGTTGATATCGGTCTTGCAAGACTGAAAAAAGTTTGCGACGAGCATGGTGTTACAATGCTTGTGACTGCCGACCACGGAAACGCAGACGAGATGCTTGAAAAGAACAAGAAGGGCGAGGTTGCGGTAAGAACCGCTCACTCCCTCAACCCTGTGCCCTTTATCATTTACGATAAGGACGAAAAGTTTGAGATCAAGCCTTCCGATAAGTACGGCTTGGCAAATATTGCGCCTACTGTGGCTAAGATGTTTGGTCTTGCTGCTCCCGATTGCTGGGAAGAGAGCATGATTTAAGGTAAAGCTAAATGTAAAAAAGGGGCTGTAAAAAAACAGTACATTATTTTTAAGAGCGAATTTCCACTCGCACAACTGTTCTGATAGCACGAATTTCAAAAATCGACTTTTTGCCCAGCTTTTCAGGCAAAAACTCCAAACTCGGTTGGATAGTCAACTATTTAAAATTTCCCAGTTTGTCAAGAAATTTTAAATAGTTGACGGTTTTGAAATTCTTTTTAAATCAGTAAATTGCCGCCAACTATCTTGAGAGAATCCAAATCAGAACCAAGTTTCTTGGGAGCATAAAAAGGGAGCTGTTTTTTACAGCCCCTTTTTTTAATTCGCTTATTGATTTGACGAAGAAGAAATTTTGCAATATACTTAGAACCTGTCTTCACAAGATATTGCACGCGTCTTTTCGGCAAATTTTGCCGACGACTGCGTCAAAATTCCTTGAAATACGCAAGTATTCCTGCGGAATTTTTCCTTGTCCTCAACAAAATTTGCTCGAAAATCCACGCACAAATCTTGTGAAGACAGGTTCTTATATTGAAGATATATAAAGAAAATTATTTTATTATATATCAAACTGAAATATATTCGGCACAACATCAGAGCCAAAGGTTTTCACAGCCATTCGATACATAGCCTTAGCATGGATTCTGTCATGCCAGATGAAACGCCTGAGCACTTTTCTTAACGACCATTCTTCATCATAGCTTCCAAGACAGACTGTGTTTTTCAAAAAGTCAGGCTGATTTTCCAAGACTTTAAATCCACGCTCTCTGCATTCAGAAATATCTCCCTCATTATCCGCAGCAACGCCGATTTCACCGAAGTAATAATCATTGACATTCTTTGTATGTTCATACATTTCATACGCTGTGCGGGGAATCTGCCCATAGAATGTTGTTCTGACCGAAAGACAGCTTTTATTTTTGTCCGGGATTGCTTGATACAGAGTCAGAAAATCACGCGCTGATTTCAAGGCGAGAAATTTCAGATCCGAATACTCAGACGCACTCAATTCTTTTCTTTCTTCATCAAAGATAACATCGGTATCAGCGTCAGAAATGGTCAGCTCGGATTGCTTTTCCTGAACAATTTCCGGTTCAAAGAAATCTGTGGTCAAGCTCCCCTTCCACATCAGATAAGCTTTTATTTCAGAGGGCATTTTTTGCATTGCTGAATCTTTTGAAGCTCCTCTTGTGAATGCTCCGATAAAATTTTCCGCATACAAAATGCTGTCATTGCCGTTATGTTCCCATACGCACCGTATTTTCATAAACAAACTCCTCCGCACATTTACCGATTTATCTTGTTTTTCTGAAAGGCTTTATTACCTCGGCTTTCATATTGACTCTACCATAAATCAATAAAAATATCAAGTATAATTATAAAACCCCTTGTAAAAAAATATAAAATGTATTATAATATAACTGTATATAAAAGCATCATTATGTCATTTTTGCTAAAAATGTAACCAAAATTCGGTAAATTTTAAGGAGCTTTTGCAATGAGTGAAAATAGTGTTAATGGAATTGTTGTTGATAAGATTTCGCTGAATGCTATGAATGTTGCATTTATGAGAAAGCTTAAAGACTTCGACTGCGCCATAGTGCTGGATCAGCAGGGCAACGACAAAAACGGAAAGGCTCAGCTGGCGGTTCTCGATACCGTAACCAAGACGCCCAAGCCTTCCATACTGCTTATCACAACGGATAAGCTTCAGTATTCATGGTATCAGACTATGTTTTGCGGAATAGGAGCGGATTTTAAGTTTATCACCTCCGACCCCAAAAGCATAAATTACTTCTCCCCCAAAATCAGCAATTTTTACATAACTCACTGCGGAGCGGCGGAAAATCCCATTTTTGAAAAAATCAAGCAGTCGGGCTTGGTTTGGGATCTGGTGATAATTGACGGCGGGCTTTCAAGGGTTGGAATCGAAACCGACCGTATTCTTAAAGCTTTTGATTTCAAAACCAAAAAGCTGGCGGTTTTCGCTCCTTATATAAAGGCACATTCGGGAGAGGCGGAAAAGATGTCGCAGCTCCCTGCAAAATTCTTGGCGGATCAGATCAAAGCCGATTATTTTCTCTCCAATACTCCCGGCTTGGGAACGGCGGCTTTTTCTCTTTCAAATCCCTTTATGCAGTGCTTTACGGCGTACGATACGGAAATTCCCGATGTTAAGATAATAAACTATACACTGAATGATGAAGTGCTGAAGGCTAAGCAGGATCAGTCTACTGCGTCCTTGTACACCTACGGAGGCAACATCTTTGAAGAGCTTACCCTTGATATGCGTAAGCTTTACAACTGTGACAAGTACGACGACCACATAGTAAACGCACTGAGAGGATTTGACTCCAAGCTTGATGCTTATGTCAATGAGGTGTCTGCGCTTTTGGAGGATCCCGATACAAGGATAATAACCTATTTCTCTTCGGAAAAAACTTTGGAGTATGTGTATAAGGTGCTTTCCTCCTCGGTAATAGGTTTAAAGAGAGTTATCGCGGTGAAAAACAGCAAGGCTTACAACATCAACGATTCGAGAAGAAACTTTTACGGCGACAAGACGGAGGATATAAGGATAATACTTTCTCTTGACGATCAGATAGAGCAGTATGATCAGATAGACGACATCACCCATGTTTTCAGCTTTGAGCTGCCAAACAGTCCCCTTGTTCTTAACCGCCGATTCAGACAGGGCGGAAGAAAGGGCTTTTCCAATCCGCAGTTTATACTGTTCAGGGACGATAAGGATTTGTTTGACGGCAGAATGCTCTGCAAGACCCTTGCTATGGGAATTGCCGACTGCTATGCCTATGGTATTCCCTCCAGAAATATTTATCTCTTCACCGAAAAGCTTGACGGCATGATCTCGGAAATGCTTTTGGAATTAGAGGGCGCAGAGGAATTTTCTCCCGACAAGCTTAACAGGCTTGGCGTAAAATACAATATCAAGGAATCGGCGGACAATGTCAGGGAGATCCTTTGCCAAAAGCGCAGCAGGATAAAGACAGCTTTCGGGATTTCGGAAAAGATCACCACCAAAACTGCCGCCCGCAAGATACTCACTCCCAAAATAGAGGAACTGAAAAAGGGCTGCTGCTATTTTGACCCAAGCGGAGCTTTGGTTTCGGGAGAGTATAACACCGAAAATGACGGTGAATACGTTCAGATGTCGTCGGAACTTAACGCAGAGCCTGCGGTTCTGGAGCTCAACAGGGCGAGAGAGGCTCTTAAAGCCTGCGACAGCGCCGATAAGCTTTTGGTGCTGCTCAGAAATGTTAAGGAAACGGATAAAGCCTATGTTTTCTACTGCGCATGGCGGTATATGAACGAAAACTGCGGTTATAAAAAGGATTACAGCGAATTTCTCAGAGATGTTTTTGAGGAGGTGGTTTAATGGCTGATACAGAAAAAAACATAGTTGAGCTTATCGGCGACTTTTATCAGGCGCATCTCAACTCGGATGAGGAAGCAAAAACCGCTTACGTTGTCAAAATAGAAGAGCTTGTCCGCAAGAATTTCGTTGACAGCAAAGCGATAATGAATTACTACAATGATGTATTCAGCGGAAGAACAGGCTTTAACGCCCGCATGAACATTTCCGACTACCCAAAGGAAAGCATTATCCGCGAGCTGTTTCAAAACGCTTTCGGCTGTCATTACTCAGGCGGCGACATTAAAATAGTGGTGGACTTTCAGGAGGGAAATCTTGTTACCATTTCCTATAATGAAACAGGTTTCTCAATGGAGGACATTCTCTACTATCTGAGCTTCGGTATGAACAACGGCGACCTGTCAAGAGAGGGTCGTTTCGGTATCGGCGCAAAGAGCGTATTCCTCAATGTTCAGGCTCTTTCTATACGCTCCAACAGCTTTAATTTCAAGATATTGAATAACGACGGAAATCTGAAGGTCGAATCCCTTTCCCTTAACAGCCCCGTGTTTGAGGGTACAAGGATAACCTTACAGCTGGACGAAACCGAATACTCCCGCATAAAGGACAATTTCCTCACCATAACCGAGAAAAAGGGCGACTACATCAATATGGTGGAGCTGTGCTTTGCTTTCAACAGAAAGCTGGTAATGGTGGACACCAGTGCAATGTCCCTTGAAGACGCGCGGGTGAATGCGGTGAATTTAGCAGTTTCCCAAGAGGGAAAAATGACCGATCTTTACCGCCTGACAATGCACCAAAAGGACGAAAACGATGTGGCAAAGATACGTTTTTACCACAATAACAAGAGCCTGGTGGACTTTCTGCATTATGAAAAGGAAGGCTTTGTATATCTTATCCCCTTTGCGGTGGCAAATGCCAAGCGTGAAAAAATAATCAAGCTTTTGCTTTCCAAATACAACTACTTCTCAACCTATGAGCTTACGGGCTATCTGGGAGCAAACAACGATAAATTCATAGACGAAAAGCTGTCCGCCTTTTTCGTAAGCGTACCCAATACCTACATCACCTATTGCCGTACGGGTATCCGCTATGATAAGGAGGAAGCGGTTTCCCTCGCACTGGAACGTGATATTCCCGCTATTCTTAATGAATACAAGAAATACTTTGTGCTGGACGTAAAGCCTGTTCCCGAAACGGACTGTTACTTTATGACGCCCCGTTCCTACGCCTTTGAGTTTTTCAACAGCTTTATGAAAACCAGCCGTTATGCCGAAAAGATAAAGGACACCTTTGTTTCGGGCATTTCCATACAGTTCCCGGGAGAGGATACGCCCTGCACATATGGCGATATTAAGGAGCACGGCTTTAAAAGCGTTGCTTTTAACGTTACCGAATCACGCAAAAATGATGGCAGTGCCAATGCGGAATACATAGATCTCCGACTTGAAAGCATGAGGAAAAATCTTTCCGAGTTCGCCAACAGGTCCATGTATGCGGGATATGAATGGGAAAACGAGGACGGCAGCAAAAAGGGAAGAGAATACTGCTACGAATTTGTCCGCGGGGACAAGGTTTATAAAATATCCTCAGAAAAAACAAATCTCACCGACTATGAGATCTATAAGGGCTTCCCCAGCGTTATCGGATATTATCTGCCTCAATATCTTAACGATGATACGGTAGAGAATGAAGAACAGCTCGAAAATATCCTTACACTTTACGACGAATGCTCAGGCGATGATTACAAGCTGTCTATGAAGTATTACAGACTTCATTATGACAGAGATGATGAGAACTATTCCTTTGAAATTTCAAAGATGAAGGTAGGCAATCTCAAAAACGCAATGGAAACTCTCGCCAAGCGTGAAAGACATTTCTCAAGCGTGCAGAATTACCGCGAGGTTGCCGCAATGGTGGTTAACTCCTTCACACAAGGCAAGGACGTTATGAGCTTTTTGAGGGAGATAAGAAGTCAGGGCGGAGAGATAAGCATTGTCCTCGACTTTAACAAAAAATACCGTTTTTCAGTATACGGAAAGCAGTTTATGATTCCAGCCAGCGTTACCGACAAGGATTTGCTGGAAATTATGGTAGACCCCACCAAGCTGATAGAATCGGGCATTTTGAAGGGAAGAAAATTCAGCTTCCCTTACGAAAAATCCGTATATACATTTGATGAAAAGGAGATTGCAGAACTGCTGAAGGCATCCTCATCATCTGAGCGGACGGCGGCAATTCTCCGTGAGGTCTATGTCTGCAACCTTAAATACGATGGCATACTGCTCCTTGACGGAAGCGAAAAGCCGATTACCGTAAAGCGTTACAATCAGCCTCTTTCCGATGAAGAAAGAAATCAGACTGCTCGTTATGTCGTTCTCCGTGATGATCTGAACAAGTCGGAATACGCTTCTATGGCGGAGTACATAATAGCGGGAGAGGACAAGGGAATTCTTAACCGCTTTTTCAGCAACACAAAGGATCCCTGCCGCATAATACCCGACCAGATGCCCATGAAGGACAAAAGAGCGCCTGTGTTCGACAGGGACGAATTCGAGTTTGCGCTTGATGTATACCGCAGCATAAAGGATCACACAGATCTGCCCAACTATAAGATGTACTTCTCCAAGGATATCAACAACAGGCTGTACGGCTACGGCACATATTGCAGCTGCTGCGGTGAGGACGAGGGCGTGTACAACATGAATATGCACGATATGGTGGATTTCTCGGTAGATACTATGACCGACGGCATTGAAAAGAGATTCAATTTCTCGGTTTACCTTTGCAAAAACGATATTGCCGACTCCGACTGCTGGTTTATCCGCGATTTGCGGATTGGAGGTATGTCGCCCTTTATGTGGCTCAATGAGATAACTGCCGCGGACAATATTCCGCCGGAATTCTTCATCTGTACACTGAAGTATATTCCGCAGCTGATTTATAATGTTACTGCCGATGATTACGGAAGGAATACCGATGTGGCGTCCGCTAAGGAGGAAACCCTTGAATTCAGGCTCACTCCGCTTATGGCAGCTAAGTGGGTTATTGACAATCAGGGCGGAAGTGAAGAACAGTGAAAATTTTTGTCAGATTATAGGCAGCTCACCCACTTTTCTCCACCGACCGAAATATAGTCTGCTATACGTATAACCCCACAATATATTGATTATTTTAAAAGAACCTCCATTTTGGAGGTTCTTTTTTTGTTAATAAGCAACAAAAAACGGTGCGAATTTTTTTCGTTTTTCATTTTTAAGAATATTTTTAAAAGGTTGATTTTTGATTTCAAGTGGTGTATAATTTAATAAAGTGGTGAATTGTCCACTTTTGTGGTAAAAAGTGGAAACCGTTCACAAAAACCCCATTTGATACTGATCCCCTTTAAAAACTGAGGGATTAGTGTTTTGGGGGCAATCCTTTTTAAATTGCGGGTATTACGTCAGTTTAAAAAGGGATTGGATTAAAACATTACGAGGGGAGGAGATAAAAATGCGCGGTGAATTTAAAAGCACCCTTGACGCAAAGGGAAGAATGAATTTCCCTGTAAAACTGCGCGAAGAGCTGGACGGCAGCTTTTTTATCTCCAAAACCATAGGCGAACGCTGTATCAAGGTATACTCCAGAGAAGACTGGAATGTCCTTGTGGAGTCAATTCATCAAATGCCGCAAGTCAAAACCGCCGAGATCCAGCGCTATATATTCGGAAGCGCTTACGAGGTAGAGCCCGACAAACAAGGCAGAGTTTTAATACCTCAGCCTCTGCGTGAATATGCGCAGCTCCAAGCGGACATAGTAATAGTGGGGCTTGAGGGCAGAGCGGAAATATGGGATAAAGCCCGTTGGGACGAGCGCAACTCCAATCTTAATATGGAGGACTTGCTGTCTGTGGCTATGGAAATGGGATTATAATGGAATTTTCACATAAATCGGTTCTTCTGAATGAGACCATAGAGGGACTTAATATCGACCCCAACGGAATATATGTGGACTGCACCACCGGTGGGGGCGGTCACAGCTTTGAAATAGCAAAAAGGCTTAAAAACGGAAGGCTGATCTGCTTTGATCAGGATAGAGACGCCATTGCTGCCGCCTCGGAGCGGTTAAAGGATTTTTCGCCCGATTTTGTAAATCGTAATTATTCGGAGCTGAAAAATTCACTTTCGGAGCTTGAAATTTCTTCCGTTGACGGAATAATGATGGATCTGGGCGTAAGCTCCTATCAGCTGGACAACCGTCAGCGGGGATTTTCCTATCACGATGACGCCCCCCTTGATATGAGAATGAGCGGCGAGGGAGAAAGCGCCCGCGATGTTGTGAACGAGTATGAGCCAAAGGAGCTTATCCGCGTATTGCAGCTTTACGGAGAGGAAAAGTTTGCTCAGAGCATTGTCAGAGGCATAGTCAAGGCAAGAGAGCAGGCGCCCATAGAAACCACCTCCCAATTAGCCGAAATAATAAAAAACAACGTACCTGCAAAGGTTAGGAAGGAAAAAAATCCCTGCCGAAAAACCTTTCAGGCTATAAGAATAGAAGTAAACCGAGAGCTTGAGGTGCTGGAAATAGGCATAAAGGACGGCTTTGAGCTGCTTAGCAAGGGCGGACGAATGGCAATTATCACCTTTCACTCCTTAGAAGACAGAATAGTGAAAAACGCCTTCCGCGAATACTGTACAGGCTGTATCTGCCCTCCCGATTTTCCCGTCTGCGTCTGCGGAAGGAAGCCCAGAGGAGAGCTTGTGAACAAAAAGCCTATCACCGCCTCCGATGAGGAGCTTTCGGAAAATCCGCGCAGCAGAAGCGCAAAGCTCAGGATTATAGAAAAGTGTTAAAAATTGCTAAAAAACAAGAAACGCCGAAAAGCCTGACTGCGGTCAGGGGTTGTCCAAAGGGAAGGAAGGAAAAATATGTATTCATACAACAGAACCAGTTCAGCTTATGATTTTTCAAAATTTGATACGGCTTTAGATACTGTTCCCGAAAGGGTAAAAAAACCCAAGGCGGTGCCGCGCTCCGAGGACAGCCTAAAGGTTCACAAAACCGCTGTGGCAAGAAGCGGTGCTTGGCTCAAAACAGTCGTTTTTGTGGCTCTTGTGGTTGCCATCGCACTGCTTTACGTCTCCGCCAAGGCTACGATATCGGAGCTGTCCTCTCAGATAAGCGCTTCATCTTCCTTACTGGATGAGGCACAAAAAGAAAATGTAAGACTTCAGACAGAGCTTGGCAATATGGTAACTCTGAGCAAGGTGGACGAATTGGCAACAAGCAGTCTGGGACTTCAGAAAACCGCCAAGTCGCAGGTAAAATACATTACCGTTCACGACAAGACAATGGTGCAGAGCGCAGGCAAGGAAACCAATGTATTCGCTCAGCTGAAAGACTGGGCAGATGATACCGCAGAATTTTTGGGCTTTTGATTCCTGTCCGAAAATCGGAATATTTACACATACTTTACAATATAATAATTCAGGACAAGAGATAATTAACCGAAAGGGTTTCAACGAGGGGCTTCCGCTCGCAATTTTTCATAAATTCGGGCGGTGCCCCTTTAATTCAGCAAATATATTTTACCAAACAGGAAAATTTTTGTCAAACAAGATACCGCTTAAAAAAAGAAAGGTCGCTTATATATGTCCGATTTACCAACCAACAAAATGCGAAGGCGGGCTACCATAGCCGTTTTTATGGGAATACTCGTGCTTACCGCCTATATATGTGTAAACCTGTTTAACGTTTCGGTGGTAAAATCCGAGTATTACAGGTCAAAAGCGAACAATCAGCAGCTTGACAGCTTTACAATAACCGCCAACAGAGGAACCATATACGATTCCAAGGGCAAGGTGCTGGCTCAGAGCTCCACCGTGTGGGACGTGATCATCAGCCCCGGAGATATCGATCAGTTCGACAAGGACAAAAAGGAAGAGATATGCAAAAGTCTGTCCGAGATCTGCAATGTGGATTATGATAAGCTTATTGAAGCGTGCAGCAAAACAAATATGCGCTACTACACCGTAAAAGCCAAGGTTGACAAGGAAACCAAGGACGCAATAAGCGAGCTGCGAATTAAAAACAAGCTTGCTACATACTCGGTTTATACCGTTGAAAACTCCAAGCGCGAATATCCCAACGAAACCCTTGCGTCATCGGTCATTGGCTTTGTCAACTATGACGGAGACGGAGTTCTGGGCGTTGAAGCTTACTATGACGAATATTTGCAGGGCGTTGACGGAAAAATCGTTACAGCCCGCGACGCCAACGGAAAGGCTATGCCCTACGACTATGAAACAAGATACGAGGCGCAGAACGGAAACAGCCTGTATCTCACCATTGACGAGGTTTTGCAGTACAGCCTTGAAAAGAATCTTGAGCTGGCGCTGTCTCAGCATAAGGCGCAGAACAGAGCCTGCGGAATTATTATGAACGCTAAAACAGGGGCAATTTTAGCAATGGCGACTGCTCCCAACTTTAATCTGAATAAACCCAGTGAGCTTTCCGACTACTTTAAGACGCGGTATGACGAGTACGAAACCGAACTCAGAACAGACAGCACCTATACCGAGGAGGAGATAGAGGAGCTTCTTGAAACCAAAAGAGAAGAACTGAGCAACCGTCAGTGGAACAACAAGGCGATCTCCGAGCTGTACATTCCCGGTTCGGTATTTAAGGTAGTTACCGCTGCTTCTGCTTTGGAAGAACAGCTGCTTACCCCCGACACCGTGGTAGCCAACTGCGTAGGTGCGGCTGTGGTTTCGGGAGTGCCTATAAGATGCTGGAATGCGGGCGGACACGGCACAATGACCTTGCAGAACGCGCTGATAAAATCCTGCAACCCTTCCTTTATAGCAATAGGTCATCTTTTGGGAGCAAGAAACTTCACAAATTACTTTGAAGCCTTCGGGCTTACCGAAAAGACAGGGGTAGACCTGCCCGGAGAAGCAAGCTCTCTTTATGTGAATTATGACAGAATGGGAACGGTAGAGCTTGCCAGCTCGGCTTTCGGTCAGACCAACAAGCTCACCCCCTTGCAGATGATAACCGCTTATGCTGCGGTCGTAAACGGCGGATATCTTGTTACACCCCATGTAGTTGACAAAATTGTGGACTCTACGGGAAATGTTATAAAAACAAACACCACCGCAGTAAAGCGTCAGGTAATAAGCGAGGAAACAAGCGCATCTATGCGCGTTATGCTGGAAGAGGTAGTTGAAAACAACGGCGGTTCCAACGCCTATATTCAGGGCTTCAGCATAGGCGGAAAGAGCGGTACCTCGGAAAAGCTGGACGAATACTCCTCCGCAAATATGAGATATGTGGGAAGTATGTGCTGCTTTACTCCCGCAGACGATCCGGAGATCATTATGCTGGTTATGGTTGACGAGCCCTCCAACGGAAAGTATTACGGCAGCGCCGTTGCGGCGCCCGTTATCTCGGCGGTATTCAGCGAATGCCTTGAAAATGTGGGCATTTATCCCCAGTACACTGCGGAGGAATTGGCTGCACAGGACACCACTGTACCTTATGTGCTCGGTTCGGACGGTTTGGCGGCTATTTCCACCCTTAACTCCTGCGGCTTGAAATACGAGATCGTGGGAGACGAACACGGAACGGTAGTAGACACCGTACCGGGAGCCAGCCTTACCATTCCCAAGGGCGGAACGGTTATCGTATATATGGACGACAGCGAAAAGAAAACCGCTCTTGTTCCCTATGTGGTGGGAATGACGGTTGACCAGGCAAACAACGCCCTTACTTCGGCGGGACTTAACATAAGCCTGTCGGGCGGAGCTGTTGAAAACGACAAAGCCAAGGCAATAAGCCAGTCGGTTGAAGCCGGCACCATAGCCAACAAAGGCACCGTTGTCCGAGTGGAATTTATCGTAGATGACGAAACAGGCTGATATTGAGAGTGTTTGGGAATTGAAGATAATCGGACAATTACAGATAATTATATGATCATGAATAATTACAAATGGCTGCAAAGGAACGGTAGAAATGAAACTGTATGACTTATGCTCTGAGGCACAGGAACAGGGCATAGAAAATATCGAAATACATTCTGTAACCGATGACACAAGAAAGCTGTCAAAGGGAGATATTTTCGTTTGCATAAAGGGCGGCAGCTTTGACGGTCACGAAGCCGCGCCGAAAATGATCGCCGAAGGGGCGGCTCTGGTCATAGCGGAGCGCGATACGGGGGTAAGACCTCAGATAATTGTCCCCGACACAAGAAAATTTTTGGCGGTATTGGCGGCGAATTTTTACGGAAATCCCCAAAAAAAGCTTAAAATGATCGCCGTAACGGGCACCAACGGAAAAACCACCGTTGCTCATATCGTAAAGCATATCATAGAAGAAAGCGGAAAGAAATGCGCCTGTATCGGTACGGCGGGAATTGACCTTTGCGGAACGGCTTATCATTCCGACAAGGACATTCCCACTACCCCAAGACCCATGGAGCTATACGGCTTTTTGGCGGAGGCGGTGAAAAACGGGGCTGAATACTGCTCCATAGAAGCTTCTTCACAGGCTCTTGCTCAGGACAGACTTTACGGCATCAGATTTGCCGGGGCGATTTTCACCAACCTTACCCAAGACCATTTAGATTTTCATGGCAGTATGGAAAATTACTATATAGCAAAAAAAGAGCTTTTTCTACAATGCGACAATGCTATAATAAATACGGACGACAAATACGGCAAAAGACTTTATGATGAAATAAGCTGTCCCAAGGTGTCGTACAGCGTGAAGGATGCGGCGGATTATTACAGCGTAAACGTCAAAACAAAGCCCTCCTCGGTGACCTATTGGCTAAGCAGTCAGAAGGCGGAAAAATCCTTCCCCGTTAAATTCGGAATGCCCGGAGGCTTTAACGTGCACAATTCTCTTGCTGCGGCTGCTGCTTGCTGTGAAGCCGGCTTGAACATAAACGAATGCGTAAAGGCTCTTGAAAGCTTCAAAGGAGTAAGGGGCAGGTGCGAGGTAGTGTATGACGGCAAATTCACCGTCATAATCGACTACGCCCACACATCCGACGCCTTGGAGAAAATACTCAAAACCGTAAAGCCCTTTGCCGAGGGAAAAATAATCTGTCTTTTCGGTGCAGCAGGCGAACGTGACGGAGACAAGCGTCCCGAAATGGGCATAACCGTTGGCAAAAATGCGGATTATGCGGTGCTTACAAGCGACAATCCCCGCTTTGAGGACCCGTTAAAGATAATAAAGGAAGTTGAAAAGGGTCTTGACCGTACGGTGATAGAATACAAATCGGTGGAAAACCGCCGTGAAGCCATAGAGTACGCCCTTTCCATTGCAGCGGAAAAAGATATGGTTTTGCTCTGCGGAAAAGGACATGAGGACTATCAGGTGTATGGAAAGGACTACCAACATTTTGACGAGCATGAAATAGTAAAGGAAATCTTAGAGAAAAAGTAACAGATAAGCGGGAAAGGAAATCGTTTAATGGACTTTTGGTTAATTCTTATCGTGGGAACGGCGTCGGCGGCGATCACCGCCGTAATGGGATTGTGGCTTATCCCCAAGCTGCGCCGCCTGAAATTCGGTCAGACAATTCTTGATATCGGTCCCAAATGGCATAAAGAGAAAAAAGAGGGTACTCCCACAATGGGCGGGCTGATGTTCTATATAGGCGTTACCCTGTCATTTATCGGCGGATATGTTTTCCTTTGTTTCAACAAAACAATTTCCTTTGAGGGAATACAGGCGGTTTCGGCGGTGAAAAGCATTTCCGCGCTTATTATGGCGCTGTGCTTCGGCTTTGTGGGCTTTGTGGACGACTACATAAAGGTGAAGAAAAAGCGCAACGAAGGGCTTTCGGTAATGCAGAAGATAGTTATGCAGGTGCTTATCATTGCCGCGTTTTTCACCTCCCGCGTTCTCAGCGGAGACAGCTCCACCGTTATTCGCTTTCCCTTTTTGGGTCAGCTTGACCTGTCCTTTTTCTATTACATTTTCATGGGACTTGTGATACTGTACCTTGTGAATGCGGTAAACCTGACAGACGGAATAGACGGGCTCAACAGCTGTGTTTCCTTTATATACTTTATTGCCTTTGCAATAATCACAATAAACATAAAGCTTTACGGAATGACCCTGCTGACCGTGGCAGCGGCGGGAGGCTGTCTGGGCTTTCTGGTGTGGAACTTCCCCCCCGCAAAGGTATTTATGGGAGATACGGGATCAATGTTCCTCGGAGGCTTGGTGGCTGCGGTAGGTATCGGCTCGGACTGCGAGGTCATGATGATAACCGCTTCGGCAGTTTATATCTGGGAAGCGCTTACAGTGCTTATTCAGACAACTTATTTTAAGATAACCCACGGAAAAAGGCTGTTCAAAATGACTCCCATTCACCACAGCTTTGAACTGAGGGGCTGGAAGGAAAGCAAGATAGATATTGTATTTTCCCTTATAGCCCTGCTTTCAGGAGCATTGGCAGCGGCTTTGTCCTTTGGAGTAAAGTGACCCCTTGAATTATTGAAAATTTACTTATTTTTACCGATCATATACGGTTTTTTCGGAAGGAGGCTATTTTTTGACCGACGATAGAAGAAAGGCTCCGTCAAAGAGCAGGGGCGGAAGTACATCAAAAATGCCTCAAAAGAGCGGCAGTTCTTCAAGGCAGCCTTTAAAAAGCGGCAGTTCCTCAAAAGCTCCTTCAAAAAGCACAAGAGGAACGGCACAGACAGCAGGAAGAGACGGCAGAACGGACGAAAGAATAAAAACTGCCGCCAAAAAATCCGATTCTGCAAGGAAAAAAAGCTCCGCAGGTCCCTCAAAGCAAATGAAGGGAACGGCAAGGACAAGCGGAAAAGTCCGCACCTCTGATCGTCCTGCGGAAGGTACTCAAAACTACATCCGCTTTGCGGAAAGGAGCGGAAATTACCGCAATAAGCGCACAGGCGGAGAATTGACCGCTGCGGGCGCTGCTGCGGCAATAAAGACCAAATCAAAGCCGAGAAAAAAGGTTGAAGCTTTTTTGGGCTTTGACTATCCCTTTTTTATGACGGTAATAGTTCTGCTGGCATTTGGACTTATCATGCTGTTTTCCGCCAGCTACGCTACTGCTTACAGCAAATACGGCGACAGCCTTTACTACATAAGACGTCAGGTATATTACGCCATTGGCGGAGTGCTTGCAATGCTTGTGGCGTCTGTATTTGACTACCGCAAATTCAAGTATAAGCCCTTTTTGATTATTATTTCCGTTATCTCCGCCATTTTTATGGTTTTGGTAAAGCTCAAGCCTACCGAACAGGGAGGTGCCGAGCGCTGGCTCACAATAGGACCTATTACCTTCCAGCCCTCGGAAATACTGAAATTCGTGGTAATTTTGCTTTTCGCATATTTTGCAGAAAAAAACTTCGACTATTTAAGAGACATCAAAAAGGGACTGATGCCCTTTGCGGTAATTCTGGTGGCATCCTGCGGTCTTTTGATGATGCAGCCCCACCTTTCGGGTACTATCATAGTTTTTGCTATCGGTTTTGTTATGATGTATGTGGCAGGCGTTCGACCCAAATATCTGATAATTATGCTTCTGCTGGTAGGATTGCTTGTGGCAGTGGCAATACCTGTTCTTAACGCCTTAGGCTACGATTACTTTACATCAAGGTGGGTCAGCTTTATAGATCCCGAATCGGATATAGGCGATACTACCTTCCAGACCTATCAGTCTCTTGTAACCATCGGAAGCGGCGGTCTGTTCGGTTTGGGCTTCGGAAATTCAAGACAGAAATACAGCTATCTCCCCATGGCGAGAAACGACTTCATCTTCTCCATTATCTGCGAGGAACTGGGCTTTGTGGGCGGAATGCTGGTTATTCTCCTCTTTATAATACTTGTGTGGAGAGGTTTTTACATCTGCTCAAGGGCAAGAGATAAGTTCGGCATGATGATCGCTTTTGGAATTACCTTCCAGATAGGGCTTCAGGCGCTTATGAACATTGCGGTGGTCTCCAACTCAATGCCGAATACGGGAATTTCCCTTCCGTTTTTCAGCTACGGCGGAACGGCGCTGTTGATGCAGCTGGGCGAAATGGGAGTATTACTGAATATTTCACGAAAAGCCGAGCTTGATTAACTTGACTAATTTATATAAGGAACATAAATATGAGAGTTTTAATTGCGGCAGGAGGAACGGCGGGTCACATCAACCCCGCTCTTGCCATAGCGGATAAGGTAGTTAATGTTTTGCCCGAAAGCAAGGTGCTTTTTGTGGGCAGACCCGACGGTATGGAAGCCAAGCTTGTGAAAAAGGCGGGCTATGACTTTCACGGTATAAAAATGGCGGGGCTGCAAAGACATCTGTCACTTAAAAATATCCAAAGAAACATTAAGGCGGCTTACTATTACGCAGCGGCATTTCCGCACGTAAAAAAGCTGATAAACGAGTTTAAGCCCGATATATGCGTGGGAACGGGGGGCTATGTCTGCGGAGCGGTTTTGCGTGAAGCGGCGAAAATGGGCGTTAAAACCGTCACCCACGAAAGCAATTCCTACCCCGGACTTACCACCAAGCTTCTATCCAAAACCGCCGATATGGTATTTTTGTTTTCGGAAGACTGCCTGAAGCACCTTAAGCATACAGAAAACTGCGTGATAACGGGAAATCCTTTGAGAAACAACATTCCCATTGAGGAAAAGGAAGCGGCGAGAAACAGACTGGGACTTCCCGAGGGCTTCACTATCCTTTCTCTCGGCGGAAGCTTAGGCGCCAATAAAATAAACGAGGCGGTTGCCAAGCTTATGGCTTGGGAGCAGCAAAAGGGCAACATAAACCATATCCACTCCTACGGCGGCAACGGCAGAGACAGCTTCGGCGGACTGCTGGAGGAGAACGGGGTGGATAAAAATTCCGAAAGACTGATCTTAAAAGAATATATCGATAATATGTACACCTGTATGTGCGCAGCTGATCTTATCATTTCCCGCGCGGGATCAATGAGCCTTACCGAAATAATGGCAATAGGCAGGCCCTCGGTGCTTATACCCTATCCCAATGCAACGGAAAATCACCAGTATTACAACGCAAAAACCTTACAGGACGCAGACGCGGCAATTCTGAGAGAGGACAAGAACCTTGACGGAAAATGGCTGATAAACGAGGTGGAACAGCTCTGTCACGATACGGCAAGGCTTACGGCTATGGGCGTTAACGCGCGAAAGCTGGCTAAAACCGACGCGGCAGATGTGATATTGAGCAAAATGATCGATCTTGTGGGCTGATATTGTAATTGATTGAAAGAAAACCGCTGACTGAGCAAAATTAACCAAATCATCCCAATAAGCATAGACTAAAGGGTAAATGCTTATTGAAAGGGTGATTATTATGGCAGAGCAGCAGCGAATCATTGTCAGCGGCGGAAAGCGTCTGGAGGGAGAAATAACCGTTCAGGGCGCGAAAAACGGCGCGCTTCCGCTGTTTGCAGCGGCTGCGCTGTGCGGCGGCGAATCGGTTTTACATAACTGTCCCAAGCTGAGCGACTGTGATTCCGCCTGCCGCATACTTGAATGTATCGGCTGTAAATGCAAAAGAGAAAAAAATACCGTAACGGTGGATTCCTCGGTGATAGGCTCGGTAGAAGTGCCTACACATCTTATGAGGGAAATGCGTTCTTCAATTATTTTTTTGGGGGCAATTCTCACCCGCTGCAAAAGCTGTCGGCTCTCTTTTCCCGGTGGCTGCGAGCTGGGTCCCCGTCCTATTGACTTTCATCTGGCTGCTTTCAGAGAAATGGGAGCGGAAATTGAGGAAAGACACGGTTATCTGGATTGTACCGCACCCAGAGGACTTCACGGTGCGAAAATTACGCTTTCATTTTCTTCTGTGGGAGCCACTGAAAACATTATGCTGGCAGCGGCTCTTGCAGAAGGAGTTACAGAAATACACAACGCCGCCCGCGAACCCGAAATAGTTGATCTGGCAAATTTTATCAACAAATGCGGCGGAAAGGTAACTGGCGCAGGGGGCAGCACCGTGACCATAGAGGGCGTGGAAAGACTTGACCCCTGTGAGCATAAGATTATGCCCGACCGAATTGTGGCGGCTACATATCTTTGCTGCGCTGCCATAAGCGGCGGCGAGCTGATTTTAACGGAAACAGATCACAATGACTTGAGACCCGTAACGGCAGTTCTGGAGCAAATGGGCTGTCGGATATATTCCTACGGGCAGAGCAATATGTTTATAAATGCGAAAAAACCCCTTATATCCCCCGGCACTGTCAGAACCAATGTCCACCCCGGCTTCCCCACCGACGCACAGCCGCCTTTAATGGCGCTTACGACATTAACATCGGGCACATCGGTTTTTGTGGAAAATATTTTCGAGAACCGCTTTAAGCACGCCTCCGAACTGACAAGGTTAGGAGCAAGGATAAGCGTGGAAGGCAAGGTAGCGGTGGTAACGGGAGTAAAAAATCTGTCGGGCGCAGAGCTGGTCGCAACCGACCTCAGAGGCGGAGCGGCATTGATAACCGCGGCTCTCGCGGCAGAAGGAGTGTCAAGGATTTCGGGACTTTCTCATATTGACAGAGGCTATGAGAATATTGAGGGAGTATTGAGAAGCGTGGGTGCGGATATAAAGAGAGTTTAATAACACAGGAGCCATTAAAAATGCCTGAATTTGAAACAAGAAAACGAAAAACCATGTCGGAGCAGGAGCTTTATCGTGAGTATCACGGAGAAGGAAATACACCCAGGAAAGCTCCTTCCCCCAAAGGAAAAAATACAAAAAAGAAAAAAAGCGTTTCGGCAGGAAGAGAAAATCTCCCCGTAAGCGCCAACAGAAAAAGAATGGAAGAGGAGCTGCGCAGAAAACAGACAACTGCGAAGCAATCCAAAACCTATGCGGGAAAAGCGTCGGGAAAGGCGCCGAAAAACGGAACATCTTCCCGCTCTTCAAAGCGCAGTTCCACACGCTCCAAATCCTCGTCTTCTTCAGGCGGACACTCCGCAAACCGTTCCGGGCAAAGGGCTGCGGCAAAGAAAAAATCCGGCAGATACACCCTTTATTATGTTCTTATCGGAATTGTGGCGGTGGTTGCCCTTGCCATACTGTCCACCACCGTGCTTTTTAATATCAGAGTATTTGTGGTGAACGGCGAAACGGTTTATTCCGACGAGGAGATAATCGAAGCCTGCGGAATAGAAAAGGGAGAAAATCTTCTTAAGATAAACACGGGCAGGGCAGAAAAAAGCATTGTATCCAATTTGGTCTATATAGAATCGGCTAAGGTCGGAAGAGGCTTCCCAAACCGTCTCACACTGTCGGTGGAGCCAGCCAAAGCCGTTGTTGCTTTTGCTTACGGCGGAAAATACTATGTGATCTCCGACCAAAAGCGTTTGCTTGAGATTTCAGACACACCCCTTGGCTGTCCCGTCGTAAAGGGCGTTCAGATGATATTGCAGCCAAAGGAGGATAAAAAGGAGGTCACAACAGACAGCAATTCGGAAACTACCGCGGCGGCGGAACCCGTACCTACCGCCAAGGAGGGCATCACTCTTGAAAATGATGCGGAGGAAATAGCCGCAGGCGTGATTTTGGGTGATGATAACAATAACAGGATCAGGCTGGCACTGTCTATTGTTAAGCTTATGACGGAAAACGGGCTTAAAAAGGACTATGAATTGAATATAGCCGACACCCTCGGCGTACAGATCAGCTATGACGGGCATATCACAATGGATCTGGGCACTACGGCAGCTCTTGACGATAAAATTTACCACGCCAGCCGTGTTATAGAAGAGGATATAGGTGAAAACGAAAAATGCACCTTAAATCTCACCAATCCGAACCGTGTGGTTAAAAGACCTGTTTATGAAAACAACGAGAACACTGCTGCCGCGGAACCCGAACCTGTGACAGAGGAGCAAACAACGGAATCCGAGCCCGAGCCCGAACCATAATGAATAATGTCAGTTTATGGGAATAAAAAACGGTGCTTAAGGAATAATTATAAGGAAAAATTTCCAAAAAATTGTAAATTTGGTAGAATTTAACTATTTTTTCTACAATATGTTGTAAAAAAAACTGTATTTTTGGTTAAAGATTTTTTAAAAAGGTATTGAAATCATATATAAAATCTGTTAAAATAATATAGTGCAAAAATATGTGTTATAAGAGCAGAAAAATATCGGAGGTATAAAAATGGGCGTTTTTATAGATGAAGACGGATTCGAGACAGAATTGGACAATTTAGATGATACCGCCGTCTATGATGTTAAGATAAAGGTTATCGGTGTTGGCGGAGGCGGCAGCAATGCTCTTGAATATATGGCTAAGCTGTACGCCAAGGAGGCTGAGGAGCTGGCGGCTGCAGGCGGAGACGTTATGTCCGACCTTCGCGATAAGATAGAGTTTATTGCGGTAAATACCGATGTGGCAGCTCTGAAAAACAAGGACAAAAACCTTATGCGCCGTATTCAGATAGGAAAAAAGACCTGTAAGGGAAGAGGCGCAGGCGGACGTCCCGAGGTTGCTGCCGAAGCCGCTAAGGAAAACAGCGACGATATCAGAGCAGCTATTGAAGGTGCGTCTATCGTGTTTATTGCCGCAGGTATGGGCGGCGGCACAGGTACGGGTGCAGCTCCCGTTGTTGCCGAGATCGCTCAGGAGATGAACATCATCACCGTGGGTGTTGTAACAAAGCCCTTTGAGTACGAGCGCGAGTACAAGATGAATCAGGCTATAAAGGGCATTGACGAAATGCGCAAGCATGTTGACTCCCTTTTGATAATCCCCAACGAAAGACTGTTAAAGACCAATGAAAAAATGCTCAGCTTTAAGCAGGCGTTTGCTATGGTCGATGACGTGCTTTACCGCTCGGTCAAGATAATTTCCGATGTGGTATACGAAAGCACTACGGGCAGAATCGGCACAGACTTCGCCGACCTTTGTTCCATTCTTTCCAACTCGGGCGACGCACATATTGCTCTCGGTACAGGTACCGGAGAAAACAAGATTCAGGATGCTGTTTCACAGGTTGTCAACAGCCCGCTGCTTGAAACATCTATCAATCATGCTACCAAGCTGTTGGTTAACGTTACTTTGTCCGCCGACAGTGCTATCAACGACCTTAACGATATAATCAGAATGATTTCCGACGCTGCCGATCCTTCTGTAGAGATGATTCAGGGCGTAAGTCAGGACGAAAGCCTTTCCGATACTATCAGCATTGCTGTTATCGCAACAGGTTTCAAGCCCGGCGCACCTGTTATCAAGTCTACTTTTAACAATACCCCTGCTTCCAATCCGCAGTCTGCGGCTAAGCCTGCCGATTCCGGCGTGACTTTAGCTCCTTCCGGAAATGAACCTGTCAAGGATAACGGAGGTATCACCACTTCCAAGAACTCCGACGATCTTTCCGATATTATCAAGAATACCTTGGGAAATATTCAGGGACAGGAGAGATTCTCCGAATTGCAGGAGATTTTTGATTCAAGATATAAGAAGTAAGAGGTTGTTACATAATTTAAGGACTGTGAAATTCACAGTCCTTAATTTATTTATCCTTATCTTTATCCTTTTCTTTCTCTTTTTCGCCATTTTCAAGCCTGAATGCAATAATCTTGCTGATGCAGTTATCTCCGACCTCTGTCACTACAAACCGCACATCTTCATAATCCGTATGGGGCGTTTTTTCCGTATCCTCGGGAATATAACCCAATAAATCGGTGACAAAGCCTCCGATGGTGTCATACTCGTGATCCTCCGGCAGCTCATATCCGAACAGCTCCAGCACCTCTTCGGGGTCGCATTCGCCCTCTATTTGATACTTATCCTTCCCAAGCTGCTTGATGCTGACCTCTTCGTCATCGTATTCGTCCTGAATATTGCCCATTACCGATTCTATAAGATCCTCAACCGTAACCAGCCCTGCCGTGCCGCCGTATTCGTCAATAGCCACAGCCATGCCAGACTTGTTCTCGGTAAGCTGCTTAAACGCCTCGTCACATGGGCAGCTTTCGGGAATAAAAGAAACCTGCCGTATAAAGTCTTTTGCTGTGTAATTCTCCGAGTTTTCCTTTCCGATAAGGCACAAAAGATCTTTCACAAGAATAATGCCGATAATGTTGTCTATGCTTTCACGGTACACGGGAATTCTCGAGAAACCCTCCTCCAGAGCGAGGTACACTATATCGTCAGTGCTTACTCCCTCTTCTACCGCCGCTATATTGACTCTGTGGGTCATAACATCGGATATTTTCAGGTCGCCGAACTCGAAAATATTGTTGATCATCTCAACCGATGAGGTTTCGATTTCTCCGCTTTCCGCTCCCGCGTCCACCAGCAGCATTATCTCGTCCTCGGTGGCAGCCTTGTAGCTTTCGCCCAAGGTTTTTTTCAGTAAAGCGTTAAGTCCATTTTCCAATACGATCAGGGGATACAGTAAATAATAAGAAGGTTTTCGTTTTCGCCCGTCTGCGTCCATTGCGGTTTCCTTTCTTTTTCAGATTTCTTTTTTACTTATACTAATCCCCGACTGAAAGCAGACATTATTTGCGGTCTGTTTTGTGCCCTGCTGCGTCATCGTCCCATCCTCTTCCTTGCAGGACGCAAAATATCCCCGCAAATAATTTGTCTCCTTTCAATCGTGAATTAGTATTAATATATCACATTTTAACTTGAAAATCAAGTGTTCTCCAGTCCGAAAAACCTATCCGCATTTTTATTGCAGATATCTATCATTTCTTCGGCGCTAAAGCCCTTGATCTCTCCCATTTTTGCTGCGGTGTACAATATCATTGAGCTGTCGCAGCGTTCGCCTCTTAAAGGAACAGGCGCCATATAAGGGCAGTCGGTTTCAAGCATAAGCCTGTCCGCAGGGATAACCCCGCAGGCGGATATGGCTTTTTTTGCATTTTTAAAGGTGAGAACGCCCGTAAAGCTGATATACAGCCCCATGGCAATAAGCTCCTTTGCAGTTTCGGGACTGCCGCTGAAGCAGTGCATTACCGCTTTTTCGGGTCTTAATTCACGCAGAATGTTCATTGTGTCCTCTGTGGCGTCTCTGCTGTGAATTATTATAGGCATATCCATTTCTTTGGCAATAATTATCTGGCGGCGGAAAAATTTTATCTGCTCCTCTCGGTCAAAGCTCTCATAATGGTAATCCAGACCGATCTCGCCCAAAGCCTTGATTTTGGGAAGCGTTAAAAGCTCCTTCAATATCTCTTCCCAATCATCGCTTGCGTCCCCAATATCCTCGGGGTGAAGTCCAAGAGCGCCGTACATCCCTTCAAAGCGTTCCGTAAGGGATATTGCGGGCCGCCATCTTTTTTGTGAGCAGCCAACTGTGACTATTTTGCCCACAGATTCCTCAAAAAGCCTTGTTAAAAGCTGTTCTCTGTCGCTGTCAAAGGCGTCGTCGTCATAGTGGGCGTGAGTGTCCGTCAATTTTATCATAATTTTTTGATGTTTCGGTATTTTTAATAATCTTTGTTTTCCTTAAGATTTTTTACGCTGTCGCGTTCCAGCAGCTTTCCGGTTACAAGAATTCTGCCGCAGTGGTAGTTGTTGTCCCGTATTTTCCTTATGAGAATTTCCACCGCCTCGCTGCTCATGTGGTAGCTGTTGATGTCCATGGTGGTGATTCTCGGGTTGCTTATGGTGGAGTAGATATGGTTGTCATAGCCCACTATCGAAATATCATCGGGAATTCGGTAGCCCATGGATTTAAGCTGGTTTACCACCTGATAGGCAGTGTCGTCGCAGTTGCACACAAAAGCCGTGGGCATTTCGTCGGGGAATCTTATGGATTTGTAATTCACGCCTTCGCTGTCCCTGTCGTCTATTACCCAATCGTCTCTTAAGGGTATTCCATGCTCCAGCAGAGATTTGTAATATCCCATATACCTGTCCTGAATGCTGGAGGTAGCGGTAATCGTGCCGATAAAGCCTATACGGCGGTGTCCGTTGTTGATAAGGTAATTTGTGATAGAGTAGGAGCCGAAGAAGTTATCCGAAAGCACAGTCTCCACATCTGAACGGCTGCTGTAAAAATCCAGAAAGACTATGGGAATCTGCGCCGACAGCATTTTTTCCACATAGGTGTCGGAAAACTGTCCGAGGGCGATTATTCCGTCTATCTTTTTTTCGCTTATGGAATTGGGCATAAGTCCAACCCGTTCGTCCTTTTCGGTGATGACCTCCAGAATTCCGTAATAGCTTTGTTTCTGGAGCAGCTCCACAATATAGCGGTACACTACCCAATAAAACGCGCTGGCGTCGCTTATAAATCTTTTTGCAACCAGCACTCCGATATTGTAGGTAAGGGCTTCCTTGGAATTTTTTGATACATAACTTACGCGGTAGCCCATTTCGTTGGCTTTTTGCTTTATCCTCTGCCTCAGCTCATCGCTTACGCCGTCCTTATCGCTTAAAGCTTTGGAAACGGTAACGGTGCTGCAGCCCAATTCGGCAGCAATGTCGCTCATAGTAACGGTTTTCTTGATCATAATATTGTCCCCCGCCATATCGGCGAATAAACTGAAAGGGTTTAACTTTACATAAATATTTTAAGTTAAATTAAGAAAAAAGTAAAGTAAAATAATTCACAAAATTAACGAGGGAATATTGTTATATTCGACAAATTTTTATAAAAAGCTATACCAAACACAGCCCATTTTTTATTACGATTAGCTAATTAGTATTATTTTAATAAACAAATTATAGTATTTTTGGCTAATATACAAGTTGTAAATAAGTTTTCTTTATGATAAAATGTAACTTAGTTACATATTATTTTTGGACATTTCGACAAATTTTCTTATCGGTTGTTGTCCCTGTAATGTTTTTGTGTATTCAATATAAATTAAAAAAATATGATTGCGGAAAAATGTGGGAGGGGAAAAATGGCAATTACTATAAAAGACGTGGCAAAGGCTTCAAACGTTTCCGTAGCCACCGTATCGAGAGTTCTCAACAAGCACTCCAACGTGTCGGACGAAACGGTGGAAAAGGTCACCCGTGTTATGGAGGAGCTGGGTTACAGTCCAAATACCTTGGGCAGAGATCTGCGGAAAAGCGAAACCAAACGTATTTTAGCCATAATTTCCGACGCAGGTCAGAGCTTTTACGGCGAAGTGCTTAAGGGAATGGACGAAGCGGCTTTTAATTTAGGCTATGATATACTTATCGCCACAACTCATGATAACCCCGAGCATGAAATGCACCTTTTGAAGATGCTTATGTCCCATTCGGTGGACGGAGCGGTGCTTTTGGGCGTGAAACAGGAATCCTCCACCATGACCAAGCTGGCGGAAAACTATAATGTCGCTCTTTGTCTTGAACGTCAGGAGGGCACCAATGCGCTGACCGTTTCCATAGACAACGTTAAGGCAGGAAGAGATGCGGTAAATTATCTTATAGAAAAGGGTCACAAAAGAGTGGGCCTTATTTCCACCAAAACCCGAAGCCAAAGCTCCGTTGACCGTGAAAAGGGCTATCGGCTTGCTTTGGAGGAACACGGGATCCCATTCGATGACAAGCTTGTTTTTTACGGAAATTACGATTCCGATTCGGGAACAAGCGGCTGCAAGTATCTGCTGGAGCTGGACAACCCCCCGACGGCTATTTTCTCCATTTCGGATATGATAGCTATCGGAGCTATGAACCATGCCATTTCAAAGGGAATAAAAATCGGGAAGGATCTGCTTTTCTTCGGCTTTGACAATATTGCTTATTCGCATATATTTGTTCCCCGCCTATCTACCGTGGAGCAGCCCTGTTACATGCAGGGAAAGCTGGTGATCGAAAAGCTTGTGAGCAATATGAAAAGCGATATCCCCGACAAAAGCGTTTATCTGCTGCCCCACAGCTTGGTTTTAAGGGAATCTACGGGAGATTAAAAAAACAAAGCGTTCTGCTTCTGCGAGGCGGAACGCTTTTATAAAACGAGGTAAAACAATATGAGCAAAAAAATACTTTTCTGCGATAACTGGCAGTTTTCAAAGCAGCCCTTCGGCACCTTTGAATATTCCGAAGGCTTCAACTGGAAAGAAGTGGACATTCCCCACGACTACCTTATCGAAAACACAAAAAATCTGTACGAAACCTCCAACGGCTGGTACAGAAAGAAATTCAGCTATCATAAAAAGGACAATACCCTTACCTCGATCCGCTTTGAGGGAGTTTATCAGGACTGCGAGGTCTTTGTCAACGGGAAATCGGCGGGAGTGTGGAAATACGGCTATTCCACCTTTGAATTTGATATAACCGAGCTGCTCAAAGAGGGCGGAAACCTTATTGCAGTAAGGGTAAACTATCAGTCTCCAAATTCACGCTGGTATTCGGGAGCGGGTATTTACCGCAAGGTGTGGCTGAAGGAGACCCCCGAAACACATTTTCTTGCAGACGGAATTTATATCAGCACCGAGGGGGACACCATTACTGTTTCCTCTGAAATTGCCAAAAAGAAAAACGAAAGCTTATTTGTTAAGCATATTGTAAAGGACAGAGAGGACAACGTTGTCGGCGAGGTCTGCTCCGCCGTGTCTGCTGTTGACAGAAGCGTTATTCCCTCAGCGGTAAGAAAAGAGGGAGAGAATTACGCCCTTTCTCTGCAAACCATACAGGTAAAATCCCCCGAAAAATGGGACATTGAAAATCCCTGTCTTTATACTATGGTTTCGCAGCTTATTCTTGACGGAAATGTCATTGAGGAGGAAAGCTGCAAATTCGGCTTCAGAGAAATTAAGTTTACCATAGATAAGGGCTTTTTCCTTAACGGAAAACATTTGAAGCTCCGCGGCTCCTGCGAACATCACGACTTGGGAGCCCTTGGCGCGGCGCAGAACAGGGCGGCGGTTGTAATTCGCCTTAAAAAACTGCGTGAAATGGGCATAAACGCCATACGCACCAGCCACAATATGCCCTCCGTTGAGCTTATGGAGTGCGCGGACGAAATGGGCTTCCTCATTCTCTCCGAGGGCTTTGATATGTGGGAAAGGGCAAAGACGGAGTTTGACTATTCGAGATTTTTCAAAGAATGGGCTGAAAAAGATGTAGCCGCTTGGGTAAGGCGGGACAGAAACCACCCCTCTCTTATCGGCTGGAGCATAGGCAACGAAATTTACGACGTACACGCCGATGAAAGAGGACAGGAGATAAATTCCATGCTTACCGCCTTTGTGAGACAGCACGACACAAGACACAACGGCTATGTTACAAGCGGCTCAAACTATCTTGAATGGGAGAATGCGCAGAAATGCACCGATCTGTTTAAGCTGGCAGGCTATAACTACGGCGAAAGACTGTATAAAAAGCACCATGAAAAGCACCCCGACTGGATGATCTACGGCAGCGAAACCGCATCTGTCGTGCAAAGCAGGGGTGTGTACCACTTCCCCTTAAACTACCCTGTTTTAGCTGACGACGACAAGCAGTGTTCCTCTCTCGGAAACAGCACTACGGGCTGGGCAGCACCAAATACCGAGGGCTGTATAATACCCGATAGGGACAATGAATTCTGCGCGGGGCAGTTTATCTGGAGCGGATTTGACTATATCGGCGAGTCCACCCCCTACGACACCAAAAACAGCTATTTCGGACAGATAGACACGGCGGGATTCAGAAAGGACAGCTCCTATATTTTCCAGTCGGAATGGACAGACTGCCAAAAAGCCCCCTTTGTGCATATTTTTCCTTACTGGGATTTTTCGGAGGGGCAGGAAATTGATGTGCGCGTTGCCACCAATCTGCCTTGCGCCGAACTGTTTTTAAACGGCACATCCTTGGGCAAAAAGCAGATAGATCATAAGCACGGAACCGTTCTTACGGCGGATTATTTAATTCCCTATGAAAAGGGAGAACTGCTTGCAATAGGCTATGACGGGAACGGTATGGAGCGGGCGAAAGAGGTTATCTGCTCCTTCGGAGATACCGCAAGGCTTGAATTAAAGGCGGATAAAGAAGAAATGAACGCTGACGGACAGGACTTGATTTTCCTTGATATCACCGCACTTGACGAAAAGGGCAGCTTTGTTGCCAACGCCAACAACCGCGTACTTGTAAGGGTCAGCGGTGCGGGAAGGCTTGTAGGTCTTGACAACGGCGACAGCACAGATTTTGAGCAGTACAAGGGTACTTCAAGACGCCTGTTTAACGGCAAGCTAGCCGCAATTATCGCCGCCAAGGATTATGAGGGAGAAATTAAGGTCGAGGTAAGCTCACCCGAATTGCCCAAAGAAACTTTGACTTTAAGGGCGGAGGCTTGCGGAGAGGTACAGGGACTGTCCTGCGTGGCGGAAAACACCGACAGAGAGATAGACAGCCGCGGAGGAGCAGAGGAAATTCCCGTAAGAAAAATTGAGTTTCTTGCACCCTCTCTCAAATTCACCCCCGAACAAAGGGAAATTACCGTAACCGCCATGATACTGCCCCATAACTCCACCTACGGAAATGAGATAGAATACAAGATAACCAACGAGATTGGCATCAAGTCCAATTTAGCGGAGATAACGGATATAAGCGATAACAGGATTACAATAAATGCAAAGGGCGACGGAAGGTTTTATTTCAGAGGACTGTGCAAAAACGGAACAGACTGCTATCGTGTGCTTTCCGCAATTCAAATGGACGTTGAGGGCTTGGGAGCGGCGGTATTTGACCCCTACGGCTTTGTATGGGGAGGACTGTACACCTGTGGAGAAAAAGCGGGAAACGGCATTGAACGGGGTGCGGGCTTTGAGGGCGAAAACGCATGGTTCGGATTTGAGAATGTGGATTTTGGAAAATACGGCAGTGATACCGTTACTGTACCTATTTATGCCAACTGCACTACTCCTGTGAAAATAAAATTCTATGACGGAAAGCCAACAGAAAACGGTGAGCTTGTGGGAGATTTCACCTATCACGAGCCGCCCGAATGGCTTACCTACAAGCCCAATACCTTTAAGCTTTCCAAAAAGCTGAAAGGGGTTCACACTTTGGTGATGATGTCCTCTGACAGGTATCATGTAAAGGGATTTTCCTTTGAGAAATCCGACGCGGAATACTCCTCCCACCTTGCTGCGGAATGTGAAAAGATCTACGGCGACAGCTTTAATGTCGAAGAGGAACAGGTGACGGGAATTGGAAACAATGTACTGCTTGATTTCGGCGAGTTTGACTTTGCCGAGATACCCTCTGCTATTGTTATAACAGGAAGATCGGCTCTGCCGCTTAACAGTATTCACATTAACTTTAAGGGAGAGGAAAACAGCCGCATTCTGGTTGAGTTTGAGGGCTGTGAGGAGTATACCGAAAGGCGTTTCCCCATACAAGATATCAGGGGAAAGGGAAATTTGTCCTTTACATTCCTGCCCGGAAGCAATTTTGATTTTTGGAAATTCAGATTTGAAAAGTGAGGTTTTCTTATGGAATTGTCACATTTTTTTAAAAGCATAATAGACCAAGACAGAGCTGCCGTAGTCATCTGCGATTTGCAGCACAAAATCATTTATATGAACCCTGCCGCAAAAATGCAGTATTCAAAGCACGGTGACCTTACAGGCAAAAGTCTTTTAGACTGCCACAACGAAAAATCCAATGAAATGATCAAAAAGGTTGTGGCTTGGTTTTCGGAAAATACCGACAACAATATAATTTACACCTTTCATAATGAAAAGCAGAATAAAGATGTTTACATGGTGGCGCTGCGCAATGAAAGCGGAGAGCTTATCGGGTATTATGAAAAGCATGAATACAGAAACAGGGAAACGATGAATTTTTATAATTTTGACTGAACGGAAACAGGAAAATGAGAAAGCATTATATTGACAATCTTAGAAATATAACCATTCTGTTTTTGTTCCCCGTACACACCTTTATGATCTGGAATGATTTTGGCATGAAGTTTTATGTGTGGCAGGGGGAAAGCAGGCTTTTAAGCACCCTGATAGTGCTTATCAATCCTTGGTTTATGCCGCTGCTTTTTGTGCTGGCGGGAGTGAGCGCAAGGTACAGCCTTCAGAAACGTTCCTATAAGGAATTTGCGGCGAACCGTGTTCAAAAGCTGCTTGTTCCTTTTATTTGCGGTATGGTTTTACTTGTGCCTTTTCAGACCTTTTTCTGCCGTAAATTCTTTTTTTATTACGACGGCGGTATATTCCGGAATCTGCAATACTTTTTTACAAATTATACCGATATGAGCGGCTATGACGGCGCATTTACTCCGGGACACTTATGGTTTATATTGTTTTTGTTTGTTATTTCAATGTTTTCGCTGATAGTCTTTAAGCTTGTTCCTTATGAAAAGGCGGTTTCCAAAATCGAAAAGCTTCCCTCGTGGGGAGTATTGCTGCTTTTCATACCTGTATGGCTTATGTACTATTTGGGGAATTTCGGCAGCTTTAGCCTTGGAAAGAATTTAGCGCTGTATTTATTGGGCTATTATTTTCTCGGCAATGACAAGGTAATTGAAACCTTGGAAAAAAACATAATATGGCTGTCATTAGTCTGGGCTGCGGGAATAGCGGCTTTAGGGGTTCTGTATTGGAATTTCGCTTATTACGGCGATTTGATGGTGAATTTTGTGGGTTGGACTTCTATTTTGGTAATTATCGTATTCGGTAAGAGACATCTGAATAAGAAAACGAAATTTACGGAATATTTCAACGGCGCATCTTACCCCATATACATTCTTCATCAATCCATTCTGGTTGCGCTTGCGTATTATGTGCTTCAGATATGCACTGTTTTCCCGTTACAGCCGATTTTGATCGCAATAGGCAGCTTTGCGCTGACGGTGCTTGCATATCATATTATCAAGCCTATTCCCGTATTGAGAAAAATAATAGGATTAAGCCTATTTCCAACTATTTCAAAAAATAACAGGAGACAAAAATGACGGAAGTAAAACGAATTAAATGCGGAAACGGGAATTGCTTCATTATCTCAAATGGGGATAATGCGGTTTTGGCGGATACCTGCCATACCAAATACAGAGAAAAGATATTAAATGCCTGTAAAGGTTATAATATTCGTCTGATAGTGCTTACACACGGGCATATCGACCACATACAAAATGCCGCTTACCTTTCAAAAGAGCTGGGTGTACCTATTGCTATGAACAGCGAGGATATTCCGCTGATAGGGGACAATATGAGGCAGCCTTTAAAGGCTGAAAGCTTTTTGGGAAAAATAGTGCTTGCTTTTTCTGAAAAAAGCTTTCGAGAGGACGAAATACCCGCATTTGAGCCTACCGTGCTTTTGAATGGCGGCGACACCTTGGAGGAGTACGGCATTCCTGCAGAAATCATAGCCGTCCCAGGACATACAAAAGGCTCAATAGCAATCGATGTTGACAAAAAATATCTGATTGTGGGCGATGCGCTGATGAATATGTTTTATCCCACGGTTTCCATGCTGTATAACGATAAAGAGGAAATGCTTAAAAGCGCAAAAAAGATATGCGAGATCGGAGACAGAATGATTTGCTTCGGTCACGGAAAAGAAATGGGGTACAGAGATTGGGTAAAGTGATAAACCTTGAATTGAAATTGAAATAAGCTAAAAAACTTTACTTGATCAAAATAAAGCGGTAAAATATTTTCAGTGAAGGAGTTGGGAATAATGACGGAAATCACAAATTCCGAAAAAATAAAGAAAATAGAAAAAGCCGATATTCCAAGCTGCGTTAAGGCAATCAGAGAAAGCTTTTTAACGGTTGCGGAGGAATTTGGCTTTACCGAGGAAAATGCTCCGAGATTTACGGGGTTTGCAGTCACCGAAGAACGCTTATTTTGGCAGCTTGAACATGAAAAACGCCTGATGTTCAAATACTGTGAGGATAACACAATCGTTGGTTATTACTCGCTTTATGTAAAGGAGGTTGGCGAATGTGAGCTGAACAATCTTTGCGTCATTCCCGAATACAGACATAAGGGGATAGGTGAAGAACTGCTAAAGCATGCTTTTGAAATGGCGAAAAGCGTGAACTGTAAAAAAATGTTTATAGGTATCGTAGAAGAGAATATCAGGCTCAGAAAGTGGTATGAAAGCTTTGGCGCTGAGCATACAGGAACCGAGAAGTTTGACTTTTTCCCTTTTACCTGTGGATATATGGAGAAAGTGCTGTAATGAAAGGAGAAAATTCAAAATGAATATGACAAAAAAGCGTTTCAAATCAAAAACAAGGCAAAATCCTTTTTTATGGCTGACCCCTGTTTTGTTGGTTATAATCGTTGTTGCTGTTATTCTGCTAAACTTGATCCTGCTCCAAATGCCCGAATGGATATCAATAATAATTTCCTGCGGCATTTTGGCAGCCGCTGTAATAATGTGGATAAAGCTCAAAGGGAAAACAGCGGGAAAGCTGGTTGTTTCCTTTTTCTGCCTTTTGGGAATAGCGTTATCCCTTTTCGGAAGCTACTGTAACCCCTATTGGAACAGCATCATCTTTTATTCCGACGCTGCATATTGGTACTGCAAGGAATATGACAGTGAGCTTACTTATGCGCAGGCAAAGGCTGATCTGGATTATGTCATGAAATATCTGAAAAAGCTTCACCCCGCATTTTACGAGAGAATCCCCTCAGATATTCAGAAGCGGTACGACGATGCGGTTTCCGCTTTTGAACAAGCCGATAAAATTACGGTAAACAAGGTGGCTCAGGAAATACAAAGTATGTGCTTTCTCTTGGGGGACGGGCATACTCATATTACAATGAATTATCTGGGTGAAAAATATATGAAGTACGCTTACAGTCATAGCAAAGCGGGAGACATTCTCCAAGGCATAAACGGAATGACATGGGAGCAGCTTCTCGATACAAGCTCCTTTTGTCATGATAAGGTAAGCTATGAGGTAAAATCTTATGGAAAAGAATGTCTGCAGCGATACGTTAATACCTTGCAGGGCTTGGATTATTTAGGAATATCGGTGAAGGACGGAGTAACCTACAATTATGAAACCAAGGACGGTGAAAAAATCGACCGGAAGGTGACCGAAGCCGATTTTGTCACTTATGAGGAGTATGTTGAATTCAACAATATCGACAACAACACCAACGAGGAATACAGCTTTGTAAGCTATGAGATAAACAAGGAGAAAAACGCCGCAGTTCTTACCTTGGACGAGTGTAATTATAACAGCGAATACATAAATACTGTCAAGAAAATGTTTACGGAAATAAAGGAGCAGGGAATAACCAATGTAGCGGTTGACCTGAGAAACAACGGCGGCGGAAATTCTCTTGTGGCTGACGAGTTTTTCAAATATCTGAATATAGACAGCTTTAAGACAGGCAGTTATGATTGGAGATTGGGGTGCTTTATTTTTAAAACTTCTCCAACCGTTATCGAAAACGAAAAATATGATGATATGTTGTTTAACGGAAAGCTGTATCTGCTTACCTCAAATTACAGCTTCAGCTCGGCTATGCTTTTTGCGGAATTTGTAAAGGATAACGGCTTGGGTACGATAATCGGAGAAGCTCCAGGCAACGATCCCAACGGATACGGTGAAATTTCGGTATTCCGGCTGCCAAATTCGGGAGCAATAGTTCAGATATCCACCAAGCATTTCAGACGTGTTGATGATAAAAAGGGGCTTATCGAGCCTGATATACCTTGTGAGGAGCGGGATGCTTTGGATCGTTTTTATAAAGAGTGTGAATAACAAGGAGTGCCATTGAGAAAGGAGCAAGTATGAGTACAAGAAAATATGCGGTTCTTATTTATCCAAACTTTTCTTTACAGGAGATAACCTGTTTGACCTCCTGCCTCACGGTATGGTTTGAGGAAAAGATCGATATTATTGCAAGCGAAAAAAAGTCGTACACAAGTGAGGACGGATTTTCGGTAATGCCTGATAAAACCGTAGATGAAGCAAATATTTCTGACTATGATTGTTTGATACTTCCCGGAACGATATTCCCTTTGGCGCCTTTATTCGATGAAAAGCTGATAGATTTTTTGAGAAAAGGGAAAAATGCTGATACCCTTATTGCCGCAATTTCCTCTTCGCCCATATTGCTTTCAAAATCCGGATTGCTGGAGGGAAAAGACTTTACCTCGGGATATTTTATGCAAATGGCGGATACCTTTCCTTTTGTTGATAAAACTCATTTTGTACATAAGCCTGTGGTTGAGGACGGAAACGTGATTACGGGCATCGGAATGTTTTTCAGAGAGTTTGCGCAGGCGGTGCTGAACAGGCTTGGATATGATGTGGGAGAGCATTTTATGGACTATAAAGGCAGTGAATTTTCCGAGGAGGAATTGACCTTTTATTGGACAGATGACGAGTATAAGGAGTTTTTGGAGGAATTAAAGGAGTATACGGGAACATAATGGCAAATATTGTTTGGTCGGGTGCAGGGAATTATCCCGAATGTATTCAGATGAGCAACGGGCTGACAGACGTTCTTATCAACGTGCTTGTTTTAAGCGGCTCAAACCTTGCCCAAACCGCAGAAGAAAAAAGGCTGATAGTCTGGCTTGCCGAAAAGGATCAAAGCAAGGCGGGCATGGGAACTGTGGGCTTTGACGTTTGCGATATGCCGTGGAACAAGGAAACCTTTGAGGAAAACAGGACTTTTCTTTTAAAGGTCATCGAAGCGGCAAAAAACAAGGCAGGGTGGGAGCTTTTGGAATATGCTCCAAATGAAGAGCTCCTTTTCTCATGCCTTGACAAGTTCGCGCAGCTTATTTCAAAAATCGGCACAGACAATATCAAACCCGAAGCTTTGGAAGAATGGCTCAAAGCTGCAAATCCCTCCGACCCTGTTCTCTTGGGTTTCCCAAAGTGCCCAAAGCACGGGACTTTGCTAAGCTGTTTCGGCTGTCAGATCTGCAATAATTAGAGCTTGCAAAAGTATTGAGAGGTGATCTTATGAAATACTTCATAAATGAAGAACAGCGTAAAGAACGTCATTCCACCTGTTTTATAGAATTTCAGAGGGGGAAATACGACAGTGAATGCTGGAAAGAGGACTCCCTTAATATGCCCGCTGATCTTTTTAACACAATGGGCATGGGAAAGATCCTTTACAGGGTGCTTGATGATTTTGACTATTACGGTGTTACCGAGGTCAGCTTTGAACAGTGGGAAAAGCTGAAAACCGTTCTTTCGGAAAAATGCGGTGAATACATGGAGCTTTTGTCGGAGCTTGAACCTTGGGCAGAGGACAACTTCAAGGAATATGATGTTTTTAATATTTGGGGAATGTAGGAATAATCATAATCGTTAACCAAATTATGCACAACACAAAGGACTGTAAAAATGTTAAGGTTTTACAGTCCTTTTGATTTTCAACTTATTATTTTTCTCCTTTAAGCAGATACGCAAAGCCTTCAAGCATACCAAACCATACAAAGACCGCCAAATCCACTGCGAAGGTAATAAACATAAACGACGACATATATCCAAAGTTGTCCGAAATATGAGCCCTTAATATGATGTAGGAGAGCCATATATAAAGAGGAACGGCTATCAGAGGAGAACAGAAAAAAACTAACTTGATCCATTTGATTTTATTATCAAAGCGCTTTGCTATCATTCTTTGCCCAATAAATGCAGCCACCGCTATCGGAACAGTGCAGAGGACAACGGAAAGTAAAAGATAAATATCAAACTGCAAGGTCAAAACACAAATTCCGAACATTCCGAAAAAATTCAAAAGAACCGAAGCCATGCCGATAGAGGTCAATATAACCGCCTTTTCCTTTTTCTTCATAAAACCCTCATCTTATCATAAAAACACACTATACAAGGGAAGGCTGCAAAAACAGATAAGCAAAATATCCCGCATACACCGCAAGCATGATAATTCCCCCGACCTTACCAAAGCTTTTGTTCTTATTAAGACACAACAGCCACAAAATAAGTGCCGCAGCAATAGCCATGATTGCATCAATAATAAAGGAATCCTGAAATATGATAGGTGAGGGAGAAACCAAGGCGGAAACTCCCAGAACGAAAAGTATATTGAATATATTGCTGCCGATTATATTACCGATCGCAATATCGGTTTTCTTTTTTCTTGCCGCCTGTATACAGGTCACAAGCTCGGGGAGAGATGTGCCGAATGCCACTACCGTAAGTCCGATTATGCGGTCGTCAAGTCCCGCTATTTCCGCAATTTTGGTAGCTCCGCTGACGGTGAAGTCACTGCCCAGAACCACCATTGCAATACCAATAATAACAAAGATTATCATTTTGGGAATTGAAGCGTTTTCGTCTATTTCGGGTACATCGTCGGCAAGGGAGGAATCACCGCTTTTGGAAAGCTTGAATAAATAAGCCATAAACACAACGAACAGTACCGCCAAAATAACACCGTCTATACGGTCAACACTGCCGCCTATATAGCCTATCAGCAGCAACACGGCAGTTATAAACGCCACAAATGGTATTTCATACATAAATGTGGTTTTTTTGACGGGAAGCCGGCAAATAAGCGCGGAAATTCCTAAAATTAACAGAATATTCATAACATTGCTGCCTAAAACGTTTCCCACCGCAATTCCGGCATTGTTCTGATAAGCCGAGGTTATGCTGATTGCCGCTTCGGGGGCGCTGGTTCCGAATGCCACTATGGTAAGTCCTATAACTATAAGGGGGACTTTAAGCTTTGCGGCGATCTGGGACGCGCTGTCCACAAAAATATCAGCTCCCTTGATAAGTCCTAAAAAGCCTATTATAAGGAAAACAACGGAAATAATAATATCTGCTGCGGTACTGTTAAAAAGTCCGCTGAAAAAGTTTAAAATATAGTCCGACATTTTTTTATCCTTCTTGGCGGTAATATTTGATAAATGATACGGTTTTTATACTAATAACCATTTGAATTGTGGATAAAATCCACAATTCAAATCTTTCGGCTTTGCCGAAAGACCGCCAAGGGCGGTGGTTATTTAAGTTCAATACAATAACTGAGGGAGCTTTGCTCCCTCACCCTGCCGCTATTGCGGCAGGGCATTTAAAAAATGGATTTATCCATTTTTTAAATGGTTATTAGTATTATTTGCTGCGGTTGCGTTTATTGTGCTGTCTGCGTATTTCGTGAGCGGCGTTCTGCCGTTCTATTCTGTGCTTTTGCTCCTGCTTTCTTCTGAGCCTTTCTTCTTCGGTGACGCGTTTTGCTTTCACAGTAACATTGCGCTTTGGTCTTGCGGGCTTGTATGTCCCCGAAATATTTCCGTAACGGGCTTTGTAGGCCTTCTTGGCATACCTTGGCAGCTTTCTGTACATTCTTTCGCTGTTGTAGTCATTGATCGCTGTATTATAGACAGTAAGGAGCTTTTCCGCTATGGACTTTGTTCCCGAGGAAACAATGGATTCTCTCGATGTACGCTTAAGCTTGTCCAATTCCTCCTCAGACATAGTCTTCAATTTCATAATGTGCCCGTACATCTCATCTGCATTGCGGAAAGAAAAGCCGTTGACGCCCTCCTCTATCTGATCCATATTAAGCTCGTCACGAATGGTGAGAACGGGCATTCCCGTTGCCTGTCCTTCCATCATTGAAATGGAATGGCACTCGGTGAGGGAAGCGGTGATATAGCAGTCACAGGCGGCATAGTAGGGCGGTATGTCCCTATGCTCCACTCTGTCCGTAAATACCACAGTGTCGGTTATTCCAAGCTTTTCTGCGTCCTCCCTGAACTCGTCAAGCTGGGGACCTCCGCCTATAAGCAAAAGCTTAACGCCGTCATCGTGCTTGACATTCTTTGCCCAATATTCAAGAAGAGTGCCTATGTTCTTTTCCTGTCCCATTCTTCCGCAAAAGCAGAAAACAAGATCATTTTCGTCAAAGCCGTAACGCTGTCTGATCTCGTCCGTTTTTTCCTTTGGAACGGTATAGCGGTTAAACACGTCGGTCTCCACCGAATTGGGGATAACCGTAACAGGCTTATCCACACCGCAGCGGCGGAAATACTCTTCAACCTTTTTGGAAGGTCCTGTTATTGCGCTGGCAGCAGCGGCAAGTATTTTGGCGTATCTGTGAGTAGCTGAGGTCAACAGCTTCTGAGTGGGACCGTTATTGGCGATATAATAAACATAATCGTCATACATAGTGTGCATGGTGTAAACCAAAGGGATCTTCAAGGTTCTCGCCATAAGCACTCCCGAAATTCCTATGCCAAACTCATTATGGATATGGATTATATCGGGATTAAAGTCCTTTATCATCTTTAAACGGTCTGCGCTCAGCGGTGAGGCAACATCATAGCCGTATATCTTTTCAAGCTTTACCGCAGGACAGTACATAATGTCCTTTGACGCCTGTGTTTTTTTCACGTTGGAATCGGCAGTAACAATGATAACCTTATGACCCAAAAGCTCCAGACCCTCTTTCAGGGTCTTTACATGGGTCACAACTCCGTTTACTGCGGGGAGATAGGTTTCTGTAAACAGTGCGACTCTCATACTATTATTCCTTTTATCTTAATGGTTATTATATTTATATAACATTTTACACCATTTCCGGGTAAATATCAAGGGGAAAAATGGATTTTCTAAGCGAATAAAACGCCCCAATGAATAATCTGCCATTATTCATTGGGGGTAAAAATCATTCTGTTTCCTGAAAGTCATTGTAAACTTCAAATCCGAGTATTTCTATTCTGGTTCCTTTCATGGGTTCAAGTGAATCACCTGGGGGAAGACGGTGATAACGTGTTACAGAATAGACAGGCAGTAAAGATTTATATTCTGCACTTCCGCCGTCCTTCATCACAATCTTGAAGGGAAGCAGCGAAACTGTCAGCAAAATAATAATTGCTGTGATGAGCAAAATTTTATGGTGTTTTTTCATTATACTGCCTCCCAACATAGTCAAAATATCAATTATCTTATAATATTATAGCATATTTCAGCAAAGTAGTCAACACTTCAAATAAGCTCCCCGATCTCCATTTAAAATCTGTTAAGCACAATCATCAAATCAGTAACAAAAACAATGCAGTAATATCCAATCACTTATATCAATTCCCCAATTTCCGAATTATAATCGTCAAGCATAATTCTCAAAGCAGTAAAGGCAATAACGGAGTAAAGCTCCACTCCCTTGGGTATTTCCAAGGGCAGTTCAAGGGGCTGCATCTTTTTCCCCGAAAGGGCAGTTATTTCCCTATTGAGAGAAACAACTATCTTTTCGTCCGAAAGGCTGGTGTAGGAAAAGCTGTCGGTTTTTCCGAATCCGCAGGTTATGGGGTGTATGGGCTGATTTTTCAGGGCGGTAAGCTGTTTTTCGTTTTCGGAAAATGCAATTACCATAGAATTTTCGGGAAAAGCGAAATCGGGAACACAGTCCTTTTTTAAAAGGAAAACAGGTTTTTCCGCGCAGATCTCCTCAAAGCCTTCAAAATCCGCCGACACCAGCTCATAGCCCTTGCCCCACTGACAAACGGATTTGTTTTTTATATAGGTTATGCGGTAATTCTCCGATAAAATTCCCTTGAACAGCATTTCAAAATCCCTGTCACTCTTTGCTCCGCAGATAAAAATAGCAGTCACAATTATATCCTCCATAAACGAATTGTATAATATGTAACTGCTATTACTTTTTGTATTACTATTTACCAATATAAACAGATGTATTCAGAATTTTTTATTTTTATCACTCAATAGCTCTTGAAAGGGTAATTGCTAAAATATCATCGGCAGAGGGGTTCTTTACATAATAGTTGGTGGTTTCCACCTTGCGGTAAATTCCGTCGTCGCCCCGCTGTCTTGTGATAACGCTGCGCGTCCTCTGTCCTTTATTGTAGCTGTCTATCTGATCCTGAAGGTCAAAGGTATCCATAAACAGTTGTTTATCATCGGGGTGCATGGTTGAAGCACCATGTACGATAAGCTCGCTGTATACCCCCGTAGAAGGGCAGGAGCGTGAAGAGAAATTCTCATAAGCCATCATATAGAAGCTGTTGCGGCTTAAATTGCTCATAATGACAAGAGGATATCTTTTGAATACCACGTCAAGAAGAAGCTGTGTGGCGCTGGCAGGGGCTTGGGTTATAAGAATGTCTTCCGTTTCCCCTTCCTCGTTGGAATTATCCAGCACCTTGCGGAAATCATCCTCGTTCATGGGCTTTGCAAAAAGATAGCCTTGAATGACCTCGCAGCCGCAGGTTCTCAAAAAGCCCAACTGTTCCTTGGTTTCAACGCCTTCGGCTACTGTGATCATTTTAAGTCTGTGGGCAAATTCAAAAATGCTCTCCAGAACTATGCGTTCCTTTTCGCTCTCACAGTTTTCGCTCAAAAGGGATTTATCTATCTTGATAATATTGGCGGGAACGTCCTTGACAAAGTTCAGGGAGGATAATCCGCTGCCGAAATCGTCTATTGAAACGGAAAATCCTGCGTCCCGTATCTTTTTGATAAATTCTATTATATCGTTTCCGTCACACGCCATTGCAGACTCAGTGATCTCCACTTCAACCATGTCATGAGGAACGGAATATTCGTCAACAGTTTTGCAAAGGCGCTCTATATAATCGGCTTCTCCCGTATGCACTCTTGAAAAGTTTACGGAAACGGTAACGGTCTTTTCTCCTTTGTCCAGCCTGTTTTTTAAAAAAGCGCAAACCTCTTCCAGCATGTACCAGTCAAGGATCGTTATATATCCCGTTTCTTCCAAGATAGGAACAAATTCCGAGGGCGGGATTACGGTTCCGTCAGCCTTGATCCACCTTGCCAAGGCTTCTGCGCCTACCGCTTTTCCGTTAATGGAATCGAATTTTGGCTGATAGAAAACCTTGATCTCCTTGTTCTCGGCGGCTTTTCTTATCATTTCCTCTGCATTGCTTTTGTTAATTGAAAGACTCATATTGGATTTTGCGTTAGTGGGTTTTGTGATCCGAAACGCTTTACCCTCCTTTTTTACATTTGTAAAGCTTTTTCTTAATTTTAGCACATTTTTGCTTTTTAGTCAATTATTTGATTTGATGTGGAATAATTTTAGCGGTTTTGCTTAATCAGTATAAGTGTTTTTTTGAGAACTTAGGAGAAAAAAACAGGACTGCACTACACAGCCCTGTTTTATTCATAAAATTTTACTGTTCCATACCCAATCTCAAAGCCTTTATATTGGCGTCGATAAGATTGGCTTTCTTAGGAGGAACAACCTTTTTGACCGTCTTTTCAATAGTTGCTTCATCGCCCAAGCCTGTTTCCTTGATCATCTTTCCCAAAAGAATAACGTTTGCCATTCCTTTAAGGTCGTTTTCGTTGGCAAGAGTTGTGGCAGGAACATAGTAGCAGTCAATGTCGGTGCGTTCGCTTTTTCCCTCAACAAGTGCGCTGTCAATAAAAGCCTTGCCCCCTGCCTTTACGGAGCCTATAAACTTGTCAAAGCTGGGAGTGTTCATAACCAGCAGCTGATCGGGCTCAAGCACCAAGGGTGAACCAATGGGATCATCGCTTATACAAACGGAGCAGTTGCAGGTACCGCCTCTCATTTCGGGACCGTAAGAGGGCAGCCACGAAACCTGCTTTCCCTCATATAAGCCTAAATACGCAAGCATTTTGCCGATAAACAGGATACCCTGTCCGCCGAAGCCCGCTAAAAGAATATCGTTTGTCATCTTATTGCGCCCTCCTTAAATACTCCCAAAGGATAATAGGGAATAAGCTCGTCCCTTACTCTCTGAAGAGCTTCTATAGGAGTTTTTCCCCAGTTGGTAGGACAGGTGGAAAGCACCTCGATTATCGAAAAGCCCTGTTTGTTCTTCTGAAACTCAAAGCCCTTTCTGATCGCCTTTTTGGCGTTCATTACCGACTTGGGGTCGATTACGGTAACGCGTTCAGCAAGAGCAACTCCGTCCAGCTGTGACAGCATTTCGCAAACTTTAACGGGGAATCCCTCTACATTGGGGTTTCTGCCGTAAGGTGTTGTCTGTGTGACCTGTCCCGGCAGAGTGGTAGGCGCCATTTGTCCGCCTGTCATTCCGTAGGTGGTGTTGTTTATAAAGATAACGGTTATATTTTCTCCTCTTGTTGCGGCGTGAACCGTTTCCGCAGTGCCGATCGCAGCAAGATCGCCGTCGCCCTGATATGTGAATACAAATTTGTCGGGGTTGGCTCTCTTTACGCCTGTGGCAACTGCTGGAGAGCGTCCGTGGCTTGCTTCAAGCATATCGCAGTTGAAGTAATCGTAAGCCATAACGGAGCAGCCAACGGGACAAACACCGATAGTGTCACCCTCTATTCCCATTTCGTCAATAACCTCGGCAACCAGACGGTGAACGATACCGTGGGTGCAGCCGGGGCAGTAATGCAAAGGCACGTCGCAGAGCGAGTGAGGTCTTTTAAATTCAGGCATTACTTATCGCCTCCAATCATTTCCTTGATTTTGTTCAGTATTTCTGCGGGACTTGGGATAACGCCGCCTGTTCTTCCGAAAAATTCCACAGGCTTTGAGCAGTTAAGAGCCAGCTTAACATCGTCCACCATTTGTCCCATGGACATTTCAACTGTCAATACCTTTTCGGCATTTTTGCAGGCCTCGTTTATCTCTTTTTCGGGGAAAGGCCACAGGGTTATGGGTCTGAACACGCCTGCCTTGATACCTTCTTTACGCGCCAGCTCCACTGCGGACTTTGCAAGTCTTGCAACCGAACCGTAAGCCGCAACAACGATCTCCGCGTCCTCGCACTTATAGCTTTCGGAACGGGTTTCGGCGGCTTTGACCTGTTCGTATCTCTCAAATCTTGCTCTTACCTTCTCCTCCAATTCGGTTGCCTGAAGGTAAAGTGAATTTATGATATTGTGTTCTCTTTTGTTTTTATGACCGTTTGCAGCCCAAGGCTTGCCCGATGAGTCCGACATTTTGATTTCCGCATTTTCGTCAAAGGCAACTGGCTCCATCATCTGTCCGAGAAGTCCGTCAGCCAGAATAACTGCGGGCATTCTGTACTTATCAGCCAAGTCAAATGCCATGGTAACTGTATCCGCCATTTCCTGAACGGTAGAGGGCGCAAAAACCAAAGCGTGAAAATCTCCGTGACCCAAAGCGTGTGTTACCTGCCAGTAATCCGACTGGGAGGGCTGAATGCCTCCGAGACCGGGACCGCCTCTCTGAACGTTTATGATAACGCAGGGAAGATCCGCTCCTGCTATGTAGGAAATTCCCTCGGTTTTAAGGGAAATTCCGGGAGATGATGAGGAGGTCATGCAGCGAATACCCGATCCTGCACAGCCATAAACCATATTTATTGCCGCAATTTCCGATTCCGCCTGCAAAAATACGCCCCCTACCTTCGGCATACGCTTTGAGAGGTATGCGGAAATTTCCGTCTGGGGTGTAATGGGGTAGCCGAAAAAGCACTTGCAGCCCGCTCTGATTGCCGCTTCTGCCAATGCTTCGTTGCCCTTCATAAGTGTAAGCTCGCTCATTTCTTTTCGCCCCCTTCAATAGTAATTGCGCAGTCGGGACACATCATAGCGCAGAATGCACAGCCGATACATTTTTCATCGTCAATGCAAACCGCAGTGTAGTAGCCCTTTTTGTTAAGCTTGTCCTGCTGAATGACCACTATTTTCTTGGGGCAGGCGGTCGTACATAATCCGCAGCCCTTACAGCGGTCAAAATCCACCTTCATTTTTTGCATTTTGTTCTCCTTTGGTTTTTATTTTAAGATTTATTTTGTGTTATTAGATTTGCTTGTTTTATAAATAAAGTCCACTGCCTTATTAACCTCGGGAACTCCATATCTCTTCAAAATAAGTATATCATAAAAGTTTGCTTTAGTCAAATAGAAAAGAGGAATGAGAAAAAGTTTTTGTCAGCTGAGTGAGGCTGAGAAATTATTAACAGAACAGTCCGGGGCTGTCACCGGAAAAGATGACAGCCCCAAACTATAAAATTATTCTCCTTAATTTATCTCTCTATATTTTCCGTTAATCATTCAGATCACATACAATAACGCCAAGTCCGACGCTGCTGAGATAACATCTGCCGTAAACGTTGCAGTCGCCCTTGATGAAGTTTCCGTTGCCCATACCGCCGAACTGCATGGTGCCCGAGGTAACGGGGGACCATGTTTTTCCGTCGTCGTCTGACCAGTAAACGCCCATATCGTCATCGGCGGTAGGTCTGCCCCAGATGTAGATTGCATCGGGTGAGGAATCGTCCTTGCCCTTGCCTACACCTAAGCCGATAACGCCCGCAACACCTTCCATTTTATTGAAGGTCTGACCGTGGTCGGTGGATACCTGCAAGCCCATTGAGGGAATGTAAACCACTCCTTCCTTGCCTGGAGATACTGTTATTCTTACAGCGGTCAGAAGATTGAAGGTCTTTGTGAAGGTCTTGCCCTTGTTGGAGCTTATGTAGAATCCGCTGCCGCTTGCTGCATACACATAATCGGGATTTACCGTATCACATACAATGTCGCCGGTCATCATTATGCCCTCGCAGGCAGTCCATGTTTGACCCTGATCATCGGTGTAGTATGCGGCGGGTGCGCCGTTGGGTGCCCAGAAGTAGCGGCTTCCGTCTGCGGAAACTGCCACAACTCCCTCTTTTGCGTTATCTACGGGAGTTTTTCTTGCCTTTTCCCATTTTTTACCGCCGTCTGTGGTGTAGTACAAAGCGTAATTGTCACCCGAAGCGCCGCATTTAACCATTATATCGGGATTTCCGAAGGCAACGGCTATATCGGTCATAGAACCGCCCTTGCTGCTGTGGATCGTGCCGTATTCAAAGGCGTCGGTGTTGATAAATCCGTCATAGTCGTAAACGGAGGTAACTATTGTGCCGTTGGGAACGGTGACAAGCTCGGAGGGAACCGTTTCCTCAATGCCCTTTGAATCAAAGTAAAAGGCGGGAGCATCTGCCCATATATTGTCACAGGCGAAAATTCCGTTGCCCGAGGTCACTTTTATCTTACCGCTGTCAAACTGATCCATTGCAAGGCAGCCGCACCAGTGGATCGCAAAATCCTTGACCCAATCTATTTCCGATGACATAGTCATTTTCTCGTTGAGACTGTTCCATGTTTTTCCGCCGTCTGTGGTGGTGTAGAAAGCGTCGCCGAAGGAGCCGTTGGGCTGCTGCACCCATACGCATTCGGTAACTGCCAGCATTTTGTTGGGATCCTTGGAGTCTATTGCGATATCTCCGATTGTCTGATCGGCGGGGGAAATGTCCTCAACCGTTCCGTTTGCAATGTTAAGGCGTACTAAGCCGCCCTGACCGCTGTTCCAAGGACCTTCCGCATTGCCGTAGGTGACAAGCAGACTGCCCTGTCCGTCCAATCTCATTCTTTGAGGGAACCACTTGTCGGGAAGCTCCGCAACCGCTTTCCAGCTTTCTCCGCCGTCCTCGCTGACAAAAACATTGCTTTCCTTGTCTTTGGAGATTCCCGCAAAAATTCTTGTGCATTTTGAACCGTCGGAGGAATCGGGGTCTATTGCTATGGTACAAATACCGTTGCCGTTGGGAGTTTCGGTTTTGGTAAGACCGCTCAGAGCCGTCCAGGTTTTTCCTCCGTCGGTGCTTTTTATCATACCGCCTGTTCTGCCGCCCACATAAAGAATGTTATGATCAACGGGGTCAATGGCGATCCTTTCGCCGTTCTGTCTGCCCATGCCGTTGCCGTGAGCCTTTATTAGCTCGGTTACATCAACCGTTTCATAGGTTTCACCGTAGTCCTCGGAAATCATAATGCAGGTTTTTCCGCTGCTGAAATAGGAGGTACCCGCCAAAAGGAAAATCCTGTTGGGCTTTTCGGGGTCTATTGCCATTCCGTCAATGCCCATAAGTCCTACGTCGTCGGAAGTGATGTTGTAGGATATGGACAGCCACTTGTTCTGCGTTTTATCAAAGCGGTATGCTCCGCCTACATCGGTGCGGGCATAGTAAAGTCCCTCTTCGGAGGTGGAGAAAACTCCCGTCACATATCCGCCGCCGCCCATTGCCATTTGGCTGTAGCTCCAATTTGTTGGAGAGGGGTTGTTGACCGAGGATTGATCCGTACCTGCGGTATTCGCGGGCTGATCTGTATTGTCGGGGGTTTTGCCGCCATCTGAACAGGAGGTAATAAGCATAACCGCCGCTGCGGCAAGCGCCGTTACCGCCGTTGTTTTTCTGAAAAATTTCTGCATAAGAACTTCCTTTCATAAAGATGTAATCGTTTTTATAACAGTGCAGTATTTTCACAAGTACATTTTCATTGTATCATACTTTGCTTTTTTTGGGAATTGTTTTTTGTGACAAATACGTAAATAAACCTTTGTTAATTTTTACAAAGAATTATTATTCTCTTTTCACTTTTATTTCACAAGCAAGTTGTATTATACAATCATAATCCAATTATTCCTTAGAGAGGTAATTAACTATGCTTATGCTGAAAAAATCTCTTGCTTTGGTTTTGTGCGGTGCTGTTGCTGTTTCTGCCGTTTTGAGCGGATGTTCGGACAGCAATTCCGATAATTCCGTTCCCAACGATACCTCTGCGGCAGCGGTAGGAAATATCAAGCCCGAAAGTACAGGCGAATCGGACCAAAAGATACAACAAGAAGTAAACGTCACTCACGATATTAAGGAAACCAACGAATGCACTGTTGATATCGGCAGCGACTTATTTATCAGCGGCAGCGGCGCGGCTTATGAAAACGGCGTTCTTTCCGTAACAAAGGGCGGTACCTATACTCTGAGCGGCAGTATTTCCGACGGATATGTGTATATTGATACCGAGGAAAATGTAAAGCTGGTACTGAGCGGTTTTTCCGTAAAAAACAGCAGCGGAAGCGCCTTGTACTGCTATAATGCAAAAAATCTGTATATCGAGCTTAAGGAGAACACCGAAAACAGCCTTGAGGACGGGGCGGTCTACTCCTTTGAGGGGAAAAACCAGTCCTCTGCCGACAACGAGCCCAACGCCGCATTGTACAGCAAATCGGATCTGTTTATTTACGGTAAGGGCAGTTTAGATGTTAAGGGCAATTACGGGCTTGCTATTCGCTGCAACGACGATCTTGCCCTTGAACAGGGAACAATAACAGCGGCTGCCGTCACCAACGGCATAAGAGGAAGCGACAGTGTGACCGTAAGCGGCGGAATAATTACCGTAAATGCGGAAAAGGACGGCATAAAAACCACCAATGACACCGACAGCGGAAGAGGAAATATCGAAATCAGCGGCGGCTCAGTCACAGTAAACGCAGGCGAGGACGGAATACAGGCGGCTCAGGCTCTTTCCGTAAGCGGCGGCGAGCTTATGATCACCACCACAGGCGAGGTTGCCGAGGGCGGAAACGACGGCTGGTGGTTCGGCGGAAGAAGAGACGCCGACGAGGACAGCACCTCAAAGGGCGTCAAAAGCGGCGGAGCAATGACCTTAAGCGGGGGAAAAATCACAGTTAATTCCACCGACCACTGCATTCACTCGGCTGATGTTATGGATATTACGGGCGGCGGGCTTGTTCTCTCCTCCTCAAAGGGCAAGGGAATTTCCGCCCACGGCAATCTGACCGTAGACGGCGGTACAATAGATGTACAAAATTCCACCGAGGGCTTGGAAAGCAAGGCTGTATTTACGGTAAACGGCGGAGATATAACGGTAAACGCTTCCGACGACGGTTTAAACAGTGGCGGCGGTTCCGATATGTGGGGAAGCTCTTCCGACAGCAGTTCGGAAAGCCACGATATGTTTATCAACGGCGGTTATATTTATGTAAACGCAGCCGGCGACGGCGTTGATTCCAACGGAAACATCACCATAAGCGGAGGAACGGTTATTGTCAACGGCCCCACCAGCGGACGTGACGGCGCTCTTGACTGCGGCGACAGAGGTAACAGCATAACCGTTACAGGCGGATTTCTCATAGCGGCAGGCAGTATGCAAATGGCGGAAAATCCCTCTCAAAGCTCTACACAGAACTGTATTGGCGTTCAGGTTAATATGAACGGCGGCGAAACTCTTGCAGTACAGGATTCAAAGGGAAATAACATTGCAGTGTTCACAGTTGCCAAGCAGGTTCAGCATGTTGTTATCTCCTCTCCCGATATTGTGACGGGTGAAAGCTATAAGGTTTATACAAATGTAACGGCTGACGGAACGGAGAAAAACGGTCTTTATGAAAACAGCGCAAAGGTTACTGTAAACGGCGGTCCTGCCTGCACCTTGACTGTCAGCTCCTCTGTGACTTCCTCCGGAAACGGCGGTATGGGCGGAGGCTTCGGCGGCGGATTCGGAGGTGGATTCGGCGGAGGCGGTTTTGGCGGCGGGTTCGGCGGAGGTCACCGTGGCGGAAACGGTGAAAACGAAGGACAGTACGGTGATAATAATACACCGCCTGACGGCAATAACCCTCCCGACGGCAACGGCAATCAGGGCGGATATCCCGAAATAGGAACGCCTCCCGGCAATGATGGAAATCAAGGCGGTTTTCCCGACATCGGCGCTCATCATGACAATAACGGAAACCCGCCCGACGGCAACGGAGGTTTTCCTGAGGGCACTCCTCCCGAAGAAGGTATTGTACCGCCTGATAATAACAGTGTTCATGTATAAAATAAAGTTTTTATGTTGTGCTTAAAAATTCGATCCCCCGCCGAGGCGGGGGATCGTTTATTATTGTCGGGATTGTTGACGGTTATCAAGTCATTATGTGTGTTGTGCTGTATTATGTGATTTTTGCTGAGAATATTTTTGAACCTGTCTTCACAAGATTTGTGCGTGAATTTTCGAGCAAATTTTGTCGAGGAC
>CAZWRZ010000018.1:0-54915 GCA_964636555.1 uncultured Ruminiclostridium sp.
CGCAGTCATCGGCAAAATTTGCCGAAAAGACGCGTGCAATATCTTGTGAAGACAGATTCTAAAAGGGCTGACAATGGCACAACTGTTCCGACAGCATAAAATATGAAAGGACACCAACACTATCTATGGGCAACATCTTAGGCATAGTTTTCGGCTTGATATTTGGAATTGCCAACATAATTCCGGGAGTAAGCGGCGGCACGATGCTTGTGACCTGCGGCTGCTACGACAAGGTCTGCGGCGCCCTTGCCCTTGACTTCAAGGAGATAAAAAAGAATATCAAATTCCTGTGTTTCTTCGGGGTCGGCGCAATAATAGGAATAATCGGATTTTCCAATATTATAACCCTGCTTTTCGACAATTTCCCAACGGAAACTTATATGTTCTTTATCGGGCTTATAATAGGAAGCATTCCGCTGATTGTGAGAAATGCCACGGTTAAGGAGAAATTCAAGCCTCTTTGTCTTGTTCCTTTTATACTTGCGTTGGCTTTGGTTATCGGTCTTGCTGTTTTAGAACAAAACTCGGAGGAGCCTGCCATAGTTACGGTTACAGGGGACAGTGCGCCTTATACCGTTACCTTTACCAACAACAGCGATAAAACCATTAAAGAGTGGGATATGAAAATAGAAAACAATACCGATTTTATCAGCGATCCTGTGGGAAGCAAAGAAATTCTCCCCCACCAATCGGTAACCTTTACTCTTAACACCACAGAAAAACCTATATTAAAGCTGAAATACAGCTATGAAGTCAATGCAGGGCTTGTGTTCACCATAATCGGCGCATCTTTTTTAGCGGCAATGGCTATGATCATTCCCGGCGTAAGCGGCTCTTTTATAATGGTGCTTCTGGGAACCTATGCAACAGTAATAAGCGCCATTAAAGATTTCAACTTTGCTGTGCTGATACCTACCCTCATCGGCGTGGTTCTAGGCTTGGTATTGGGTGCAAGACTTATCCGCTGGCTGCTGAAAAAACACAGGCTTATGGTGTTCAGCGCAATATTAGGCTTGTGCGTAGGATCCCTTTACGCAATACTTCCCGAGGGCTTCGGCTTTAACCTTCATACTTTGATAGGCATTGCAGCTCTTGTTCTGGGCTTCGGGCTGTCATTTATCGTAGGAAAACACACAAAAACGGAGGAGTGAGAACATGCTCCAACAAATTCTCCCCCTTGAAAATATAATAAATATATAAAGAAATAATAAGAACAAAAGAAAAAACAAACAATCAACTTATAAGGGAGGCATAAGATGAAATATCAGGAACTCAGAAAAGATGCCGAAACCGTTGCCAATTCCGCAAAAATAGAGGTGTTGGAGCTTGACGGAACGGCATATAAGCTTTTCGACAAAAGCTTCAGCCCCACACAGGTCTTTTATGAGGCAATGCTGCAATCCATGGCGGAGGAAGCGGGAATACGCGTTCCCAAGATCTACGGCATAGAACGGATAGACGGACGCCTTGCCATTCTCTCGGAGTATATAGAGGGAAAAACGGTGGCGCAGCTTATGGAGGAATATCCCGGAAAGAAGGACTACTATCTGGGGCTTTTGGCGGATACGCAGCTTAATATACACTCTCATACCGTTGCGGATATCAAAAAGCTTAAGCACAAGCTGTCAAAGGAGATAAAATCTCTTACGGTATTGGACGAAATAAAGAAATACGAGCTGGAGACACGCTTAGCCTCTATGCCCGAGCATAACAAGCTTTGCCACGGAAATTTCGGACCCGAAAACGTGGTTATTGACGGAATGGACAAGATCATAGTATTGGACTGGGTGGCCGCCGTAAGAGGAAACGCTACGGCGGATATAGCCAAGACTTATTTTAAGCTGTCCCTTACCTCTACCGAATTGGCGGAAAGATATATTACGATTATCTGTGAAAAATCGGGAATTGACAGACAGTATGTATATGAATGGCTGCCGCTGATGGCGGCTTGCGGATTGTGCGAAAAGACGCCTGCCGAGAAGGAGAAGGCTATTTTGTACAGCTGGCTTGATGTGGCGGATTACAGTTAATATTCGGTAAAAAATAAAAATCACAGGAAGAGCAATATGAAACGAAAAAATGCGCCGATCTCTCTTGCAGTGTCAGCTTTAATACTATTCTCCGCTTGTGCAGTTCAGGCTGATATTCCCAAAGAGCTTCCCGATTCACAAACAGCCGAAACTGTACAAACGGTACAAACAGAAGCTGTAACTGTACCCGAAACGGAAAAAACCGTAACGGAGACTGTTACGGAAGCTGTGTCGGAGACATTAACGGAAACCGATGCAGCAACGGCTGTTTCAGAGACGGCAGCACAAGCAGTTACAGCGGAAGATCCGGTGTTAACAACCGAACCCGCCACTCCGCCGACGGAAAACTATACCAAAAACAGTTATAAAGCAATCAATTACAGCGAGATGAAGGGCGTGTGGATCTCCTATATTGAGGTTTCGGTACTGCTTAGAGGAAAGAATGAATCGGAGTTTCGCCGGGCGGCAGTACAGATTTATGAAAACTGTCTTTCGCTTGGAATCAATACGGTTTATGTTCATGCCCGCGCATTCGGCGATTCCTTTTATTATTCCGAGCTTTTTCCGTTTACAAAGCATATATCGGGGGCAATCGGCGTTAAGACCGATTACGATCCGTATTTGATCCTGATTGATGAAGCCCATAAGCGCGGCATTTCCTTCCACGCGTGGATCAATCCTCTGCGTCTTTGCGGATCGGGTGATCTGAATGCTGTTTCATCGGATTATCAGATCAAAAAATGGTATGACAGCAGTGCATTTAACGGCAGCTATCTTGTACAGGTCGACGGAACATGGTATTTAAATCCCGCTTATGACCAAACAGTTAAGCTTGTCAGCGACGGTGTTCGGGAAATCGTGTCCCGCTATAATGTGGACGGCATACATATTGACGATTATTTTTATCCCACCACCGATGAGTCCTTTGACAGTATTGCTTATGCCGCTTCGGATGCCTCCTCCCTTTCGGCTTTTCGCACCGAAAACTGCAACAAGCTGGTTCGGGAGATATATCGGGCAGTTCACGAATGCTCGGATACCGTTGTTTTCGGTATAAGTCCTCAAGGCAGCAACAGCAACAATCTCAATCTGCTTTATGCTGACGTGAGAGCTTGGTGTAAGGGCGGTTATGTTGACTATTTCGTACCTCAGATCTATTACGGTTTTCAAAACTCCACACTGCCCTTTAAAGAATGTGCCGATGAGTGGGACGGCATTGTCAATGGCACAAAAACACAGCTTTGCATCGGACTTGCCGTTTATAAGATCGGAGCCGAAGATCAATGGGCAGATGAAGGAAGATACGAATGGCTAAATTCCGACACCATGCTCCGCCGACAGATCGAATATGCACAAAGCTGTAAAAATTACGGCGGCATTGCCCTTTATTGTTATAACTATCTCTTTACGGAAGGATTTTTTAACTCTGCGATCCAAAAAGAAATTGACAATTTTAAAAGTCTGCTGGTGAATGACTGAATATAAAAATGGGACTGTCTTTTTTACAGTCCCATTATTTTTTACTATTGTTTAAACAGCCAAAGCCAAGCCGCTGCCAAAGCCAAAACCTGCAAAACAATAATCACGGGAAAACCCGCCGCAAACTTAGGCTTCCTTGTCTTATGCCTTATAATCTGCATAACCAGATACATAGGCAGCGCCCCTCCGCAAATTCCCACCGTAACCAGAACCGCCTCGGGAATGCGGTGTCTTTTGGCAGCCTTTGCGGCGATCTTGTCATAAACCGTAAGTATGATCCCAAAAACGCTTGCCGCCGCCATAAAGGAAAATATCAATATCCATTCTTTTGTCATAATCCGCTCCGCCGTCTGTTTGATTCAGCCCCCTTTAAAGCTTCCGAAAAGCTTTTGAAGGGGGCTTGTTATTTATTTGTTTTTCTTAAAAAGCCTGCCCAGCTTCCTCTTCAGGCTGCCATGCCTTGTCTGCTTCTGAAGGAGTTCCTGTTCCTTTTTGATCTGTGTATCAAGGTTCATTTCATAGAGAGTAATAAGCTCGCCCGTATCGTCGTCCAAATACGCCACCTTTCGGTAAACGTTGGAGTTTGCGGGCAGTCCCTTTGATTCCAGCTTGCTGCCGACCTTTGCTTTAACAATGGAGTAAATGACCGCAAAGAGAGGAATTCCGATAATAAGTCCGATAAATCCGAAAATGCTCTGTCCAAGCAAAAGAGCAAAAATGATCCAAAAGCCCGAAAGACCTGTTGTCTCTCCCAGAACCAAAGGACCGATAACGTTTCCGTCCAGCTGCTGAATTATTACGGTGATAATTATGAAATACAAACAGTAAAGGGGATCCTCCAGAAGAATAAGCAGCGCGCAGGGAACGGCGCCTATTATGGGACCGAACATAGGAATGATATTGAAGATGCCCGAAATAACGCTGCACAATACCGCATAGGGGAAATTAAAGGCAGTAAGCACCACAAAGAACAGCGCCATTATGATCAGGCTGTCTATTATCTTTCCCGAAAGGAAGCTGCCGAAGGTGTGGTGTATCTCCCTCATATTTTTGATAACCGCATTTCCGTAGCGGGGAGAAGTCACGCTGTACAAGACCTTTTTCAGCTGTGCCGCAAAAAGCTCCTTGCTGTACAGAAAATATATGGCGATTATTATTCCGAAAAACAGATTCAGTATAACCTGAACAGCCGCCATAATTCCGCCCGTAAAGGTGGTGATTATCTCCGACATTTTGGGAACGATGGTGTCGTTGAGCCATTTTGTGAGTGTGTCCCATGCGTTGTCAATAATTCCGTTGAGCCACGCTTGTATATCGGGATATTCCACAAGCCTTTCATTTATCCACAGCCGTATATCATCGGCATAGCCCTGCATATTGCCCACAAGCTTCTGAATTGTTGTGAAAAGCTGAGGTATAATTATCATAATAATGCCGGTTATCACCAGAACCATAACCAGCATTGACATTGCCACTCCGAAGGCACGGGCTTTTTTCTGGGATTTTAACATTCCCTCGTTGCCGTAGCTGTGGTCGGGATCTTTTTTCACCATACGCTTATGAGCCAGCTTCATATACACGGATTTTTCAAAAAAAGTTTCCACAGGGTTCAGCAGATAAGCGATAGCAAAGCCGTAAAACAGCGGCGAAAGTGCGCCCGAAAGCTTTGACAGAAACGAGCCTACGGGTATATCCCCCGATACGAGCCCCTTGAAAATTTCCGAGGCAACTATGACCGCAAATGCGGTTATGCCCCAATATAAATATTTTTTATCCCATTTGTAGCGCATATTATACCTCTCTCAAAAAATCTCAAAATTTGCCGAAAGACAATATTTTGAAATCCTTCTATTTTTAACCATACAAGTATATTATATATGCTATGGGCGATTATGTCAACAAAAATATTGTTCTGTTGGGAAAGTTGGATTTAATTTTGTTCTTTTTGGAAATGTCGGTGCTGATTTTTGCTTCTATCAGGAAAGATGTGCTAATCTCTCACTGCCTTTAAAGAAACAGGTGCTGATTTGAGGTTCTCTCAGGAAAGCTGTACTGATTTGGTTCTCTTAGGAAAGCTGTGCTAATTTGGTTCTCTCAAGAAAGTTGGCAGTAATTTACTGATTTGAAAAGAATTTCAAAACCGACAAAATTTTAAATTTGCTTGAAAAACTGGGCAAATTTAAAATCTTGTACTATTAGGTACTTCTCGGCAAGCCGAGAAGTACACGCAGCAAGCTGCTCTAACTGAGTTCGGAGTTTTTGCTTGAAAAGCTGGGCAAAAACTCCGAACTCAGTTGATTTTTGAAATTCGTGCTATCAAGACAGTTGTGCGAAAATCAGCCCGCTTTTAAGGAAACAAGTGATATTTTTTCACTACCTCTGTACTACCCTATAATAGCTGTTCTCTAAAATATTTTCGGGATAAGTCAGAACTCTGTCCTCAGCGCTGAGCCCCGATACTATTTCCGTTTTGTCCGAAAGCTCTATTCCTGTTACTATGTCCTTTCTTACCGATATTCCGTTTTCAAGAATATACACATACTCCCCCTTGTCGTCCTGTCCTATTGCTGTGTAGGGCAGCATGGTGAGCATTCTTTCTTCCCCCGTTTTAAGCTGTGCCGTTACCGAATAGCCCGACCTTAATTCTCCAAGACTGCCGCTTTCTATTGCAACGGTAACGTCAACCACCGTTTCGGGAATTGCTGAAGTGCTTACAGGCATGGTGTAGGCGGTTTCTCCAATGCCTATCACGCTGCCGCGGTATTCTCCCTCCGCCAGCGCCGCTCCGTTGAGATAAGCTGTCTGTCCCTCTTCAATAAGAGAAATATCCGCTTCGTTGACCGCTACCACCGCAAGCCACCGCTCGCCCTGCTTTATAATAGTACCCTTTGCCGTTACAGTGGGACAATATTCGCATATTTCCGCGCTGACGGTTTCCGCCGTAGGAACCATGCTTTGCACCGTGTCGGGAACGGCAAAGGCTATATATCCCGCCGCTCCCGCCAATGCGGCAATCACCGCCGTTTTAATAACAGAAAAGACTTTTGCTTTATTTGTTTTTTTCATTTTGTTGTTTCCTTTCTTATTATGGTTACGCAAATATGCGTTTATTTCGCTTTACTATTGTGGCGGAAATTTAATGGAATATGTTAGAATATTTGAAAAAATCAGGTATAAAATAATTGATGTTCGGGGCATAGATTTGTGAATTTTTAACTGCATATACCGCCAACTTTACTAAAGAAATGATAAAACCAGCACAACACCCCTAAGAGCGGTGAAAAATTACCGCTTGTTTCCTTAAAGGCGGGTTACCACCCGCGCAACTGTTCTGATAGCACGAATTTCAAAAATCAACTGGGTTTGGAGTTTTGCCCAATTTTTCAAGCAAAAACTCCAAACTCAGTTGGATAGTAAACATTTTAAAATTTCCCAGTTTTCCAAGAAATTTTAAAATGTTTACGGTTTTGAAATTCTTTTTAAATCAGCAAATTACAACCAAGTTTCCTGAAAGAGACAATCAAATCAGCACAACTTCCCTAGGAGAACCAAAATCAGCACATCTTCCATGTGAGAACTTCAAATCCACACAACTTTCCCCAAAAGCACGCTGATTTCCGCACAACTGCCCTGACCGCACGAAATTTAAATAAGGAGATGATTACTTGAACCTGATACTTTGCAGTGAAAACTGTAAGCACCAAAAAGACGGTTACTGCTGTCTGGAGGAATACGGAGCAATCACCGATGTGATTTCCTCCCCATGCGCTTATTTTGACGAGAAAAAGGAGAGTGACAGGAATGATAAAAGCGGAAAATATCACTAAGATCTATTCCCCCTGCGAGGGCTGCTCGGTAACTGCCCTTGACAACATAAGTCTGGAAGTGGGGGACGGAGAATTTTTGGCGGTGGTGGGCGCCTCCGGCTCGGGAAAAACCACCCTTATGAACATAATAGGCTGCCTTGACGTTCCTACTGAAGGGCGTTACTGCTTGGACGGCACCGATGTTTCCACCCTCAGCTCAAAAGGCTTAAGCGATGTTAGGAGCAAAAAGATAAGCTTTGTATTCCAAGGCTTCAACCTTATCCCCACCCTGACCGCCGCCGAAAATGTGGAGCTGCCCCTTATATACCGCCGAATGGCAGCTGCCCAAAGGAAGGAAATCGTAAAGGAGGCATTGGAAGCGGTAGACTTGGAAAAAAGAGCCAATCACCTTCCTCTCGAACTATCGGGAGGACAGCAGCAAAGAGTAGCCATAGCCAGAGCCTTTGCTTCCGACGCACCCTTGATCTTGGCGGACGAGCCCTGCGGAAATCTTGACAGCAAGGCGGGGCAGACAGTTATGGAAATGCTTCACCAAATGAACCGATTGGGGAAAACGGTGGTGCTGATAACTCACGATAACGGAGCGGCAAAAACCGCTCACAGGCAAATCAGAATTTCGGACGGGAGAGTATTATGAACTACGGATATTTTTCGGGCATTTTCAAAAGCATAAAAAGAGGAAAAGGGCGCTCGCTCCTTACCCTGTGCAGTGTAGCAGTGGGTGTTTTTGCGGTAGTGGTAATTTCGGGCATCGGCTCGGTGGGTTCTGCGCAGATCAACTCCACCATGGTGACTATGGGCATTAACTCCGCTATGGTACAGACCGCCGACAAAGACAGCACAGTTTCTCTCACAAGAGAAGATGTGACCGCCTTCGGAAGGTTACAGGGAGTTGACAAGGCAATGCCTCTTATGTCGGCTATGAGCCAGTCGGTTATTCTGGAGGAATATGTCAACTGCTACGCTTGGGGCGTGGACAAGGACGCAAAGGATATTATTTCCATAGAGCCCATACACGGAAGGCTTATTGACGATCACGACGTTGAAAACCGCTCCTTTGTCTGCGTTATAGACGAGGACATTGCCAAAAAGACCTATGGAAGAAGCAATATCGTCGGCAAAAAAATAAAGCTGCTCTTAAACGGCAGCTATTACGAATTTGAAACAGTGGGGATAGCCAAATCGGGAATAACGGGACTGCAAAGCATGATGGCAGGCATAATCCCCGACTTTGCCTATATCCCCTATACCACAATGCAGGATATAACGGGGAAAACCGGCTTTGACAAAATCGCACTTCTGCTTGACAGCAAAAGCGCTGACGAAAACCTTACAGAAACCCTTACGGAACAGGTCAACAGCATAAAGGACAGCGGAAGCAGCCTTGTTATCAACAATTTCCAATCCCAGAAAGGACAGCTGACCGATATATTGTCGGTAGTGACCACCGTCCTTTCTCTTATTGCGGGAATAAGCCTTGTGGTATCGGGAATAACGGTGATGACAACAATGCTGGTAAGCGTTGGGGAGAGGAAGCGTGAGATAGGAATAAAGAAATCTATTGGCGCAAGAAGCTCGGACATTATGTGGGAATTTCTGTCGGAAAGCGTACTGCTTACCGCTTTGGGCAGCGCTTTCGGCATAATTCTTGCCTTGCTGTGCTGTTTTATCGGCTGCGCTGTTCTGTCTGTTTCCTTTGTGGTTCCTGTGCAGGCTGTGGTTATGGCTTTTGCCTTTTCTGTGGCTATGGGGGCGGTGTTCGGCGCTTACCCTGCGGGAAAGGCGGCGGGAATGAAGCCTATTGAAGCGCTTAGAAGTTAGGCTTGTTTTTTAAAATTTTCCGTTGCAATATTGGATTTTTTATTGTATAATTAAAGGGGCTGAAAAGCCCCTTTAGTTTTTGTTTGGATAACAGGTGTAATGATGAATAAAAAAACACAGTTAAAAATAATCTACATAATAACCGCCTTGATTTTTTTAGGCGGTATTGCGGGCAGTCTTATTCTTATGCAAAAGCCCTCTTCCGGCATCGTTGAGATAGTCAGAGACGAACAGGTGCTGTACCGTTTTGACCTGAACACCGCCGAGGACAGGACATTTACAGTTGAATATAACAACAGCCGCAATACCATAGAAATAAAAAACGGAGAGATCAGAGTAAGCGAGGCGGACTGTAAGGACAACACCTGTGTTAAAACAGGCACTCTTAAAAGCGGTACGCCTATCGTATGTCTTCCAAATCATCTGGTGATACGCTTTGCTAAGGGCGGAGAAATTGACGCCGCAGCGGGCTGAAAGAGGAACGGACATGAAAATAACAACAAAAAGGCTGACGGAATTGTCTCTTCTGACCGCCATTGCCCTTATTATATTTGTAATAGAGCTACAGATACCCAATCTATCGCCCATAGCGGGAATAAAGCTGGGACTTGCCAACATTGTCACCGTTTACGGGGTTTACCGTTACAGGTGGTGGGAAATTTCCCTTGTGCTTCCGGCAAGAATTGTTTTAGGCAGCTTTTTCTGCGGCAATCCCTCGACGATACTTTACAGTCTGTCGGGGGGCGTTTTGTGCCTTTTGGGAATGCTGCTGCTGAAAAAAATAATCCCTCAAAACCGCCTTTGGATATGCAGCGTTCTGGGAGCGGTATTGCACAATACAGGACAAATAGCCATGGCGGTGCTTTTGATGAGAACATTTGCCGTTGCCGCCTATCTTCCCTTCCTCACCGTCAGCGGCTGCATTGCGGGAGCATTTACGGGAATGTGCGGGCAGCTGCTTTTGAACAGGGTTGACATGGGGAAGCCGAAAGAGGGGAATAAAAGTGAAAAGCAAAAATAAAACAAAATTTCTTTCAGTATTTTTAACGGCGTTAATGCTTTTAACAGGCTGTAAGAGCTATAACGAAGCCGATATAAAAACCTCGGAGTTTTTCGCCATGGATACATATATAAGCATTTCGGCTTACGGCGAAAACGCGGAAAACGCCCTTGACAACTGCCGTAAAGAAATAAAGTCTCTCGATTCTCAGTTATCGGTAACCAACTCCGACAGCGAGGTATGCAGAATAAACAGCTCAAAGGGAGAGACGGTAAGTCTTTCCAACGATGCAGACAGAATTATAACCGCCGCTTTGGAGCTAAGCGAAAAAACAAACGGCGCTTTGGATATTTCCCTTTACCCTGTTGTAAGCGAATGGGGTTTTACTTTGGGAGAATACAAAATCCCCTCAGAAAAAGCCTTGAACGACTTGCTGAAAAACACAGGCTATGAGAAAATAAGCTGCAAGGACGGCATTCTGACCTTGCCAAAGGATTTCAAAATAGATTTGGGCGCTGTGGCAAAGGGCTACGGAAGCGACCGCGCCATACAGATCTTAAAGGAGAAGGGTGTTACCTCCGCTTTGGTCAATTTAGGCGGAAATATTGCTCTTCTGGGCTCAAAGCCCGACGGCTCGGACTGGAGCGTCGGGGTACAGAACCCCTTCGGCGAGGGCTATGCCTGTATTGTGAAGTCGAGGGACAAGTACATAGTTACTTCGGGAAATTATCAGCGGTATTTTGAGGAAAACGGCAAGCGGTACTGTCACATTATCGACCCGAAAACGGGATATCCCGTTGACAACGGCTTAGCTTCGGTAACGGTCATAGGAGACGGCGGGCTTATCTGCGATGGGCTTTCCACTGCTCTTTTTGTTATGGGAGAACAGGGGGCTGTGGATTTTTGGAAAGAGCAGGGGGATTTTGAGATGATAATTGTTACCGAGGATAAAAGGGTGCTGGCTACCGAGGGGATTTTTGGAGATTGTCCCGCGGCGGAGCTTGGGGAAGTTGTTAAAATTGAAAAATAAAAAAACAAGGGAAAATAAAATAGGGCTGTAAAAAAGCACATCATCTCTAAAAGCGGATTTCCACTAGCACAACTGTCTTGACAGCACGAATTTCAAAAAGGGAGGAATTTTTAATTCCGACCGGTTCCGGAAAATAAATAGGAATGGAGCGGAATGAAATGGAGCGAAATGGATATTTATTTTCGGAATTTTGAAATTCTTTTAAATCAGTAAATTGCCGCCAACTTTCCTGAGAGAACCCAAATCAGCACAACTTTCCTGACAGAATCATAAATCAGCACCTGTTTTTTGGGAGCATAAAATAAAAGGGGCTGTTTTTTACAGCCCATTTTTATCTTTTACGAACTCAATTCGCATTCTTTTCCTTAAAGGCCGCATTTCTAATAACCACAGCAGCCCCAATGCCCACAACCAATGAAATAATAACAGGCAGCCAATCGAAAACACCGGTATGGGAAATCAGGGTAATATCAAAGCCCTCCTTATTCTGAAACATTGCAAAAATAAACGCAAACGCAATAACCACCGACAAAGCCATAGGCAGAGAGGAAAGCACATTTCTTGCGGAGCTTGTGTCAAGGGGTATTCTCTTGATCTGCTCGGTATTGAGTGTGAACACCTTTCCCGCATAGTACGCGCCCGCCACCGTTATAACTGTTTCGGGAACCATATAGGCGCAGTTATAAGCAAGTGAATAGAGAAGTCCGTCCGAGGTGGGAATGGATACGCCCGCCCACACGGTGCAGCCCGAAATTACATGGCAGATATATCTGAGGAAGCAGACCACAAAGGCGCCCACAGCCAAGGCAACGCCCTGATCCTTTATCTTGCCCTTGAAAATTCCTCCAAGTCCCATTACGCCGAAGGCAACTATGTAGTCCAGCATAATAATGGCAGCAACAGCCCCCGCACTTGTGGCGTGGGTGAGGTTTTCCAAGCCCATAAGCATCTGGAGAAGGCTTGCCGCAAAGCCTGCCAGCAGTCCCCATGACACATTATAGCGGTATGCTATTACGATAACAGGCAGCATGCTGAATGCGGTGACCGAGCCGCCAAAGGGCATTTTGATTATTGTGAGCATGCTCAGAATAAATCCCAGCGCTATCATAATAGCCGTTTCTGTAAGTCTTAACGATTTTTTCATTTCTTCTTTCCTTTCTTGCAGGAAAAAAATTAACCCCCGTGCATTGCACAGGGGTGAGGTATTTTTACAAATACAAACTTATTTATCCCTACGTCGGCATTATCCGAATCAGGTCAATAGGTCGAAACGTCAATCCGTTTCCTCTCAGCCGAAATATCAGCTCCCTGCGATTTTATATTTTACCATTTTTTTAAATGAATGTCAAGAAATTCCCAAAATATTTTTTATTTTGAATAATTTCGCCTGCCCTGTCACTTTTCTGCCCTTATCTGTGGCAGCAATTTTTATACAGCCGCTGTCCTGATTTGTTTCTTTATTTATTCCTGCGTCTGTGTGAAAGGCTATTTTGTAATTCATACATTTTCTGCCTGTTCAATATTAAACACCATATCCTCGTTTGCCAGCTTAACGGGAGTATTGTCGAAAAGCTCCACCTCTGTTTCGGTGGGGATAGCCTTTCCGTCCACATAGGTTTTGTTGGTGGAATTACGGTCGATGATAAAGTAACGGCCGTCCCTTGTCATCACATAAGCGTGAATACGGCTGATATATCTGTTATCGGTAATCACCATATCGCAGGATTCACGGGAAGTGCCTATTTTAAACACAGGCTTGTTTATAACGGTCTTTTCGCCGTTCTTTGTTCTGGTGAGGGCGGGAATAAACCTTCCTTCCGTGTCCTCACAGCCCACAACGGCGGTGCCGTTTAATTCGTCTGTAAACCCTGTTTTGGATTTTTTGACATTGCCCGTATTCAAAGAGGTCCCCGAAAGAGGATAGGGCGCCTGATTTTCCCCTTTAAACACATTCACCGATTCTCTGCCGCTTGAATATTCGACAGAGGGGGGCTGAGATGCGGGGAAGGCTTGGTTCATCCTGCTGCCGCAAACTATGCAGAAATTTGAACCTGTAAGGTTGTGGGAACCGCAGGAGGGACAAACCGTCAGATCCTCAGGGTTGCTCAACTCTCTGCTGCCTGTGCCCCCATACAGGTCGGTGATTGTATTTGAGGAAATAGATCCGCCGTTGTCACCGGTATTTTTATTGCTGTCCTTTTCAAGACCCCAAACCGTGGTGGAGGAGTAATTTGCTTTTGAGGAAACCGCACCTGCCGTCTCCAAGGCTTTTCCTTCAAAAAGAGAAGTAACCGCTCTTTCAAAGGCTCTCAGCGAAAAGGGAACGCCTTCGGAAAATAAACCGTTATACTGCTCCAAAAAAGAACTGTCGTCAAGGGAATCGGTATTCAGGCACCGAGGCAGATTTTTGAAAAACTCAGCAGGGGAAAGGCTCAGCTGATTGTTGATAACAGCCCAATATACGCATTTGATATCCCCGGAAACAGGTTCTATAAACACGCGGTCGGGTTTCAGATCGAAATTGTTCGGGTCCATACCGTTTTTTTCACAGCCGATAATTATCTTCACTGTCTTGCGGACAGCATCGAGAAAAGTCTGTTTGGTGACCGTACCGCAGAAGCGCTGCTCCAAGCTGAGGAGATTTTCCGCCGTACATTCCAAAAGGGTTTCTTTGCGCTTTTCCGTAACGGCAGCAGGAAGGCAGCCTTCGATTTTTCCCGAGGCAATGGCACTGTTTATTCTGTTGTTGACCGTTTCGGGATATGTAAGGGTATTGACAATAACGGTTCTGTTCTTTTTGTTCTGAATGATAATCTTGCTCACATTACCGCCTCTCTTTTCGTCAAAAACTAAGAAATGTATTCAAAATTACTTTTTTGTAAAATTTGTTTAAAAGTTTTCCGTATTCTCTTACACTATTGTGCAAAGGAAACAATTATTCATATTTGGTATTTTATCACATTTGAACAGTAATGTCAATAATTTTTATTATTTTGGTTTTATTTTTGGGTATATTAACGAAAAACGCTGTGCAAAACATCAAGTAAAGATTTATTAAGAAAGATGTGCAGAAAATGCAGTCTCAATCGATTCTTTGAAATCTGTGCTCTGATACTGTTTTTCGACTGATAACAGACATTCTTTGCAGTCTGTTTTGTGTCCTGCTGCGTCATTGTCCCATCCTCTTTTTGCAGGCCGCAAAATATCCTCGCAAATAATTTGTCTGCTTTCAATCGTGAATTAACAGGTGACAGATTTTCACACGCTGCCAATGAAACGCGCAGCTGTCTTTCATTTCTGCATTTTTATAGTTATTTTAACCCTTTTTTGCCTTCCGCCTTTATACAATACGACAAAAAATGCGATAAAAAGCCGTTGTTTTTAAATTTTATTTGATATTGGTATTGTTTTTTTTTGAAAAATATGTTATTATAATAATACGAATAAAATTATATCAAATCTGCCGCGTGCGGAAAATGAAAGGATGTAATCATTATGGCTGATGAAAAAACTTTAAAATCTGCTGAAAAGGCAGAAAAGAAACAGGCGGCAGCGAAAAAGCCCGTTGCCAAAAAGACCGCTGCTGAGAAAAAGGCTCCTGCTAAGGCTGCTGCCAAGAAGGCTCCCGCAAGAACCTCCAAAAAGACAAAGGCTGCCGAAGAGGCTGTACTTTCTCCCTTGGACGTACTCACCACCGCTGTTTGGAAGAATATCGAGAAGAAGAGCGTTGAACACATCACCTCCCCTATCGCTATTCAGGTAAACGTTCATGACGCAGGCACATTTTATATTGCGGTAAAGGCTAATCCCGACGAGGATAAGCAGGTTATGCAGTCCGACTATTATCTCGCTGACGGTATTCTTGAAACAAACTCCGATGAGATCAAGAAGATCGCCGCAGGCAAATACGATTATGTTGCTGCTGCAAAGTCGGGCGCACTTACTTACAGAGGCGACCTTACTAAGGGTATCCTTGTGGCTGAGCTTTTAAAGTAAGTTTTTAAATAGTTTATAAAAAGGGTTGTGTAAAGCAGCCCTTTTTTATTGTTAAAATTTTTACAGTAGAAATAAATTATTGAAAATATTTCCGAAGCAGCTGTAAAAATCAGCAGATGACCCCTACAAGCGGACTCCTCATAGCAAACAACTTTTCTGAAATTCTTTTTAAATCAGTAAATAACTGCCGGCTTTCCTGATAGAACCGTGAAAATAAGCACAACACCCTAAAGGCAAACTCCTCACAGCCCATCCGTCCCGACAGACACCGGCGTTTTAACAAAATTCTCCTTTCAGACATAAAATAAGGTAAAGCAAATTCCAAAAGAAATTCTGAAAGGAAACGCTATGAAAAAATTTTTGTTTTTAGGCGGAGATCTGCGAATGCTTTATGCCGCCGAATATTTAAATAAAGGGTACAGCTGTTTTGCTTACGGCTTTGAAAATGCGGAGGAATTTCCCGTTCCCAACATAAGCGAACTGATACCCTGCGACTATGCGGTGCTGCCATTGCCCGCGTCGGCAGACGGAATGCATATAAATATGCCCTACCACAAGGAAAACCTCGATCTGGACGTTCTCGTTTCCGCCGTCAAAAGGGGCGGTACTGTTTTTACGGGAAAGTCTTGCCCTTATCTTGAAAGGCTGTGCGAGGAAAACGATCTGATTTTGAAAAATTATTTTTCCAGAGAAGAGCTTCAGATTATGAACGCCGTTCCCACAGCCGAAGGTGCGCTGGAGATAATGCTTTCCGAATTGCCTGTTACCGTATTCGGCGCCAAGGTGCTTATTACGGGTTACGGAAGAATCGGCGAGGTTATGGCGAGAATGCTGAAATCCTTGGGCGCCGAGGTGACGGTTGCCGCAAGAAAGTGGGAGCAGCTGGCAAAGGCAGCCGGATTGGGCTGCAGCGCAATTTCCTTTGATAAGCTTAACGGAACTCTGGCAGACTACGATGTGGTTATCAATACCGTTCCTTCCGCCGTTTTTGACAGAAAGCGCCTTATGATGCTGAAAAAGGACTGCCTTTTGATAGATCTTGCCTCGGTAACTGGGGTAGAGGATATGGAGCTTGCCGCAAGCGTAGGCGTGAAGGTTATCTGGGCTTTGTCACTGCCGGGAAGAACCGCCCCCGTATCTGCCGGAAAAATAATCGGAAGAACTATTGAAAATATGTTGGGGGAAGGGGGCGGCAAGTTTGAAGGGAGAGATTGAAAACAGAAAAAACGCGGCGATGACCCCCGAAGAAATCTCCATAGAAGGATCAAAGGAATCCAAAGAGCTTACGGAAATGCTTGCGGGACTGAAAATAGGTGTTGCTGTCTGCGGCTCCTTTTGCACCTTTAAGAAGGTTTTCGAGACAACGGAAAGGCTCAAGGCTTTGGGGGCGGAAATTATTCCCATAATGAGCTTTAACGCTGCTTCCATTTCTTCAAGGTTCGGAAAAGCCGAGGAAAATCTTGCGCTGCTTGAAAGCATTGCGGGAAGAAAAGCCATTGTTACCATTGAAGACGCAGAGCCTATCGGACCTAAGAAAATAACCGATGTTATGCTGCTGCCTAACTGTACGGGCAATACTATGGCAAAGCTTGCTATGTCCATTACCGATACAGCGGTAGTATACTTACGGAAGCAATGCCCGATCGAATTAGCACCAATCTTCCCCCTGTTCGAGGGAGTTCTCAGCAGCTGTTTTTGCTAAATCACACCGAGGAATGTCTTTCCACAGTCGCCGAGAAAATCAAATATGCACGACTGTCTGCCCGTCTTAAGTCAAGAGAGGTCGCCGAGCGTGCAGGATTGCATATTACCACCTACTGCCGCTATGAGCGTGGCGAGATAACCGCCGAGGGAATGGACTGGCATATTCTTGAACGAATAGGGGAAGCCTGCGGTTTTACGAAAGACTTCTGCCTTGACGAATATCAGAAATTCCGAGCTAACTCCGCCAAGATAATACAAAAGTATATGTCTGACAACGGCATAACCAATGAAGCTCTTGCTCGTCAAACAAACGTTTCCTTAACCTCGGTCAAGCAGTGGAAATCAGGCAAATGCAGCCCCTCGCACAAGCTGTGGGAAACTGTTTTTAATAAGATATAACTTATAACAACATATAAAAAACTCCCCTCAAGACAACCGTCTTAAAGGGGAGAATTTTTCTGTTTGGTTAAACGCCGAGCATTTTACCGACCGCTTCTGCTACATTAGCTGCAAATCTTATGTCTGTACGGAGCTGTGCTTCTTCGGTCTCAGGTATATGTATTGTTATTGTTTTGGGTACTCCTGCGGTTTTCTTTTTTCCGTATTTTTCCACTGTATCGGGCAACAAGGTAAACGTCTGTTCGCCATTGTCCTGAGTGCTTATTTGGTAATCCTTTATGGAAATTCGGTTCATCACAGTACCCCCTTTTCAGAAGGTATGCTGACAGATGATTTGATATTCTCGGAAATATCATATAACTCGCCGTGGTTCTTCGGGTCGAAGATCTTCTCTTCGGGTCTTATGTTAAAAGCGTAAACATTTGTTGTTTCTGTGGAATCCTCACTCTTACGGTATGTACCAACAAGTCTGAAACCGTACAGAGCTGCAGTATCTTCAACGTCAATGATATTTGAGCAGAACAAGATAGCCTTGCACTTAGCACCCTTAAACAGCTTAAGCATATCCCTAAAATACCTGCCTTTAAACTCATGTTTGTAATCTTCACATGGGAAAAAGAAGGCTCTGGGGTAGGGCGGGTCTAAACTAAAAACGGCGTTCGGATTATCCCTGTGTGCGATAATAGGTTTCTTGAAATCCCAACAATCATAGCTGATAGGGCAAATGGAAACGGTCTTCTTATCAGATACGCTTACTGACCGATATGCTAACCCGCCTGCTGTTTTTTTGTAAATACTCTTGTGAATACCATTAGATTTTGTCTTATTGGTCAGAGCTATTGAGGTGTATAACAAGTCGTTGCACACTGTATCAAGTCTGTTAATAAACTTGCTCGCTTGTTCAAAATTGAACTCTTTACCATAACCGTTGAAAGAAAGCCTAAACGTAAGTAATAGACAAACAGCGGCGTCTATTCTTACCGAATACTTTGCCTTATGCAAATCTTCATTAGCCTTATTAGTTATCTTATCGTAAAATCCTTTAGAAACCTTTTTAAAATCACTTATTCTACCTGACGACATTAACTCCAACAATTCATTCATGATATTTGTGCTTATTGACTTGAGCCTGAGAACCAAAGCAACGGGATAATCACGAAGCACCTCAAAGAAATTCACGAACCGCTTATCCTTATCCCCACAGTAAATCTCATCAAAAATACCCATACTCGCAAAAGCTATACTCGCTGTCCGAGAGAACACATCCACAAGCACCTTCTTCTGCTCCTCCACAAACTGAAGCATATCCAAATGGAAGAACATCATCGCCCACTTTTTAGAGCCTGCCGAGGACAGATGTGCATCAAACTTCCCCCTAAACCTTGCGGCAAATATAAGTACATCGGAAAATGCCAATTTCGCCAGCTCCGCATTATTCTTTGCGTTGGGATACAATTTTTGAAGGTATTTGTGAATTGTTTTAGTTAAGCCGCTGAGCGAATTACTGAATTCAACACGGAAATCATCTACAGCCGACTCTTTCTCAAAAGTGTGTTCATGATTGCACAAATTTCTCTGCCCGAAAATTTTAAGCATCTCATCACGCTTAACTTCAATAGCAGTATGCAGACAGACAACCGCAGTCCTTAAACCCAACGGGTCAGGAGCTTCGGCATTTGCCTTGCTATACTCTGTCAAGAGTTTTTTATACATCGTTTTGTTGATGCACCATTCGAAATCCTGTTGAGTAAGTTCTTTGTTCATACCCTTGCTGTAAGTGTTGTACTTCTCCATAATCAACAGCTCGGCTTCAATAATCATAATACGCAGCTCCCGACTGAGCTTGAAAGAAGTAAAAAGTTCGGGTTTTGAAGTGTGCTTACTGCAAGCGGGATCATTCTCAATTGCGTCTTGTGTGTCTGAAGTACCGATGGCGAGAGCAGCAGTCAGATCAAGGTTAAGGTTTTTGTCATTAGTCATAATATAGACCTCCTAAAATTTTTACCCATGCGCTCGCATGAGTTTGAGGTAATATCATGCCTTGTAAAAAACGTCTTACCTTAAGCGTGTTTGATCTCCGCACATCAAAATTTTTCTTGCACTTCGAACGGTATAGCTCTTTCAGCCTTCTGTTTTGCAACTATACCACCAAAATGAATTGTGCATCGTGCGATATGCCGCCTCTCAAAATCCAGACCTGTCTCCACAACAGATTGCCAGTATCGGCAGCATTTAATGCTGTATCAGCACAGTTGAGCAGGGATCGGCTCTATTTATGTTAATATCGTGCATGAAACGCTGCACTAAGCAAGTAGTGTATATCGTATTATCAATACCCATTCATCACTTAGCAATACAAGGAGCTGTAGTCGGGGGTATAACGACTTACTGAGATGTATAACCACCTCGCCGAGTTGTAAGCCATGCACTATTGCTCCACTGTTGATAAGCAAATCCGAAACACGGTATATTTCTCAAAAAGGAAAAGAGTTTATTTGAAGTCCAAATTATCGTGCTAAAGTCATTCTCAGTGGTTTTGTCCAAAACCGATACAAATTTCTCAGTGTTTCTTTCCATTTTAGTGTTTATTAGCACGAAATAAAACGAACTTACAGCACGTATAACCAAGCTGCCGACCTGTCTTAATGCTTACACTCAAGCCATTCCATTGGCGATTATTGCAATATTCATCACTTCCTCTTGAAAGAGTACCCTCCCTGCTCAATACAGACATAAAAAATTGCAATTTAAAATCGCCCTGTCAAGTCAATAATCGCAAACTCAAGTTATCCTTGAAGTCACCCTCTGGCTCGACCCGATTTTGATATTACTGACCGCAAAAATGAATACCCGCTCAGTGATGGATTTTGCGATCCCGAAACCGTAAAAAAATATGGCGGCTTGAAATGGACAAGCTCTCAATACCGTTTTTTGGGAGTCTTGAGAGCCGAACAGCGAAATATCGGAGAACGACAGCTCACCCGAAAATACCGCCGAGATAGCGTTGACTAACTACAAATCTCATCGCTCCGATCCGAAATATCAATCGCCCTGCACGACTTCTGATATGAAAAATGAGGTTATGAACAATACCACGCAAAGCAATCCGTGCCAAGCGGCACATCTCACCGCAAAATAAGCGGTTATCCTGTGCCGTGTGCTGTCACTCCACTCGGAACGAGTTTATATCCTGTGCTTTTAGAGCAACTCAAATCTGCAAGAATAACTTATTGAAAATACCATAGAGAGAATCGCCCCGCCAACGGCGAAACTCAATCCGAAAGGCGAATATATCATTCTGTCTGTCCTGCAAATCCGCTCTGCATAGCGATTTATTGTAGTACCAAACAGAGTAATCCTCGCCGAGCGGCAAACACTCACCGCTCCAACACAAACAATTAACTGTCTTTCTACAACAATCCACCCTGCAAACCAAACGCTTGCTGTGCTTTACCATGAAATGCCCTGCCGAACGGCAAAACTGAACTCATAGCCTGCACTGCTCAATCACTGTGTGGACAAAATAAAAACAGGCGGTAAGCTGCTGAGCCTACCGCCTGCTATATATTAAATCCCACCGCCCGCCCTTTGGAGCATCTGCTCCGAATATCCAAATCCGCCAATCGGCGAATTGTCCCTTTTGACTTCACCCGCCCACCTCCCCTCAAGGAATACCTTCAAAGATAATGGAATGAGCGGGTAATCCCCTATCCGCAGATTGGGGAATTATCGGTTCTCCTGTCCTATGCGAAACTTCAAGTATCCGATTTTCCTTTGCTCACCCTATAAATTATAATGAGCGGTCTTAAATTTCACACCGATCTCAACGAGTTCATCTTCTGGTAGTTGGAGAATTATCCATTTTCCTATCCTATGCGAAATGACCGATCTTGAAATTCCGATTTACTCTCAAGATGCCGTTTCATAATCGACTTCCTTTTTCTGTGTGTTTACTTCTTCGACAATTACAATACACGATATTGAATTTATTTTCTATATTCGTCCTACCATTATGCTTTGACTCAGCCATAGTCGGAACGCCGCTTATGACACAAGCATTATTGACGGTACTGTCAAACCATCTTAAAGCCCATTTTATCAGGATTTTATGCACTTTCAACAACAAACAGCAAATCAAGCACAAAAAGTTCTGCAATCTTGCACAAATTTTCTGTTTTGAAAATAAAAAAGCAGCAGTCCCACGAAAAGGACTGCTGCCAAAGAAAACAGAGAAACGCCAGAAAGCCCCAAAATTCAACCGTGTAGCATTTTACAGCGAGAATAGAGTAGCAACACGACCAAGAGCGGAACACCACAAAAATGCGCAAATATGAGGGCAAAAGAAAACCGCCCCAAGGAGCGGTTTTTGATTTTAGCTGCAGTTGATATCCTCGTACAAATCATATATGTGTTCATAGTCATAGGTTTTGCCTTTGTATGTCACATTTGTAAGGCTTGTGCAGTCTTGGAAAGCCCCACCGCCAATCTTGATCACGCTATCGGGGATAGTCACGTTTGTAAGGCTTGTGCAACCGCTGAAAGCCTCAGAGTAAATGATGGTCACGCTGTCGGGGATAATTACGCTTGTAAGGCTTGTGCAGTCTTTAAAAGCCTCACTGCCAATCTCAATCACACTGTTAGGTAAAATTATACTCGATATACTTGTACGATTTAAAAAATCTGTTGAGCTTTTAATGCGTGTTACACCATCGGGTATAACCAAATCTCCGGAGCCATAACATTCTTTTAAAAATCCATCCTCTACTATAAATCCTCCGTTACTGTTGCTGTTAATGGTATCAATGAGTTCCTTGGTTAAACCATCATATTTTTTTCCTTTATAGTATACTTCAGTAAGGTTTGGACATCCATCAAATGCACATGCGCTAATTGCGGTAACATTGTTTGGTATAGAAATTGTTGTAAGCTTTTCACAATTTTGAAATGTATTTCCGATTTTTTTTACTTTCTCACCTATGTAGGCTACAGTTGGTTTGGGATGATAAAACATTGGATCCAATTTCAATGAAAAAACAGAAGGAAAATTCATATATTGCAGACCTAAAACACTGTAGAGGTTAATTTCTTTAATTGTATCAGGAAAAATCAATTCGTTAATAGTATAATGCTTACTGGTTGTATACAACTTTATACCCACAACAGGCTCACCCTCCAAAGTATCGGGAATCCTCACTTTTGGTGACTCTCTCAGGTAATCAGTTATTACCATACCGCCAAGTTTGCTGTCATATCGATATTCAAATGCGCTTGCATCTGTCACGGGTATCTCAGGCAGAACATCCCAGATACCAGTCTCTTTTACAGGCTCAAGAGCAGAAATTTCTTCTACACCTGCGTTTCCGTCGCCGATAAAAGGAATGCTGTTGCTGTTCGTCTGTGTATCCCCCACTCCGCTGCTGTTTTCCTTCGGCGTTTCATTGTTGGCACAAGCTGTAAATGACAAAATGAAAGTCGCCACTGTTACTGTTGCAATCGTTTTTCTAATATCCATATTTTTACTCTGCCTTTCGTGTATTGGGAATTATCCCGTAAATCAAAAAGTGCGCAGCCGAAGCTACGCACCGAAAAATGCAAAGCTCCGTTGCTGCGAAACAACTCGTTATTACTTATATCAAGTATACGAAAACAGAGCATGCACTTTTACCTAATGGCAAAGTGTATACCTGATATAAGTAAAATATTAAGTTGTTTCGCACCCACATTATAGCACAATACCTCTAAATTTGTCAATATCCCTTCCAAAATTCGCTATCCGCCTATTTTTAACAGCTCTCACTGTCTTTCTTTCGCAGCTCTCCTATTAACTCCTCCTTCTGCTTCCAAAATACTTCTTCCTCTGTGTTCAGCAGGAACACAAGATAGGATAACTTGTCACGATCCGCACCGTTAAGCCGTTTCTGAATGTTAGACCTCATCAAAGAACGAAGAATTTTGACCTCCTCGGCGCAATCGGAAACCAAAAAACTGTCTTTCTGTGACTTCTCAGGCAGTAACTCCAATACTTTGTAATCCAACTCTCCGATGGAGAATTCTCCTGTTTTGGCATAAAAGCAATCAAGCCCCTCTTCAACCCTGTTCTGCTCAATTAGCCGCAAAGCCTCGCCGATAGTGCCTTTAAGCCGCTTGTTTTGCCGTGCCGCAAATACATCAAGGCTCTCCCGTGTAGTATTGTAACGCTCTGCAATCAGCTTGTAATCAAATTTGCTTATAAAAAGAGCAAGATATTTCTCACGAGAGGTCTTGCGTGTCCAATCGCCGTACTGCACATAATGTTGAAGCTCATGCAATGCCGCTATCTTGCGCCGCAGAAGCTCAAGCTCCGCTGTATCAAAAATGCCTGTGCTTGTTAGCTCCTTGAGCCTTTTCTGAGTTATATTGCCACAGCTTTTCAAATCTTGAATAATCATTATTCTGCCCCCTTGTAAAATCATTTTGTTAATATAAAATACGGAACGCTTCAATTTTTCGGGAGCAGGACGGCAATTATACGGAAAATCTGCCATAAAAATCTTAACAAAACAAATTCTGAAATGTTATCGTTAGGTTGGACTGTTAAGCCGCAGAAATCCTATTGGGATACCGAATGAAACGTCTTGAAAATCCTCTCTCGAAAAGCCCAAGACCCCGCTAAGCTTTCCTTTCCTTCAAACGGTACACACAGACCGTACCGCAGCCCAAACCGACAAGCCACACCAGAACCGCCCAGAATGCCACCGTGTGCCACGAAAGCACGGCGGCAGGGAAAACAAATATCACCATGCCAAATAAACCCCACAGCGAGCAGCGTAAACGAAACGTGAGGGCAAGCAAAAAACATCAGCTTTTCAAAATCACTTGCCCAATACCCCAAGCCGCTCTGTATTAGTACGACTGGCTTCATATAACGAAAAAAAGCTCACTATAATTAAAAAATCGATCGTCAAAACCGAAAAACAGATCGCTTAGTTTGAAAAATCGCTCCTTTAACTTGAAAAATCGGTGGGCAAAGCCGAAAAGCCGCTTGCCACACTCTATGAAGCACAAAAAATGCCGCCTGTCAGTCACGACAAGCAGCTTTAAAATATAATTTAAGCGTGCATTGTTTTAAAACAAGCGTAGTTGGTCATCTTCAAGATTTAACTTTTGAGATATATGAGGTATGGATGAATGATCAATATATTCTTTAAGCTCAATAGCTGTTTTAATATCAGAAATCTTATAAAGACCTTTTTTGGATGAAATATAGATAACAACAGTTTTGTTCTGATTACAAAGGTTAACAACATTATTCCATGTTCCACGACTTTTGCCATTCCAAATCATAAAGCCACAGTCTGCATCTTGCGCCATCTTAATATCTTTAGCGGCATAAAAATCAAAGCCAGTAATGTTATTATCAACAAAAACACTCTCTATTTGCCAATTCCCTATATTATTTCGTGCTTTTCCATTAGAAACATAAACAGTTAAATTTGGGTAGGATTTATCAAAATAAAATTTTTGAACGCTTGCATCAATACCGTTTGCATCTCCGATAAGGATATCATAATTCTTTGTCAAAATACTGTTGAGTTTTTCGACAACAACTTTATTCAATGAGTGAAGTTGTCTTGCCCCACCTATGAACACTTTCATAGTAATCACCTCCACGACGCTGTTCGTCTAATGGTTAAAGTTAGAAAATACACTTTATTTATATTAGGATCTGTTCTAAGTACATCAACACAAGTTCGTGCTGTGCTACCCGTATTAGTTATATCATCAACCAATAAAATGTTTCGTCTTGAGGATGCCGCCCTTACTTGAACAATTTCTCTTTGACCATTGTTATTTTTTGCTTCACTTACACTCTTGTTTACCAAAATAGCATTAGAGTAGCCACAATGCAGTATCTTTGAAATATTTTTTGCAATAACCTCCACATGTTGTATCCTGCGTTTTTTTGTTGGTGGAACAGGAAGCACCCAGTCCACCTTGTACATAAAGTGTTCAAGTATAAAGTTCTCAATTAACCTTGTTATTACTTGTATCTTCGAATAATCATGCATATACTTTATTTGATATAACAACTCTCCTAAATCCGAACGGACTGTTTCGTATTGGGGATATCCATATTGATTTTCTCCAATATATTTACTTGATACAGTGTGTATATCTAAAGCATATCCTATATCCCAGTTCCCTTGAAGTTTTGTTGGGGAAATATTCATAAAATCACGTCCATATTGTTTAATATTCTCTAAGGATATTATACAATATTGATAAGGCGTTTGTCAATAAGTTTTTAATTTATCTCAACCAGAATTAAATACCACCTGCGAATATCCACAGGTGGCTTGAAATATAATCACACTTTTAATTCAACGATGTAATAAGCAGCCGCATGGAATAGCTGCAACACCGCTTGAGGTCTTCTTCAACAAGGTTCTGGTACGATCAGAATAGCAAGCCAAAAGTTGAGATGGAACGACTGTCTTGTTCATCTCGATATCAAGCTTGGAAATTGGGATATACAGCACTCCGTTCCCCACATCGGCTACCACCCAAAATAGAATATCGCTGGTTTTACGAACAGGCTTGCCGTCCGTATCCATAATGATTTGCTGCAGCTTGTAATCGAAGTTCCCGAATTGAATACCCATAAAGTGAAACATACTAATTTTCCTCCTTAATCAGTTTATAAAAGCTGTACTTAGATAAATTCAGCAGTCGCATGGCGGCTATCGCTGTGATTTCACCGTTACGCCATTTTGCTGCCAACTCGTCAAAGCCCTCTGGCTTTTGAATACTCGGTCTGCCGAATTTTACGCCCTTAGCCCTTGCTGCCTCAATGCCCTGCCGCTGTCTTTCTCGGATAGCTAACCGCTCCTTCTCGGCTACATAAGATAAAATTTGCAGTACTAAATTAGCTATGAAATTCTTGTCAAGACTGCCTTCGCCGCCTGTGTTCAGCAACGGCATATCCAACACAACAATATCGCACTTCAAATCCTGTGTGATATATTTCCACCACTGCTGGATCTCGGCGTAATTGCGACCCAAACGGTCAAGAGAGCAAACAACCAAGCAATCGCCCACTCTCATTGAGGGAGCTACCTCATCTGTGCCTACAAGCGACAGAAACTCTGCACGCTCAAAATCCTTTCCCGACTGTTTTTCTGTCTTAATATGCCGCTCGTCAATGCCGTAGGCTTTGAGCTGTTCAAGTTGTCTGTCTAATTTTTGCGACTGACTGCTAACACGGGCATATCCCCAACTAACGGAATCCTCCATAAAAACACCTTCTTTCCATAGAATAAAAGTATACTTTTTCAAACTCGGAAATACCGCAGCCATGACGCTTGAAACGCTGTCCTAAAATACGCTCCTTGAGTTTTTCGGACAGACTATTATCGGCAGGACATTTTCAAACGTTTTCCCCTGTCTGTGAAAGAGAGTAAAAGAGCCTTGTGGCTATACCACAAGGCTCTGCTAAAGTAAAAAAACTATGTGTAAGTTATCGGACAGAGCTATACTTTCTCGCCGCAAAAAGAGCGGCAAATAAAGGCTTTGTGTCTATCCCGTTATCGATGTAGCCCTCTAAAATCGTATTATAATAGTATTCGCTGGGAATACCCACATCATAGCCGCTTGACATAATATAGGCAAAGCCGTTGACCTTCCGCTTACCAAGATATACCCTAAAATCTTTCTTGAAATATAGCCGAGGAAAGCCCTCGTATCTGTCTAAATTCCGCTCGTCACGCTCCGAAATCTCCCACAGCACTATGGGAACTCGGCTGTCCTCTCTCGGTACTATAGTTGCGACTGCGCCGCCGTTTCTACCGTGAAATTCGAGAGCATATCCCTCAATCTGTGAAGTACCCAATAGCTTGGAATCGGGGCAACGGTCTGCCATTTGCCCTAAGTGCATATTTGAGCCGTAAGCAATATAAATTCGTTTCATTTTCAAAATTCCTTTCGTTAATTTTTGTTATATAAAATAGGTGTTCGAGAGGGAGAAAATCCCTCCCGAAATATTTCACCTCTTATGCGCTTTGACCGTATCTCCAAGCGATATCCCCGTCAAGATTTTCAAGCATAAACTTTCTGCAGGTTTTGAACTCGTCTCCGATCAGCCCCATGCGAAGCAGCCAGCATCTGAAGGTGTACTTCTCGTTATCGCTTGTCGTTATCTTTGCGCTTGCACATTTCTGTGTTATTGCTTGGTGTGAAACCGCTAAACAGAATTGGATATAAGCCTTGACCTTTCCTGCGTGTGTTGTGGAATTGAAACATCTAAATTCAACTGTTCCCTTGGTAAACACCGCATGCAAGTTCACAGCGTGATAGCGGCTTGAATTGTAATGAGCGGCTCTATCGCCGCCGTAACCCGCATACCAGATATCTGCGACCTTGTTCATGCTGTTCGGACGGCTCTTGTTCAAGCTCTTGGAAAGGCTGTTCTCAAGTTTACTGCAATAACGCTCACGCCTCGGATCCACCGCTAAAGCCTTGAATATAATATCCTGCTTGCTTGTGAAGATGTTCACCAAGTTACGAAGCGACCTCGGACTGTGCTGATCCGCGCCTATGTGAATGTGAATACCGCAGCTTGAATTTACCATAGCACCTGCCTTGCGAAGTCTGCGGATAAGCTCCTGCAAGGTTTCTATATCCTCATAACGGAGAATCGGTGTTACCAGCTCCACCGCCTGTGCTTGTCCTCCGTTCTTGCTCTCAACATGGATAGAACCGTCCGAAGCAAAACACCAAAGCCGTCCTGTGCTGTCTTTTGCTCCGTACCTGTCATAGCTGCTGCTTACATACTCGCTTACTGTGCCGAAGTACGATGCTGCAACCTCCGAAGCTCTCTTCCTTGTAAGACCTGTCATTTCAATTTCTACACCGAACGTCTGAGTCTTCATAATAAGCACCTCACTGTCTTTCTTTTCCTTTGGTGGTGCTATGATAACTCTTGTGGAGAGGGTTTGCAAGGTCTAAAGTGTACAATCTTTATCTCTGTATCTTGGTGGTTGTGTATTGTTGGCGTACATCATCTTGTGGAAACAGCTTGTATTGTCAAAAAAATCTAAGATTTACTCAAAAAATGTATTGACTGTTCAACATTAAAATTATAAAATATAGATATACAGAGGAAAGGAGCGTCTTATGCAAGAAGAAAAGAGTGATAAGAAAAAGGCATTTATCTATGCGAGAAAATCTAAATTTGCCAAAGAAAGTGAATCCATCGAAGTTCAAGTTAAAAAGTGTAAGGACTACATATCTCTGAATCCATCAGAATTCGAAATCACTGAAAACGATATAGAAGTATTCTGTGATGAGGGTTGGTCTGGCAAAGACCTTAAAAGACCTGAGTTTATAAAAATGGAAAAGAGGATAAAGAATGGTGAATGCGGATATGTCTTAGTATACCGTCTTGACCGTATCAGCAGAAGTGTTGCTGACTTTTCAAATCTGTTAAAAATATTTAATGAAAAGAAAGTTAAATTTGTAAGTGCTACAGAATCATTAAACACCACAACAATCACAGGACAAATGATGATGAAGCTCATCAGTGTCTTTGCGGAATTTGAACGGCAAATTATTGCTGAACGTGTCCGTGACAATATGCACAAGCTTGCAGAAAGCGGACGCTGGCTCGGTGGTACAACCCCGCTCGGCTTTAGCTCTGAAATGGCAAATAACAGCTCTCATATTGATTGGGGGGATAACAAGGAGAGAACTGAATATAAACTTACCCCAATTAAAGATGAGACTGGCACTGTAAGACTGATATACAAACAGTTTTTAGAGGATCAAGCACTGCATAAGCTCGAAACATATATGCTTAACCACGATATAAAAACCCGAAAAGGCAAAGAGTTCACGGATCATACACTAAAAGAAATATTAACAAATCCTGTTTACTGTACAGCAGACCGTGCCGCTTATGAATATTTCCGAGCAAAAGACTGTGAGCTTTGTGTTATGGACGGCGATTTGGATAAGTCAAGAGGCTTTATCGCCTATAATAGAACTCAAAGTGATAAACAACGCACCAAAAACCCCATATCGGAATGGATAATAGCAGTAGGCAAGCACGAGGGAATAATATCGGGGGAGGATTGGGTAAAGGCTCAGAGAATTATTGAGCGCAATACCGATAAAAACTGGCGAAAATCAAAAAATCCCGTTGCTCTGTTATCGGGAGTGCTTCGATGCAGCTGCGGCAGCTATATGCGCCCAAAGAATAACCGACCTAATAAAAACGGAGAGCAATCCTTTGTTTATATGTGCGAATTAAAAGACCGCAGCAAGAAACAAAAATGCAGCTCAAACAATCTGAGCGGCAATACTGCGGATAATATAATATGCGATATAATGCTTAATTACGATGTTCCCGAAAACTCCATTAACAGTCAGCTTGACACACTGCGCCGCAAGCTGAAAACGGTAGACGAAACTCACCGTGAGGAAATCAAGCGACTCGAAAAACAAATCCAAGCGCAAAAAACAGCTAAGAAAAGACTGTTTGACCTAATCAAAACAGTTGAAAGCGATGAGGAAATACCCACCGATTTCATTCAAGAAATAAGGAACTGCGACAGCACGATATCTTCTCTTGAAGATGAAATTTCCCAACTCAAAAAAGTTGACGAGCGCAAAGAAAAGTACACCGCCGAATTCCTATCTGCGGAAAGTATCTTAAAAACATTTAAATCAAATTTTGACACTCTTTCCACCACTGAAAAGCGAGACCTTATCAGAGGACTGTTTGAGAGCATCACATGGGACGGAGAAAACCTCAGTGTTTTTATCCACGGCAGCCGTTGACAAAGGGCTATGCGAACTGCCGAAAATGCTTCCGTTAGTTAACTGCAGCAACCCCTGTTACTATGGCAGTAAAAAGCCACCTTAGAGGCGGCAGACCCGTTGTTGTCAACGTTGCAACTAATGATGCCCTGAGCGGTTCCGCTAAAAACATAGGCGCCCTTATGAATCTGCGGAACTATTACTTTGTGCCGCTGAGACAGGACGATCACAGAAAAAAGCCTACATCTGTTGTGGGGGATTTTTCACTTATTCCCGACACTATCGTTTCCGCTTTAAAGGGTGTGCAGCTTCAGGCAGTTTTAAGGGAGCCCCAAAGTGAGCTCTGAAATTTCCGAAATTTCTGAAATTCGTCCGAAACCCTTGCAAACTCTTTGAAAATATGGTAAAATGTATACTGTATATTTAGAGCTTGTCCCCTTGTTGGGCATATCTGTTTATCGGAACAAGTTCTTATTATAGTTATAAATTCATAAAAATAATAATTCCCATATTTTACCGTATTTGAAAGGGGAAAGAGAATGAAAAAAAATAAACTGCTTTCATTTTTGCTGGCGGGCTGTCTGCTTTTGACAGGCTGCTCCGGAGGAGACGAGCCGGAAGCTGATGTCACCACCGACGGCAATACTTATGTTGAAGTAACAGACGCAAACGGAGAGGTTGTCACTGACGATAACGGCGAACCCGTTACCGAGGTCATTCCTGCCGAGCCCGCGGAAAAGGAGCTGGTTGTAGGCTTTATTTATTCGGGAAAGGCAGGCGGAAATGCCGCTGCGGATTATTTCGAGGCAGCCAGAGGAGAGGCGGAAAGAGTTCTGAACGCCAAAACCTACTATATAGAGGACGTCCTTGTGTCACAGTTTGAGCAAGCCACCGCCGCTTTGGTTGACAAAGGCTGCAATGTCATTGTCAGCACAGACGCCCGTTATATCAACGCCGTTTCCGATGAGGCAAAGGCAAACAACAAGGTTCAGTTTGTGAGCTTCGGCGGAAACAATTCTATGAGCAATCTGGCTTCTTTCCAGGGTCAGCTGTATAAGCCCGCCTTTGTTTGCGGTTTTGCGGCGGCTTACAACTCCGACAGCAATATTTTGGGAGTGCTTGCCGATCCCTCGGTTATATCGGTGTATTCGCTGGTGGACGCTTTTGCGTTGGGAGCCAAGGAGCTTACCGAGCTTCAGACCGACATAAGGATCAACTGGGCTTGGGGAAATAAGGACACCGAGGTCAAGGAGGCTATTGACGATCTTATTGAACAGGGCTGTGACGTTATCTATTCCGCATCCTATTCAAAATTTGCGGTTGAATACTGCGAATCAAGAGGCGTTAAGGTATCGGGTTTGTTCTACAATATGCCCGAGCTTGCTCCCGATCAGTATTTAACAGGCAGCTTCTGCAATCTGAATATCTTCCTGATAGACGTTCTCCGTACCGTAAGATATGACACCGATCCCGTTGGAGTGTATAGGGGCGGTATTGATGAAGGCGCCGTTAGAGTTGTAGCTATCAGCGAAAAAGCAAAGGAAGGCACCAAGACCCTCACCGATAAGCTGTATGAGCTTTGTTCGGATAACAAGGCTGCAGTATTCAGCGGAGAGATCAAGGACAGCAACGGCGAAGAGAAGGTTCCTAAGGGAAAAACCTTGAGCTTAGAGGATATCTACACCATTGACTGGCTGGAAAACAGCTTTAAGGTTGAGAAAAACTTCTGCCAGCCCGTAACGCAGCCTGTGCCCTCCGACCTTGTTATACATGAACCTCCCTCTCAGGCTGGAAATGCGCAAACCGAAGCTGAAACGGAAGATGAGCCCGCCGAATCGGCTGATTAAATTAAAATCCGAAATACAAAAATTACCCTTGAGCATTTTACCGCTCAAGGGTAATTTTTATTCAACCAGCTAATTTTGAATGTTAGGATTCAGGAAAACTCCTGTCCATTGTGAACTTATATCATAGGGATATGCACCGACTACATATTCCTGTCCGTTAAAATTAACTCTTTGATCTTTAGAGAAAAGTTTGTTGTTGATAGCATTATAATCGGCTCCTCTTGAATAATAAGTGCTTGCAACCCTATACTTGCTATCTATAAGTGCATAATAATAGCAGTTCTGATTATTGGAGGAAAGCAATTTTTTTAGTGTATTTCCAAGCTCGTAAAACTTGTCATTCGCATCTTCTGTGTCTATCTTCCGAAAGTCGCTGTCGAAACTACCGAATGTTGTAACTCGATAACCGTTCCATGGATTCTCTATTTTAGTGTCGTCGTTTTGAAATGCTGTATAAATGGTTATTTTGTCCTTTGCGTTAACCTGGTCATTATCCACCACGACATAGATAAGGGTATATTTATCATTTTCCGTGGCATTTTCGTCATGGCTGAACCTTGTTTCCTTGAACTTTTCATCAATTAAAACCTGCTGTACATTGGAGTAGAAAGCTCTTGCGCTTTCCTTTGCTTCCTTTTCATAGGAAGAAGTAGGCGACATATTGGGTATAATTATCACTGCCAAAATTGCGATTATTGCTATTACCACAATTACTTCAACCAAGGTTATACCCTTTTTGTTAAATAGCTTTTTCATAGTAATCTTCCCCTTTATCTTGCGGACATATAGGTGTCGAAGTCCTTTCTGTCGTGGCAGCGTGAAAGTGCGGTCTCCTCCGAGATCTTGCCATTTCTGACAAGCTGCGCCAGATGCTGGTCAAGAGAGAACATTCCGTCTGCCTTACCTGTGGCAATGGCGTTGGGGATCTGGAATATCTTTCCTTCACGAATAAGTGCGGCGATAGCATCGGTAGACTTCAAAAGCTCCAGAGCTGCAACACGTCCCCTTGCCTTATCGAGAGTAGGCACAAGTGTCTGCGAAACGATACCTACAAGCACATTACTGAGCTGAGAGCGGATCTGTCCCTGTGAATGGGCGGGATATACGTCCACGATACGGTCAAGGGTTTCCGCCGCGCCTGTGGTATGAAGGGTGGAAAGCACCAAGTGTCCTGTTTCGGCGGCGGTAACCGCAGCGTTGATAGTCTCAAAGTCACGCATTTCTCCTACAAGGATAACATCGGGGTCCTCACGGAGTGAAGAACGAAGAGCCTTTGAGAAGCTTTCAACGTCCACGTTTACCTCACGCTGTGTAATCATGGACTGCTTGTGTGTATGAACATATTCGATAGGGTCCTCAATGGTAATGATATGGCAGTTGCGCTGACGGTTGATATAGTCGATCATTGCCGCTAAGGTGGTTGACTTACCCGAACCTGTAGGACCGGTAACAAGCACCATTCCACGTGGACGGAGAGCAAATTCTCCCAAAAGGGCGGGAAGTCCCAGATCCTTTAAGGTAGGTATTTCGTTCAGAAGCAGACGCATTGCCACCGCGTGATAGCCCTTCTGGCGGTAAACGTTAACTCTGTGTCTTTGTCCCGCAGCGGAAACATAGGAGAAGTCGGCGTCAACACCCTGCTGTATTATCTGCTTATGCTTTACGGTGGTTATCTGGTTGATGATGCTGACTATCAGCGGCTCGGTCATATCGGGATATTTTGCAAATTTTTTAATATCGCCGTTAATGCGCACTATCGGCGGAAGTCCGACAGTAAAATGTACGTCGGAGGCTTTTATGGCTCTCGCCTCATCCAAAATTTCATTAACATCAAGACCCATGGCTGTATTACCTTTCTTTCCGCCCGTAAGCGGTTAATAATAAAATGTTCTTTTTTGATTATACGCTGTAAGACGCTTTTACCAATTCGTCCATAGAGGTTTTTCCCGCAAGTACCATTTCGGTAACGTTTTCTCTCAGAAGGCGGGTGCCCTTCTTTCTCGCCTGTTCGCTTATCTGCTCGGCAGTGGCGTTTGTGGCTATCATCTCTCTGATGTCGTTGCCTGCAACGATTATCTCGTGAATTGCGGTACGTCCGCGGTAGCCTGTGCCGTTACATTCACGGCAACCGCCAAATCTCGGAGCATATATTCTTGTGGGTTCGGCTTTTCCTATAAGCCGCAGATCTGCGGGATCGTCCAGAACTATTTCCTCTTTACAATGAGGACAAAGCAGCTTAACAAGTCGCTGAGCAACTACTCCTATCAAAGAAGTGGCAACCATGTATGGCGCAACTCCCATATCTACCAGACGCATGATCGTTCCTGCGGCGTCGTTGGTATGGAGGGTGGAAAGCACAAGGTGTCCCGTAATAGCCGCACGGATAGCGATGTCGGCGGTCTCACCGTCACGGATCTCACCAAGCATTATAACGTCGGGGTCCTGACGGAGTATAGAACGGAGGGCGGCCGCAAAGGTCATGCCTGCCTTGTCGTTTATCTGTACCTGGTTTATTCCGTCCATTTTCTTTTCCACAGGGTCCTCAACGGTAACGATATTTACGTTAGGCTTGGAAAGCTCACCCAAAGCGGCGTACAGTGTGGTAGATTTACCTGAACCTGTAGGTCCCGTTACCAGCAAAACGCCGTGAGGACAACGCAGAATACTGCTGAACATTTCGTAGTTGTAATCGGTCATACCGAGATCTGTGATCTTTCTCGCCTTTTCATCACCTGTAGCCAGCAGACGGATAACCACCTTTTCGCCGTAAACGGTAGGAATTGAGCTGACACGGAGGTCTTGGTTCACGCCGTCAATTCTCACACCGTAACGTCCATCGAGAGGGATTCTCTTTTCGGCGATGTTCATTCCCGCAAGGATCTTGATACGGGTAACAAGTGCATTGTGTACGTTTGCCTTTACCGACATCTGCTCAACCAATTCGCCGTCTATACGGAAACGTATGCGGGTCTTGGTTTTAAAGGGCTCGATATGAATATCGGAAGCTTCTTTTCTGTATGCGTTTTCAACAAGAGTATTTACCAGCTTTACAACAGGCGCGTTGTCAATTCTTTCGTCCGAGTCGGCAGATTCCGCCTGCATAAGCGCTTCATTAGCGTCATACTCTTTATTGATATCGTTCATGATATCGCTGGCTGTGCTTTGTGAGTATGCTCTGTCAATAGCCTCGACTATGGCAGACTTGGCAGCAAGCTGTGGATAAATCTCCATTCCCGTTGTTATCTTCAATTCCTCAAAGATATAGAAGTTAACAGGGTCGTTGGTGGCAACTATCAGTCTTCCGTTCTGAATTCTGAACGCCAATACCGTGTATTTTCTTGCGATATCCTCGGGTATCTTCTTAACCGCATCTGCGTCAATCTTCTTTGTTGCGATGTCCACAAAGGGAACCTTCAATCTTTCGGCAAGAGCGTTGGCAACCTGCGTTTCGCTGACATATCCCAATTTAACCAAAATCTCGCCGATTTTCGCACCGTTAAATTCGGTCTTTTGTCTTGACAAGGCGTCCTTCAGCTGGTCGTCGCTTATAAATCCTGCTTCTACAAGAAGTTGTCCTACGGGTAAGCTTTTCATTCGGTTGATCCTGACCTTTCGTGATTATTTATATGTGTCGTTCATAAAAACTCTTAAATGTCAAATATAAAGTTCTTGCTATTTTAAGAAAAAAATGTTAAAATAAGTATCAGCAAAAAACAAAAAAGAAGGGGTAAATTATGGATACTGTTATATATATTGTGTTCGCCGTCTTTATTTTCATTACAGGCAGCACTATCGGCAGTTTTTTAAACGTACTTGCCTACCGAATACCGATCAAGGAATCGATCGTCAAGGGCCGTTCCCACTGCACAACATGCGGAAAACAGATTCTGAACCGTGACCTTATACCGATTTTCAGCTGGATATTCCTCAGAGGCAGGTGCCGTTTCTGCAAAGAAAAGATATCTCCCCGATATATGATAGTGGAGCTTATCTGCGGAATATCCTACCTGACGGCATTTCTGGTGCTTGGATTGAGCATAAAGCTCGCCTTTGCCGCTGTTCTTTTTCCCGTACTTATTGTTTTGAGCCTTTGGGATATCGACCGCAAGGAGATTCCCTATACATGCAGCATAATAATCGCCGTTCTTGGGCTTTTATCCTTTTTTGTGAAGGATATGCACTGGTATGAGCATCTTATCGGTATGGCGATTATCGCCGTTCCTTTCGCCGTTCTTTGCTTTTTGGGAGCAATGGGCGGCGGCGACGTTCAGCTTATGGCTGCTGCCGGGCTGCTGTTAGGCTGGAGTGTAGTTCCTGCGGCTATGATAGGCATTATCCTCGGTGCCGTTGTGGGTATTGTTATTAAGGTCAAGACTAAGCTTAATATTATATGCTTCGGTCCTTTTCTTTCGGTTGGCATCGCCTGCGGGTTGCTTTGGGGAGAGGATATTATTAATGCTTATTTAGTATTGGTTAGATAAGTTTCTTAAGCAACAACAGCTTAAACGGAGGGTAAACCTCCGTTTTTTATTATATCAAAAGCTGTCTCTTACCGCATATATAATGACCAAACCGTCTCTTTGCACGTTACCGCTGTCATCTGTAGCAAGCTTGATTGTTTTTGTGCCGTCCGCACTGGTCTCTATCGAATTGACATTGCTGGATACATCAAGCTTTGCTGTTCCGTTGAAAAGCTTAAAGCTTAAACTTTTTACTTGATTGAACGGTTCAAACTTTAATATTTTTTCATCTTCGTCACTGCTATAAAGATTGCCCGTTCTTTTAAATATCTGACTGTGTATTGTGAGATATGAAACACCCTTCACCGTCTCATCCCCGTCTGTTATGGATGCTTCGCTTACCTCAAAGGCTACCTCAAAGCTGTAGTTAGTGTTGCCCGATACTCCGTTGCTGTAAAAGCCTTCGTTAAAAGCGTCAAAGCGATGAAACTCATTTCCGTTATAGCCATGATACACTTTAGTGACACCACTCTCCCAAACGTAGTGATCCCTTCCACCTCCGTCACGATTTTTAACCAGTGTGACAAATGCTGTTCCGGGTGGATTTTCGCCTTCGGACTTGTGGGATACGGGGTCGCCCTTGCTTGCGTCATAAGTCCAAGTGTGCTCAGGGTGAGCCGACCCGCCGATTTCATTTACCTCACCGAAATCATATATTCTGAAATCACCGTTGTAGTTTCCCATAATGCCTATCGCTCTTACGGAAAAGCCCTTAGCCTTGGTGTATTCGGTTGTGATATTTTTCCAACTTTCCTTTAATTCATCAAGCTTGGAGTAAGGAAGAACTGATACGGCAACCGCCTTTTCCATGCACCCTCTGATATACTCATTTCCCACATTGGACATGGTGTCTAGCTGTGCATTTGATTTTAATGAATTCATCAAAGCCGTCACAGGTTGAAGAATACCCATGGCTATCCCGAAAAGAATGGCTGCTACAGCCATTACCACTATCAGCTCTACTAAGGTTACGCCCTTTTTGCCGTATAGCCGTTTAATGTTTTCTTTCATCTCGCACCTCGTTAATACTGGATTTTGATTACCGTACTGCTGCCGTCTCCTATCCCGGTAAAGAACTTGACAACGTTGCCGTAATCGTCCATATCGTCGGCGTAAATTATAAATTCAATTTCATTTTGAGATGCCCCCGTTGATTCGGGCTGTATTCTTACCGCCGTATTGGACAAGGCGTCAATAATAGCTCCGCCCATTATGTTTTTTCCGGATATAATCTTTCCGCTTTTGGGTATTCTGAGTTTTAACGACTTCTCGGGAGATGTTGCTAAAGCTTCAAAGGATACTTTCCATTTAACGATATAATAGGTCTTTTCCTTTTCAACCTCTTTTTCCGTTCCGTCCTCGGCGGTTTCCGTCACTATCACCTTTTCCTTTTTTTCTGTTCGGGAATCTTCGGTAACGGTCACATTTCCGTCCTTTATCTCCAACGCACCAAAGCACTTGCTGCTTTCATATCCGTCGTTCTTCTCACCTTCACCGCCCGGCAGATTTCCGTTGGAAATATCTTCAAATTTCTTATAATCGTCAAAATCATATTCAAAGGAATCCATTTGTACATTATCACCCTTATGCTTGACATTTTGCGCCTTTACCCCATCGTCCTTGCTTCCGGGTATGGTATCACCCAGTTCAACGCCGTTTGCATAAAGCTTTATTCCGGATTCGATATTCTTTTTTTCAGAACTGCCTTCACCCTTGGCGATGTTCTCGATTTGTTCGTCTATTTCGCGCTCGTAGCTTATATTCAGGTTTCTCTGCCTAAGCGCTACCGATAAAATCATTGTAAGCAGCAATGACATTATGGCAAGAACCGCCATTGCAACTATACATTCAACAAGAGTAAAACCTCTTTTGTCCTTCAGCTGCTTCATTATTCTGCTCCTTTCTTATTTGTAGCCTACAACGTAGGAATCCTTAAACTCATTTCCGGCGCCCTCCGCCGAGCCGGTGGAGGAAATGCTCATCAACGCCTTAACAATATCGGTCTTTTTTGTCACTCCGTAGTTTCCGTCATAGTCGTAAGGAGTTGTAAAAGCTAATGTTGCATTCATATTCTCATATGTGTAGCTGCCCATGATCAAACCGCCTACAAATCCTATGGTCTGACCGGCTTCATCACATCTCATTACAGAACTTGGTGCATAAATATATCCGCAGAACGTAGCCTCACCGCCAATGTCTATCCAGTTGCTGTTGTCGCTTGTAACTAGGAAAATATTATTATGTGTCTGCTTATCGCTAAGCTTTGTCCTGTCGATAACGGTTGAATCATTTTCGCCGGCGATAAACAAATTTTGTATTTTTTCAACGTTCTCATCTGTCGGCTTAAATGAATCTCTGATATTGCTACCTTTTATCAGTTCATCATCACTTGATGCTCCGGTCATATACTTTGCGAAGCCAATATGTCCCACAAAAGCGCTTGAACCTATTCTAAAATCCGTGTTTTTTGGCAGCACAAAGATTGCCGAATGTGTTCCTTTAACAACTATATTAACGGGTGCGTCTCCCTCGGTGTTGTTGTTAAACGAAAAATAATCTCTCCCGTCTTTTTTAAGTCCGTTGTTGTCTAAATAAATGTAAATATCTTTTTCGGAAGCGTCGATAATGATGTAGTGCTTACCCCAACTCCAATCAGCAGGCTGAAGCTTGCAGCTTTTATTGATTGTGACAGTGTAACTGTCCCATGCACCTGTGGAGTATTTCGGATCGCTCGGCTTAATTGTTTCTGCGTCGGGGAAGTTCTTGTTGAAATATCCCTCTGCGTCCCAAGTGCCATACTTGTTTTTAGCTGTTTTGTTGGCAATATGATTGGAAACGTCAGCAACCTTATCCTTGTCAAAAAGAGAAATATAGCTGTCATTATGCGTAAACTTCCAGTTTTTATACCAGTTGGATTCGCCTGTTTCCCACCATCCGGTGCTTCCGTCTGTGGGTTTAACCTCCGTTCCGTCTGCGTAAAGGAATTTGCCGCCGCATTCGATTCCCTTTGTTGTAAGCGTCATATCCTGACCGGGTATTATAACATTGCCTTTTACGTGAAATTCACCTTGAGATTCACTTTTGTTGTTTATATAAAGGTCTCCGTTTATATAGAACTTCTGATAATCGGTAGCATTAGTTGTTCCGCTGTTCAGGTAACAGTCTCCGTCAATGTAGAAAACCGAGTTGCTGCTTCCCTGGGACATATTACATGTATAATCTCCCAGAACATATACTTTATCCGCAAGGATCTGTTTTCCACACAGAAAATTCCCGCCTACATATATCTCATTAACATCTACAACAGCACCGGCTGCACCCTTACAGTAAAAATTATCATTAACGACAATATCCGTTTGGGAGCCATTCACAGACCTGTGGTATATTACTCCGTCATCATCAAACGTTCCCGTTACGTATACGGAGTCATTCATGTGTGCACCGCTAAGACGTGTGAAGTCATTTTCAAAATATGCGCCGCTCAAAATTTGGAATGCTGAAACAATAACATCCTCGGAACGTTTTCCTGTGCTGGTAAGGAATCTTGTAAAATACTCAGCAGGTCCGGTTTCGATTGCTATAACCTGTGTAATTGTTGTTGTTTCACCGTTACACTCTGATTTAACCTCAATTTCAAAAAAGTTGACGGTGTTATCCTTATCCTTCTTTGAACCTGAGGGTTTTATGGTAATATTGAGTGATACCGAATCACTGTCGTTCAGCCCCAATGCGCTTAGATCCAAATCCTTTGTGGTTATGGTCTCACCCTGAAGCATTTTTCCGACTACGGTGTTGCTGTACTTGCCTACCTCTTTCTCTCCGCTCGCTTTAATAGCGTTTAAGTAGCCGTTAATATATTGGGATACGGCGCCGCTCATAGATTTAGCCGTCTGATAGCTCTGTTCACTGTTATATCTGACAATAACCGAGCTTTGCTGATTATTTACAATATAAAACGTAGCCGACGCCGCAATAATCAAAAGCGACATCACCATTACTACAAGAAAAAGCACGCTGCCGTTTTTATTTCGCAGCTTACCAAGCAACCTTCCCATTAGATTCCGTCCTTTCTCCGCCGGTATATTTTTGTGCGGATTTGGTTTTATTTTTTATACTCCGTCAATCATTAAATAATCGGAGCGATTATTTTCAAATTTAATCTTGATTTTTTCCTTTTCGTCTTTTCCCGAATCGGTCATTGTTCTTTTCTGTAGTCTGTAATGCCCGATATAGCCAAGTAATCATAAGGCACAAATTCTGTACGGCGTCTGAAAGCTTTCCTTAACACCGTACAGATATAATGTACCGTTTTTGTTTTTATTTGCCTGTGGATTTCCCTTTTACGCTTCGGGCTGTGTTTCGCCTTCCGCTTCGGGAGCTGTTGTGGTTTCAGCCTGCAGGGGCTTTACGCAGTAATAGGTAATGGTGATTCCCACGGAAACCTCGGCGTTTTCGCCTATCTGTGTTTCATTGTTTGCGGGCTGCTGAGGCTGCTGTGGCTGCTGCTCTGCACCCTCCGCACCTTCTTCGGGATTGGCGGGGGTTTCGGGCTGCTGCACCGCTGCGTTGGCGGTAGTGTAGCTGATATTGACGCTGGGAATATACGTTGCCTTCTCCAAGCCTGCTATATAGTCAAGGAATTTCAGGAAGTTCGCTCTTGTTCCCTCAACGGTAAAGCTTACGGAAATTGAACCTATTGTCTGGGTCTGTGTGGTAAGCAGTGTGTTGAGGTAATCCTTCATCACGTTCTTGACCTCGTCGGGAACCCTTATGTTTCCGTTCTCGTCATATTCAAGGGAGAACTGGCTGAAATCTATGCCCGTGTCGGGAACGTAGCCTGAGTAATCCTTTAACGGATATGTAACGATGGTATCAACATAATCGCTTACCGTAAGAGTGGAAGTCGTGAAATCTCCGATAGACAAGCTCTTGGTGGTCATATTTGCGTCCGCAAGTATCTTTCTTGTGAGCTCATCGGCGTCAAGTATGGACAGATCGTCGTAGAAATATGGAGCAAACTTGTTTGCCTTATCAAAAGCAGACTGTATTTCTGCGTCTATGGTCTCTTCTCTCGCAAGCACTTGGTACATGCTTTGAAGCTGATCCTCTGCCGATTTAAGAGAGTTTTTGTTAGTCTCTATCTTGTCGTACTCGGGCTTAACCAAAAGGAAAAATCCCGCGGCAAGAATCGCTATTGCCAAAAATATGGCAAGAATGATTTTTTCCTTATTACTCAACTTCATATCCGTTGCCTCCCTTTAATAGCATTGACAGGCTGAATGTGTATTCCATATCGCCGTTGTTGCCGACCTGTGTTCCGGAATAGCCGTGATAGGAAATATTCTCGAAATATCCCTGTTCTATCAAGGCTCTTACGTATTCCGATGGCTGATTGTCGGCAGTACATTTGTAAGAAACGCTCACGCTGTAACCGCTTATGGAAACGGAGCCTATTATACTCATTCCTTCGGTCAAAGGCTCTTCAAGCTTGTCAAGAATTTCGGTAAGGATCGTAGGCTGGAAGTCGAAGAGGTATTTTGCCATCTGAACGTTGTTGCTGTACAGCTCGATATTGTTGAGACGTGCAATTTTTCCGTTCAGCACGTTTACTCTTTCCTGTGCAAGAGCAATGTCGTTCTGTCTCGTTGCGATCTGCGCCTGAAGATTCTTGTTAGTGGAATTGAACATAAAGTATACGCCGCCCACAGCCGCACAAGAGATCACAAGGCTGGCTACAAGGATAAGTCCGTAATAGCTTGCTGGCTTTTTCTCCTTTGCCGCACTGGATTTCAGCAGGTCGATACGGTCAAAGTCGCTCTTGGGCTTAAAGAATGCGGAAATTGCATTGGCATATTCCGCAAAGTCAAATTCGCAGAACGCAACCACGTTGCCGGGAGAGCTTAACACGTGGGTAGAGGTGTTGAAGGATGCCATGGAGTTTGACAGCATGATAAAGTCGGGAATCTTGCCGTAGAAGGTGATCTCCTTCAGAGGCTGTGAATCGGGTCTGCTGTTCATAAACTGGATCATTCTGAATACATTGTCGTAAACTGCCTGTACAAGTGCATCGGAATCTCCGCCTATTTCCTCCGCGTCAATGCTGACACGTCTTGAAAGCACCAAACGTCCCTCGCTGTACAGGTTGGTGCTGATAAAGTCGTATTCCACCTGAACCATCATCAAGGGCGACAGGTTAAGCAGCTTCTGACTGTTCTCAACCAATCTTGAAATACAGTTGGAGCTGACAAACAGCGATTTAAGGGAAAGACCCAAATGGGAGAAAAGTCTTGTGTAGCCGTCAACAAGCCTTTGAGGAACGGCGGTGGCGAGAACTCTTATCATAGGATTCTTGTTTTCGTCCTCGGTCTCGTCAACTATGTTATATGATACGTTGTAATCGTTGCTGATGTTCATGTTGCTCTTGATCATCGTTTCAATTACGTTGGCGTTTTTAAGACTCTTGGGCTTGGGGAGAATCAATTCCTTGTGAAGGATAAGTCCCGAGCCTATTTCGGCGATCATATCCTTTTCCTTGATATCCTTGGTCTGGAGAAATTCCAGAAGCTCGCCCGCAAGCATGGGAACGTCTGCAACAAATCCGTTTTCAATAAGTCCCAGAGGAAGATTCAAAGTTTCGACCTGTATGATACGGATCTTGCTGCCCATAAGCGAGCCGCGGACTATCTTAACTTGACGGTCGGTAAAGTCCAGTGAAAGCATTTTATTTTATTCCTTTCGGTTTATTTTTTATGTTTTGTCTGCCGCCTTTGTTTTCTTCCGCGCACAGATCAGCCGAGGTTGCTCATTGCTCCGTACATTGCGGGGTAAATTGCAAGCAAAATTGCGCATACCAGCACGCCCATGACCATGATCATCAAAGGCTGGAGCATGGCGGTAAGCTTATTTATGGCGGTATCCGCTTCATCATCGTAGTAATCGGCGGTTTTCTCCAGGATATCGTCAAGAGTACCGGACTCCTCGCCTACCAGTATAACCGAGGTGAACACGCCGTCAAAGATACCGGTGCGGGCAATGGCGGTAGAGAGAGCCTCGCCCTGCTTAACGTTTTCCACTACCGTTTCAAACTGCTGTGTTATGTAGGCATTGTCCAATACCTGTTCGGACTTCTGTATGCACTCAACCATGCCCATGCCCGAAGAGAACAGGTTGCTCATGGTATGAGCAAAACGGGAGGTGTAAATGGTACAGATAAGCTTTCCTGCCTTGGGGATACGGCATTTTATCCTGTCCCACCACAGCTTGACGCCGGGCAGCTTCTTGACTGTCTTTATCAGGAACACCAAGCCTACCACAACCGCGATATATATGTACCAGAAGTGTACCATGGAATCGCTTATGTCCAGCAGCAGCTGCGTAAAAGCAGGAATGTCATCAGGGTTGGTGAACATGGCTGCAAAGGACGGCATTACGAACACGAACAGTGCAATAACGATAACCACCATGATTATACCCAAAATCATAGGATAGCTCATAGCGCTCTTGATCTTGTTATTGGTCTTGTTTTCCTTGTCATAATGGCTGGAAAGACGGTTCATGATATGGTCAAGGTTACCTGAGCTTTCACCTGCCGAAACCATGCTGACAAACATATTCGGGAAAGCAGTTCCCTGGGCTATAAGCGCTTCGGAGAAGGCTTTACCTCTTTGAACGTCGTCATATATCTCGGAAAGAAGGGCTTTTTTCTTTTTGTCCTCCTCCTGAGACATCAGAATTGACAGCGCTTTTACAAGGCTGATACCCGAAGTGAGCATGGTGCTTATCTGACGGGAAAAGAAAGCCAGATCCTTGGTTTTGAACTTGACTCTTGCGTCCCTCTGCTTTTCCTTTTCTTCGGTAAAGGTGGAGAGGAACAGACCTTTATCCTTCAGCTTCTGTGCAAGGGCTACCCTATCCTCGGCGCTGTCCCTGCCATGAACGGTTTTTCCGCTGAGATCCGTGGCGGTATACTTAAAAATAGCCACTTTAATTACCTCCGCATGATATTTTGGGGTCTTATGTAAAGCATTTTTAACAAAAGTGATGCCGAAAAATAAGAAAATACGCTTTTTTTCACAGTTTCAAGGGCTTTCCCCCAAAACTGCCGGCACTGACCCACACATATTATAGCACAAAAATATTTTTTTCACAATATCAAACCAAAAATTTTTCTGATTTCGGAAAGATTTTGTTGATATTGCTAAAAGTGTCACAAAAAAAGTTACACTTGTCGCAAAATTTACAAAAGTGTAACTTTTTTGTTTTATATTTTGGTGGTATCGGCTAATCTGATTGTCTGTTTCAGAAAAATTGTGCCGGTGTTTATTGCTCTTTCAGAGATGTTGTGCGGGTTTTTATTGCTTTTTTATAGATGCTGTGCTGATATCTGCCCGCTTTTCGTGCCGATTTAAAAAGGATTTCAGAGGGTTGTGCTGATTTTTACCGCTCTTTCAGAGAAGCTGTGCAGGTTTTTATTGCTCTTTTAAAGAAGCTGTGCTGATATCTGCCCGCTTTTCGGAAAGTTGGCGGTAATTTACTGATTTAAAAAGAATTTCAAAAATCCGAACTCAGTTAGATAGACAAGATTTAAAAATTGCCCAGCTTTTTAAGCAATTTTTAAATCTTGTCGGTTTTGAAATTCTTTTTAAATCAGTAAATTACCGCCAACTTTCCTGAGAGAACCAAAATCAGCACAACTACCCTAAAAGCGCCGTAAAAGTCAGCACAACACCTCTAAGAGCGGGCTCCTACTCGCACAACTGCTCTGACAGCACGAATTTCAAAAATCAACTGAGTTCGGATTTTTTGCCCAGTTTTTCAAGCAAAAAATCCGAACTCAGTTAGATAGACGAGATTTAAAATTTCCCAGTTTTCCAAGAAATTTTAAATCTCGTCGGTTTTGAAATTCTTTTTAAATCAGCAAATTACCGCCAGCTCTCCTGAGAGAGACCAAATTAGCACAACTTCTCTAAGGGAGCTGTAAAAAACAGCACAAAATTTATTCCCCTATAATAAGTTCCATAGCGTAGGGAAGCTTTTTGATTTCCTCACAAAACTCTCTCCACTCGGGCAGTCTGTGATTTTTCCGCTGACTGTATATCGTCTTTAAGCAGCGGTAGTTTGTGGTAAGCCTTGCTGTAAGCTCAAAGCCGCAGGGGTTGGAATACAGCAGCCTGAGATAATCCTCGGGGTCGTTTGTTTCATTATATTTGTTTTTCAGCTCCTCCATTATCTCGATCATGCGGGGATCCACATATTTATTATACTGCTTTGAAAGATCAAATTTTGATATTCTGTGCATGGTGGATTGGCTGGAAACAAACTCCAAAAATCTGTAACGCTCCGCCTCCGTCCACGCTTTCACCGTAAAGGTCAGGTCAAAGGCTACCCTGATTCCTGTCAGGAATTGATCGTGTCCCTCTCCCTTGGGGCTTTGGGCAAGGTTCTTTATCCTGTCGGTGATGTCTCCGTTTACCGCTTCGGTGTCAACGGCGTAGGGGTACTTGCTGGCTCTGAAGCTTTCCTCCATATCATATACCTTTATGTTTTCAAGTTTCATATTTGTTCCTTTCTTTTTTTGCGGATGGCTTTGCTTTGAGAAAAAATTCAAACCAGCCGTTTTAACAGTAATTTTTTGATACAGGGCAGTTTTCCGCAGCGGAAAACGCAATTCCCCCTAAAAATTTTATTCGGAAAGCATAAACATATCGTAAATCACCTGTATCGCCTTTTCAAAATCCTTTTCGTGAATGCCGACGATAATGTTAAGCTCACTGGAGCCCTGATCTATCATCTTGATATTTATATTGGCATGAGAAAGCGCCGCAAAAATTCTGGTGGCGGTTCCCTTTTTCTCCTTCATGCCCCGTCCTACGATAGCGATTACTGCCAAGTCGTTAATAACCTCAATATGGTTGGGGTGACATACCTGCGTGATGTACTTGACCGTGTTGGGGTGAGCTTCCAGTTCCTCGGTGCTGACCACAAGGCTCATAGTGTCGATTCCCGTAGGAATATGCTCAAAGCCCATACCCTCGTTGTCAAGCACAGTGAGTATTCTCCTCAAAAAGCCTACCTCGGCGTTCATCTCGTCCTTTTCTATTGAAATAACGCTGAAATGCTTTTTGCCCGCAATTCCCGTTATTATTCTTTCATTGGCATTTTCGGGAGCTTCGGGTACAATCATGGTGCCCTTTGCCTCGGGCATATTGGTGTTTTTTATGTTAATGGGAATTTTGGCGGAACGTACGGGAAAAATTGCGTCTTGGTGCATTACCGCCGCGCCCATATAAGAAAGCTCGCGGAGCTCCTTATAGGTGATGTATTCTATGACCTCGGGATTTTCAACTATGTGCGGATCCGCCGCCAAAAATCCGCTTACGTCCGTCCAGTTCTCATACAAGCTTGCATTTATGGCTTTGGCAACCACCGAGCCGGTGAAATCGCTTCCTCCTCTGCTGAAGGTCTTTATGGTTCCGTCGGGCATTGCGCCGTAAAATCCCGGAATAACAACCTCCGAGTAACCGCCTAAAACGGAGGCAAGGCAGGCGTCGGTAAGGTCGGCGTCAAATTCTCCCTTAGCGGTGAAATAAATGCACTTTGCAGCGTCCACAAACTCAAAGCCAAGATAGTTTGCGAGGATTATGCCGTTAAGATATTCTCCTCTGCTGGCGGCATAGTCCTTTCCCGCTCTTTTTCTGAAATTTTCCGCAATTATATCATACTCTTTATCAAGGTTGATGGTAAGACCCAGATCACTGATTATTCCGTCGAATCTTTCCGCAATGGGCAGAAATTCCGCTGTGGCGTTTTTGCCCTTTCCTACTGCATCGTAGCACTGATAAAGCATATCCGTCACCTTGGTGTCCTCGGGAAAACGTTTTCCGGGTGCAGAGGGGACTACGTATCTCCTGTCTCTGTCGGAACGGATTATCTGTGCGACCTTGCGGAACTGATTTGCGTCGGCGAGCGAACTGCCGCCGAATTTTACTACCTTTACCATAGCTGACTTTGCCCTTTCTTTTGGTGTATATTATTTATTTTTTTGTTATAAGCAGCATTTTAATAGTATAGCACATTATATGCAAAATTGCAACTTTTGGAAAATCTTATTTTTAACCGCTGTGTCAAAGCCCCGTCAATTTCACCGGTCTATATTGAATTTACCGAGCGTTTGTGGTAATATAAAGTGAGAACTTGTCTTTACAAGATATTGCACGCGTCTTTTTCGGCAAATCTTGTGACGACAGGTTCTGAATAAAGCAAAATATAAAGGAACGGATTATGGTAATAAAAGCAGGAAAACAAGAATTAAAAGCTCTTGCCGAATTAGCGGTATTGATGTGGAACAATAATTCTGCCGATGAACTGATTGCCGAATTTACGGAAACAATCGCCAACGGTAAAGCGCAATTCTTTTTAAAATATGAAAACAATACACCTATAGGCTTTGCACAGTGTCAGCTGCGTTACGATTATGTGGAAGGAACAAGCACTTCTCCTGTCGGATACTTGGAAGGTATATTTATCAAGGAAGAGTACCGCAAAAGAGGATACGCCAAAGAACTGCTGACGGAATGTGAAGCGTGGGCAAGGGAAAAGGGCTGCCGGGAGTTTGCAAGCGACTGTGAAACAGATAATACGGAAAGCCTTTATTTCCACAAGGCTGTGAATTTTACAGAAACCAACAGAATAATCTGCTTTGCCAAGACATTATAAAGAAACACCAAGTTTTTGGTGTTGCATTTTTTCAAAGAATATGATAAAATACCATATATTATATAATTTTTTCAGTCGGGAAACCCGTGAAAGGAAAAAGGCAAGTGAACGTAATTCTGGGACTGTCCAAGGCGGTTATGTATATTACATACAGACCGAGGATCATATACAAGGATAAAGCTTTAAAAAAGACGCTTAAAAACAAGCCCTGTATCTTTATTGCAAATCACACCTGCCATACCGACGGACTTTTTGCGGGAGCGGTTTTAAATAGGTATAAACCATATTCATTGGTAGCTAAGGATTGGTATGATAAAAAATTTATGGGCTTTTTTCTTAAACACGCAAGAACAATACCTATTGACAGATACAATCCCGACGGGGACTGGTATCTTTTGGGACAGAAGGTGTTGGAAAAAGGAAATCCCATGCTGATCTTCCCCGAGGGCAGGACCTCTCACAGCGGCGCTATGAACGAGTTTAAACCGGGAGCGGCGCTTCTGGCAGCTAAAATGTCAGTGCCTATCGTTCCGTGCGCAATATACGGCGGTTATCATAAGATATTCGGAAAAAGGCAGACTATGGTGATAGGTGAGCCTGCGGAAATGAACTGTCCCGAAAATATTCGTCTCTCCCGGTTTGCAAAAGAGCAGACCGTGATCATACAGAGCAAGGTGCAGACGCTCCTTGACGAAGGTACAAACAAAAAGGAAAAATGATAATAAGAAAGAGGTAACAATTATGAGCGAAAAAGAAATTGCTGAAAAGATCAAGGCTATGCTGGTTGAAAATCTCCGCATTCCCGAGGACGCACTTGAAAACGATTCCGAGCTGTTCGGCGACGATATCGGCTTGGATTCCATTGACTCTATCGAGATCATTGCGGGAATAGACACTTTGTTCGGCGTACAGATGACAGGCGTTGCAAAGGAGCATTTTCAGTCGATAAATACTCTTACCGCTTATGTTAAGGAGCACATGGAGGGCTGAAAATAAGCACTGCGTTCTCTAAAGGCGGTTTCCGAACAGCACAACTGTCTTGATAGCACGAATTTCAAAAAGGACAAAATTTTCAATTTTGTCCGGTTCCCAAAAAGATGAGGAATGGAGCGCAAGCGGAATGGATCATCTTTTTGGTGAATTTTGAAATTCTTTTTAAATCAATAAATTACCGCCAACTTTTTTGAGAGAACCACAAATCAGCACAACTTTCCTAAGAGAACAATAAATCAGTACAACTTCCCTAAAAGAGGGCGGATTTTTGCACAACTGCCATAGCAGCACAAAAAATAAGGAGCAAAAAATGTCAGATAAAAACAGATGCGTAGTAACAGGCTTAGGACTTATCTGCGCCTTGGGCGACAATGTTGACGAATGCTGGGAAAACGCCGTCAGCGGTATTTCGGGCATTCGCGACGTAACCAATATAAGCACCGAAAACTGTTACGCAAAAAAAGGAGCGGTAAACGATACCGCCGACAGCGATCTTTCGGAGGAAGACTATGACCGTTCCTCTCTGCTGTGCATTAAGGCGGCGGAAGAGGCTTTAAAGGACGCAGGAATTTCTCCCGAAAAGGACAATGATATCGGCGTTATCGTGGGAAACTGCGTAGGCGGCGCGGCAAGCATTGACAGCTATTACAGAGCCGTTAAGGAATGGGGCGACGAAAATGTTTCCAAGGAGGAAATTTTGAAAATGCCCGCCTCCGCCATTGCCAACAACGTTTCCGTTCATTACGGCTTGAAGGGGCTTACCGCCAATATCGTCAACGCCTGCGCGGCGGGAACTATCAGCCTTAGCTACGCCTGTGACCTTATCAGAAACGGAGAGGCAGAGGTATTTCTTGCCGGCGGCTCCGACGCTTTTACCTCTCTCGCTTTTGCGGGATTTCACGCTCTCCACGCTTTAGACGAACACCCCTGCTCTCCCTTTAACCGCAGCAGCGGCATAACCTTGGGAGAGGGCGCGGGCATGCTTGTGATAGAGAGCTATGAACACGCTGTTCAGAGAGGGGCAAAAATATATTGTGAGATACTGGGCTCGGGCGTAAGCTCCGACGCTCACCACATCACCGCTCCCCGTCCCGACGGAGAGGGTCAGATGAGTGCAATAAAGAGAGCTATGGCAAGCTCGGGACTTAAACCCGAGGATATAGATTACATCAATGCTCACGGCACAGGCACCGCAAAGAACGACGAAGCGGAGTTTTTATCTCTGCATACGATTTTCGACTGCTCCGATAAGCTTTCCGTAAGCTCCACCAAGTCTATGACAGGTCACTGTCTCGGCGCGGCAGGCTCTATCGAGGCGGTGTTCACCGTTAAGGCGCTTAAAGAAGGCGTTGTTCCTCCCACAATAGGCTATACTGTGGAGGATAAGACGGTTTTGGAGGAAAAGGCGGGCAAGATCGACTTTATGCCCAACGAAAGCAAGAAAAAAGAGCTTTCCTATGCTATGTCCAACTCCTTTGCCTTCGGCGGAAACAATGCGAGCATAATCTTCGCCCGCGAGCCTAAGGAGATCCCCGAAAGACACAATGACTCTCCCATATATATTACGGGCTTGGGAATTGTAAGCAGCAATGCCGACGGTTCAAATTCGGTAAAGGCGGCTCTTACCTCCGAGGATTACAAGGCGCACGATATAAAAATGGCGTTTTACAGAAAGCTTGACAGATTCAGCCAGTTACAGCTGGTAAGCGGCGTCAGAGCGTTGGCAGATGCGGGCTTTAAAGCCGATGAGACCAACGAAAACGATATAGGTATTATAATAGGTACATCTGACGGACCTCTCACCGAAATTGTCAATTTCCAGAAAAACGTTATTGACAACGGCACCAACGGGGGCAGCGCTTTCTCCTTCCCCAACACCGTTTATAATGCGGCAGGAGGCTATTTCTCCATTTTTGCGGGAATAAAGGGCTACAACGTCACCGTTGCCAACGGAGCCCAGTCGGGTCTGCAAAGCGTCTGCTACGCATTCGACGTTATCCGAAGCAAGGAAGAGAGCGTAATGGTGGCAGCGGGAACGGATGAAAACACCGATGTTACCGAGTATTTATATAATAAGTACGGCGCTGTATCGGGAAATGAGCCTTACGGCGGCGGAAACGGCTTTGTATTGGGCGAAGGCTCGGTTTCCGCGGTTCTGGAGTCGGAGGAGTATGCGGATAAGCATAATTCCAAAAAATACGCACAGGTGGTAAGCTGCGGAATGGCACACTGCCCCAAGGAATATTCCGACCCAAAGGTTGACATTGAAACGGTGAAAAAGGCGGTTACCGACGCCTGCAAAAAGGCGGGTATCTTCCTTGAACAGATAGATTTTATAAGCGGTTTCGGCTGCGGACTTAAGGAAATCGACGACGGAGAGCTGGAGGTTTACCGCGAGCTGTTCGGCGTTAACAAGCCTATTTTGTCGGTAAAGGCAGCAACAGGCGATGCAAGGGCTGCTTCTGCGGCTATGCAGCTGGCACAGGCGGCTAAGGTGCTGCACGGTGACAATGACGTTTCGGGAAAATGGTACAGAATTACCGAATCGGGAGTTCAGTCCGCCGAAGCCGTAACGGGCGAATACGCTCTTGCCGTAAGCTGCGGTGCGGGCGGCTCCTGCTCGGCGGTAATTATCAAAAAGGCTTAAAAGGCTTTGCATGACTTAACAGAATATGGCAGGACACAACTGAACAACACGACGGAGGGACTTATGGAAAAAACCGCAGTTATTACAGGCTCATCAAGGGGAATAGGCAAGGCGTGCGCTTTGAAGCTTGCCGAAAAGGGTTTTAACATTGTCGTTAACTATAACAGCAATGAAGATGCCGCCAACAAGACGGTGGAAGAGATAACCGCCCTTGGCAGAAAAGCCGTTGCGGTAAAGGCGGACACCTCGGATTTAAAGCAGGTTCAGGATATGTTCCGCACTGCCGTTAAGGAATTCGGCGGAATTGACGTTCTTGTCAACAACGCAGGTGTGGTCAATGACGCTTATCTGCTTATGCTGAACGGCGATTCCCTCCAAAAAAGCCTTGACATAAACATAAAGGGCTATTTCAACTGCGCACAGCAAGCTGCCCTTAAAATGATGAAAAACAGAAGCGGGAGCATTATAAATATTTCCTCTGTCAGCGGTATCCACGCTCTTGTGGGACAAAGCGTATACAGTGCCACCAAAGGAGCGGTGAATTCCATGACTATGGTGCTGGCAAAGGAGCTTGCGCCTTATGGAATTCGGGTAAACGCAGTCGCGCCGGGCTTTGTGGAAACGGAAATGATAAATGCCGTTCCCGAGGAAAAGCTTAAGGAATATCTTGACCTAATTCCGATGAAACGCTTTGCCAAAGCCGAGGAAATTGCGGAAACGGTTTCGCTGTTTGCGGACGGAAGCTTGTCTTATGTTACGGGACAGGTTATTGTTATGGACGGGGGATTGTCGTTATAATGAATCTGATAGAGATCAACAAAAGAATAAAGCAAAGACCGCCTTTTCAGATGATAGAAAAGGTTCTGGAATTGGAAACCGATAAAAGAGCGGTGGGAATAAAAAACGTTTCGGTAAATGAGCCTTATTTTGTCGGACATTTTCCCGATTTTCCCATTATGCCCGGGGTGCTTGTGACGGAAGCCTGCGCACAGCTTTGCTCACTGGTTATCGACCCGGAAAGAAGCAACGACCCAAATGTGATTTTTGTGCTTTTGAAAATCAAGGACTTTAAGTTCATAAAGCCCGTTGTTCCGGGAGATACCCTTGTGATCGAGGTCAACAAGACCTTGGATTCCTCGGGGCTGTATGAGTTTTCGGCAATGGTAAAGGTCGATGATGTCGTCAAGGCAAAGGGTACGCTTATGTTTACTGCTGTGGATAAGGGCAATATTTACGGAGAATAAGTCGGTTATTATGGAAAAGGTTATTGCTGAAAAGCTTGGGGAAATTGAGAAAAACGAAAATGTTAAGATAATACATTGTATCGAGTCGGGCAGCAGAGCATGGGGCTTTGCATCTCCCGACAGCGATTATGATGTGAGATTTATTTATGTAAGACCCACGGAATATTATCTGAGGCTGGACAAGACCACCGATGTTATAGATTGGCAGCTTGACGACGTTCTGGATATCAACGGCTGGGATATAAAAAAGGCGCTTATGCTTTTGCACAAGTCAAATCCCACCTTGTTTGAGTGGAACGGCTCGCCCATAGTGTACCGCACCACTAAGCAGTGGAAAAAGGTTTCGGATATCATAAACGGCTTTTTTATAAGGAAGTCGGGTGTGTATCATTACCTAAGCACCGCCAAAAGCAACTATCGGGAATATTTAAAGGGCGAACAGGTGCGGCTGAAAAAATATTTTTATGTGATAAGACCGATCTTAGCCTGCAAGTGGATACTGAAGGAGCAAACCCCGCCGCCTATGCTGTTTACGGAGCTGGCGGAAAAATATCTTGACAATGATATCAAGCCCGATATCGACAGTCTGCTTGACATAAAAATGAAAACTCCCGAAGTTACCATGGGCAAAAGGATAGATGCTTTAAATAAGTATATTGACAGGAATATTGAGGAAATGACGGAGATCGTTAAGGGCTTGCCCGAAGAAAATGGCGGAGATTGGGAAGAATTGAACAGATTGTTTCTGTCGCTGATCAAATAAAAACTTATGAGAAAATTTTTAGTAATGATAATACAGTTTTCTCCCTTTATGCTGCTTGCGGGGGTGCTATACTCAGTTATAAGGCTCGGGTATCTTTTCGCCGCAGGGAAAAAAGGGAATGGCGCGGGAGCAGAGCTTTTGCGCCTTTGCTTTGTTTGCTATATTTTTGCGCTGCTTGCCTTAGTGTGGGTTCCCGAGGGCTTTTGGGACGGGGTGTGGTCTTTTATCGAGAGCGGAGAAATTCCCCACACGGATTTTAAGCTTTTCAGCGGAGATTACAGCAGCCGAAATCTGATACTGCACTGCTTAAAGGGAGACTTTGAGGGAGTGATCAGGGAAAAATATCCTATTGCCGCAAATGTTCTGATGTTTGTGCCCTTGGGAGCTTTGCTGCCGCTTGTGTTTAAAAGGGTCAAGCCCATATATTCGGTTTTTATCTGCCTTGCTGTGACTTGTGTTATAGAGGTTGTTCAGCCTGTTGTTGGCAGAACGGGAGATTTAGACGATATAATAGCTAATTTTTTAGGGGGAATTTTGGGGGCAGTAACAGCTAAAATTATTTTACAGCTTAGAAAAATTAGGAGATAGCTTTTCATCGCAGCACTCCAACAAAATCATAGAAAAGCAGAACACCCCTTAAAGCGGTTTCCTAACAGCACAACTGCTCTGACAGCACGAATTTCAAAAATCAAACAGGGCTGCATTTTCTGCCCAACTTTTCAAGCAGAAAATGCAGCCCTGTTTAGATAGACAAGATTTTAAAATTGCCCAGTTTTTCAAGCGATTTTAAAATCTTGTCGGTTTTGAAATTCTTTTTAAATCAGTAAATTACAGCCAGCTTTCCTAAGAGACCATAATTACTGCCAAGTTCCCTAAAGGAGCCGTAAAAATCAGCACAATACTTTTAAAAGCAGGCTCCCGATAGCACAACTGCTCTGACCGCACGAATTTCAAAAATCAACTGAGTGCGGAGTTTTTGCCCAATTTTTCAAGCAAAAACTCCGCACTCAGTTAGATAGACAAGATTTTAAAATTTTCCAGTTTTTCAAAAAATTTTAAAATCTTGTCGGTTTTGAAATTCTTTTTAAATCAGTAAATTACCGCC
>CAZWRZ010000019.1:0-52014 GCA_964636555.1 uncultured Ruminiclostridium sp.
TGTAATTCGCCCTTCTAGGGCGCATGCAAACCACCACTTCAGTGGTGGTTTTGATTATAAAAGTGATTGTTCCAAGTATTTTGCAATTCCGTCATTATCGTTACTGTCAATGACCAGATCCGCTATATTCTTGACCTCATCTATACTGTTTCCCATAGCTATGCCTTTTCCGCAAAGCTTTAACATTCCGATATCCGAAAAGTCATCACCAAAAGCAATAATATTACTAGGAGAAATACCGCATCTCTCATTAAGCTTTAATACTGCATTTTCCTTTGACGCAGACTTTTTGGTAAACATATACCACTCACTGTCAGAAAACTTAACTATCTTACAGTCATTATACTTTTCAAATAATTGCTTTACATACTCCGGATCAAATATTTCAAAGCAGATTTTCAAGGCATTTTCCGAGAAATCGGAATAGTCTGTGTAAATACTCTCTCCCCAATTTGAATCTATTTCCTCAGAATCAAAAATATGATTCCAGTAATGGGCATTGATAGTGTCAAGAGTTATTATGCAATCGTCACCGCAAAGTTCTCTCACGGATTTGATCATACTTTTAACCTCATCGTTCGGAAACTCCGCCTTGAAAACATATTCGTTTTTGTACTTTACCAACGCTCCGCCGCATGAAATAATGATATCGGGCTTTACCTCAGCTATGTATTCCTCTGAATTTTTTTCGCTCCTTGCGGTTGCAATACCTGTTAAAAGCCCCTTTTCTCTGCATTTCTTCAACACTTGCAGTGTATGTGGAGAAATGGTTTTATCACTGCGGAGAAGAGTTCCGTCTAAATCAAACAAAAGAATTCTGCGGTTATTTGTCATATTTTCTCCAAAATAATTTAAACATCTGTTTAATACTCTATTAAGAAAAATCGCCTATTTTGCCCAGCAGCTTATCGATATAATAATATTTACCCGAATAAATCACAGGGTCAAGCTTTATAAGATCCACCTCAACAGTATCCTTACATGCCAGCCTTTCATCAACCTGAACATTTTTTATCTGACAGAAAAAGGTAGTGGAATCTCCCGTTTCAACAGATTTAACGACCTCACATTCGTATATCCACCGACTTGAATCAAGTATAGGAACATCAACGACCTCACCTCTGGAAACAACATCGGAAAATTTATCCTTCTTTCCGTCCTTTGCGTGGTGCGTTCCAAAATAATCCATAAGCTCAAGCATATCGGTGCTTACAAGATTTACGCTTAAAACGCCTGTTCTGACAACATTTTGTTTGGTCATTTTTGTACCATACATACTGACCACCAGCAAATAATCATTGTCCTTTTCGCAGGTGACGCTGACCCAAGTGATAGGAGCGAAGTTATACGAACCGTCCTGATTGTTTGTGCCGATTATAAACGCAGGCTGAACGCACATTGAAAAATGAGTTCCTACCGATTTTCTCTTTACATTTTTCATTCTTCCTACCCCTATTTCAATTATCTAAATCATAGCTGCCAATTTAAGCAGTGATAATTACCCCGAGTTTTTATTTCTCCAAAACATTTGGTGCGGTGCTAAATCAGGATCGTTTTTCAAATGCTCACAGTCATTGATAAACACCAAAGAGGGCTTTAAATCATCATCAAAGCTAAAACAGGTTATTCCTGTGTTATCTACCCACTCACAGTCCCCTATTTCTTCCAATTTTCGTCCCAACAGGAAGCAGCAAAGATTTCTGATAGCGCATCCGTGAGATACTATAAGTATGCTTTTGCCTTTGTTTTCGGTCACAACACGCATTGCGCCCTTGCTTACGCGCTCAAAAACCTGTCTCATTGATTCGCCCTTTTCGGTTTTAAAACCTGCAAAATCATTTTTCCAATGTCCATAGGAATTTGGAAAAAGGACAGGCAGCATATCCCATTTACAGCCCTCAAATTCTCCGCCGTCGATCTCCTTAAAGGCGTCGTCGGTAATTATAGGCAAGCTATGATATTTGTCGGCAGCTTGAGCGGTCTTATAAGCTCTTATGAGAGGAGAAGAGTATATCACGTCAAAGGTAAAGTCCTTGCACCTTTCGGCAAGCTTTTCAAGCTGTCTTGCTCCCTTTTCGGTAATATTCTCGTCTATACTGCCCTGAAAGGTATCGTTAATGTTTCCCAAGGCTTCACAATGCCTGATAAGATATAATGTTGTTACCATGGCTGTACCGTACCTACTATCTCTTCAAGGGAGTTAAGGTCGTTGTCGATCATATATTGCTTTAAGCCGTCAATTACCTTTAAGGGAGCATAAGGATCGGTAAATATTGCTGTTCCCATCTGAACCGCCTTTGCTCCTGCCATCATCATTTCAACAGCGTCATCGGAGGTGGATATTCCGCCCATTCCGACTACATCAATATTTACAGCATTGGCAACCTGCCATACCATTCTGACAGCTACGGGGAAAACCGCGGGACCCGAAAAACCGCCCACATTGTTCTTTAAAACGGGTCTGCGGGTTTTAATATCAATTCTCATGCCCAAAAGAGTATTAATGAGAGAAACACAGTCCGCTCCCTCCGCCTCAACCGCCTTGGCTATATCGACTATATTGGTAACATTGGGAGTAAGTTTAAGCATCAAGGGCTTTTTTGTGACTGCTCTGACAGTTTTGGTAACGGCTGCCGCACCCTCGCAGGAGATTCCCCAGCTTGCGCCGCCCTGCTTAACGTTTGGGCAGCTTATGTTTACTTCAATCATATCCACATCGGTACCGTCAAGCTTTTCCATAACCTGCTTGTAATCGTCAAGGGTTGCTCCCGCCACATTTGCAATTATAACATTTCCCTCTTTTTTTGCAATAGGAAGATACTTTGAAATAAAAGCGTCTGCTCCGGGGTTCTGAAGTCCCACCGAGTTCAGCATTCCCGAGGGAGTTTCGGCAATGCGGGGAGCGGGATTTCCGTCCTTTGGCAGGATTGTTGTGCCTTTGCAGGAAATTCCGCCCAATTTATTTAGTGGGTAAAGGTCGGTATAATCCTGACCGAAACCGTAAGTACCCGAAGCGGCAATCACAGGATTTGGGAATTTCACCCCAGCCACTGTTACAGATAGATCTTTTTCAATACTCAAAATACTACCTCCTCTCCATTAAACACAGGACCGTCCTTACATACACGCAGAACCAAATTTTCGCCATTGCGATTTATCTTACAAGCACACCCTACGCAAGCACCCACACCGCAAGCCATTCTTTCTTCAAGAGAAATTTCACATTGTACATTATATTTTTTTGCTGTATTAACCACCGCTTTAAGCATAGGAGTAGGTCCGCAGGCGTAAATCATGGCAGTCTTTCCCTTTTTCAGCTCATCTTCAAGAGGAACAGTTACAACACCGTTATATCCGTAACTGCCGTCATCGGTGCAAACAATAACCTCTGCCCCGATTTTTTTCAGATCCTGTTCCAAGATAACCTTATCATTACTTCTGAATCCGATTAACGCTTTAACATTTTTATATTGGGCAGCCAAACCGCACATTGGAGGAACACCTATACCGCCGCCTACAACGATAACATTTTTATCATCGGGAATATTCTTTACGGTAAATCCGTTTCCAAGAGGCATTATAATATCCATTTTATCTCCGACAGCCAACTGTGAAAGTCTGTCTGTACCCTTGCCCCTGACCTCGAAAACAATACGTACAGTTCCCTTTTCCTTATCAATCTCACAAATAGAAATTGGTCTGCGCAAGGTGTAACCCTCTGCCCTTATATGCACAAACTGCCCCGCTTTTGCGGTGGCGGCAGCCTTAGGACAGCTTATCACATAAGAATAAATATCCTTTGCAATTTCTTTTCTATCCAAAATCGTGTATTTATCACAAAAATATGGCATTATGTTTTTCCTTTCTCTCTACCAACGGTTTAAATTGCTTTTATACTTCTGTGTATAGCTTTCCTTCAATTCCTCTGCGGTTATCCCATAACAAAGCAAAACATCGTTAAAATACATAAGTACGTCCGACAATTCCTCTACTAAATCTTTTCTCAGGTCACTGTCCTTGCAAGCTCTTTCCCCGCCGTTTTTCTTAACGATATCTATTACCTCTCCTATTTCGCCTATCATCCACAGTAGTTTATTTTTGCCTGTTTCGGGTTCGATCTGCTCCCATTTATCTTGATACTTTAACTGAAGGCTTCTTTGCATCGTTTTCATTTCGTTTATGCCAAAATCACCAATATCTGTTTCTGTTAAAGATTTTCTGTATTTTAACAACTTGTAAGCGTGTCCGTCTCTGTCATCGATTTTGTCCTCAAAGCCTACAAGCGTAAACCCAAAGGAAGCTGCCAATTTTTTTGATGCGGTATTTTCTTCCCATGACGAGTAAAGAAATTCCTTTGCATCAAATTCCTTTTTGACATAATCCATAAGAGCCTTTAATATTTGCTTCCCATAGCCCTTTCCCATATAGCCGGAGCCTAAGCAAATACCCACCTCCTGATAAACAAAGGAATATAATTTTTCAACTCCCGCAAATCCGATAGCCTTTCCGCTTTCCTTTTCGTAAACCAAATAAGTATCATGCGTTTTCTGAAACTCTATGGTTTTCTGTATTCTGATTTTAGCGTCCTCTTCGCTTTCCGTCAAGCGCCATTTCATATATTTGGCACATTCGGGCTGAGACCAAACGTTTTTATACATTTCCTTCCAATCGGAAAATTTCGCTTTGTCAATAATCAAGTCCTTTGTTTCAATCATTCTATGTTCTCCAAATCCCATCTTCCGCCCATTCAATATGACAATGTAATAAAACAAATGGGAAAGTGCCGCTCAATACGCCCTGTCTCACATCATTATCTTCTGAATAAATAAGTATTTTCTTCTCCGTTTATTACCTGAGCAATTTGATTACAGTAAAAAACCTGTAAGAATTGCGCCGACAATTACAACATCGTATTTCACAGCAAAACAATGCCTATATTCAATCCTGAGGATTTATCTCAATCCCCCATCTCTCCAGCATACGCAGAAGCTCCTCAGGCGGATCGTGATACATATTAAAGGTAATACCCTTTAAATTTGGAAACTGCTTGATTTCTCTTTCACTTATATCGGTGATGTCAAACGCTGCGCCATTGTCAAAATAGTCGTCGAAATCCAGATACTGCGGATTGATATTTCCGTATACATTAAGCTCCTCGCCCGAATACAGATAACGTATTTTCGGTGAAAGAGAACGGGGTATTTTCAGCTCTGTAAAAAATTTATTGCCTCTCTCGATATACTCCCCCAAACGTCTTATTGATTCCTCATCGGATACCGTCACATAATCCGCTTTATATCTTTCAAAATACTCATCCGCACCGTTATACGGCTCTCCGAGGAGCTTATTTTGATACATAAGCACCTCGATAACCGCTAACTTAAAGGGTAAATTATCAAATACAAGATATTCGTTTTCCATAAGCAAGCTTAGTCCTCCTTAAGAGTAATTACCTTCTCTTCCTTCTCAGGCTGAATAAGTCTGATTCTGTGCATGGAAAACCGAATTATAATCAAGCTGACAATAATATCCAAGGGAATTTGGAGAGTAAAAACATTATATTGCCCCACCATTATTGACTGATGTATGCACATCCCCTCAAAAACGGCAAGCAGTACAGGAATACGGACACAGGAAATGGCAGTGATAACAATATCGCTGTATTTTTGGGCGTTTTCCTCATTTACAATAAACTTTTTAGGCATTTTTCGGGGCAGGTATATCATAAGCAGAGACGCAATTATCACTCCCGCTCCCACTAATATCCAGATAATGCTCCACTGCCAGACAACAAGAGCTTTTATCTCACTGTTTACACTGTGGATAAGCTTGTTTTGTTCGTCAATAAAGGCTCCGAAGGAAAATGTACACTGTATTATAACTATATAAATAATTAAAGCTACTGTGTCTAAAACCATTTGTGCTATCCGATAATTCCTTTTGACCTTTATTTCTCCGATTTTCATTTATACAATTCTCCGTTCCGTGAAAAACAAACATTCTTATATTTTGGTTATATCCACCATTTCCACATCGTCAATGGATTTGTGCATTTCAAGACAGGAAACCAATGCGTTTGCGGTATCTATTGAAGTAAGACAAGCAATAGAGCGCTCCGAAGCCTTTCTTCTCATCTTAACGCTGTCACGGGCAGGATCACGTCCCGTTTCGGAGGTGGAAATAACATAATTTATCTTTCCGCTTTCAAGAAGGGTGATTACGTTAGGTTCCTTCTCCTCCTTGATACGGTATGTGAAGTTGGTGGCGATCATATTGCGGTTAAGCAAAGAGGCTGTTCCGCTGGTAGCATAGATATCAAAGCCCAGCGCCTCAAAGCGGCTGGCAAGATCTATGATCTCGGGCTTGTCCTGATTTCTTACGGTAAACAGCACACCTCCGCTGTACTGCATCTTAAAGCCTGCTGCGATAAGTCCCTTGTACAGCGCTTCGGAGAAGGTTTTAGCTATACCGAGACATTCACCCGTGGATTTCATTTCGGGACCTAACTGCGTATCAACATCGTGAAGCTTCTCAAAGCTGAATACGGGAACCTTGACCGCAATATATTCTCCCTCGGGATATAAACCGCTGGTATAGCCCTGTTCCTTTAAAGAATGACCGAGCATTATCTTTGTGGCAATATCCACCATCTGAACGCCTGTTACCTTGCTGATATAAGGCACTGTTCTTGAAGAGCGGGGATTTACCTCGATAACATAAACCTGATGATTATAAACCACATACTGAATGTTAACAAGACCTATTACATTAAGAGCCTTGGCAAGTCTTTCGGTATAAGTGATAATGACCTTTTTAACTCTCTCGTTAAGAGTTTGGGCAGGGTATACCGAAATACTGTCGCCGCTGTGAATGCCGGCGCGTTCGATATGCTCCATAATTCCGGGGATAAGGAAGTCTGTGCCGTCGCATATAGCGTCAACCTCAACCTCCGTTCCCATCATATACTTATCGATCAGCACGGGATTTTCAAGCTTGTGGGAGGTGATTATCTTCATATATTCCTCAACATCGCTGTCGGCATGTGCAATTATCATATTCTGACCGCCTAGCACATAGGAAGGACGGAGCAAAACGGGATATCCCAACTCATTAGCTGCCTTTAACGCTTCCTCTGTGGTAAATACCGTTTCTCCCGCAGGTCTCGGAATATCGCATTTTTCCAGAAGCTCGTCAAAACGCTCTCTGTCCTCTGCCGCATCAATGCTTTCGGCACAGGTACCCATGATGTTTGCGCCTATTTCCTGCAAATGCTTGGTAAGCTTGATAGCCGTTTGTCCTCCGAACTGAACCACTACTCCGTCGGGCTTTTCGGTGGCAATAAGGCTGTCCACATCTTCAAAGGTAAGGGGATCGAAATACAGTCTGTCACCTGTGTCAAAGTCGGTGGAAACAGTTTCGGGGTTGTTGTTGCAAAGAATGGCTTCGTAGCCCATTTCCTTCAGCGCCCATACACAATGTACCGAACAATAGTCAAACTCGATTCCCTGTCCGATTCTGATAGGACCCGAGCCGAAAACAAGCACCTTTTTCTTGTCGGTGGGGTGCTGCTTTATAAACTCCTCAGCCTCGTTTTCCTCATCGTAAGTGCTGTAAAAATAAGGTGTTTCGGCAGAAAATTCAGCGGCACAGGTGTCAACCATTTTATAAACCGCCTGACGCTTTTTTATTCCACATTCCTCCAAGTTTTTTCCCGAAAGCTCCTCAATAGATTTATCAAGGTAGCAATACTTCTTCGCAGTATCATATTTTTCCTGTGTCAGATCTCCCTCGGAAAGCCAATCTTCAAGCTCTTTGAGATTTTTAAGCTTGCTTATAAACCACTTATCGATTTTGGTGATCTCGCTTATAGTCTCAACGGAAATGTTTCTCTTTAATGCCTCGAATACGCAGAAGCAGCGGTCCACGTCAACATCGTGAAGCTTGTTTAAAACCTCTTCGTCGGTCATGGAGATATACTCTCTCTTGCGCAAGGTGTTCATTCCAAGCTCAATAGAACGGACAGCCTTCATCATAGCCGCCTCAAAGCTTGTACCGATAGACATAATCTCGCCTGTTGCCTTCATCTGAGTGCCTAAAGTCTTTTTGGCATATACAAACTTGTCAAAGGGCCACTTGGGGAATTTAACAACTGCATAGTCAATAGCAGGCTCAAAGCAGGCATAGGTTTTTCCCGTAACCTGATTCATGATCTCATCAAGAGAATATCCGATAGCGATTCGGGTGGCAACCTTAGCTATAGGATATCCCGTTGCCTTTGAAGCCAATGCGGAGGAACGGCTTACACGAGGATTTACCTCTATTACCGCATACTCAAAGCTGTCGGGCTTTAATGCAAACTGACAGTTGCAGCCGCCCTCTACCTTCAAAGCCTGAATAATATTCAAAGCTGCGGTGCGGAGCATCTGATATTCCTTATCTGCCAAGGTTACAGCAGGAGCGATAACGATACTGTCTCCCGTATGAACGCCTACGGGGTCAAAGTTTTCCATAGAACAAACTGTAATAACATTGCTCTTAGCGTCGCGTATAACCTCAAACTCTATTTCCTTCCAGCCGCTTATGCACTTTTCAACAAGTATCTGGTGAATAGGCGACATTCTCAATCCGTTTATGGCGATTTCATGAAGCTCAGCTTCGTTGTTGGCAATACCTCCGCCTGTTCCGCCTAAGGTAAATGCAGGACGTACTATTACAGGATAACCGATCTGATTATTGGCAAAATCCATTGCGTCCTCAAGAGTTTCCACAACCTTTGAGGGAATGCAGGGCTCTCCGATCTCCTCCATTGTGTCCTTAAATGCCTGTCTGTCCTCTGCTTTATGAATTGTAAGAGGATCGGCGCCCAAAAGCTTGACATTATGACTCTCCAAAAATCCTTCCTCTGCAAGCTGCATGGAAAGGGTTAAGCCTGTCTGTCCGCCTAAGGTGGACAAGATGCTGTCGGGTTTTTCTATTTCAATAATTCTTTTAAGACAGTCCAAGGTCAGGGGTTCAATATAGATCTTGTCCGCCATGTGCTTGTCGGTCATAATTGTGGCAGGGTTGGAGTTGACCAATACCACCTCCAGACCTTCCTGCTTAAGAACACGGCAGGCCTGTGAGCCGGCATAGTCAAATTCCGCTGCCTGTCCGATTACAATAGGACCCGAGCCTATCATAAGAACCTTTTTTATATCGCTTCTCAGTGGCATTGATTATTTTCCCTCCTTGTTATTCTTCAATTCTTCTCTGTGTTTTTCTATCAAATCTATAAACTCGTCAAAAAGATAAGCCGTATCACGGGGACCGCCGCAGGCTTCGGGGTGGAACTGCACCGTAAAAGCGGGAGCGTTTGTATATTTGATTCCCTCGCAAGTGCCGTCGTTGGCATTTACATGGCTCACCTTTCCCACTTCGGGGGGAAGACTGTCGCTGACAACCGCATAACCGTGATTCTGACATGTAATATAGGTTCTTCCGTGATCCTTATCGATAACAGGCTGATTTCCGCCTCTGTGACCATATTTCAGCTTGACGGTTTTTGCACCGTTGGCAATGGCAAGAAGCTGATGTCCAAGGCATATACCGAAGGTAGGAATGTTCTTGTCCAAAAGCTGTCTTAAGGTTTCAATAGATTCCTGACAGTCGGTGGGATCTCCCGGTCCGTTTGACAGCATTATTCCGTCAGGGTTTAACGCGAGAATTTCCTCAGCAGTGGTATTCCACGGCATAACGGTAACGTTAAATCCCCTTTTCAGAAGATTGCGCCTTATATTGAACTTATAGCCGTAATCCAATAAAACAATATCATACTTGCCGTTATCGGACTTAAAAACTTCCTTTTGTCCGCTTACCTTGGGAACAGGTCTTTCGGGCTTGAAATCTCTTATCTTTTTAAGCGCATCATCAACGTTAATTTCCTCGGTAGTAATCATACCGTTCATAACGCCTGTTTCGCGAATGATCCTTGTGAGTCTTCTTGTATCGATATCGTATATTCCCACGATACCGTACTTCTTCAAAAAGCTGTCAATAGTTTCCTCACATCTGAAATTGGAAGGAGCGTCGCACCACTCGCGCACAACATAACCGCCCACAACACTGCCCTTTGATTCAAAATCCTCGCTGTTAGCGCCGTAATTTCCTATAAGTGGAAATGTCTGTGTTATGATCTGTCCGCAGTAGCTTGGGTCGGACAAGGTTTCCTGATAACCTGTCATTCCCGTTGTGAATACAGTCTCACCGATAACCGTTCCCTCTTTGCCAAAGCATTTGCCCTTAAACACCGTACCGTCCGCCAAAATCAAATATGCTGTTTTTGCTTTTCCGAAATCCATTATTACCCTCCGAAGCTTATTTTTATTTTATCTTGATCTGCTTTATACAGTTTCTTTTTCAGAACTTTAAACAATGTCTGCAAACGATTTTCAATAAGCATTACAGCTCAATTTTATGTACAAAGCTCATTATTTCCTCACGCATACGGACAGCCTCTCTTCTCGCCGCCTTTGCGTAGTCCTTTTCGTCGCACTTTTCCTTTTGATAAGCGCACATAATTCCTCTGGAGCTGTTTACGATCCCGCCCAAACCATGTTCATCGAATGCAGCGGAAATATCCTTTGCACTTGCACCCTGTGCGCCGTAACCGGGTATCAGGAAGAAGGTGTGGGGCAGTCTTTTTCTCAATATTGCGATCTGCTCGGGGTAGGTTGCGCCCGCAACTATGCCGACGCCGCTGTAACCATACTTGCCTTCGATCTGCTTTCCCCATTCCTCACACATATCACCCATAACCTCATATATCGCCCTATCTCCGATTTTCTGATCCTGTAACTCGCCCGAAGAAGGATTGGAGGTCTTTGCAAGAACAAACATTCCCTTGTCATACTGATTGCAAACCTTTATAACAGGATTTATGCAGTCGCTTCCAAGATATCCGTTTACTGTAAGAGCGTCGCCCAAAAAAGGCTCATATTCCTCACTGCCTACCTGAACATTTCCCAAATGTGCGGCGGCGTACGCTTCCATTGTGCTTCCTATATCGTTTCTCTTAGCATCTGTGATAACGAACAAGCCCTTGCTTCTTGCATATTCCTGTGTTTTGTAAAGAGTTTTCATACCCTCATAGCCGTACATCTCATAATAAGCCGCTTGGGGTTTAATTGCGGGAACTATGTCGCACAGCTCGTCAATAAGTCCCTTGTTGAATTTCCACAAGGCGTTTGCCGCACCCTTTAATGTCTCGCCGTGCTTTGCAAAAGCCTTTCTCTTAATGTACTCGGGTACATAGTCAAGCTTTGGGTCAAGCCCTGCCACAGTAGGATTTTGTTTTTCCGCAATTTTTTCAATAAGTCTGTCAAATGCCATTGTATCTGTCCTTCCTTTTTTTAATTCTGTTCACATTGTTCTATTTTATCAATAAGCTGATTATGCCTATTAAACATCCAATACCTCCCAATGAAAACATACCGCCCATTATTATCAGCGTCCACCTGTCCTCCGGCAGAATGAATTTTTTTGGATTATGAATATTAACAAGTATTTTCAGTTCTGTACCCACAGGGTGAGCGTTAATATACTCTTTGGTTTTACACACACCGTAGGTATTTACACGCTCCAAGCCGCCTGCGTAATATTTCAGCTTTAAGAGCCACACATATTTAAAATACTGTCTTTTGTTGTAAGAAACCTTATCCATAACATGCTCTACCACCGTTGCCGTTACGGTCACACCGTGCGTCAGCCTGTAATATTGCACCAAAGGACAAAATCCCATCGGCAAAAACACTGCAGCGAGAATGCCCAAACACATAACTGCCGCTATAATTTCATCTCCCATCAGGTCTCCTTTGCTTACTTATCCTCATAAACAATGTTTCCGTCAACTATCGTCATTTTAACACGTCCTTCAAGCTGCATTCCCTTAAAGCAAGTATTTTTTGACCTTGAATGAAGTTTTTCAGGTTCAACGATCCATTTTTCCGTTTCGCTGAATATTGTAACATCTGCTGCACTGCCGACAGAAAGGCTGCCGCCTTCTATACCCAAAATCCTTCGAGGGTTTACGCACATCAGCTCTACAAGCTGTACTCGGGTGATTTTTCCTGTATTCAACAACATCGTTACCGTTGCCGCCAAGGAGGTTTCCAAGCCTACAACTCCGTTAGGTGCTTTCAGAAAATCCGCCTTTTCATCTGCCACATGAGGAGCATGGTCGGTAACGATACAGTCTATGGTGCCGTCACAAACAGCCTCGGTGATAGCGTCCACATCAGCCTGTTCCCTTAAAGGCGGATTCATTCTGTAATCCGCATCACGGGAGAAAAGCTTATCGTCCGTAATGGTGAAGTAATGGGGAGCAGTTTCACAGGTGACCTTAACGCCCTTTTTCTTCGCAAGTCTTATAATATCCACCGACTCCTTGGTGGAAACATGGGCAATGTGAATGGGCAGTCCCTGCTCCTGAGCCAAAAGGATTTCTCTTGCGGTAATATAGTTTTCGCTGGAGCGAGCCATTCCCTTAACGCCCATAACATCGCTGACAGCACCTTCGTTGATTATTCCGCCGTTGATTATGTCCAAGTCCTCACAGTGGCTTATAATCATAAGATGAGCAAGGGCAGCTTTCTTGATAGCCTGTTTCATCATCATTGCGTTTTTGACGGGTCTGCCGTCATCGCTTACCGCCACACAGCCTGATTCCTTTAGGCTGTCAAAGTCGGTAAACTCCTCACCCTTTAAGCCTTTTGTTATTGAACCAACGGGATATATCTTGGTTTTTGCCTGTTTGGATTTTTGAATAATATACCGTACTGTTTCGGGATTGTCAACGGTGGGAACGGTATTGGGCATACAAGCCGCCGCAGTAACTCCGCCTGCTGCCGCAGCCTCGCCTGCGGTGATAATATCCTCTTTATGCGACTGACCGGGATCTCTTGTGTGAATGTGCATATCACATATTCCGGGAATAACCGTAAGCCCTGTGCAGTTTATTTCTCTCTCTCCCTCATGCAGGGGCAGATTTTTGCCGATCTCGGCAATTTTTCCTTCCTTTATCCTGATGTCAAGAGTTTCGTCAATGCCGTTTTTGCTGTCAACAACATGTCCGTTTGTAAGACAAAGCTCCATAAAAATTCCTTTCAGCAGTATAAACGCCGTTTAAACATATTTCTTTTTATTATACAACATTTTGTCGATTTTAGCAATAGATTTTTCGGTTATTATGAAAATTTCGGAAACTATTGTTCGGTTTTCCTTATCCCTTAAGCCCTCTCGACTGCCTGTCCATATCCTCAACCACGATATCAAATATCTCTCCCAAGGTTGAACAGTATTCAAGTACCTTCCAAGGCTCATTGGTGTGAAAGTGGATTTTTATCAACGTGTCATCGCCTACCGCCAAAAGGCTGTCGCCCAAAAAATTTGCTCTGAAATAATCGTTTATTGCGTCCTCGTCAAGTTCCGTGCCCTCAATCAAAAGCTGGGTATCATACTTAAATTCCAACATAAGGTTGTTCCTCCTAAAATTAAATTTTCATAAAAAAGCCACTCAAAAAAATGAGTGGCTAAAAAACTATTTACCTAAAACCTGTTTAGCAGTTTTAACAATATTATCAGCGCAAAGACCGAATTCCTTAAGCAATGCAACGGCAGGACCGCTGTGACCAAATACGTCCTGAACGCCGATCTTAACAACAGGAACAGGCACTGTTTCGGTAACTACCTCGGAAACAGCGCTGCCAAGACCGCCGATAACGGAATGCTCTTCAACGGTGATTATCTTGCCTGTTTCCTTAGCGGCATTGATAATAATATCTCTGTCAATAGGCTTAATTGTGTGAATATTGATAACACGGGCAGAAATTCCCTGCTCTGCCAACGCCTTTGACGCTTCCATAGCCTCGTTTACCATAAGACCTGTAGCAATAAGAGTAATATCGCTGCCCTCCATTAACTGAATTCCCTTGCCAACTTCAAATTTATAGGTTGCAGCATCGTTGAATACGGGAACAGCAAGTCTGCCAAATCTGAGATAAGTAGGTCCAACATATTCAGCCATTGCCAAAACAGCCGCCTTTGCTTCCACATGATCGGCGGGGTTTATAACGGTCATTCCGGGAATAGCTCTCATAAGCGCCATATCCTCGTTGCACTGGTGGGTTGCGCCGTCCTCGCCTACGGAAATTCCCGCATGAGTTGCGCCTATCTTAACATTGAGATGAGGATATCCGATGCTGTTTCTTACTACTTCAAAGGCTCTGCCTGCCGCAAACATTGCAAAGCTGCTGGCAAAAACCAATTTCCCTGTGGTGGCAATGCCTGCTGCAACGCCCATCATATCCGCTTCCTGAATACCGCAGTCAAAGAAACGATCGGGACAAGCCTTTTTATATATACCTGTTTTGGTGGCAGCAGCTAAATCCGCGTCAAGAACAATGAGATCGGGTCTTTTCTGGGCAAGCTCTACAAGAGCTTCGCCGTAGCTTTCACGAGTTGCTTTCTTTTCCATTTATTTAATCCCCCTTAAATCACTTTGTAAGCTCGTCTAATTTTGCTTGCAATTCGGAAATTGCAATCTTGTACTGTTCCTCATTGGGAGCTGTGCCGTGCCATGAAACCTGATTTTCCATATAGCTTACGTCCTTGCCCTTAGTGGTTCTGAGGATAATTGCGGTGGGCTGATTTGCAACGGTTTCCGCCTCATTAAAGGCTTTTTCAATTTCGTTGAAATCGTGTCCGTTGATTACAATAACGTGCCAGCCGAAAGCTCTGAACTTTTCGTCAATGGGATAAGGGCTCATGACCTCGCTGATCTTTCCGTCTATCTGCAAGCCGTTGTTGTCGATGACCGCAACAAGATTGTCAAGCTGATAATGAGCGGCAAACATAGCTGCTTCCCAAACCTGACCCTCTTCCAGCTCACCGTCGCCCAGAACGGTGTAAACTCTGTAAATATCATTGTCCAGCTTTCCCGAAAGAGCCATACCGCAGGCGGCGGAAATGCCCTGTCCCAAAGAGCCTGTACTCATATCAACGCCGGGAACTTTTCCGAGAACGGGGTGACCCTGCAGATAGCTGTCGATATGTCTAAGTGTTTTCAGATCCTCCACAGGGAAATATCCTCTGTTTGCAAGCACCGAGTAAAGGGCGGGAGCGGTGTGTCCCTTTGACAGCACCAATCTGTCTCTGTCGGGCATTGAAGGATTTTGGGGATCGATGTTCATTCTGTTAAAGTAAAGATAAGTCAGAGCGTCGCACACGGAAAGCGATCCGCCTGGGTGTCCGCATTTTGCGTTATATACCCCCTCGATTATTCCCATTCTTACCTTTGTTGCAGTTATTTCCAACTGCTTTTTGCGTTCTTGATCCATTTTAATACCTTTCCTTTCTATATTTAATATTAATTAACATTATTTTAAAGCTAAAGCAAAGAAGTCGTTAAAATAAAACTGCGTTCTTCCTTGACTTTGAGCCAAATATCCCGTTTTGTCTTTTCTGTCCGAATTGTTGTATTCAACAATCGCAGTTTGCTTTCCTACGGTATCCGATGCCTTACAAGGTCTTTCCGTCTGAATAATGTAAGCGGGCATAGCGTAATCTTCTCCCGTTTCATATATCTTTTGCAGAGAAATAATCTTTAAATCCCTGCCGTTCAATGTCACTTTAATGTCGAAGGCTTCCAGTTCGGGAGATATATCATTCACATTTCTCTTTACTCCGTTTATCTCTGCCTCATATTTTTTGTTTTTAATAGAAGGCAGTATCATAGGTCTGAACCAGAAAAACATGGTACGCCCGCCCCCGTTGTTGCACCAAGGAACAAGAGAATAAACCTCGCCGTTTCCGATTTTGAAGTTATGCTCCTCGTCTCTGTCCACAAGCATATTCCAACTCCAGTTTTCCAAAACCGTTTGTCCGTAGCCATGGTCGCAGATAAAAAAGTTGTTATAGCGTCCTTTGGGAACAGTTACAGAATATTCGCCCTCTTTGTTGCTCCATACCGCCATTTCTGCGTAATCTGTGCCAAAAGCAATTCTTCTGAAAGCCACAACTGCGGGATACGGCTTTCCTTCAAAATCTGTTATTTTTCCGTGAAGTCGTGCATATTCGCATTTTATTGTTTCCGAATACTCTTTTTCTCCCATAAAAATTTTAACAACTATTTCATCCGGCAGTCCTTTTATCCCATCTGTAATGCTTTTGAAAAGAAAGGCACAGTCGCTGCATGCAACTTCAAAAACCTCCGTTGTTTCTTCTCCTTTGCCAACCTCAAACTCTCTGCTGTAAATCTCATTTTTTCCTTTTTTTGCAGCAGCAAGGATTTTAAATGGAAATGATAGCTTTTCAAGCTCAGCATAGATTCCGATTTGAGTTTTAGGAAAACCTAATTCGGGCTGAAGAATTTCGTTTTCGTTCTGCTCATTTTCAAACCACCATGCATCTATTTTCATAAGCCTTTCCTCCTTTGATTATAACATTATAACCTCACTGTCAAAAAATTTTTCCTGAAATTCAACAGCCTTTTCAATTTCTTCTTTGCTGAATTGACAGCCTTCCTTTGCTACTACCCACTTATCCTCAACATCGTTAAATCTATGAATAACAGCAATTACCTTTCCTGTAAACTTTGCAACAGGCTTATCCTCGCCAAGGTAATAAACGTCCTGTTCCTCACCGTCACCGCCTATAACGTCTTCAACATATCCGTAATTAACGGAATAATACAAGGTGCTTATTCTTGGATGAAATATACCCAAGGGTCTGTCTATTGTTCCCGATACGGTTTTGCCTATAACATCGGAATAATCAAGAGGAGGACTTTGTTCCTTTTTTACCCTTGCATAGATATGATAGTGTTTGTTATTCTGTATTATTCCCTTAGAAATACAGTTATCTATATGTTTGACGTTTATAAGTTCAAAGTCAGGTTCAAACAGCCGCTTTATATCCTCTAAGTCCACAAAAAAATGGGGTACTCCGTTTTCAGGACCTTCCTCCTGCTTAATTATGGTATTTTCGTCAATTTTTGGATATTTTGCATCTTTAAAAGACCATGTTTCTTTTGAACACAGTGTTAAGTATATCTCGCCGTCGGGTTTAAGTATCTCTTTGATTTTTGAAAGTATTTTTGAAAAACCCTCTGTATCGGTGTGGGAGATAGAAAGATAGGAGAAAATGCAATCAAAGGCGTTTTCACGAAAAGGCATATTTGTCATATCACAAAGCTTGTTGGTAATAATAACTTTCTCTGCTCTTTCCATATCTCTGATCTTTTTTACTGCATATTCCGAAATATCGGCGGCAGTAACTTTAAATCCATTTTTAGCGAATAAGACCGAGTGTCTGCCAAGACCGCAGCCTAAGTCTAAAACCGATTTTCTTCCCTGTTTCTTCCACTTTTCGCAAAAATAATAGCTTTCCTCCGTAGGATCAAGCCAGATGTCAATGTCTGCATTTTCCCAATTCCAACCTTTTGATTCTATCATAATCAGCACCTCCAATTATAAATAGAAAATGTTTAATAAATCTATGATAAAACAAACTGAAAAATTATTTCTGACAAACAAACATTCCGTTTTCCTTAGGAACATTCAAAACCCCGTCTACCATGTTTTTTTCCAACACTGCTTTTATATCCTCTCTTGCAAGCTCCGCAACAGAAGACATATTCTTCAGCGAATAAATATAATCCAGCATATCGTCAATATCCGTAACCTCCAATGAATCCTCATAATCAAATCTTTGAACCACAGAAAAATGCTTTTTAAGGATGTCGTATCCGTTTTGAAGTATAAAATTTTTATTTGTGGTATCTTGGACACCGTATTCCTTCAACAAGCCCGCAATATAGGGAACTATGCCGTTTTCACCGTAAGTGGCACAGTAAAAAAGCCCTTTATCCGACATTACGCGCTTTACCTCGGACAAACCCTTATTCAAATTGGGAACATGATACAACATCATATTGGCAATTACTTTGTCAAAAAAGTCATTTTCATAAGGAATAGCCTCAATATCCGCAATTCCGTAAGTAATATCGGTATGTTCACCCAAGGTATTTTTTGCACAAGCAACCATTCCCTCAGATATATCCGTCAGATATAGTTTAATACCTCCACTCAGCAAGTGCAGATTATCTTTCCACATATCCCCTGTACCACAGCCAAGCTCCAATATATTTATATCGGGAGTAAAATTATAATGAGAGAATATCCAGTTGCCAAAACCTATTTTATTTGTTGAATACTTTTTATGTATTGAAATTCTTGTATTCAGGTTTTTGTCCGATTTATATTGTTCCTGTACAACATTATGATCATTCAGCATATACATTCTCTCCTTAATCAAAACGCCAACCTCATAAAAATGATCTGCCGATCACAGCTTCTCAATGTACTCAATAACCTCCGCCATAGCCCCGCTGTTATTATCACAAACCACCAGATCCGCCGCATCCTTGACTTCCTGCAGTGCAGAACCTACCGCCACACCTAACTTTGCAAGCTGAATAAGCTCCAGATCGTTGTTGTAATCGCCTATTCCAACAGTAAAAGCGTCTTCTCTGTTCATTATCCTTAAAAGCTGACCAAAGCCGCTGCCTTTATTTACACCATCGGGCAGCAGTTCATAATAGTGTTTCTCGCTTCTCACCCAATGTCCGCAATCCAGATAGTCGGGTCTTGCATTGACATAATCTATTATATTTTGAATTTCTTCGGGAGGATATGCGATCAGAATTTTTAACCAATCATCGCTTTCTATTTCATCAACACTGCACAATATAGGCGGCACCGATTCAAGAGCCAAATGTGCCCTTTCAATTTGATTCATAGAAGGTACATAAGTTTTATCCTCACACAAAACCTCAATAGCTATATCAGGAAATTGCTTTATAAGCTCCTTAACAACAGTTCTTGCATAAGTATTTAAACTGCTGTGCCACAGAAATTTGTCTTGTTTAAAATCGTAAACCGCCGAGCCGTTAAAAATAACCGCAGGAACATCCAATCCTGCACGCTCAGCCACAGGCTTTGCCATAGAGTAGCTCCGTCCCGTTGCAAGGGTAAAAATACCGCCGCCGCTGCGAAAACGGTTAATGGCGTCCATATCCTTCTCTGTTATTTTCTTTTCGTCTGTCAGCAATGTACCGTCCAAGTCGGTCATTATTATAACATTATCGAATTTCATTGCTTACTCTTTTTCCTTGTTATGATGTTATTTAATATTTTTCAGCATTTTTTCAAAATATGCGGGCAAGGGTGAAGTGAAATAAAGTTCATCTTTTGTAACAGGGTGAACAAATCCAATTTCCCTTGCATGCAAACACTGACCATTAAGCCATTTTGGCTTTCCGTCACCGTAAATGGGATCCCCTGCCACAGGGTGTCCTATATAAGCTAAATGAACACGGATCTGATGTGTTCTTCCTGTTTCCAATACAAGCCTTAAATGAGAATGCTTATTATAATTTTCAATTACTTCATAATGTGTAACAGCTTCTCTGCCTTCGGGAGAAACCGCCATTTTCTTTCTGTCAATCTTATGACGGGCAATAGGGGCGTTTATTGTTCCGTTTTCCTTAACTCCCCCTGCGACAACCGCCTCATATTTTCTGGTAAAGCTGTGAATCTTTATCTGCTCCGCCAAACCGTTATGCGCAATGTCATTCTTCGCCACAATCAAAAGTCCGCTGGTGTCCTTGTCAATTCTGTGGACTATTCCGGGGCGGATAACTCCGTTAATTCCCGACAAACTGTCCTTGCAGTGATACATCAAAGCGTTTACAAGCGTTCCCGAATAATGCCCCGAAGCAGGGTGAACCACCATTCCCTTCGGCTTATTTACCACCAATAAATCATTATCTTCATACACAATATCGAGAGGAATATTCTCGGCGGCTATCTCAGGCTCTTCCGTATCGGGAAGGGATATTTCAAATATATCTCCCTCTTTGACCTTGTAATTCTTCCCACAAGCTTTTTTATTCAGCAGACAATTTCCGTTTTCTATCAGAGAAACGGCAAAAGACCTTGAAATATCGGAATTTTCCGAAATAAATTTATCTGCCCTTACTCCTTCAAATTCACTTGTAACTGTTAAAACCAAATCACTCATCTTTTATCGGTGTTTCTTCCTCCGACTGACCGCCTTCGGACTTATCTTTCTTCTTTTTCTTATAATTCTTGATCTCTTCCATTACATAAAACACAATAAGCAAGCCTGTTCCCACAACTGCGCAAATATCCGCAAAATTGAATACCGCAAACTTGATTATTCTTAAATCTATAAAATCTATTACATAATTATGAACTATTCTGTCTATCAGATTTCCTATTCCGCCTGCAACAATAAGTGAGAATGACCAAATATATGCTTTGTTCTTGATGCGTTTTGTCAATATCAATATAATAACCCCCAAAATGATTATGGAGGTTAATATAATTAAAAATAGTTGTTTATCGCGCAGTATGCTGAATGCTGCGCCTGTATTCTCCTGATAAGTGAGATTCAGCCATTCTCTGCCGTTTATTGAAATCAGATTGACGCTATGCTGAGGCTTGATATAAGTTGCAACTAACCATTTTGTAAGCTGATCTATTCCTACAAGAACGACGGCAACCGCCAAAGAAATATATGTCATCATCTTTCCTTTTCCGTTTCTAAAGCAATGCAAAAAATTATGCTTTCTAAAAAATCAAATCATTCTTTATTCTTATTGTTATTGCCAAATTGAAGCTTCTCAAATTTCGATTTTTGTTTTGGCTTGTCAAAAAGAGGCTTGGATTCGTCGAACTCTTCAACCTCTTCAACAACCGCTTCTTCTTCAAAAACAGGCTTGGCGGCTATTTCCGCAGTTTTCTCAAGCGCGATTTCTTCGGGCTTTTTATTTTTAGCAGCCATATTCTCTAATTTTGCAGGCTCCTTTTTCTCCTCAGGCTTTGCGGCGGGAGCAGCGGGCTTTTCAGCCTCCTTTGCAGGAGCCGCAGCGGGCTTGTCTTTATTTTCGGCAGGCTTTGCAGCAGGAGCAGGTGCGGGCGCAGGAGTAGCTGCAGGCTTAGCCTTTGCGGCAGCCGCTTCCTGTGCCTTTTTCTCTTCCCCTAAATTCAAGGAGTCTTTCATATTAAGTACAAACTGATTCTGGCATTTTTCCGGAATCGACTTAATATAAGCGATATGCTCCTGATATTCCTTCATCAGCTTTTCAACAAAGGCGTTGCTTTCGTCTCTGGTCTTGGCAATAATAGATTCCTGTTTCTTTGTTTCGGCGTCCATATTGGCTTTGATCTCAGCAGCCTTACGTTCGCACTCAGCAACAATTCTTGTCTTTTCCGCATTGGCGTCGTCAACCAGCTTTTTGCCGTAAGCGTCCTTCTCCTTAACTCTGTCATCGGCGTCCTTTATCATCTTTTCAGACTTTTCTTTAGCGTCACTGATCATTTTCTCAGCCTTTTCCTTAGCCGAAGACAAAACCGAGTTACTTTGCTTCTGCGCCCCTAACAAAGCCTCCTTAATCGCATCCTCGTCCTTTCGATATTCGCGAATCTTCTCTGCCAATATCTCCATTTTCTTCTCAAGCTCTTCATTTTGCTTTTTCAGATTAAGAAACTCGCCGGATACTTCCTGAAGATATTCGTCTACCTCTTCCATTTTGTATCCGTTAAGACCCTTGTTAAACTTCTTGTCAATAATGTCTTTTGCTTCCATTAAAAGCCTCCGTTATTTGTATTTTTTTATTGTGATGTGAACTTTTCCCTTTTTTGTTATGTTTCCTATTTCCGATAAAATATATTTTCCATATCCCTTTATCGAAAAAACTTCCTCGATATCAATGTTTTCAGATGCACTGTCAAGCTGAATACCGCTTAAAACAACAGCTCCCGAACGTATCAAAAAAGAAGATTTTTCTCTGCTGACACCGCATACAGCAGCGACTACAGCGTCCGCTCTCAACGATGATACTGTCTGCGGCAGAATTTCAAATTCCTGCTCGGGTATTTCCGCGCATATTCCCTCTTCCGCCCTTACGCCTACATTGCCTATCTTTTTCACTTCATCTAAAATAAGATAAGCTGTGAAAGATGATACAAAAATAATTGCCTCTCCCTTACCGACCCTTATATCACCTATAAGATTTCTGTTTATCCCCAGCGACATTAATGTACCCAAAAAGTTTCTGTGTGTAAGGTTGTCCTGTTTGCGGTAAAAGAACGTTATTGCGGTCAAAGGATAATCATCGCCGGCAGTTTCTGCAGCGGCAAAAATTTTTCTCGAAGCATCCGCATATCCGCCGTAAAAGGAACATTTTATTCCCATAGAATTAGCCGTAGTCTGCGCCAGCTGTTGTTCTCTTTCCGTCAGGAACCCGCTGAACTTCACACAAAAATGCTTTTGCGAAGATAAAATCAAATCTTCAATATGCCGGCAAAAAGTGGTTTCTTCTATATTTACGGGCTGAATCGGTTTCATCAGATTATGCTGTCGGAATTGCCTCTTTCAAGCTCTTCCAACATGTCTCCCGAAATATCAACATTATAAGGAACTAAAATGTAAGATGTATTTGCAATACGCTTCAAGCTGCCGTCTGCGGCGTAAGCAACGCCACCCAAAAAGTCTATCATACGGTTGGCTATGTCCTTGTTGGTGTTATCAAGATTTAAAACAACCGCTCTCTTATTTTTAAAATGATCGGCAGCGTCCGCAGCATCGGTAAACTTTTCGGGTTTAACAACCACTACCTGCAGTCTTGTAGTAGCAGGAATGTTCAGCACCTTTCCGGAGCTTGCGGATGAAGAAATATTGTTATTGTATCTTGGACGAAAGTTGTCCTCATAATCTCTGTCGTCATCTTCGTCGTTATCTAAATCATAATCTCTCTCGTCTTCGTCGTCATCACCTGAGCCTGTTATTTTTCTAAAAGCATCACTGAATTTACCCATTTTTTTGTTTCCTTTCATTTATAATTTTGTTAATAAATCCAAAAGTCTAAGCAGCAGTTGCTGATTTAACTTCTTTTGCCAAAAAGCGCACTTCCTATTCTGACTATATTTGCACCGTACCTTACGGCGTTCATATAGTCACCTGACATACCCATTGAAAGGGTGTCGATCTGCTGTCCGAATTTTTTTCTATAATCGTTGTAAATACGTTCCATTTTCTCAAAGTATTTACAGCTGCTGCCGTTTTCATCAACAGGAGGAATAGCCATAAATCCCTTTAACCTGACATTGGAAAGAACCGAGCAATAATCCGCAAGCTCTGACAATTCATCTGTGAATACTCCGCTTTTGCTTTCCTCTCCGCCGATATTCACTTCAATAAGAATATCCATACAGAGGTTCAAAGCCTGTGAACGCTTATTTATTTCATCAGCTAATCTTATACTGTCAACAGACTGTATCATACTTACCTTATCTACAATATACTTGACCTTATTTGTTTGAAGTCCGCCGATAAAATGAATTTGACATTTTTTATCATAGTGTTCATATTTTCCGAGAAACTCCTGAACCCTGTTTTCGCCCAACAAATCAATCCCGAGAGAGGAAGAATAGTTAACCGTTTCAAAAGGTACAGTTTTGGTAACAGCCATAAGCCTTACCTTATCGATTCTTCCCGTTTTATCCATGACCGAGGAGATGTTTTCTATTATTCGATCATAATTATCTTTAACCTGAACAAAAATCTCGCTATTGCAGAACAATTTTTCCGTCATATAAATCCGTTCCTTCGACAATTACTGAATCGTATAAAGACAAATAATCTTTTTTATCCGTAGTGTCCTTAACCAAGGTATAATCTCCTTCGGTACGGACAATATCAATATATCTGAAATAAATATTTACTCCAACCTTTATAAATACGCCTTTTTCCCCTTTTTCATTAAAGTGAACGGCGGCGGAAGGTATTCTTATACCGTTATATTCATCAAATAGGATTCTAATCTGAGTAGTCCTGCTTTTGATCAGATCCTGATTAAAAACATTAAAACTTAAAACCAATATTTTGTTCTCGGAATCTGCATTTTCTATGCTGTCCACATTTCCTGTGAGGCTGAACAGATTATTTCCGACTCTAACCTTTAACTGAGCGTCTTTATATATTTGCTTTGACTGCTCGGCAGGAACAATACAGACAAGTTTCCACTTATAGTCTGAAATAATCTTTCCGATTTCCGACTGATTGTGGGATAAAGTAGGATTATTTATGATTTCCTCAATTTTTTCCTTTGTCAGCTCATTTACCGAATCAAGATTTAAAACGTTCTCATATCCGTCAACGGTGCTGACAAAGTAACCTATATCCTGAAGCGAATAATCACGGGGCGCGGAAGAGATCTGTGAAGAAAGAGACGCAACCCTGTTTTCAAGCTCAGCAATCTTTGCAGAGTAATTATCGGCAAATCCGCTGACTATCTGCTTTTTACATATCAGATTGAGATACTCATTCTTCATTTTTGACACAGACATATAATCTCCGTCAATAACGTTCTCAAGCATTTGGGAATGATGCTCGTAAATCTGATTGGAAAAAGCCTCCAGCTGGGAGTTATCACTTCCTATAAGCTTTTCGGCGTCCTTTAAAACACTTATCTGATTTTTTAATTCATCAACTTTATTTTGCAATGCCAAATCGCTTTCGGAAGAATATATTTTTGCAATAACGGAGTTTTTTGCCAGTTTTTCTCCGTCATCGTAAACATAGCTTATTATTCCGTTACCGCTGTAGCTGACAGTCTTTTCGTTTCTGACATAAACTCCCATAGACTGAATATAGCCTTCAAAGCTGTATAATTCTGCAGGCTCTGTAATAAGCGGATTATAATAATGAATAATTAATTGGCTTATTACAGTTATCAGCAAAAACAAAGCGACCAATATCCAGACTATACGAGCGGTAACGGCTACCTGTCTTTTTTTTGCCATTCTTATTCTATGCTGTCTTCCTTCTCAAAAGCGTCCAGCAAGGAAATGCTCTTGAATGGGGTTATGGTACTTATTGCATGCTTATAAATCAAATTCTGCTTTCCGTCGGTATCAAGAATAACAGTATAGTTATCAAATCCTTTTACAATACCCTTAAACTGAAATCCGTTTGTAATGAAAATCGTTACGGGAATTTTTTCTTTTCTCGCCTGATTTAAAAATACGTCTTGGAGATTGATATCCTTTGCCATTTTAAACCTTCCTTTGTTCATACAAGTGCCTATCTGTCATAAGCATATATTTATTTAAAAATAATTACACTTTTGAATATTATATCATATTTTTTTTATAAGTGCAATACCTATTTTTCTTATGTATGATAAAAATTTAAGATTTTTGGAAATTAAGCGGTTATTTTTGAAAAATAACTGCCACTGACAGCAACAGCCGCAGTGACAGTCCAAATTTTATTTAAGCATTTTCTTAAGATACTTTCCCGTATAGGATTTTTTATTCTCGGAAACTTCTTCGGGAGTGCCCTCCGCAATAATATACCCGCCTTTGTCTCCGCCTTCGGGACCTAAGTCAATTATGTTGTCAGCGGTTTTTATCACATCTAAATTATGCTCGATAACAACTACCGTGTTTCCGCCGTCGGTCAGCTTCTGCATAATGTCTATAAGCTTTGACACATCTTCAGTGTGAAGTCCCGTGGTAGGCTCGTCCAAAATATAAATTGTCTTTCCCGTAGATCTTTTTGACAGCTCCGTTGCAAGCTTAACACGCTGTGCCTCGCCGCCCGAAAGAGTGGTTGCGGGCTGACCGATCTTAACATATCCTAAGCCTACATCATATAAGGTTTGCAGCTTTCTTTGCAGCTTTGGAATGCTCGCAAAAAATTCAAGTCCCTCTTCAACGGTCATTTCAAGTACATCAAAAATTGACTTTCCCTTATATTTTACATCAAGAGTTTCGCGGTTGTATCTTTTTCCGCCGCAGACCTCGCAAGGTACATATATATCGGGAAGGAAGTGCATTTCAATCTTTATGATACCGTCGCCCTCGCAGGCTTCGCACCTTCCACCTTTTACATTAAAGCTAAATCTTCCGCTTGTGTAACCCTTCATTTTTGCATCGTTGGTAGAAGCGTACAAGTCTCTTATATCAGTGAAAAGCCCCGTATAAGTGGCAGGGTTTGAACGTGGAGTTCTGCCGATCGGCGACTGATCTATCGCTATAATTTTATCTAAATGTTCTGTTCCCTCTATCCTGTCAAATTTTCCCGCTCTGATTTTTGCCCTGTTCAGCTTAGCTGCTAAATATTTATACAGTATCTCGTTGACAAAGGAGCTTTTTCCACTGCCCGAAACTCCGGTTACGCAGGTAAAAAGTCCCAGCGGTATTTTAACGTCTATATTTTTAAGATTATTCTCCGCCGCTCCTAACACAGTCAGGTATCTTCCATCGGGTTTTCTTCTTTCCTTAGGTACTGTGATCTTCTTTTTACCCGAAAGATACTGTCCCGTAATAGAACACTCACATTCTATAACATCTTTCACAGTGCCTGCCGCAACAACCTCTCCGCCGTGAATACCTGCACCGGGACCGATATCCACAAGGTAATCCGCCGCGCGCATGGTATCCTCGTCATGCTCAACAACAATAACGGTGTTGCCTATATCCCGCAGATTTTTCAGAGTAGCAATCAACCTGTCATTGTCCCTTTGGTGAAGTCCGATACTGGGTTCATCGAGAATATACAAAACTCCCACAAGAGAGCTGCCGATTTGTGTGGCAAGCCTTATACGCTGACTTTCACCGCCGGATAATGTACCCGACGCACGGGAAAGCTTAAGGTAATCCAAGCCCACGCTTTGCAAAAAGCCCAGTCTTGACTTTATTTCCTTGATTATCTGCTCACCGATCAGGCTGTCACGCTTTGAAAGCTGCATTTGGTTGACAAAATCGAGAGCTGAAGTTACACTCATTTCACAGAACTGATGTATGTTTATTCCGCACACCGTAACAGACAGAGCTTCTTTTTTCAGCCTTTGACCGTGACATTCGGGACACTCTGACTCTGACATATAGTCGGAGATCTCGTCCTTCATATATTGGCTTGAGGTTTCGCGGTATCTGCGTTCAAGGTTGTTGATAATGCCTTCAAAATCCGTTTGATGAATTTTTCCGCCTTCCCATGGACGTTTAACGGGAATTTTATCGCCGTTGGTGCCGTAAAGTATCACATTCAGCGCCTCTTGGGACAGATTTTTTGCAGGCTCGTCAACGGAGAAGCCGTAATACTCAGCCAAGCCGTCAAAATACATCTGAGCCATACTGCCCTCGGTATAGGTCCAGCCGCTTGCCTTTACGGCATTCTCACGGATACTCAGTTCTCTGTTGGGGATAATCAGATCCTCGTTAATGCCCAAAAGATAGCCTAAACCCGTACAGCGCTTACACGCTCCGAAAGGGTTATTAAAGCTGAACATACGGGGATTTAAATCTTCTATGCTTATGCCGTGTTCGGGACAGGCGTAATTCTGCGAGAAGTGCAGCTCCTCCTGTCCGACAACATCAACAAATATAACGCCGCCTGATAACGTTCCCGCCGTTTCAACGCTGTCGGAAAGTCTCGATTTTATATCGTCCTTTATAACAAGACGGTCGATAACCACTTCAATATTGTGCTTTTTGTTCTTTTCAAGCTTTATGGTTTCGGACAGATCATACATTATTCCGTCAATGCGAACTCTGACATAGCCTTGTTTGCGAATACTGTCAAGCTCCTTGGCATACTCTCCCTTGCGTCCGCGAACCACAGGCGACATTATCTGAACCTTAGTGCCCTTATCAAGCTCCATGACCTTGTCAACGATCTGATCAACAGTCTGCTGTTTGATCTCCTTGCCGCAGACGGGACAGTGAGGAACGCCTATTCTTGCGTATAAAAGTCTTAAATAGTCATAAATTTCAGTAACCGTTCCTACTGTGGAACGGGGATTTTTGGAAGTTGTTTTTTGGTCTATGGAAATTGCGGGAGAAAGTCCCTCAATGCTTTCCACATTTGGCTTTTCCATCTGACCCAAAAACATGCGGGCATAGGAAGAAAGACTTTCAATATACCTCCTCTGACCGTCTGCGTATATGGTATCAAACGCCAACGAGGACTTTCCCGAACCGGAAAGTCCCGTCATAACTATCAGCTTGTCGCGCGGAAGCTCAAGACTGACGTTTTTAAGATTGTGTTCCTTTGCGCCTTTAATAACGATTTTGTTAGTTGCCATTTTATTTGTCCTTTAACTCTGCAATTTTATCTCTGAAATAAGCTGCCTGTTCAAAATCAAGCACCTTAGCCGCTTCCCGCATAAGAGAAGTATACTGCTGTATAAGCTTGTTCCTCTCGTCCTTGGAAAGATATTTTTTCTTTTTATCTCCTTTATCGGATTTTGCGGATATATCTATTACGTCTCTTACATCTTTAACAATGGTTTTGGGTACGATTCCATGTTCTTCATTGTACTTCATCTGAATTTCGCGGCGGCGCTGCGTTTCGGTAATTGCCGCCTCCATAGAATCCGTGACCTGATCCGCATACATAATTACCATGCCCTCGGCATTTCTTGCGGCGCGTCCGATAGTCTGAACCAAGGAGGTTTCGCTTCTCAAAAAACCTTCCTTATCCGCATCCAGAATTGCCACCAAGGAAACCTCGGGAAGGTCAAGACCCTCACGAAGCAGGTTGATTCCCACCAGAACATCAAATTCGCCTAAGCGTAAATCCCTGATAATCTCCATACGCTCAATGGTATCGACATCATGGTGCATATACCTGACCTTCAGATTTAACCTTTCAAAATACTTGGTAAGATCCTCAGCCATTTTCTTTGTAAGAGTGGTAACAAGCACACGTTGATTTTTTTCAATACGGATATTTATTTCCGAAACAAGATCCTCTATCTGTCCGTCAACGGGTCTTACGGAAATAACAGGGTCAAGCAGTCCCGTAGGACGTATAAGCTGTTCCGCAATTCTTACGGAATGCTCCTTTTCAAAAGGTCCGGGAGTGGCGGAAACAAAAATCACTTGATTAACCTTATCGTAAAACTCGTCAAAGTTCATAGGTCTGTTGTCATAAGCAGAAGGAAGTCTGAAACCGTATTCAACCAAGTTTTTCTTTCTTGCAGCGTCTCCGCCGTGCATTCCTCTTATCTGTGGAATAGTAACATGGCTTTCGTCTACCAGCAGCAAAAAATCCTTGGGAAAGTGGTCTATGAGCGTTAAAGGAATACTTCCCTTTGGTCTGCCCGAAAGGATTCTTGAATAGTTTTCCACTCCCTTGCAGGTGCCAATTTCCCTCAGCATCTCAATGTCATAAGAAGTTCTTTCCGCAATTCGCTGCGCCTCAATCAGCTTGTGATTTTCGGTAAAAAACTCTACCCGCTCCTCCATTTCTCTTCTGATCTCTTCAAGAGCGGATTCAAGCCTTGCCTTATCCACAATGTAATGGCTGGCGGGAAAAATAGCCGCATGGAGCAATTCCCTTTTCGCTTTTCCCGTAACTACCTCAATTTCGGAGATCCTGTCTATCTCGTCGCCGAAAAATTCCACACGCAATGCGGTTTCAGCAGGGTTTCCCGCAGGAAATATCTCTACTACATCGCCCCTAACTCTGAACTTGTTGCGGACAAAATTGATATCGTTGCGCTCGTACTGAATTTCCACCAGCCTTTTTATCAGCTGATCCCGTCCAAGCTCCGTACCCTTGCGGATAGAGATAACGTTGGCGCGGTAATCCTCAGGACTTCCCAAGGAGTATATACAAGAAACGCTTGAAACTATAATAACATCTCTGCGTTCTGCCAAAGAAAATGTGGCAGAGTGCCTTAGTCTGTCTATATCGTCATTTATAGCGCTGTCCTTTTCAATATAAGCGTCGGTAGCGGGAATGTACGCCTCCGGCTGATAGTAATCGTAGTAGGAAACAAAGTATTCAACAGCGTTGTTGGGGAAAAACTCCCTCAGCTCACTGCAAAGCTGTGCCGCCAAGGTTTTGTTATGTGCAAGCACTAAGGTGGGACGGTTGACCTTTGCTATAATGTTAGCCATAGTGAAGGTTTTTCCCGAACCTGTAACGCCCTTAAGCACCTGTTCCTTATCGCCGTTCAAAACTCCGTTAGCCAGCGTTTCTATTGCCTTTGGCTGATCTCCCATAGGTTGATATTCAGAATGTAATTCAAAATGATCCATAATTACCGATATTCATAAGCTCTGAATTTTTCCCAGACGTCCTTTGCAATTTGCTCTTCCTTCATGCTTGTTGCTCCTGTTTTACCCACAACAATATGATCAACCAGCTCAACGGAAATCTGATCCAACAGCTCCGCTGTATCGCGTGTTGCATCTATATCACTTCTTGAAACCATTTCAGAGCCATTAGGGTGATTATGAGTAATAACAATTCGGCTTGTATTGTTTTTGTGTATAAATTCCGTAAGCTTTCTGTATGAAAGGAAAACATTGTCGGAAACGCCTGTGTTGAGAGCCTCCTTTCTGATAATGGCTAAATCGCAGTCTAATGCTACTCCATAAACCATTTCCTTTTTTTCGCCCAAAAACAACTGCATGCAGTATTCTTTAAGCTTTTCTGGAGAATTATATATTTTCTCATCGGTTTCTTTGTAAGCTAATTCCAAATACTTTTTTGACGCCATTTGAAAGAATTTTATCAGACTGGCGGCATTATCGCCGATTCCTTTGACCTTGGTCAAATCTTCATAACTTGCCTCAAATACTTTTTTCAGCGAGCCAAAGGTATTTATCAGAAAATGAGCAGTTTCGTTGGTATCCTTTTTGGGAACGGCGTAAAACAGCAGTGTTTCCAAAAGCTGAATATCTGTAAAGCTGTCCAAACCGTGTTTTAAAAATCTTTCCTTAACACGCTGACGATGTCCCTCGTGAACATTTTTATTTTCTGCATTTGCCATGGCTTATCTCCTTTCAGTCAGTCGCTTAATCGGAGAAAACCGCTCCCGTGTTGGAGCTTGTCACCATTTTTGCGTAACGCTTTAAATAACCGCTTAATTCCTTTGGAGGCAAAATGCCTTTTTCCTTACGCTTTGCCAATTCCTCATCACTTACAAGCAATTCAATTTTTCTGTTGGGAATATCAATGTGGATCTTATCGCCGTTTTCCACAAAAGCAATAAGTCCGCCCTCTGCTGCCTCGGGAGAAACATGTCCCACCGCTGCGCCTCGGCTTGCGCCGCTGAAACGTCCGTCTGTAATCAGAGCAACCGAGCCGTCAAGACCTTTTCCTACGATTGCCGCAGTAGGCGCCAGCATTTCGGGCATTCCGGGACCGCCCTTGGGTCCTTCATATCTTATAACAACCACATCTCCCGGCTGAATATCTCCGCCGAGAATAGCATCAACCGCCAGCTGCTCTCCGTCGTAAACCTTTGCAGTACAGGTTGTGTCCATCATTTCGGGCTTTACAGCTCCCTGCTTTACTACCGCTCCGTTTTCTGCAAGATTTCCCGTAAGAATGGCAATACCGCCATCCTTTCTGATAGGAGTCTCGGCTTTGTGCACAATAATTCCGTCGGCGCCCTTGGCGTTAGCTAATCTTTCCTTTTGAGTACCTGTTACCGTGAGAACCTCGGTGTTGATAGCTCCTGCCTTGTCAAGCTCCTTTAATACTGTTTGTATACCGCCGACAGCATTCAGATCCTCTATAAAAACATCGCTTGCGGGATTAAGCTTTGCAAGCTGCGGAACTCTTCTGCTTACCGAATCAATATCCGACAGTGTTATATCGATGCCTGCTTCATGAGCTATTGCCAACAGGTGGAGAACGGTATTTGAGGAAGCTCCGATAGCCATATCTGTGGCAAGAGCGTTTATCATATTGTTTTTAGTGAGAATATCCTTTGCCTTAATTCCCTGTTTATAAAGCTCAACAACTCTTTCACCGGCTTCTTTGGCAATTCTCCTTCTGGCGGAATTAACAGCAGGCTCTGTTCCGTTATAGGGCAAGGCAAGCCCGATAGCCTCGGTGAGACAGTTCATGGAATTGGCGGTGTACATACCAGAACAGCTTCCGCAGGTAGGGCAGGCATTGTCCTCATAATCCTTTAAAACCGATTCATCTATTTCACCGTTGGAATACTGTCCAATCGCCTCATATATTTCGCTGTAGCCCACTCTCTTGCCTTGTACACAGCCAGCCTTCATAGGACCGCCGCTCACAAAAACAGAAGGAAGATTCATTCTTGCCGCCGCCATTATCATTCCCGGAACTATCTTATCACAGTTTGGAATAAATACAACTCCGTCCAAGGGGTGAGCGGTAAGCATAACCTCAATACTGTCGGCAATAAGCTCTCTTGATGCCAAGGAGTATCTCATTCCCTTATGATTCATGGCAAGTCCGTCACAAACGCCTATTGTGAAAAATTCAAAGGGAACTCCACCCGCATTTCTGATTCCGTCCTTGACACATTTTGAAATCTCATGCAAATGGCTGTGTCCCGGAACATAGTCGCTTGCAGCACAGACAACGGCGATAAAGGGCTTGTCCATTTCGCTGTCGATAAGTCCCAAGGATTTAAGCAGAGCCTTATGAGGAGTTCTGTCAACTCCCTTTTTAATCAAATCACTTCTCATTTTTCGATATTCCTTTCTTATTATATCACATTAAATATGACAGCTGTATGTCATATTCAAAAAATATGTTACTGATACTGTCTGCCTAACAAAGCAGCTCCGATAATTCCAGCCCTGTTGCCGAGACTGCAAAGGGCTATTTCAGTATTATGGCTGCTGTTTTTTGAGTATACCTCCTGTTTGATACGATCTTTAAGGGGGTTTAAAAGGTTGTCACCCTCATTGCTGACGCCGCCGCCGATACAAAGAATATCAGGCTGGAAAATATTTATTGTGTTGATAAGTCCGCATGCCAAATAGCCGATAAAATTATCAACAACCTCCTGCCCGTTCTTATCTCCTGCTTTTGCTGCATTAAAAGCGGTCCTTCCGCTTACTCTCCCTTCCTCCTCGGCAGTTTTCGCCAAAACCGAATCGGGGTGTTCCTCAATGGCTCTTTTAGTATATTTTACAAGAGCCGTGGCGGAACAAAAGGTTTCAAAACAGCCCTTTCTTCCGCAGGTGCAAGGGTCGCCGAAAGGATTGAGAACGGTATGACCTATTTCAGCACCGGCATAATTTGAGCCGCTGAAAAGCTTTCCGTTTATAATAATCCCAGCGCCCAAGCCCGTTCCAAGGGTTATAATAATTGCACTGTCGGCGCCTTTTGCCGCGCCTGCATAAAACTCTCCCAAAGCTGCCGCATTGGCGTCATTTTCAATATAAGCGGGAATGCCCAATGCTTCTGCCACAGTCCTTTGCAAGGGTACATTTTCCCACTTTAAATTATTGGAGTATTCCACCAGACCTGTTTCAGGATTGCAGGTGCCGGGACAGCCCATACCTGCCCAGTTGATTTCCGACAAAGGTATTCCGGACTCCTCTATGGCGATTTTTCCTGCCTCGGCTATCTTTTTCAAAACCTCGCCGCTTCCCTGTTCGGAGTTGGTTTTGACCTTGCTTTGGGCAATTATGTTGAAATTATCGTCAACCACGCCCGCCTTGATGTTAGTTCCGCCTATATCTATTCCAAGTGAATAAGCCATAATAGACTCCTGTTCTCATTTGATGTCAGTAACTACCAATTCAGCCTTGCCCTTAAAAGTATATTTTCCGTAGCCCGCAGGGATAAAACAGCTGTCGCCCTTCTTTAACTCCACACCGTCGATTTCTCCCTGTCCGTCCAATACAAGAACGGAGTTAAAGGAATCCTTTCCTGCTTCAAGAACACAGTTTTCCCGAACGGAAACCTTATTGACGCAGAAATATTCACATTTAGAAAGCAGCTGAACCGAATATCCGTCCTTTTGCTCAACCTCTCCCATTGCCTTAGTGGGGTATTCAGGAGGTGTAAGCTTTGTTACCTCAACCGCTTTGTCCACATGGAGCTGGCGGGGCTTTCCGTCCGCACCCACTCTTCCGTAATCATAAATACGGTATGTGGTATTGGAGTTCTGCTGAATTTCTGCTATAAGTATGCCCTTTCCGATTGCATGGAGAGTTCCCGATTTTATAAAAAATACATCGTCCTTATGGACTGGAACATTGTTTGTCACCTCTAAAAGGGTGTTATCTTTAATTCTTCGTTCAAATTCTTCCTTTGTGATATTGTGCTTAAAGCCGTAAAGCAGTTCTGCTCCGGGATCGCAGTCTACAATATACCACATTTCGGTTTTTCCGTATTCACCCTCGACTCTCATGGCATATTCGTTGTCGGGATGAACCTGAACAGAAAGATTATCCTTTGCATCGATCAGCTTTATCAGAATGGGAAAATACTCAAATTTTCCGCAGTTATCTCCCAGCACTTGCTTACCCTGCTTATCAATGTAGGCTGTAAGGGTTTCTCCCTTGAATTCGCCGTTGGCGATTACGCTTTCTCCGTCTTTGTGACAGGACAGTTCCCAGCTTTCGGCAATTTTATCTGCTTCAGATACTTTGCCATACTCCTCGCGAAGACGGTTTCCGCCCCACAGATAATCCTTGCATGGCGCAGAAAGTCTCATTGGATAAAGATTCATAGCATTTACCTCTTTTTTTATATTTTCAAACATAAAAAATTATATCACAGAAAACAAAAGCTGTAAAGAAATTTCAAGCTTTATTTTCCCGACATATTTTTCAGTATACGGATATCATTTCCGCAAAAGGGCAGATTTTCCATTGTAAGCAATCGTGAAAGAATCCGCTCGCCGTATCTTTCCTTTAACTCGGATAAAGTGGAATTTGTGCTGATTATTGTAGGATTTCCCTTATTCATTCGCGTATTTATCAAATTATATAAAAACGCCTGATTGAATTTTGAATCAAATTCCGCCCCCAGATCGTCAAGAATCAACAAATCGCAATCCTGCAAAATCGGCGCGGTATCGGTTTCCTCCTCTTTATTAAAATGCTCCTTTTCAACCTTTCTGAACAAATCTGGAACAGAACCATAAATAACGCCATAGCCGCTTTTGATGACCTCGTTGCCTATTGCAAGAGAAAGATGAGTTTTTCCAAGTCCTGTAGGTCCTGTCATAAGTATTCCCTTGCATGGCAGATGAAAATCTCTCGCAAATTTAACACAGTAGGAGTATATTCTTTCCATTGTCTGTCTGTTTTTATCGGGATAAAGCGAAAGATCAAAGGTGTCAAAGGAGCAGAGATTCATTCCCGAAGATTTATTAAGATCAGCGCACTGAAAATTCCGAACATCATTCATAAAACATGAACAGCGTTTTCCCTCAAATATCCCGCTGTCCTTGCATTTTTCACAGCTGTAAACAGGGTCAAGAAAACACTCGTCAAAGCCGTTTGCCGCTAACAGCTGTTTTATTTTATGCTTTATTTCAATAGTCTTTACCGAAATATCCTTTACAGTTTGTTTGGCATTTCCTTTATCAAGCAATACCATAGACAGTCTTACACCCTGCTGTCCGATCTGCTTTCTTAATTCCTTTATCTGCGGAATTTTTTTCTCGGCTTTTTCTATATTTTCCTTTTGTATTTCCGCATTTTTTTCTTTTCTAAGATTAAGCTCATTTTCCGCCAATGTATAGTATTTGCTTAAATAGCTCATTCGCTTTCTCCCGAATTCATATATTTGTTATTAATCATTTTTTCAATTTCCGCTATATCAAAGGAAGATTCTACTGTTTCTTTTTTTGATTTGGATGATTTTTCCGTCTGAATTTGTCCGACATTCTTATAGCCCTTGCTGTTCCAATCCTCTAAAATCTTGTTCATATAGGGAAAAGAAAGCTTTCCTGCTCCGTTTAAGGTAAGCTGATAAGCTTCTTCTATCATTTCATCACTTAATCCGTAGGTGTTGACCCATTTGTCTATCATTTCCTCCTGCTGTTTTGAGAAAGAAGATGTGACCTCAAACATTTTTTTGAATCTGCCCACAGCCCCGTTAATGGTATTAAGCTGGGCAACTCTCTCTTCCGCCTTTTCAATAGTCGTGATTTCGGACTCTGACCATTCCAAGGCTGTTTTCCGCATATAGGCGGGAGTAGCTTTTCCAACGGAAAAGCAGTAGTTTATAAGTATAAGGCAGACCTCAGCCGGCAGACAGGTGTCCTCCAAAATAACCATAACGGTATTTTGTTCGTTATGCTTTAAAGGTCTGCCGTAAAGCTTTTCGCACTGCTTAAACAAAAAGTCCGCATTAGCGTTGTTTCTGACAGTCTGAGCAATTTCCACAGGAGGAAAGTCGGGAGTTCTCTCCAGATTTACCTTTCTGACAACGCTTTCTGATAAAGTCCTTGAGGGAGCAAAAGAAGGCTCCGATTGAACTGTTGTTATGCCTGCGGTGTTTTCCGTTCCGACTGTCTTTTTAATATTGGCTTCTGTATTGCTTTCCGCAGGTGCAAGATTTCCAACTGCATCTATACTCAGCACTTCACGCTTGATCCAGAAATTTACACTTTCTTCTGCCTGTTCGGAATCTATTCCGAGTTGTTCGCCCAGTTCCTCGCTGCTGAATGCTTCATCAGCATTCCTTAAAAGATAAAGCAAAACTTTTATATCGTTTTCATCTGCTAATTTTATATATCTGTCAACAATTACCGACGGAATACAGAAAACATTTTTCCATATTCCCAAGTTAATTTTATAATTCATTTAACCGTTTCCGTAAGTCCTTCCAAAACAAAATAAACAGAAATCTGTTCTTATACCGATTTTGCCGATTCTTTTCTTTTCAGCAATTCCTCTGCGCTAAGCAAAGCAGCCTTGCTGTCCGAATCGCCTGAAATAATTCTTGCAATCTCTCTCTTCCTCTCATCAAAATCAAGAGGGTGAACGGTTGTATAGGTTCTGCTTTCATCACTTTTCTTTTCGATAAGAAGGTGCCTGTCACCCATAGCCGCAATCTGCGCCAAGTGAGTGACACAAAGCACCTGCCTTTTTTCCGCTATTTCCGAAAGCTTTATTCCTACCTTCTGAGCCGCTCTTCCGCTTATGCCCGTGTCTATTTCGTCAAAAATCATAGTAGGCACATTGTCAGCGGAGGCAAGCACATTTTTGACAGCCAGCATTATTCTTGACAGCTCACCGCCGGACGCTATCTTATTCATAGATTTAGGCTCTTCGCCTTTGTTGACGGAAATAAGCATCTCCACCTTGTCCATGCCCGTAATAGAGATCTTGTCCTTTTGAAAATCAAAAACAAACCTAATATTGGGCATATCAAGAAAAACAAGCTCTTCGGTTATTTTCTTTACCAACCTTTCAGCAGCTTTTTTTCTTAATTCACTTATTTCCGATGCTTGGGATTTTACCTGTTCCGCCAATTCCCTGCGCTTTTCATTCAGCTCCTCCAGAACGTCGTCGCTGCCCTGTAAATCCTCCAGCTCCTGCTTCCAATCCTCCACGTCAAAAATAAGCTGATCTATATCCCTTTTGTACCGTCTTTTCAGCAGCAGCAAGTCGCTCAGACGATTTTCAAGCAGGGAAATATTTTCGGAGCTGTACTCATCACTTATATTCTTTGATATTTCCGAACCTATGTCGTCTATTTCTATTATCGCTTCGGAAAGCCTTTTTGACAGCTTACCGTATTCGTCCGCATCATTATCGGGATCGGAGATTTTCCCAAGATTATTTAAAGCATTCTGAATAAGGCTTACAGCGGAGCTTTCATCGTCATAACCGCAAAGACTTCCGTAAGCGTGCGACAAAGCCTTTTGTACAGATTCAAAGCTTCTCGCCTTTTCTAACCTTTCGGTAACGTCCTTTTCTTCCCCCGCATAGAGTTCAAAGCCCGAAACCTCTTCGATTTTTTCCTTTAATTCCTCTATGAGGTTATCCCTGTCATCTATCTTTTGCTGTAAGGTCTTTACCTGCTTGCTTATTTGAGAGAATTGGTGAAACACCTCTTTGTATGAGTTCAGCTTTTCGTTAAGCCCGCCATAGGAATCAAGAATCTGGCGTTGATTATCCGTACTCATCAAAATGGCAGTGTCGTGCTGTCCGTGAATATCTATAAGATCAGCGGCTATTTCCTTCAAAACGGCTGCGGTAGTGACCTTTCCGTTTATTCTTGCCGTGCTTTTTCCGTCAGAGGAAATCTCCCTCTGCAAAAGCAGTTCGCCGTCATACGCATACCCGTTTTCCTCTAATTTTCTTTGAGTTTCCTCGGAAATATCGTCAAACAAGGCGGTAACAACAGCCTTGCTTTCTCCCGTTCTCACTATGTCCTTGCCTGTTCTTCCGCCCAAAACCGCATTTATTCCGCCGATAAGGATACTCTTTCCCGCTCCCGTTTCTCCCGAAAAAACATTAAGCTTGCCGCAAAAGGAAATAGTTGCCTTTTCTATTACCGCAAGATTTTCTATATCCAATTCTTTCAGCAAGCTATTTCACTTCCTTTCCAAAGCTTTGACAAATTCATATCATACTCAAAGCATTTTTTTGATTTTTTCGCATAAGCTTTTTGCATCGGCTTCCGATCTTGTTAAAATAAAAACTGTATCATCGCCTGCTATCGTTCCCACTACGCTGTCGGGATTCATAATATCAAAGGTGGCGCAGGCGGCGTTGGCAAGTCCCGAACGGCACTTTAAACAGACAATGTTCATTGCATAATCCACACTTAATATGGCTTGCTGAAAAATCGTGTCATATTTCTTTTCATCTGAAACCTGCACATAACAGCTCACTCCGTCCTCGTTGAGACTTTTTTCAAGGCGAAGCTCGTTAGTGTCCCTTGACACGGTAGCCTGTGTCACATTGTATCCGCGCTTGGCAAGAGCTTTTATAAGCATATCTTGATTTTCAACGGTATGTTCCTTAATTATAGATAAAATTTCAGCCTGCCTTTTCTTTTTCATAAATTACCTCTTATTTCAAAGGCTTCATCAGCTTGTTGTGAACAGAGCTGTAAAAGCTTACTCCGTCAATGTCAATCAGCTTTAATTCAAGATTGGACTTGCAAATATATACAGTATCATTAGGAAAAAGCTGTATAGAATCGCTGCCGTCTACCGAAACAAACACCTCGCTGTTTTCATAAGCACTATAACGTACCTTCAATGATTCGTCAACCGAAAGAAGCATGGGTCTGTTGAAAAGAGTATGAGGAGAAAGCGCCGTTACTTCAAAACAGGAGATTTTCGGATCTATAATAGGACCTCCCGCAGAAAGCGAATAAGCTGTTGAGCCTGTGGGAGTACTTATGATCAAGCCGTCCGCCCTTACCTTTTCAACTTCGATGTCTCCGCTTAAAACAACGTATTCGGGCAGCTTTGAAGTTGTCCCTTTAAACAATACAACATCATTAAGCGCTTTAAAGCTTCTTGTTCCTTTTTCAGAATTTATCGACACATCAAGCATCATTCGTTTGCTTAAATTATAATTTCCGTCAATAAGCGATCCTAATTTCGACAAACTGTCCAGCTCCAAGGTTGCCATAAAGCCCAAGCGTCCTGTATTTACGCCCAAAAGCGGTTTGTTATATAAAGCAGCTTTTTTACCCCAGCGCAGAATCGTGCCGTCCCCTCCGATAGTGAGAAAAATATCGCAGCATCCGGCACTTTCCTCAGTGTCACCAAAGCTGATTCCTTCAATCTTAAGCTCCGAACAGATATTTTCATATTTCTTTTCTGCAAATGGGGTGATATGATATGATTTCAAGATTCTTACGATCTTGGGAAAAATAGCCTTGGTTTTTTCTTTATACAAATTTGCGCAAATAAATATCTTCATCTTTACCTCAATAAATAAATTAGATATTCTATATTTCCATCCCCTCCGGTAATAGGAGATTGAACTATTCTCACGGCTTTTAAGCCCAACGATGAGGAATATTCTTTTATTTCATTTACAGCCTTTTCCCTGAGCTTTGAATTTTTGACGATTCCGTTTTTCCCTATTCCGCTTTTACCTACCTCAAACTGCGGTTTTATTAAAGCCGTAATGCTTCCCGTGGATTTTAGCAGATTAACCGCAAAAGGCAAAACGGATCTCAAAGAAATAAAGGAAACGTCAATGCTTATAAAATCGGCTTTTTCAGGTATCTTTCCCTCCGCTTCTCTTATGTCCGTCTGTTCAAGAGAAATTACTCTGCTGTTGTTTTTTAAAGAAGCGTCAAGCTGATCCCTGCCCACATCAACGGCATATACAAGACCGGCGCCGTTTTGAAGCATACAATCGGTAAATCCGCCTGTTGAAGCTCCTATATCTATACAAACTTTATCAGTCAAATCGATTCCAAACTCATTGATTGCTTTTTCCAGCTTTAAACCGCCTCGTCCCACATATTTGGGCAGATCACCTTTCAGCTCTATTTTATCGGTTTCGCCGATCTCGGCTGAGCATTTCACAACAGATTTACCGTTTACAAAAACAATTCCCTCTTTTATGATCTGCTGTGCCACATTTCGGCTTTTAACCATTTGTCGGCTGACTAATTCCACATCAAGTCTGCTCAAAAAAATCACCTATTTCCCAAATCATACCATTTGTATCAAGCTTATATTTGGCAAGCTGACTTTCCGTTTCTCCATAGCTCACAAAGCGGTTTTCAACGGCAACAGTTTTATAATCGCCCTTCCAGCCCCTTTTCATAAGCTCAAAAGCAAATTTTTCTCCAATTCCCCCGGACATAATGCCTTCCTCAAAGAAGATGATTTTATCGTATTTTTCCGCACTTTCAACAGACTTTTCCACAATCGGATATATTTTCACAAGCTGCAAAAGATCAATTTCCTTCTGTCTTGCAGCAGCAACAGCAAATTCAGTTATTCTTCCATAAGTAATTATAAGCAGTTTTTTATTGCTTTTATCGAATTTACAATACCGTAGATCGTAATCTGCCTCGTTTCTGTCGCTTAAAAGCGCTTCACCCTTTGGATAACGAACCGCCGCAATTCCTTTGCATTTATAAACCGCTTTATAAAAAGAGCTTTTAAGCTCTGCGTCGTTAGAAGGAGAAAAAATTTCGATATTGGGTATAATGGACAGCATAGCAACATCAAACAGACCTTGGTGAGTTTCTCCGTCCTCCCCCACAAAGCCCGCTCTGTCAACAGCCAAAACTGTATGTTCTTTCTCTATCGCTAAATCGTGAATGATCTGATCAAAACAGCGCTGAATAAAAGTAGAATATACGCAAAATACGGGAATCATTTTCTGGGACGCCAACCCACCTGCAAAGGTCACTGCGTGTTCCTCAGCAATTCCCACATCAAAAAATCTTTCCTTATGACTTTTCGCAATATGCTGAAGTCCCGTGGCATATTTCATTGCTGCGGTAATGGCACATATTCTATTATCCTTATCCGCCAGCCGATTTATATATTTTCCCGCGATCTCGGAATATGTATCGTTATGCTCATCACATGAATCATCTCTGTGCTTGGCAAGTCCGTGGTACTCACCCGAATTCTGTTCGGCAGGGGGATATCCCTTTCCCTTTTTTGTCTTTATATGAATAATGCAGGGAAAATCAAGCTGTTTTGCCACATTAAGCACATCTAAAAGCTCGGCTAAATTATTTCCGTTAATAGGTCCCAAATATTTATAACCTAAATTTTCAAATATATTGCTCTGGAATATGGCGAACTTAACAAGCTCCTTGGTACCGCTTACGGACTTTGACAACTCTCTGCCGATAACGGATTTTGAAAGAGCTTCCTTTACCCTTTTTTTGGTTTCAAAGTATTTTGTGGAGGATGTCATTTGCGTCAGATATGTCGCAACCGCTCCCGAATTTTTTGATATTGACATTTCATTGTCATTAAGAATTACAATAAAATTTCTCTTCAGCTTGCCGGCGTTATTTAAGCCTTCATAAGCTTCTCCGCCCGTTAAGGCACCGTCGCCGATAACAGAAATAACATGGTGAAAATCGCCGTTTATCTCCATTGCCTTTGCGATACCCATTGCGGCAGAAATGGAAGTGCTTGCGTGACCTGCAATAAATGCGTCATGGGGGGATTCGTCGGGACGGGGAAAGCCCGAAATTCCGTTTTCCGTTCTAAGTCTGCAAAAGTCTCTGTATCTTCCCGTAATTATTTTGTGGGCATAAGCCTGATGACCTACGTCAAAAATAATCTTGTCCTCGGGAGTTGAAAAAACTCTGTGCAAAGCCACACAAAGCTCCACAGTACCGAGACTTGACGCAAGATGTCCTCCCGTGCCGTACACAATATCTATTATATATGATCTTAGCTCGGTACAAAGCTGTTCCATTTCACTTAATGAAAGCTTTTTTATAGTTTCGGGAGAAATTTTCGACGATAATATCAAATCTCTTGCCCCCTTTAATAAATGCGTATAAAATGATACATTTCCGTCATATATAGTTTATTCGATCTAATTAAAAAACTTTCAAAAACCAACAAAAAGAAATAATCAGCTGATAAAATAATCTGTGGGAAATACTACTGCAATCAAAATACCCAGAAGTGCGCCGAAAATGACCTGCAAGGGCGTATGTCCCAAAAATTCCTTTAACTCCGCTGTTTCCTCGGGATCGTCTTCATCGTCCTCAATCTTTTCATCTATTTTATCAAGGGTCTCCTCATCAAGCTCATCAATAATATGGCGCAGCCTGTTGATCTGCTTTGCATGAATACCCGCTGCCCTTCTGATGCCTGTAGCGTCATACATGGTTATCATTGCAAGTATCATTGAAAGCGCAAACACAGGAGAAGCCAAGCCCTCCATTCGGTACACGGTAATTACCAGCGCGCATACGGTGGAGGAATGGGAGGAAGGCATTCCGCCCGAACCGAACAATCTCTCGGGATTAAAGGTTCTGTATTTAATTCCATATATCAAAGCCTTGATAAGCTGTGCGATCGCCCAGCTTAAAACAGGTACCAATATTGCAACATTGATATAATCTTTCAAAAATTTCACCTACTTATTTCTATTTAAAAGTTTTAATGTAAGCTGTTTTAAAAACTGATTATTCTCAAATATATCGAGTATACTCAGAGCTTCCTCAGTCAGAAGTTCGGCTTTTTTCTTAGCGACCTCCAATCCGACTAAGGTGACATAGGTAGTCTTGTTATTTTCCTTATCGCTTCCGATAGGTTTTCCCAAGGCTTTTTCATCTCCGCAGACATCAAGAATATCGTCTATGATCTGAAAAGCCAATCCAAGCCTGTCTGCATATTTAAAGGCATTTTTTACAGTATCATCATCTGCATCAGCAGACAAGCAACCCATACATACCGCTCCTTGCAGCAAACGAGAGGTTTTCAGCCTGTACATTTGCAGCAGTTCTTCCTCGCTGAAAGGCTGTCCCTCAAATTCGGTATCAATTTGCTGTCCGCCTATCATTCCCGCAGCACCGGCACACCAAGACAGCATCTTAATCATTTTCAACGTACTGTCAGCGCTGACGCCGTAATTCACACTGTATGTCAGCACCTCAAATGGATACATCTCCAACGCGTCTCCCGCCAAAAGTGCCGTTGCTTCATCAAAGGCTTTATGGCAGCTTGGTCTGCCTCTTCTCATATCGTCGTTGTCCATACACGGTAAATCGTCATGAATCAAGGAAAAGGTGTGCATCATTTCAATGGCGCAAGCGGCAGGAAGGGCACTTTCATACTTTCCTCCGCATATTTTCCCAAATTCAAAGGCAAGGACAGGACGAATCCTCTTTCCGCCTGCCTTTAAGCTGTATTTCATAGCTTCAAAAAGCCGACCTTGCTTTAAATGCGGAAAACCCATATATTTGTCCAAAGCATCATCCACAAGGTTCTTATAAAAAAGCATCTGTTCGTCAAAGGTCATTATTCTGTTTTCTCCAATGCTATTTTTGCTTCATCTATACTTTTTCTGCAAATTTCTACCAGCTTATTCGCCTCACCATAAAGCTCTACGGCATTTTTCAGCGTAATTTCGGGATTTTCCATCTGCTCCGATATCTCATTAAGCCTTTTAAGAGCTTCTTCAAAGGTCATATCTTTATTTTCCGTTTTAATCACTTCCTTAAATTTCATCAATCTGTTATCAAAGCGTTAAGCTCGCCGTCCGAAAGCTTTATTTTGATTTTATCGCCCTCTTTAAGCGAACCGACCGAAGATATTGCGACATTATCCTTAAATACAATAGAGTAGCCTCTCTCCAAAGTTTTAAAGGGATCAAAGGCGTCAACCAATTCGGCTGTATTTTTCAGCTGCAATTCCTTTTTTGAAATCAGATTGGCATAATCTTTTTTTATAAGTGCAAAGGATCTGTTCAAACTTTTTTCGTTGGAATCAATTTTATTCTTCGGGTGGTACAGCTCAATATGCGAAAAAAGATTGCTCATCTGCATTTCACCCGCCGCTATTCTGTCAATCGCCATTTCTTTTATACGGTCTTTTTTTGCTTCCAGCCTGTTCATTATTTCATTTATATCCGGAACGGCAATTTCTGCTGCAGCGCTGGGTGTAGCCGCTCTAACATCGGCAACAAAATCGGAAATGCTGTAATCAATCTCATGTCCCACAGCGGAAATTGTGGGAATTTTGCTGGCATAAACTGTTCTTGCCACAATTTCGGCGTTAAAGGCGGATAAGTCCTCCGCCGAACCGCCGCCTCTTCCAAAAATGATAAGGTCGCAGCCGCTGTTCTGGGCTTTTTTTATTCCGTCAGCGATAGATTCGGGGGCGTCTGCGCCTTGAACCAGAACAGAAATAAGCTTTACCTTTACAAAAGGATATCTTCGTGATAAAACATTCATAATATCCTTGATTGCCGCACCTGTTTCCGAGGTTACCACACAGATCGATTTTGGCATTTCGGGTAAGGGTCTTTTTTGTTCAAACAAGCCTTCTTCGTTTAGCTTATTTTTCAGCTGTTCAAAGGATAAAGCGCCTTCGCCGACACCTTCCTCCTGTTCAATGCCGTAAGCGTAAAGCTGACATACTCCATCCCGCTCATAAAACTGAACGGCACCGCTTACAACCACGTTCATACCGTTTTCCAGCACAGTGTTCAATCTTTCGGCATAGCTTTTGAACATTACTGCCTTGATTGATGCGGAATCGTCACGAATAGAAAAGTAAATATGTCCCGATGTATGATATTTTAAATTGGATATTTCCCCTCTGACGGAAATATTCTGAATTGCTTTATCGCCTTTCAGCAGCAAATAAAGCCTTCTGTTTATCTGAGAGACCGTTACAACAAGAGCCATACTATTTTTCCATATCCTTAAAGTAAGAATTAAGCACACCGTTTATAAAGGCCTTATCGTTATAAGCAGCGTACGCTTTTGACAGCTCTATCGCCTCGTTTATTGAAACCTTTGGAGGAACCTTTTCTTTTTCATAGGTAAGCTCATAAATGCTTATTCTTAAAATGGCAAGATTGACCTTTGATATTCTTGATACCGATCTGGAAGGGCTGTATTTTCCGATAACAGCATCAATTTCCTCTTTTTTGCTCCAGACATTTTCAGCAAGCTTCAAAACCGCGTTATTAACAGGCATTTCAAACTCCTCCGAAGTACACTCCGCAATTTCGTCGGCAGTCTGTCCTGTAAGCTCCATTTGATATAAAATTATAAAAGCAGCTTCTCTTATTTCGTGTTTTGTCATTATAATCTCCGATGTATACTATAATAATGTTATATTTATTTATTCAGCTGAATGCCGACAATATTGACATTGACCTTTGAAACCGGAATTCCCGTCATATTCTGCACTGCCGATTTAACGCTTTCCTGAACAGCGGAAGCCACATTGACCGCCTTTGAACCCTGAATTGTTATAATGGAAACAGTAATGGCGGCTGCCTCCTTGGACAGCGAGACCTGTACGGGAGAAGTGAATATAGACGCAATTCCTTTTTTTGACTGAGGAACCATCAGCTTGCCGTTTTCAACAGCTACTCCCGATATTTCCGTGGCGGCAAGCTCGGCAATTCTGACAATTACATCATTTGATACTCTTAATTCTCCTATTGAATTGGATACTTTCCTGTCCATTATAAGCCCTCCGTTATTTGTTTCTGCAAAATATATTGCAAAAACCGATTTGTTATGATAAAATGTTTTTGACATTTAGATAAACTTTCAGCATTCCATAGCCTGAAAATATTATATCACACATTAAAAAAATAAACAACTGTTTTAGAAAAATTTGTTAAAAGTATTGACAGATAAAATAAATTGTGCTAAAATAATTACGCCGCTTGTGTAGGGCTTTTTTAAGTGTGTAATTTTGTAAATTCCAATGCAGAAAAAACACCGCCTTTTCCGAATAGGAATAGGGGAAACCTCCCCCGAGAATTTAATTCTTAACATAGCGAGTAAAAGAAAGAAGGTATATAATATGTACGCAGTAATTGAAACCGGCGGAAAGCAGTACCGTGTATCCGAGGGCGACGTAATTTTCGTTGAAAAGCTCGGAGTTGAGAGCGGTGAAGTTAATTTCGACAAGGTAGTAATGGTAGGTAAGGACGACGGTGCAGTCGTAGGCGCTCCTTATGTAAACGGAGCAAGCGTTACCGCTTCCCTTCTGAAAAACGGCAAGGGCAAGAAAATCAACGTTTTCACCTACAAGCCTAAGAAGGGCTCTAAGAGAGCTAAAGGACACAGACAGCCTTACAGCCAAGTAAAAATCGAAACTATCAATGCTTAATTGATCTGATCAGCTATGGTAAAGGCGAATTTCTACCGCAAGGACGGTATGTATTGCGGATTTATCATTTCGGGACACGCAGGCGGTCGGTACGGACAGGATATAGTTTGTGCAGGTGTCAGCTCTGCTGTAATGCTTACCTTGAATACGGTAACCGATTTTTATTTAAGCGACGCCGATGTAAAGATCAAAGAAAACAAGGTCGGCTTAAAACTTAACGATCCGCAAAAAGACGACAACTCAAGAGCTTTGATATTTTCCTTGGAAAATCATTTGAAGTTGCTGTCCGAGGAATACGGCGACATAAAGGTTGTTGTTAAGGAAATTGAATAAGATTTTGGAAAGGAAGATTATCATGTTGAAATTAAATTTACAGTATTTCGCTCATAAAAAAGGTATGGGTTCCACCAAGAACGGCCGTGACAGCCAGTCCAAGAGATTGGGCGTTAAGCGTTTTGACGGACAGTTCGTTCTTGCAGGAAACATTCTCGTAAGACAGAGAGGAACAAAAATTCATCCCGGCAATAATGTTAAGAAGGGTTCTGACGATACTCTCTTCGCTACTATTGACGGTAAGGTAAAATTTGAGCGTTACGACAAGGATCGTAAGCAGGTTAGTGTTTACGCTGACTAATTAGAATTTTAGGGCGGAGTTATTATCCGTCCTTTTGTTTTTGTGATTTAGCGCGGTGAACAAATTTATCTTTTGCTTATTACATGCCAAAACTATCAGTAAAAAGAATAACCGCATGAATTACAAGTATAAAGTGCATTTAAAGGGAAAAATATGTTTGTAGATATAGTAAGAATATCGCTTAAAGCGGGTGACGGCGGAAACGGAGCTGTCAGCTTTTACCGTGAAAAATATGTTGCGGCGGGAGGTCCTGACGGCGGAAACGGCGGAAGAGGCGGTTCCATTTTATTTAAAGCCGACAATAACCTTTCCACCCTGATTGATTTCAGATATAAGCGAAAATACACCGCTCAAAACGGAGAAAACGGCAGAGGAAAAAGATGCAGCGGAAAAGCCGCACCCGACACCGTCATATCCGTACCCAAGGGCACAGTTATAAAAGACAGCCAAACAGGAAGAATAATTGCGGATATTTCGGGAGACGAACCCGTTGTAATTGCCAAAGGCGGCGCAGGGGGAAAAGGCAATATGAACTTTGCAACTCCCACAAGACAAATCCCCCGCTTTGCAAAGCCCGGTTATCCCGGAGAAAAGCTTGACGTTACCCTTGAATTAAAGCTGCTTGCAGATGTGGGATTGGTAGGATTTCCCAATGTGGGAAAATCCAGTTTGATAAGCGTTGTAAGCGCTGCAAAACCCGAAATTGCCAACTATCCCTTTACTACTATAACGCCTGTCTTAGGCGTTGTAAAAGTTAATGAAAAATCTTTTGTTATGGCAGATATCCCGGGACTTATCGAGGGGGCAAGCGAGGGTATTGGTTTGGGTCACGCTTTTCTGCGTCACGTTGAGAGGTGCAGACTTATTCTCCACGTAGTTGATGTATCGGGAATAGAGGGCAGAGATCCAAAGGAGGATTTTGAAAAAATCAATTTAGAGTTAGCCAATTTTTCCGAGGATCTCGCTCACAGACCCCAGATTGTCGCTGCCAACAAAGCTGATATTGCAGCAGAAGAACAAATTGAGGATTTTAGGGCATTTATCGAGGAAAAGGGACTTCCCTTCTTTGTTATCTCCGCTGCTACCTCCATGGGAACTGAAAAGCTCATGGAAGCAGTGGCTGCCGAGCTTGACAAGCTTCCACCCGTATTGAAATACGAACCACAGCCTTTGTCACAGTCCGAGCTTGACCAAATTGAACTTGAAAAGCACACCTACAAGGTTGAAAAGCTTGACAGCGGTTTCTTTGAGGTTACGGGAGAGTTTCTTCTGCCTATACTGGGCTCCGTAAATATGGAAGATTATGAAAGTATTCAGTATTTACAGCGTGTACTTCGTTCAAGCGGAATCATTGATGAATTGGAAAAGCAAGGAGTACAGGAAGGCGACACTGTGTCAATTTATGACTTTGAATTTGACTATGTCAGGTAAGCTATGAGAGTTTTAACAAAAAAAGAGGCAAAGGAATACAGCCCCACCGCTCTTGCATTTTACGGCGACTGCGCATGGGAAAGCTTGGTAAGGCGCACATTGCTTGAAAAAGGCAACGCACCTTCTAAAGATCTTCATTCTCGTTCCGTGGAAATGGTGAGAGCCTCATTTCAGTCGGAAGCCGTTGATTTGATTGAAAAAAGCTTTACAGAGGAAGAAGCGGATATATTTAGGAGAGGAAGAAACGCAAGCGGAATATCCGTACCGAAATCCTCCAATCCAAGGGATTATCACCGCGCCACAGGACTTGAAGCATTATTCGGGTACTTATTTCTGATCGGAGAATATAAAAGAGCAAATGAACTGTTTGAGGTAGTTTGGAATGAAAAACAAGAAAACAAATAAAAAAGAAAAAAAGAAAATGACTCCCCAAGAAAGAAAAGCATCTGTCAAGCATTGGATAATCGACCTTATCATCATTTTTTTCGGAAGTGTAGTTTATTCTGCCGGAATCCACTGTTTTTCCGCGCCTTACGACATTGCGCCCGGAGGAGTGGCGGGTCTTTCAACTCTTATCAATGCAGTTACGGGATACGATAATATTGGTCTTTTATATGGTATTATCAATATTCCTCTTGTAATAATAGGTTGGATCTTTTTAGGAAAAAAACTGATGATAAAAACCTTGTATTCGGTCGCCATCGTAACCTTTGCCACTGACTACGGCTTGGCATTCGTGCCTGAGTATAAGGACGGAAATCCACTTCTGGCAGCTATATTTGCAGGAGTATTATTCGGCATAGGGTTGGGCGTTATATATTTGCGTGAAGGAACCTCCGGAGGAACGGATATTATCAACAAGATCATTAACAAAAAATATCCCCATATCAGCTTAGGTGCTGCAATGCTTGGCACAGACGCAGTAATCATCTGTTCTTCCATGTTCGTATTCGGCACCATTGAGGCAGGACTTTATGCGATAATTGCCATATTTATATGCAGCAAGGTAATGGATATGATCATTTACGGCAGTTATGAGGGAAAAATGCTGCTTATATTCAGTGATAAATATGAGACAATTTCAGAATACATTATGAACGAATTGAGCAGAGGAGTAACTTGGTTAAACGGAGAGGGCGCATATTCAAAAAATGATAAACACGTTATTTGCTGTGCCGTTCAAAAAAGTGAGTATTCAAAAATCAAGCGCAAGGTTAAGGAGATCGATCCCAAGGCTTTCATCATTATTACAAGCGCCAACGAAGTTCTGGGCGAAGGTTTCCAAGCAAATCAGTAATTTTCGGGTATTTTGCTTTTACAGCATACTGCCCATTAAAATCAAAAAAGGAGAATATTTATGTCAGGACATTCTAAATGGAGTACAATTAAAAGAAAAAAAGGCGAAAAGGACGGCGCAAGAGCCAAAATTTTCACTAAAATCAGCCGTGAGATTATTGTTTGTATCAAGGAACACGGTGCAGACCCTTCCAGCAACTCCAAGCTGGCAGCGCTTATTTCCAAGGCAAAAGCCAACAATATCCCCAATGATAATATTGACCGCCTTATAAAGAAGGCAGCGGGCGAGGGAGATAAGAACAATTACGAAAACTGCGTATACGAGGGCTACGGTCCTAACGGCGTTGCAGTTATTGTTGACTGTCTTACCGATAACCGCAACCGCACCGCAGGCGAGATCAGACACTATTTTGACAAATTTGGCGGAAACCTCGGTACAACAGGCTGTGTGAGCTTCATGTTCAGCCTAAAAGGTATTGTGGTTCTTGATAATGAGGACGAGGATATTGACGAAGATAAGGCTATGGAGGATATACTCGAAGCAGGCGGTGACGACTTTTCCTTTGAGGAAGGCTGTGTAGAGATCACGACGGACCCCAATTCTGTAAGCGAAATCGCAGAAAAGCTTACCCAAAAAGGCTACAAGGTTCTTTCCGCAGAGGCTGAACAAGTTCCCTCCACCTATGTTACACTTACCGACGAAGAACACCTGAAGAAAATGAATCTTCTTCTCGAGGCACTGGACGACAACGACGACGTGCAGAACGTTTGGCACAACTGGGAAGAAAACTGATTATTTTGGTATACTTACATATTTAAGGGACTGTAAAAAAGCAGTTCCTTAAATTTTCAAAGGTTATGTAAAATATACTTGACATTAAGTAAATAATATGATACAATTATCTCATGATAGGAGATATGATATGCCAAAAAATCTTAAAATGAAGGCTGCAAGAGCAGCAATGGATCTGTCGCAGGAGCAGCTTGCACAAAAGGTAAGTGTAACAAGACAAACAATAAACGCTGTGGAAAACGGCGATTATAACCCCACTATCAACCTTTGTGTGGCGATCTGCAAAGTGCTTAACAAAACCTTGGACGAGCTTTTTTGGGAGGAGGAAGAAAAATGAGCTTAAAATCTTTTGATAAATTTTGTGAAGATATGATTTTAGGGAAAGGCGGTTCGGAAAAAGAAATTTTTGATGAGCGGCAGAATCAGATGAGGACTAAGCTTACTATTGAAGCTTTAGTAGTGTATATTGCTTCTGTACTTATCAATTCTTTTATTATGGAACTGTTATATCAGTGGTGTGAAAGCTTCTGCCTGCCTATGGTTCTTTTTGCGGCAATATGCTATATTTATTGGATCGTCAGAAATGCAGCTAAGGGGTCTTTATTTGGAGTGAAGGGTACACACAGCGCAAAATATACTGCATTTATTCTGATGCTTGAAAGCTTCCTTTTTGCTTTTAAATATATATTTCCTATTCTTGAAAATGAACAAGGGTATTTCTTTTCAGAAGGCAAAGCTACAAATGATTTTATTTGCGCGATTATTTTTGTGGTGGTTTTTGTTAGTGGAATAATGATTATTATACTTGCCAAGAGGTATGATAAAAAGATGAAAGGGGAAGTAGATGTATTAGAATAATAAACATAAAAGGTTTGCTTACTGTATTTATGGAATAATCAGTGAGAAAGCCTTTTTGATTTTTATTTTATACCTTTAAGCTTATATAATACAAATCAATTAGATTTATTTGAAGTTCAAGCAGTGGTTGAGAAATAAAAGAATTGCTTTATTGTATTGGTTTGAGATCTGTGCTATAATTACAATAACATTAAACAACTATTCAGTAATCATTATGGAAAGGAAATTTTTACCATGAATATTGGAGTTAACATCAAGCATTTAAGACAGAAAAAGCAATTAACTCAAGAGCAGCTTGCAGATTAGGTTATGAAAAATAAACCGTGTAAATGCATTATCCCTAAAAATAAACAAATAATA
>CAZWRZ010000020.1:0-2877 GCA_964636555.1 uncultured Ruminiclostridium sp.
ATGTCCTCATTGGGAAGATCGACAAGTTCCGTTTCTCCGTTATAGCTCACTTCCACCGACACAACCGCATCAGGGTCGCAGTAGTAAGGGGGAAAAGCAGTGCCTTTGAATATTTCCTCAAAGGGGATTTCCTCGTTCACAAAAAGCTTACCGTATTCGGTATCAATGCCTTTGCCCGAATTTATCAGCTTTTTGCCTTCTTCGGCAAGCCATTCTTTGTTTTCGGCCTCCGAAGCGGAAAGATAACCGCGAATATTGAATAAATGCCTGCGCCCTGCACGTTCAAAATCGTTGGTATCCTTTATTAGCGTGTAGCGCGGAAGATTGAATGTGAGGTTTATAATGTTTTTCAACCCCCAATCCATATTCAGCTCACCGCATGACAGCACTGCGAGAAACTGTTCTTCTTCCAAATGATCCATTCCGTCCATACGCTTTACGAGATAGTTCAGAGCGTCGAGGCTCACCTCGCAGTCCATCAGCACGGACAGTTCCGCAGGCTCGATATCTATTACCGTACCTGTCGGCGCAAGATGCTCCTTGTCAATGCCAAGCTCACCGAGCTTTTTCAGCAGCTCCGTTTCCGTACACGGAAATGTCATCTCTGTACAGTATGGACTGTTTTGAATGGTTGCTGTTATCATTTTTGTCCCTCCAATTTTTTAATATTTATGTTACAGAAAGCTCTGACACATACAAGATAAAGCCTTACCCCTCATCCCTGCCGCAATCGCAATTTTTCATTGTGATTACCGCTGTAAGCCCTTTTCTCTTAATAAGCATTGCGTTGCAAATTAAAGTGAATACCTTGTTTTTGATAAGTCCGACATCTGCGATATCATCAATTGCAAGATGCCTGCTGCCGTTGTACAGATCCTTTGCAGCACAGAACAGTGCATAAGCATTCTCACTGCCTGATTTCAAATGAATGCTCTCGAAATCAATATCCTCTTTTCCGACAAATTCCTTTGCGGTGTCCCAAAGTTTAGAATCAGCTGTCAACAAATATAAAGCTGCAATCAGCTTATAATTGCTGAAACTGCGGCTTTTGATCTCCTTTAAGAACGTACTGCGGTGCTGTTCGTTTCTGAATTTCATAATATCCTCATTCCCTTCATATAAATATTGAGTTTTCTGCATAAAGGGAACTTTTTTAAGTTCCATAACTGCCTTTTCAATAGAAAGCAGCAGAATTTGTTCCTCAAGCTCCTTATATACCCGCTCACCGTATTTCGGCGGAAAGTTGGGGACCTCCTGCATAAAGGCTTCGAGTTTTCGCAGCTTTGGGTTGTGAATAAATAACATGATCTTTCTCCTTTTTGAAATAAAAAAACCAACCGCTTTTTTAAACGATTGGCATTTAATTAATATCAACAGAATTACTTCTGTGATTTTTAAAATTATAGGGGAAAATAAAAAAACGCCTGCGAGTGATCTTTCGCAATGGAAAAATCATTCACAGGCGTTCTATGCAATATGTACAAAAACTGACCAAAAAATTTTGTTGCTAAAAGAGTTCAAATCACCCTAATATCTTTTTTATAGTGTTTCAAGCAATGAAAAAAGCCTGTGATTGATTTCTCATTAAAAAGAAATCTCTCACAGGCAATTGTGCGACATATACAAAAACTAACCGGAAAATTTTGTAAGGGGAGAGTTCGAATCCACTTTTGTGTAGAAAATATCTACGGAAGAGCAATCCTGTTTTTCACAAGATTTATGCCCACAAATGGCGTTACACAGCCGTTTGTGGGCATAATATCTTTTTCATAGTGCTTAGATGGCGGAGATGGAGAGATTCGAACTCTCGAAACAGTTTCCCGTTTACATGATTTCCAATCATGCGCCCTCGACCAACTAGGCGACATCTCCATTAGCTTGTCGGGTATTCAGAATTTACAACGTATTGATTATATCACAATACTTCTTAATTGTCAATATTTTTTTGAAAATATTTCTCAAAACGACAAAAAATATAGGACTGTGTTTTTTACACAGCCCCATATTTACAGCTTTTAAATATCCTTACTTCTTGCTCTTAGCGCTCTTGAAGTAAATGGTTATTGCGGAACCGAATACTGCCGCGGCGCTGATTATCATAGTGATAACAAGTGAATTTTCAAAGCCGAAGCCTGTATTTTTATTCTCGTCGTCCTGAGCGGGATCCTTTGCAGGCTCATCGCTGTATACAACAGCATAGGTTGAGAACTTGTCGGATTCAATAGTTATTGTTTCGGGAGCGGTATCGAGATCGCTCAAAAATTCTGTCTTTCCGTCATGAACTCTTACAAGACCAAAGCTTCTGCCGTCCTTTTGGAGATTTTCGGGAACGGAAATGACAATTCTGATGGGCTTATTTGTTTCTGCTACTGCTGTTTTTTCTCCGTTTATGGTTTTGAAAAGACTGATGTCAAGGTACAGACCCAAATCATAGCTGCCATCTTGGAATTCAGCCAGATAATCTTCAACCGCTTTCTTAATTTCGTCACTTACGGTTTTATCCGCACTGTCAATATTAAAATCAATACTAACTGTTCCGTTCATGAGCAGTTCCTTTTCCTCATCGGAAAGCACGGCGTCGATCAGCTGATCCTCGTCCATGTCAATTTCAGCTTCGGGAGCGCCCTCTCCAACATTGATATTAGCGTCTGCATTCCCCTCTTCTTCGGGAGCAGAGGTACTTTCAGTAGTTGTTACATCGGGTGCGGGTTCGTTAGTTGTTGCATCAGAGGTGTCAGCAGGCTCAGGCTCGGTGGTTGTTGCTTCTGTGGAAGTGTCTGCGGGCTCAGGCTCGGCGGTTGTTGCTGCCGTTGAAGTGTCTGCGGGCTCAGGCTCAGCGGTTGTTGTTTCTGTGGAAGTGTCTGCAGGCTCAGGCTC
>CAZWRZ010000020.1:2977-48816 GCA_964636555.1 uncultured Ruminiclostridium sp.
GTTGTTGCTTCTGTGGTAGTGTCTGCAGGCTCAGGCTCGGTGGTTGTTGCTTCTGTGGTAGTGTCTGCGGGCTCAGGCTCCGTTGTGGTTTCAGCTGTTGTTTCCTCCGGGGTCTTTGTGGGGTCATAAGCCTCTGACGCAAGTGTAGGATATTCAAAAACAAAGGAGCTGTCGGAGGACCAAACGCCTGACGAAACATGGCTCTGTCCGAAAGTTAAATCGTTAAAACCGGGAGTATTCTTTCCCGCAAGGAAATATTCATAATAAATCCTCTGAGTCTGGTCGTCCCAGGTTGTGTCAACGGCATACCACTTGCCGTCGTCCATTTTAACATAGTTCCATGCGTGTGCTTCGCCGTCTCCGCTATTGTTTACGCCGTAGCCGACAACATAAATACAAGGAATATTGTATTCATCACATAAAATCTTAAAGGATCTTGCATAGCCTGCGCAAACGGTGAGGTTTTTATCGGTGGACATTCCCAACTCTGTGGCAGCGTCCTGTGCGATTCTGTAAAATGCGCTGTATGCTGTCTGATAATATCCCGCATCATAGCCCGCGGGAGGAGTTAATGCGGTATAGTTATAGTCAATGGTATTGCAGAGGTAATCGTGGATAGCCTTTGCCTGTTCGTACATGGTTTCCTGTGTTCCGATAACACCCTTAGCCTTGCTTATAGCCGAAGTCATTTCATCGGGAGTACCGTAAATATTATCTGTTGTAAGAGAAAACTGAACAGAAGTTATAGGATACGAATATGTACCGTCAGAGTTTGGAGTAATTTTCTCTCCTCCATAGCTCATTGAATACATTCCGTAAGAGATCCAGCTAAGCTCGGGGTGATCGGCTGCCAACGCAAGATATGCGGGAAAAAGATATCCGCTGACTGTACTGTCCATCATTTCCAGCGATTTTTGATCGGGAGTGAAATAGCCTCCGCTTACCGAACCGGTAATCTTAAAGTTCATTTCAGGGAAATACTCGATCAATTCAATCTCAGCTCCGTTTTTCATTCCGCCCTTGTATTCATTAAAAATAGCGTTGTATATCTTCTGTGAATCGGCGTCTATCTGCTCATAATAGCTTGTTCCCTTAAAGCTGCCTGTCATTCCCATAACTGAAGAGCTGTAACCGCCTACAACGTTATTGACGCTGCCGGCCTCTCCCGCAATAGTCCGAGTGCTGCTGTAAAGCTTTTCGGAAGACTTAGACGCAAGGGGAAAGTTTTCGCCCTGAACGTATGTTGCAGAAGCAGTAACTGCCAAAGCTGCGGTCAGCACTGCCGACACAACTTGCTTTAATTTTTTAAAAGCCATAATTTTGTTCCTCTCTTTCATCAATTTAATAGAATAAGACATTTTGTATGTTTTTGCAATGTCTCAAATTCATTTTCAGTATAAATCTAACACATTTTTTAAAAAAAGTCAATAAAAAATGAATAAATAATTTACAGGCGGGAGTCGCTTTTTGTAACCAAATTGTAATAATTTGTTACCGTTTTGTAATTGCATATTTTTTTATATTTGATATACTTGTTTTAATGGAATATTTGATTTTTTTAAAATATTTGATATAATTATAGTATCTTTGCAAAAACCTATAAGAAAGCAGTGAAAAATGATGTATTTAAAAGAAAAACTGAAAAAAGCGGTCGTTGTGCTGCTGGCGGTAACGCTGACCGCATGTTCCGAGGCAGGAACAACGCCCGAGACTACCGATGGCGCCGTAAATACCGTTAAAACAGAAGTAGCTGCAACCGATGCAGCTACGGTTACCACCGAACAGGAAGAGGAAATTACCGAGCCTCCCGCTCCCGAACCAAAGACCGTAAGCTTTTGCGCCGTAGGAGACAATCTGATCCACGCGCCTATTTATAAGCAGGCGAAAACCGAAAACGGCTATGACTTCTCCCCGGCTTACAAAGGAGTGGCAGATATGATAGCAAAGGCGGATTTAGCAGTGCTGAATCAGGAAACCCTTATCTGCAACGATATGTACGAGCCTTCAACCTACCCCTGCTTCAACTCCCCCGTTGCACTGGGCGATTATATGATAGAAATGGGCTTTGACGTATTCACCCTTGCCAACAACCATTGTCTTGACTACGGAGAAAAGGGAATGTCCTATTCTCTTGACTATTGGGACGGCAAAGACCAGATCACCGCAGGTACATACCGTGACACAGCTGACAAAAACAATATCCGCACATCCGAATACAGTGGATTGACCTTTTCTTTCCTGTCCTATACGCAGTATCTCAATGGTCTTTCCCTTCCTCAAGGCTCCGAAATGGTCATCGGAGACGTAAACGACCTTGAGGGAATGATCGCTGACGTAAAGGCGGCAAAGCAGATCTCCGACGTTTGCGTAGTAGCTCTCCATTGGGGCATTGAAAATTCCGACCAAATTGAGGATTGGCAGCGCACTTACGCCCAAGCCCTTGCCGACGCGGGCGCGGACATCATTATAGGCAATCATCCCCACGTACTCAGAGATATTGAGATGATAGAGCGCGAGGACGGCGGAGAAACGCTGTGTGCTTATTCTCTCGGAAACTTCATTTCCTCTCAAAGCGTTGGTCAGAATCTTATCGGCGGCATTCTCGAGTTTAACGTCACTATGACTGATGAATCCAAGTATGCGGAAATATCTAACGTTAAGCTGACCCCTATTGTAACTCACTACGATTACAATTATTCCAATATAAGACTGTACAAGCTGTCGGATTACACCCCGGAGCTGGCGTCCGCTCACGGAGTAAGAGAATACAGCACCTTCAGCTATGATTATATTCTAGAGGTGCTGAAAAAGAATATTGACGAAAAATATCTTGTTCTGCCGTAATAACCAACGAAAGGCTGTCTGATATGAGGGATACGGAAAAAGCGGTATTCAAAGCGCCGACTAAAAGAAAAAAAGGCTTTTTGATATTTTATTTGATATTTATATTGGTGTTGGCGAGTCTTGGATTTGCAGCAGTGAATTATGTTTCCGCTGTTCTTGTGGAGTACGAAGCTGCTCAACCCGACAAAATGGCGATAGACTGCGCCGAGAAAATACATAATGCCGCCAAGGAAAACCGTCTGGACAAGGTTTTGTCCTTTGCAGCCGTCAAAAGAGAGATAGATATTTCCGATGAAGAATACCGGCAGTTTCAGCAGGAAATAGCAAATGGCAGTCTCACCGTGAAAAAATCCTCGGTAACCGACGAAGAAAAAAACGTACTGTGCTATAACATTTTGCTGAACGACGGATCCACCGTTGCCAAATACAAAATCAAAAGCATGGGACAGGAAACAAAGCTTGCCATATTCCCCATTGAAAAGTGGAAGCAACAGTCTCTTGAAGCCACCATGTACAGCGAGGAGTTTTCTCTTCCCTCCTCCGTTACGGTTTACCTTAACGGCGAAACGGCAAAGGGAACTCTGTCCGAGGACGGACAGACAGCCTCTTACAAGCTTTGCTCCATTACCGAACCCGACATTGTAATATCGGACGTTCTGGGAAATTCCGTTCCCTATTCAAATGAAGGAAAATACAGCTTTAAGCAGTATAAATTAACTCTCCCCTCCGACTTTACGGTTAAGGGAAAAGAGCCTATTTCCCCCACATCTGAGGAAAAAACGCCTATGGAGGAGCTTAACAGAATCTACGACCTTTTCCCCGATCTCCCCGTTTTGTGCAGCTATGATATTATCATAATGGAAAACAATGATTATTCACTGACTGTCCTTGACAACAACGGCGAAACAGTGGATATTTCGGGAATGGGCGATGTTATAAGCATCACAAGTCTGTCAAGCAATGAGGCTGTTTCCGATAAAATCGAAAATCCCCCCGATCCTTTGGAAATGGCAAAGCGGTGGAGCTTGTTTATGACAAAGGATCTTAATGGCGACAAATACGGCTTTTATGTAATGGCAAAATATCTTTTCAAGGATTCGGATATGTACAACAGAGCCTGGGAATGGGCTACAGGTCCGGATATACTGTATACCAGCCTGCACACCTTAGCCTATCCTCCCTTTACAAAGGAAGAGGTAAAGAATTACAAAACCTACAGCGATAAATGCTTTTCCTGCGAAATATTCCTTGAAAAGCCCCTTTACCTGAATGTGGGCGGAACTGCCATAGACACCACACACAGCGTATTTTACTTCGGACTTATGGACGACACCGATAACGGCATCGACGACCCTCACTGGGGGATAATCGACGCGGTAAGCGTATTTGAGTAAACGCTTATTATGCTCTACTATAAATTATAAATATAAAACTTGGAAAGGCAAATTTATGAGCAGCACTAAAGGCAATGTTAAGAATGTAGTAAAATGGATACTGCGCGTACTTATCGTTTTCTTTACGGTTGTGATTTTTTTGGCGGCAGTTGTCTTTTTCTCGCTGAAAACTATCTGCACCGACAAATATCCCGTGGCAAGGCAGACCCTTGTTACAACACTGCTGGAAACAGGGCAGCTTAAATTCCTTGTTTCGTGGTTTTTGTCCCCCGAAGAAATTCAGGCGGTAGTCAATTCCAACTCTATGGAGGTAATGACCGACAAGGTAAACTCAGCCCTTATCTCGGTTTCCGCCGCAGAGGGCAATAAAGAGGACGGAAACAATGACAGCGGAAAGGATATAGAGATTATCAATATTGCGGGAAGAAATTACAGCGGAACTCTTATGAAGGTAAAAGATCCTTCAAGGATCAGCCTTGCAACCATTTACCCTTGGAGAGACAAGGGTGTGACCCTTGACCAGTTGGTAAACGGCGAAAACGCAGTAGCAGGCATAAACGGCGGTCTGTATGATTCGCTGAACAACACAGGCGGAAAACCTTTGGGTGTTCTTGTTTCAAAGGGAGAGATACAGCGCAATGAGCCGCAGGAATGCGGCGGGCTTGTTCTGGTGGGCTTTACCGAGGACAATATTCTCCAGATAATAGACATCAACGGAATGAATAAAACTGAGGTGGAAAATCTGATAAGAGAAAACCGCATAAGAGACGCAGTGTGTTTCCAAGAGGAATACAGCGACGCCAACAACCATTTTGTCCAGCTTATCATCAACGGCAACACAAGAGGAATGAACGGCTTGGGCAGCGGACTTAACCCCAGAACCGCCATAGGTCAGTGCGCAGACGGTTCTGTCCTTCTTCTGGTGACAGACGGCAGAGGAAAATCGGGTCACCTTGGCGCTTCCGCAGCCGATCTTATTGAGGTAATGGAGAAATACGGTGCGGTAAATGCCGCAAATCTTGACGGAGGAAGCTCTTCCTGTATGTATTATGAGGGAGAATATCTGATGTCCAGCGTTACATTTTATTATTCAAATTATTCTTGGAGATTGCCGGCGGCGTTTGTGGTAAAATGAAAATCTCGGGGCGGGAAACATCCCGCCCCTTAATTTTCGTCCCATACTGCCATTTTTGCTGTGATTACGATGTGTTTGTTTTCAAAATCTTGAAAAATTTTCCTCTGCCCTATTGACAAAAGCAGATCAATGGGGTATAATTTAATTGAACTCAATTAAATTTAAAACAATTAAAAGGAGGCTATACAATGTCAGTATATGATTTTACGGTAAATGCACAGGACGGAACGGAAATTTCCCTTTCGGATTACAAGGGCAAGGTTCTGCTTATCGTCAACACCGCCACGGGCTGCGGATTTACTCCCCAATATGACGAATTACAGGATATTTATGAGGAATTTAAGGAACAGGGACTGGAGATATTGGATTTCCCCTGCAATCAGTTCGGCAGACAGGCTCCGGGAGATGACGAAGAGATCCACTCTTTCTGTACAGGCAGATACGGAATTACCTTCCCCCAGTTTTCAAAAATTGAGGTAAACGGTGAAAACGCAATTCCCCTCTATAAATGGCTTACGGAAAACACAAGCTTTGAGGGCTTCGGAAAGGGACCTATGGCTCTTATGATGAGCGGAGTTGCCAAAACGGCAGATAAGGATTACAAAAACAACGGAAATATAAAATGGAATTTCACCAAATTCCTGATAGACCGCAGCGGAAACATCATCGCCCGTTTTGAACCCACCGATATGAAAAATCTTAAAGAAAAGATAAAGGAGTGCTTATAATGCGTTACGAATACAAAACCGTCAACACCTGCTCACAGCTTATCAGCTTTGACATTGAGGGAAACGTTATCAGAAACATTGAGTTTTACGGCGGCTGCAACGGAAATCTTAAAGCTATATCAAAGCTGCTGGAAGGCAGTACCGTTGAGGAGATCGAAGATAAACTGCTGGGAAACACCTGCGGAAGGCGTCCCACCTCCTGCGCGGACCAGCTTGCCATTGCGGTAAGAGAAGCATACAACAAAACACAGCAGAAAGCTTGAGGTAACTTTTATGAAAATTGCAATAAGATATTTCACACGTTCGGGTCACACCCAAAAATTAGCAGAGGCTATTGCCGAAAAAATTCATATTGAGTCGGAAACCATTTCCCTTCCCCTTTCGGAAAAAGTAGATATTCTTTTTCTTGGCTGCTCCTATTACGCCTTTGATATGGATAAGGAGGTCAAAAGCTTTATTGCGGAAAACAAGGATAAAATAGGTGAGATAGTTTGCTTTGGAACTTCCGCAATGATGAAATCTATGAAAAAGCCCATGAAAAAAGTTGCGGATATGTACGGTATAAAGCTGTCCGACAAGGAATTCCACTGCAAAGGCGAGTTTAAATTTGCAAACAAGGGCAGACCCAATGCAGATGATCTGAACCAAGCTGCCTTGTTTGCGGAAAAGGTCGTGAAAGCGAATGAACGGTAATTATGACGGCTTAAAGCTTGAAAATCAGCTGTGCTTTCCCCTCTATGCTGCCTCCCGTGAGATAATCAAGCAGTACAGACCTTATCTGGATAAGCTTGATATCACATACACACAGTATATCGCTATGATGGTGTTCTGGGCTGAAAAGAAAATATCCGTAAAAGATTTAGGCAAAAAGCTGTTTCTCGATTCAGGCACTCTGACTCCAGTGCTGAAAAGCATGGAATCCAAGGGATTTGTCAAGCGTTACCGCAGCGCGGAGGACGAAAGGGTGTTAATGGTGGAGATCACAGAAAAGGGCGAGGAGCTGAAGGAACAAGCCAAGGATATTCCGCAAAAGGTGGCGGGCTGCGTCAAGCTTGAAAGCGGAGAGGCTATGCAGCTTTATAATTTGTTTTATAAGGTGCTTGGTATGCTGCAAAAATGAAAAAAAATAAAAGGGGCTGCAAAAGACAGCCCCTTTTTATTATAATGCTTACTTGGTAAAATACTTAATCGCATTATTAAAGCAAACATCCTTAACGATCTCACCAACAAACTCGACTTCATTGGGATACTCGCCCTCTTCGATCAGCGTACCCAGCATATTGCAAAGAATACGTCTGAAATACTCGTGACGGGTGTAGGAAAGGAAGCTGCGGCTATCGGTAAGCATTCCCACAAACTTGCTGAGCAGTCCCACCTGTGACAGAGCCATAAGCTGGCGCTCCATACCGTCCTTCTGATCGTTGAACCACCATGCAGAACCAAACTGCATTTTTCCTACAGTTCCGCTTTGCTGGAAGCAGTTGATAATCGTTGCCAGAACCTCGTTGTCACGGGGGTTAAGGCAGTAAAGAATGGTCTTGGGCAGCTCGTCGGTGCTGTCAAGAGTATCAAGGAGCATAGAAAGCTTCTTTGCAAAGGTCTGATCCTCGATAGCGTCAAATCCCGTATCAGGGCCTAACAGCTTCATATATCTTGAAGAGTTGTTGCGGAGCGCGCCGATGTGGTACTGCTGTACCCAGTGAAGTCTTGCATACTGCTTGCCCAGATGTACCAGAACATAACCCTTGTACTGCTCTATCTCGTTATGGGTCAGGTCGTCTCCTGCAAGAGCTTTTTTCAGGATCTTGTCAACCTGCTCCTTTTCTGCAGGCATATACATTACAACGTCAAGAGCATGGTCGGAGCATACACAGCCTACACTGTCAAAATATTCGATGCGCTTGGTAAGAGCCTCGCAAAGGCTGTCTATTCCGTCGATCCTTACATCGGCAGCGTCAGCCAGCTTTGCAATATAGGGTACAAAAGTAGGCAGCTCAATATTGATAGCCTTGTCGGGACGGAATGCGGGAGCCACTTCAACATCAAAGCTTTTGTCCTCCTTTAACAGCTTGTGGAAATGCAAGTCGTCAATAGGGTCGTCAGTGGTGAAAAGTTTTTTAACGTTGCTCATGGTGATAAGCTTGCGGGCAGTAAGGGTCTGAAGCTTTTCATTGGTCTTGTCGTATATGGATTTTGCGGTTGCGGGAGAAAGTGTTTCCTCAATACCGAAAAATCTCTGCAATTCAAGATGTGTCCAGTGGTAGATAGGGTTTCCGATAGCGTAGGGCATTACCTCGGCGTATTTGAGAAACTTCTCATAGTCGCCCTTATCGCCAGTAATGTAGCTTTCGTCAACGCCCATTTCACGCATAAGACGCCACTTGTAGTGGTCGCCGCCAAGCCACGCTTCGGTAATTGAACTGAATTTCTTGTCGTTGTAGATTTCCTCAATGTTCAGGTGGCAGTGGAAGTCGAAGATAGGCATATCCTTTGCGTAGTTGTGGTAAAGGGTTTTCGCTGTTTCGTTCCCCAGAACGAAGTCCTTATCCATAAATGCTTTCATTGGTATCAGTCCTTTCTTGTGATTTTTATTGGATTTTGTAAAAAGTTTTTCCGCTTGTTTGAATTTTCTTGGATTTATTTAGATTTATCTTCCCCGCGGAGCTTCCTGTTTTTCCGCTCCTCCAGTTCTTCGATCTGCTTTAACAGGCAGTCCGAAAAGCTTCCCTCTATGGGCTCGGCTTCCCCCTCATAATAATCAAAAAGAACAATTTTGTTATCCTTGTCAAAACAGAATATCTCATTGCCGTTGCCTACGATAGATAAAAAGGGAATATAGTCTGTAAAACCCTCGTCGTGCAGTTCCTTTGTTTTTTCACGGATATCGAGAAAATCGGGTATTCCGTTGGCAATTCCATAAACGATTATTCCGCGGCAAAATGACCAGAAAGGACCTACATCAAACTGCTTGGCTCTTGGCCATATTTCTTCCCGAACCTCCATGTAAAGTCCGCCTATGGGGGACATGGTAAATTCTCTGAAATCTGTTGGGAGATTTATTTTATACTGATCCTCAAAAGCCTTTATATCCTGCTCTGCGGGCTCGTTTCCCATACACGCCACAACCAGATAGGTCTCCTTGTCGTAGCCGCGGAAATAATCGTAAATTTTTTCCAAAGACATAATTGCACTTCTCTTTCAATAATTTAAGCCAAGGCATTCATCTTTTATCTATGCGCTTTTTTTGATTTTTTAACCTTTTCAATATCCTCGATATTTATCCATTCTTCGGTATATCCGCAAGAGCAGCAAATATATCTGTCCACATTAACAGCGGAAAAAATGGTTGCGCCTGTCATAATATTGTTACCCGAACCGTAAGAGCCCACATAACCGTCTATGACAACGATATCCGATCCGCCGCATTTCGGGCAGGTTTTTGTATTTTTCATAGAGTAACCTCCTCCTTGCCGCTTCAAATAAACTTTATCAAAAAATACTTTGTCAGCTTGGGATCTTTCTTATTCTTTCTAATAAACTCAACCTCATAACCGCATTTTTTGTAAAATTCGGGGGCTTGAAAACCGTAGGTGCTTAGGGTAATACTTTCAAAACCGCTGTGTGCAAAGTGCTTTTCAGCCTGTTCCAAAAGTCTTCTGCCTATTCCCTGCCCGCGGTACTGCGCAAGTATGATCAACTCGCCGATATGGACCTCGTTATAATATGAATGACCTTTGATCACACCTATTATCTTATTGTCCTCTTTTGCGGTAAAGGCAAATGGCTCATAATTGCAGACTACACCGTTCTTTTCGGCAAACTTATCAAATTCGCTGTCTATCATTCCGCATAAATCATCGTCTAAATTTTCACAGTATTCAATATGTAACATTGTCATTCTCCAAAAATCTGTTTCTGCTGTAAAATATAAACACAATCAGTTTACAGCAATTTCAATACCCTCTCGATATTCTCTCTGTGCGGAAGAATAATTTCTATATCCACTTCGGGGTGAGCTTTGACATATTCATTGAGCATATCATACAGATTTTCCCCGGACTTCATATAGTCGTCAACAATTATTTCGTCATCAACTCCGAGCCGTTTCAAAATAACCGCCGATACTACACCTGTGCGGTCTTTTCCCGCCGTGCAGAAATACATCACATTGGAATCTGCGTTCATGATAGTATCTATAATTTTATCCATTTGTGTATCTAACATATTTTGATATATCGTATGCAGATGATCAAGGGATTTGGGCGTGTTGCCGCCGCCAGCAACAGGAAGATGATAATACCTGAATCCGTCCCTGTCCTTCAGACTGCAGGGATTTTTGACGGTTTCTTCATCGGAACGCAGATCCACAAGCGTGGTGATATTATTTTCTATCAGCCACGCTATCTCACGTTCCGTCAGGTTTTCGGGAATATCACTTCTGATATACTTCATTGTACCTGTTGGCAGGGCTCTGGTGTTCCTTGTGGATTCCAGCAAAGAACTCATTTAAGATCTCCTCCTTTTTACAAAGTAACTCCTGTCTTAAAGATAGCAATATCCCTGGAATTAAACCGCTCATTAACGGTCTGCTTACCGTTTGCAGTCTCAACGATCAGGTCAATAAGCTGTTCCAGCTTGCTTTCAAAGCTTTCACCCGCCGCAATATCTCCTGCGTTAAAATCTATCCAATTGGATTTTCTCTTTGCAAGGTCGGAGTTGGTGGAGATCTTTATAGTGGGAACAAATCCGCCGAAGGGAGTACCTCTGCCTGTGGTGAACAGAACGATATGACAGCCTGCGCAGGCAAGATTTGTCACCGCAACCATATCGTTTCCGGGACCGTTCAGCAGGTTAAGTCCGTGAGCGGTAAGAGCGTCGCCGTCAAACAGCACGTCGCACACCTCGCCCGAACCCGATTTCTGAGTACAGCCAAGGGATTTGTCCTCCAAGGTGGTGATACCGCCCGCTTTATTTCCCGGGGAAGGATTTTCATATACAGGCTGATCGTGCTTCTGGTAATATTCCTTAAAGCCGTTTACCAGCTTTACTATCTTGTTGAAGGTCTCCTCGTCCTTTGCTCTGTCCATTAAAAGCTGTTCCGCACCGAACATTTCGGGTACCTCGGTAAGCACGGTAGTGCCGCCGATTCCTGCCATATAGTCCGAAAGCCTTCCCACAAGCGGATTAGCGGTAATGCCTGACAGTCCGTCCGAACCGCCGCACTTCAAGCCGATTTTCAGGCAGGAAATGTCCTTTTCCGTGCGCTTGTCGCCCTTTGCCTTTTCGTACAGCTTTTCCAACAGCTTAACGCCCTCGGAAATTTCGTTCTCTACGTCCTGTGCTATCAAAAACTCGGTGCGCTCCTTGTCGTAATCGCCAAGGGTCTCCTTGAAAACGTCCATGCGGTTATTTTCACAGCCCAGACCCAGAACCAGAACACCGCCGCAGTTGGGGTGCTTTACCATTCTTTGGAGCAGCATTCTTGTGCGGTTATGATCCTCGCCGATCTGTGAACAGCCGTAGGGGTGAGTGTAGGCAAAAACGCCGTCCACACCTTCAAGGTCGGAGTGCTTTTTCAGAAATTCAGATACGATAAGACGCGCCTGAGAATTTACACAGCCTACTGTGGGAACAATCCACAATTCATTGCGGATACCCACTTCCCCGCTCTTTCTCTCATATACGTTGACCTTGCGGTTTTTAAAGCCGCTGAGATCGGGGATCTCCTTTTTGCTGTAGGAATATTCCAGCGTTCCCGAAAGATTGGTGGACATATTGTGGCTGTGAATGTGCTGTCCTGCCTTTATATCGGCGGTGGCTCTGCCTATGACTTCGCCGTACTTGATGACCTGCTGTCCTTTTTCAATGTCCTTAAGGGCAAATTTATGTCCCTTTTCAATATCCTCGGCAAGAACAACGCCCTCTGCTTCCTCCCCCTTTGAGAGAGAAACCAAAGCCACTGCTACCAAGTCGTTGGGGGAAATTACGATAGTTTTTTTCATATCAGTCACCGTTTATTTTATATATTATTCGCTGAGAAAGGACTTTAAAGCCGCTCTCTCGCCATTATTTACTATATTTTCAATGTACTTTGCCACTGCTTCAACATTGCCCTCGTCTGCGGACAGATCCTGTTCCCACAGATCCTTTGCGGAAAGGACTTTTTTGGCAATCTCGGTATAGTCCGACAGCTCCCAGGTCTTTTTCCAGAAATCAAGATATTCGGGAGAATCATTTAAGGCAATGTCCTCGTCTCCGCGCTTGCCCTTGTAAAATACGGTAAGAGAAGCAAGTGAGAAAAGAATATGCTTGGGGGACTTGCCGAATTTCTTACGGTAATCGTTGTAGGTAGGAAGCAAACGTGTCTTGAACTTAGTGGTGGAGTTCAGCGCAATGGACATAAGCTCATGACGGATAAAGGGATTCATAAATCGCTCAATAACGCTGTTTGCAAAAGCGTCCATTTCGTCCTTGGGCAGGTCGATAGTGGGCTTTATCTCATCGTTTACAAGTCCCTGAACGAATTTTCCTACGTCCTCGTCCGTTACCGCCTCGCGCACCGTGTCAATTCCGCAAAGATAAGCCACAGGCACCATAGAGGTGTGAGAGCCATTCAGTATCTTTACCTTTCTCTGCTTATAAGGGGTAATGTCGTCTGCGAAAATAACATTAAGACCCGACTTGTCGGCAGGGAGCTTTTCCTGCACAAAGGTTTCCTTCTGAAGTACCCAAAGGTGGAATATTTCGCCCTTAACTACGTTGTTATCATTAAAGCCCGTTTCCTCGCAGATTTCTTTTGCAGTGTCACGGGGATAGCCGGGAACGATTCTGTCAACCAAGGTGCTTGTGAAGTGGTTGGCGGAGTTGAGCCAGTTAATAAAGGCATCGTCCATATTGTTTATCTTGGCAAGCTCGTTCAGAACTCTTTTAAGCTCATCGCCGTTATGGTCGATAAGCTCACATGGAATAATAGCAAGTCCCTTGCCCATATCGCCCTTAAAGTGGTCGTATCTTGTCTTTAAGAGAGCCAGAAGCTTTCCGGGGAAGCTCTTGGGGCAAACAGTCAGATCGGTGTCGGAGGTGTCCAGAGCGATTCCCGCTTCGGTGGTGTTGGAAACGATTATTTCCAGCTCCTCGCTTTTTGCGTAAGAAAGGTACTTGTCATACTGCTCAAAGGGGTTGATAAAGTCGCTGATAACGTCGATGATCTCACGGCTCTGTACCTTCTCGCCCTTGTCGATTCCCTCCAAGCAAAGTGTGTAAAGTCCGTCCTGCTGTTCCAGCTCCTTAACTCTGCCCATAGGCATAGGCTGAACTACGGCCACGTTAGCGTTTATAACGCCGTCATTGTTAAGTCTTTGCAAGATCCAGTCCACAAAGGCGCGGAGGAAGTTTCCCTCGCCGAACTGCATAATTTTTACCGGTCTTTCGGTGGTTTGGTGATTAGCTCTGTTTAAGTCTTTCATACTAAGACGATCCCTTTCTGTTGATTTATTTATGGTAATTTTGTCCTGGGCTGTATGGTGCTTTACTTTTAAGAGGCATACTATTCCGATAACAACGGACATCAACCCTATTCCCACATTGGAAATCAGCATTGCTATTCCAAGGCTTTCTGCTCCCATTTCGGGAAAGCAGTTTATCATAATTAGCATAGAGGGTATACGGAACACAAACAATCGTGCCAGATTGCACACCATAGACAGCTTTGTGTATCCGATACCGTATATAAGCCCGTTTACTGCGGCATTTACGGCAAGAGCGATTATCCCTATCCTCTCGTAAAAGAAAATATTTCCGATAAGCTCCGCCTTTTGGGGATTTCCGTCGGCAAAGTACATGGATATCTGCGGGCGGAAAACAGTAAGTATGATAAATCCGACAGAGGATATTATCAGGTTCACCGCAAGGGTGCAGAAAAATATCCTTATCATTCGGGAATAATGCCCTGCGCTTAAATTATAGCTCTGTATCGAAGATTCCGAGTCCTCTGTGCAGTTTGTGATATTGGTAACGCTGCCGCTTATCTGATTTGAAACTCCCAGCGCCCCCGGTGCGTCCTCTCCGTAGCCTATGGCAAGAGAATTGACAATGACTTTGCCCATTGAGAAAACAAACTTGCCCAAAAATACTGGAACGGAAAGAGAGCACAAAGGCAAAATATAATCCTTGCTGAATCGGCTGTTTTTCAAGGAGTAGCGGAACAGATATCTCTTCCGTGTCAGCATTGTAACGGCATAACAGGTGACGGAAATATCCGCAAACAGTGTTGAAGCCGCAACCATTTCGGTGCCCAAATGCAGAATGCTGACAAAAACCACGGTAAAAGCAAGCTTCAGGGACATGGACATTATGTTCACAAAAAGAATGTTAACCGTTGCCCCTCTCGCCTTTTCCAAGCCCAAAAACACGGTGTTGAACATGGAAACGCCGATAGAGGCTATCTGTATTCGGAAGTAGCCCGCACCGCTTGCCGCCATTCCCTCGGTAAGTCCCAGAAGCCGCAAAATCTGCACTGCAAAAGGCATAAATGCCGCAACGATAATTACTGCTCCGCAAAAGAAGAGAGATATCAGAGTATTGGCAGCCTGTTTCGCCGTATCGTATTCGTTCCGCCCGATAAGCCTTGCAACGATAATCGAGCCGCCTGTAGCAAAGCCCGAACCCAGAGCCGTAAACAGGTTCTTTATCTGCGATATCATTACCACAGAGGACAGGGCGTCGTTATCGCTTTTTGCCACAACGAGCGTGTCTATAATGCTGCTGAGATAGGAAAAAGCACCCAACAAAATCAAGGGAAGGGAAATACTCAAAACGACAGCCATTGGCTTGCCGTTAAGGATAAATTCCCTCCGCTTGCGGTCCTTTTCACTTACGGCAGACGCTGTTGATGATCGGGACACTGTTATTCGTTTTTCAGCTTGATGCGCTTTTCCGTTTCCTTGTCGAACAGATAAACGCTCTTGTAAGGTATTGCAAATTCAAGATCTGTGTCCAATTCGGGTGAATCATGGGGATCGACCTTAAGAATTGATTTTACACCGTTGATGTCAACATATACGTTGGTGTTATCGCCCAAAAGCTCGGTCAATTCAACCTTGCAAGCAATGCGGTATGCGTCCTTGACTTCTTCCTTTGAGGTAAGCTTTATCGCCTCGGGTCTGAAGCCCAATGCCACTTCCTTGCCCTCGTATTTTTTAATAACATCTTTGTCTGCAAGCTTGTTAAGATCAACAGTATTTCCGCCCACATCAAGAACTCCGTTTTTCATAACTGCGTCAATAAAGTTCATGGGAGGTTCGCCGATAAAGCCCGCAACGAACATATTAACAGGGTTGAAATAAAGAGCGTGAGGAGTGCCCACCTGCTGAACATAGCCGTCCTTCATTACTACGATCCTGTCCGCCATAGTCATAGCCTCTGTCTGGTCGTGGGTAACGTAAATGGTGGTAGCACCCGTTTCACGGTGAATCTGCGTGATCTCGGAACGCATGGTAACTCTCTGCTTTGCGTCAAGGTTGGAAAGAGGTTCGTCCATAAGGAAGATATCTACCTTACGGATAATGGCGCGTCCTACCGCAACTCTCTGACGCTGACCGCCCGACAAAGCACGGGGCTTTCTGTCCAGATAATCGGTAAGTCCCAAGATCTTGGCGGTGTTCATTACCTTCTTTTCGATAACGTCCTCGTCTACGCCCTGAAGAGTAAGACCGAAAGCAAGGTTATCATATACTGACATATGAGGGTACAGCGCGTAGCTCTGAAATACCATAGCAACTCCACGCTCGCGGGGACCCTTTTCGTTGGCTCTTTTGCCGTCGATAAGGAATTCGCCCTTGCTGATGTTTTCAAGTCCTGCTATCATACGGAGCGTAGTGGATTTACCGCAGCCCGATGATCCGACAAATACAATAAATTCGCCTTTTTCAATCTGCAGATTGAAATCGTGAACGGCATGGTAGCCGTTGGGGTAAATTTTGTTGATTCCTTTTAATACTAAATATGACATAACGGTATTCTCACTTTTCTATGGTTTTTTCAAAGGGATTTTTCCCTAATGTTGACATTGCTTCTGATATTTATCTAATATCAAGATTACTGATATTGTCCATATCGTCATAGGTCTGGTTTTCTCCGCACATACCCCAGATAAAGGTATAGTTGCTGGTAGCAGTTCCGCTGTGGATCGACCAGCTGGGGGAAATTACCGCCTGCTCGTTGTGAAGCACGATATGGCGGGTCTCCTGAGGCTGTCCCATGAAATGGAATACAACGTTGTCCTCCTCCAGCTCGAAGTAGAAGTACACTTCCATTCTTCTCTCGTGAGTGTGAGAGGGCATTGTGTTCCAGCTGCTGCCGGGAGCAAGCTCGGTCATACCCATGGAAAGCTGACAGCTCTTGCATACATCGGGATGGATATACTGGTTTACAACACGCTTGTTCATATTTTCCGCAGTGCCGAGAGGTCTGTGGTTAGCCTTTTCCTTGGTGATATAAACTGTGGGATAGGTCTGATGTGCGGGAGAGGAATTGATGTAGAATTTTGCGGGCTTGGAGCCGTCCTCGGACTTGAACACGATCTCCTTGATGCCCATTCCGATGTAAAGACCGTCCTTGTAGTTCAGCTCGTATTCCTTGCCGTCGAGAACCACAGTTCCCTTTCCGCCTACGTTGATAATTCCCATTTCACGTCTTTCAAGGAAGTAATCGGTGCCAAGCTCCTTGGTGCTGCCAAGGGTAAGCTCCTTGCTTACGGGCATTGCGCCGCCTGCGATCATTCTGTCCTGATGTGAATAGGTAAGGGAAATTTCGTCCTGCACAAACACCTTGTCGATAAGGTAATTTTTCCTCAAAGCCGCTGTGTCATAGTGCTTTGAATCGTCGGGGTGATTTGCGTATCTGATATCTAAGGTCATAGCTTTGTATTGTCCTTTCAGAAATTAAAGTGTTTTCAGTATATTTTTGATAAATGAGACTGCATAGGGAATATCGTCGCCCGTAGTTCCTTCAAAAACAAGGTTAGCATTGGGACATACCTTTTTGATTTCCCCAAGAATTTTTGAGTAATCAAAAATGCCTTTTCCCACGCCGCATTGCTTTAAAGAGCCGTCCTCAGCAATAACACAGTCCTTGATATGGAACACGCAGATCCTGTCGCCGAAGGTTTGCAGTCCCTCGGAAAGAATATCGTACATCTGGTCAACATTGGACTTGTCAAGATAATTGTACAGGTCAAAGATAATTCTTATATTGCCTGCTCCGATAGTCTTTACCGCTCTTTCAAGAGTCTTGACGTTGTAGCAGACATGACCGAAGGCACCTTCCATTCCAACATTTACACCGCAGTCCTCTGCGTATTCGCATAACTCCGAGAATGTGCGGATAACGCGTTCAACAGCTTCCTCCGTGCGGTTCTGAGGGTGGTATGTCCACTTGTCGCCGTTGTAGGAGCCTGTTTCCGAGCCTACAATATTTCCGCCTAAAACTTTTGCCATACCAAGGTAATCCTTGAATACCGCAATGCCGTTTTTTATCTTTTCCTCGTTAGGGTGAACGGGGTTGAAATATGCGCCGATAAGGGGAACGGTCTTTCCTGCTGCCTTAAAAGCCTTGGAAACCGCCTTTGCCCTTTCCTCGGTTATTGCACCAGGGGAATAACTTACATCGTCAAGCACCTTATAGGCAACAAGCTGAACTCCGTCAAGACCCAGCTCGTTAAGCCTTGCGACAACGGCGTTTTCTTCCTTGACCCCAAGGTCGTGGGCGCGTATAAACAGCTTCATTTCACTCATAGCCGTTACCGCTGTACACGTCCCGAAGCGTCGCCGCCTGCAAGCGCCTCGACCTCTGCGCGGGTCACCAAGTTGAAGTCGCCAGGAATGGTGTGCTTAAGTGCGGAAGCAGCAACCGCAAATTCCAGAGCCGACTTAAAGTCCTTGCCATCAGCAAGTCCGCAGATAAGACCGCCTGCAAAGGAGTCGCCGCCGCCTACACGGTCAACAATGGGGTTGATGTTGTATTTTCTTGAATGATAAAACTCTCTTGTCTTGCCGTCCATGATACAAGCGGACCAATCGTTGTTGGAAGCGGAATGGCTTTCTCTCAAAGAAGAAATGATGTACTTAAAGCCGAACTTGTCAGCCATCTGATTGAAGATATCAACATATCCGCTGAGCTCCAGCTCGCCCTTGGTAACGTCTGTTGCTCCGGGCTTGAAGCCGAGAACCTTTTCCGCGTCCTCCTCGTTGCCGATACATACGTCAACATACTGCATAAGATTTGTCATGACCTTCTGTGCCTTTTCGGAGCTCCACAGCTTTTTGCGGAAGTTAAGGTCAACGGAAACAGTAACGCCGTGCTTCTTGGCAGCCTTCAAAGCAACTTCGGTAACCTCAGCCGCAAGGTCGGAAATTGCGGGAGTAATTCCCGTGAAGTGGAACCAGTCAGCGTCCTTGAAAATATCGTCAAAGTCAAAGTTGGAAGCATCAGCGGTGGCTATGGAAGAATGAGCTCTGTCGTATACAACGTTGGAAGCTCTCATAGATGCGCCTGTTTCAAGGAAGTATATGCCCAGTCTTTCGCCGCACTTGGCGATATGCTTTGTTTCAACGCCGTATTTTCTGAGGGCGGCAACAGCGCATGCGCCGATAGGGTTGTCGGGAACTGCGGTGACAAATTCCGCATTGTGACCGTAGTTGGCAAGGGAAACCGCAACGTTGGCTTCTCCGCCGCCGTAGTTGATATCAAATTCGTCTGCCTGAATAAACTTTTCGTTGTTGGGTGTGGAAAGTCTGAGCATTATTTCGCCCATGGTAACAATTTTTGCCATTATATAAATATCTCCTTATGTTATGATTTACGATATTTTATTTTCTTTCAACAAGGTGAACTGCAAAGCCGCTGAATTCGTCCTTAAGGTATACAACGGTCATTCTGCCGCTCTGATCGTACTTGGCGGTGTCCATATCAACCTCAACGCCCATAGCCTTCAGCTGATAAACCGCTCTGGGTACGCTGTTGGTTGCCACTGCAATGTGTCCCTTTGCGCCCTTATAAGGAGTTTTCATGCACTCGATATAGCTGCCTGCAAATACGCTGCTGTTGCCCACCTTCTGCTCCCAGCCGAACATTTTCTCAAACTTTTCGGTGGTAGCCTTAGCTTCGTCCTCGTTCTCGCAGTTGATGCCAACGTGAGCAACGGAGAAGTCAAGCATTTTGTTGACAGCGGTGCGGCAAAGCGCAGTTATTCCGTCCCAATCGCCTGCTTTTATAAGCTTGTCAGGAACGATCCAGCTTCCGCCGCAGCAGATGACTTTCTTAAAGCCAAGATAAGTGTTCAGGTTGTTTTCATTAACGCCGCCTGTGGGCATAAACTTCATATTAGCATAGGGAGCGGAAACCGCCTTGATATAGGGAAGTCCGCCTGCCTGTTCTGCGGGGAAGAACTTAACGAAGTCAAGACCCAGCTCCATAGCCTCCTCTATCTGGCTTCCATTAGCAACGCCGGGAGCAAAGGGAACACCCTTGTCCAAGCAATGTTTTACAACCTTTGCATTAAGTCCGGGAGCCACGCAGAATTTTGCTCCTGCCGCAATGGCTCTGTCACACTGATCTATAGTGAGAACGGTGCCTGCGCCCACAAGCATATCGGGGAATGCCTTGGTCATATCGGAAATCACCTTGTCTGCGCCCTCTGCGCGGAAGGTTACCTCTGCTGCGTTGATTCCGCCCGCACGAAGAGCCTTTGCAAGCTCTACTGCCTTTGATGTGTCCTCAAGCTTGATTACAGGGATAATGCCTGTACATTCAAGCTGCTCCTGAAATGCCTTCATATCCATAATAGATGTCCTCCGAATTAGTTTAACGTTATATTATTCGCTGTTATTATCTGCCAAGCCAGCCGCCGTCTACCGCAAGGGTAAAGCCGTTTACATAATCGCTTGCGGAGGAAGCAAGGAACACCGCTGCGCCCATGATATCATCGGGAGTGCCCCAACGTCCTGCGGGAATACGGTCGAGAATAGCTTCGCTTCTGTCTGCGTCGGCACGGAGAGCCTTTGTGTTATTGGTTGCCATATATCCGGGGGCAATGGCGTTTACGTTAATGCCGTACTGTGCCCACTCGTTAGCCATAGTCATTGTAATACCCTTAACTGCGGATTTGCTGGCAGTGTAGCTGGGTACTCTGATACCGCCCTGATAGGACAGCATACTTGCAACGGAGATGATCTTACCGCCTCTCTTCTGTGCCATAAACTGCTTAGCAACAGCCTGTGAAAGGAAGAAAAGGGTACGGAGGTTTACATTGATAACTGCGTCCCAGCTCTCAACGCTGAAATCTATTGTGTCCTCACGCTTGATGATTCCTGCGTTGTTTACAAGAATATCAATATGTCCGAAGGTATCCAGAGCCTTTTTGATAATGCCTTCAATGGGGTCCAGGGTGGAAAGGTCGGCGGTGATATACTCAAAGTTTTCCTTTCCGAGCATTTCCTGTGTAGCCTCGCTGGGAACTACGGAAACACCCAATACCTTTGCGCCCGCTTCAACAAAAGCCTTGGAAAAGCCCTGTCCCAAGCCGGTGTCGCTTCCTGTTACGATAGCTACCTTGTCCTTCAAGCTGAATTTGTCAAGAATCATGATTGTTACCTCCGAAAAAATTTATTTATTGGTTTATATTGTGTATATTAGCCGCATTCCGCGGTTGATAACGTTGGTTTTATTTGGAAAAGAAACCTGTCGGCTTCGCTTCTGTCCTTAAAAATGACAATATCCTTTTGAGAGTATTTGCGCAGTAATTCCATCACAGCAGGTCTGCTTTCGGAATTGTAGTTATTTATAAATCCGATAAATTCATTGTCCTCATCTTCGGGCATTACACAAGGTATATCCGAACGTTCCCTGCCCTTTCTTGATTTTATACCATCAATACAAACATCTGAGGGATAATCAAGAAAAAACACCGTATCACAAAGCTGTATCCGCCATTCCATAGTTGAGCGGTAGTTTCCGTCAATGATCCAAGCTTCTTTATTCAAAGCCTCATGCAGACGTTCCGTAAATATATCCCTTGGCACCTTTGTTCCGTCAGTACCCCAGCGCATCATATCCAAATGGTAAAGCGGAAGTCCGGTAGCTTTATGTAATGCTTTTGAAAATGTGCTTTTCCCGCTGCCGGGACAGCCAATAACTATGACCTTCCGCATTTTTGCTAATCTCCATAAGACTGATTTTAAAATATTCCCACACTTCGGAAAAATACAACATAAATGAAAATCGTCACCGTGCTTACTATGCTGGTCCACACCACAAGCTGTCCCGCCAATTCGTCGTCCGCCTTCATTTCCTTTGCCATTATTGCGCTTGCCACCGCTACGGGAGTTGCAAAAACCGCAACATAGGTTGCATAATGTTCACCCGAAAGTCCCGGAATGAAAAAGTATGCTATCGATAAGCCTATGACGGGTACCGCCACGGTACGAACCAAAGTGCCGAAAACAATATATTTGAACTGCCTTTTGACTGCGGAAAACTCAAACTTTCCTCCCAACACCAAAAGGGCAAATGGCGTGCATATTGATTTCAGATTTTCAAGAGTTTTATATAAAAATTCAATATCTTTTAGTCTGAAGCCAATATCACACTGCACAAACAGCTCCCTTACCGCCAAGGTGAGCAGACCCAAAACCGTTCCGATTATAAGCGGGTTTTTGACAATTCCGATAAGTATTTTTTTAACGTCTATTTTTCCCTTTTTGCTGTCGCTGTTGAATATTGTAAGTGTTATTACCGCCAGAATATTGAAGGTGGGAACGCAAAAGGCGGACATAACTCCCGCCGCTGCCGCTCCCTTATCTCCGAAAAGGGCGGAAGCCAAGGGAAGCCCGATTATGGCGTAGTTTGAGCGAAATGCGGCTTGTATCAGCGAACCCCTTTTTCCGCTGTCCTTGGTAAACAGGCAGGTAACGGCAGCCGCTATCAGAAAAATTCCCACAACCGCACCGATACCGTACAGTACAAAGCCGAAATTTATATCACCCAAGCTGCCTATACCATAAATGTTATAAAACAGCAGAGCAGGTATAAGCACTCTGAATGTCAGCTTGTTGCCCACGTCCAAAAAGCCTTGACTGAACAGACCTATCCTTTTCAGCACATAGCCCAAGGCTATCATCAGCACTATGGGGAGAACAGCGTTGGCGGCAAATATAAAAGCGTCTGCCATATTATGCCTCTTTAAAAGAGTAGTAGGGTTCGAGATAATTTCTTGTGGCATTTGCCATAGCCTTAAACAGCTCCCTTGCGTCATCAAGCGATAATGTAGAGCATAATGGCTGGTTTATAAATGCCTCAAAGATTTGATTTATATCACGGTTTTTGATACCGTAATAGGTATTTTCAATATTCTGCGCATTGCGAAGCACAAGAGCGTTGACGTTTGGTGGCAGCCTTTTTGCCGTTATGGGCTTAAGGCTGTTTTGTGAGAATACGCAGTTGGTTTCCACCACCGAGCCAAGGGGCAGATCGGGCATTTGCCCCACATTGACGGTATTGGCGTTGGAGACCTTTGAAGGAATAAGCCCAAGGAGAGCCTTCATCAGCTCCACTACCTCCTCGTCGCTCTTCTTAACCTCTATTTTTTCCTCACCGTTTGCAATGCGGTGTGACTGGTTTATCTTGTTTATTCTGTCCTGCTTGCGGTAAGCCACCGTTGTAAGGTGATAGAGCCACTTTTCAACGTCTTCCTTATCCTTGATATACCAAGAATTGTTCATAAATTCCACAAGATGTCTGTCACCCGCCGCAGCCAAAACTCCGAAACGCTTAAACAGATTCATTTTTACCTTGTTTCCGTATAAAAAAGGATCGTTTTTAAAATCGTCGGGGGCGGTATCAAGCCGTTCGCAGTAACCCTTTTCGTAAAATTTATCAATAAATTCGGGAAGAATTGCAAGCAAATCCTGTCCCTTATAGTTAGCTTCGGTTATCCAAGTAAAATGGTTTACTCCGCAAGCGTCAATAATTATATCCTGTCTTGCGGGACGGGGAACGCCCAAAATCTCCTTTGCGGCGCAGCACAGAAATTCCTGTGCGTGAAAAACCTCATGACAGCAGCCAAAAGCCTTTATTTCGGGGAATACATCGTATAATGTCTTCGTGCAGGCGGTCATGGGATTGGTGAGATTTATCACCCATGCCTGTGGGCAGTGTTCCTTTATCTCACGGGCAAAGCCCTCATAAATAGGCACGGTGCGCATTGCTCTCAGCACTCCGCCGGGACCTACGGTATCTCCTACGGACTGATAAACGCCGTATTTTTCGGGAAGATGTACGTCCCCTTCCATTTCGTCAAAGGTGCCGGGAAGAATGGAGCAAGCCACAAAATCCGCGCCGTCAAGCGCCTCGCCGATTTCCGTATATACCTTATACTTCCATTTGGAAATTGTATTTGGATTTTCGTTTATTCTGTCTCCGATTTTTTTATTAAGCTCAGCGGCGGGAACGTCAATGTCATACAGAGCGATTTCGCCGCATAAACCCTCGGCAAGAGCAAGGTCGGTCATAAACACTCTCGCCCATGCCTTTGAGCCTCCGCCGATATAGGCGATTTTAATATTCTTCATAGCTGTCAAGATAACCTTTTTATTTCAGTATAGCACAGCACAAAAGGCGCAACTCCCTTTGCGTCGTTCTCCACAACAGGCTCTGAGATATAGTATTCGTAGCTTCCGTCACGGCGTCTGTTGTCCTCGGGTCCTAAGCCTGCCACAAGACAGATTCCTCCCAGGTTCAGATCTCCGTCCTTGCTGATCGTCAGATATTTTTTGCAGATTCCGTCAAAGGTTTTTTTGCCCATTTCGGAATATTTTTTATCAATAACGCCAAGTCTTGCGCCCTTCAGCATTGCGTAGGCTATCATACTGCTGCCGCTGGTTTCAAGGTAATTCCCTTCTCTTCCGCCGCAGTCGATGACCTGATAGAACATACCTGTTTCTGGGTCGGCATACTGAGAAATGCCCTCAATAGCCTCGCTGAAAATTCCGCAAAGCTCCTTTTTAGCGTTCTCATCGTCGATATACTCGATAATGTCAGCCAAAGCCACACAGAACCAGCCCATTGCTCTGAGCCAGAAATTTTTGGAACAGCCTGTTTCCTTATCTGCCCAGAATGCGGTTTTGGAGCAGTCCATTCCGTGATAGAACAGCTTTTTGTCCTTATCCAGCATCAGCTTGTGAACATTTTTGAACTGATTTACCGTGTCGGAGTAGTCTTTTCCGCCGAATTCCTTCTGAAATCTCACATAGAACACCTGTGCCATATACAAGCCGTCAAGCCAGATCTGATTGGGGTATATCTGCTTGTGCCAGAAGTTTTCGGTGTTAGTCCTGGGCTGATTTTTCAGCTGTTCACGGAGCAGGAAAATTGCTTTTTTGTACTTTTCCTTGCCTGTCTTTTCATATAAGTCAAATAAAACTCTGCCCTCGTTTACGTCGTCAAGGTTGTACTTATCCATGGAGTAGCCTAAAATCGAGCCGTCCTCGTCAATGTAATAGTCAATGAATTTTTCGGCAAAATCAGCGTATCTTTCTTCTCCTGTTATTTCACTTGCGCAGAGCAAGGCAGTGATCATACAGCCGTCAATGTAATTCCAATGGGGCTTTTTTCCCAATCTGATGCTTTCGATATTCCATAAGGGAGCATCGGGGGTTGAGTTATTCAAAAGCTTTTCGATATAATTGTCTATACGGTTGTACATAGTTTATGTCCTTTCAAATTATCTTTTGCGGTTTAATTCTGTCAATCCCACCAAAAAGTCCAAATATTGCCGTTAAAGGTCATCTTCACATACGATTCAATGCCGCCCATTCCCAATACCTCGCTTGAAAAACCACATTGCTCCTTTGCTGCCTTTACCGCCGTTTCCTTATCAGCAACGGGATTACGTAAATAAAAAGTCAGCGTGTCATGGGATATTGCGGCGGGAACGGCACCGTATTCATTATACCAATATTCGCACATGGAAATCATATCGCTTGTATCGGGAGATTCGTTCCAACCGCCGAAGGGCAGCCACGCAAATATTTCAAAGGGATTGTTTGTGGGAACCTTGAGCAAATACAATTCTCCCTCATAAGCATCGCTTGAGGGCAAAAACTTTCCGGTGCCTGATTTACCGTACAGAGAAAGCATTGCATCAAGTTTGGCATCATTGATTGCCATCAGTTCATCGCCATAGTATTTCTCCAAATCGGAATAACGCTTATCAAACAGCTTTTTTCCGTTCGATCGTTCCGTTGACAGTGTTTCTTCTATATACTCTTCCTTGTTTTTACCATTAAGGGTAAGATTTATTTTTTCTTCAAGAATATCGTCAAGAAAAACCAAAACGGGAATATACCCTTTTTCTTTTCCCTCAGCGAAGTCTTCAAGGTATAGCTTTGTTACCTGTTCACTATCGGCGCCTTTACTTATCAAATCAGCATCACAACCAAATATTTTTACAATATCCGTGTTCTTATCTTCGTTGTCGTGTTCCAAAGTGTTCATGTGTTCTGTAATCTCCTTATATTCGGAGGTTGTGTCAAATTCTCCTGAAGCTTGGGATAAATCATTGTTACAGCCCGTTATAATAAACAGTATCAAGATAAGACAGACGACTGTTTTAGCTTTTATGCCCATTCCTTTCCTATTGAGGAGTGTTTGCGCCGAGCTGATATATTGAAGCGCAAACAAAGGGTGAAAAGAACACAAATTTTGTGGCTCTTTTAAACTTGTCATATTTCATTTACCAGACTGTCAACATGATTTGCAATAAGTGCTTCCCCAACGTTTCCGCTGATGTCTATGTTTTTTACGGTAAGCTTTTTAACGTTGTCAAAATACATTCCCGCCTTACACAGCTTTTCCGCATTGTTTTTCATAGCGGGAACACCAGGCTGAGCGTTTTCATCGTAGGTGAATTTGATATTCTCAACGGTGATCTCCTCGATGGGCTGCTCGGGCAGTCCGTCGCAGTAGCAGGCGGCAACCTGACAGTTTTCGCACACCATATCCTTAAAGGTGAACTTGCCCAAATAAGGCGTTCTGTCGTCAACAGGCAGCTTATCCCTTATAGTATTGTATTCGGAATAGCGGTCGGGATCGCAGCAGTTGTACCACATATTTATAACAATGGGAGTAAGAACCCCGTCCATTTTGATATTTTCAAAGAGTACGCCGTCAATAATTGCGTCCTTGCCTCTGCCGCGGCGTGTCTTTATACGCAGACCTCTGTCGGTGTGATTAAAGATACAGCGGTTGACGGTAAGATTTTTTACGCCGCCAGCCATTTCGCTGCCCAAGGTTATCGCACCGTGACCGAACTGCATAATGCAGTTTCTTATGGTATGGCGGTTGGCGGGGGTTTTGTACTTTTTGCCGATCTCAATTTTGCCTGATTTAATGGCAATACAGTCGTCGCCTACGCTGAACTTGCAGCCGATAATATTTACTTTGTCGCATGCCTCGGGGTCAAGAGCGTCGGTGTTGGGGCTGTCCTTCGGAGCATTTACCGAAACGTCAAGGAAATTAAGGTTTTCAGAGAAATAAGGGTGAAGCTGCCACGATGCGGCATTCTGAACGGTAACACCATGCAGTGTGATATCCTTGCAGCGGTTGGTAAACAGTATTCTGGGTCTGCCTATAACTCGTTCCTTAACATTTATCCACCATACGCTGTTCTGGGCGTTGCCGTCAATAGTTCCCTTTCCCACTATGCGAATATCCTCGGTATACTCCGCAAAGAGCAAAGCTTGGTGCATGGGAATGGAATTGCCCTCCCAAGTACCTAACTGAACAAGCTCACCTGTTTCCATATCGTTCAGTGCGCCGGGGATAACGGGATAACGGTCGGGGTCGGTGTTTCCCAACAGAACCGCGCCTTCTGAAAGCTCAATTACAATATGGCTTTTGAGATTAAGCGGAGCGGTACTGTATATGCCTTTGGGGAAGTGAAGCCTTCCTCCCATAGGAAGACAGTTTATAGCCGTCTGTATATTTACGGTGTCGTCATGCTCACCGTCGCCAACAGCTCCGAAATCCTTAACGTTGACCGCACAAGCTTCTTTTGCCGTGGTGAAGGTTATTTCGGGTTCGCCGCTGACATTAAGCTTGTATTCGGTATCGGGTTTAAGGGAAAAGAGTGAGAAAACGTTGGTGTCGGCTTTCAGAACCTCTTTTCCGTTCAGTGAAACCGTGTATTCTCCTCCCTCGGCATAATAGGGACTGTTGTTTTCAAGCTCAAAGCAGGCGGAAACAGAACCTGCGTAAAGTGTTTTTATCATCTTATTCTCCTAAAAACTTGTTGTAAGAACGCATTTTGCATATTTATTTGAATTTTCGGGAAGTGTCCGTATTGCCGCCCACCTTTTTCTGCGCGTCGGCAAAAACTTTTTTAAGCGTGTTTCTGATAACGAGAAACAGCATATCATAGCCCATAAACAAAAGTCCGAACAAAATGGGTTCAACACCCACCGCAACAGTCTCCACGGTTTCGGGACTTCCCACTATGAGAGTATTTACCACAGTATAGGTCTGAACGATAAAGAACAGCAGAACAATGGCATACAGCACATTCAGGAAAACAGTCCAGAATTTTTTCATGGGGAACATTATCCACTTATCATAAGCCCCCGAAAAGGGTTCAAAATGGCGAAGTGAGTTGTTTATCAGCAGATCGTTCACCACGCCCAATACTATGGCAAGAACCGCCATTAAATCAAGACCCGAAATCACCAATCCCAAGCCCCACATAACGAAGTAACACACCGCTCCGCTGAACCAGAACTTGATAAAAATGACTTTCAGCCATGAGGGAATCTTTCGTTTATGTTTATTGGTGTATTTTTCGATCTCCTCATCGGAAACATTAGGGGCATTCTTGGCGTTCAGCAGCTTTTCCACCGCCTCTGTTTTCAGCCTGTAATAACCGGCTTCTGCCGAAAGCGGCTCCTGTTCCCGTTTCTTTTCCTGTTTTTCCCTTTCTTGGATCTTTGGGGTATTCTGCTTTACCTGATTTTGTTGTTTTGTTTTCTTTTTCGACATATTATCCTTTTTCAAAAAGAAAGCAACACAAGTCAATTAAGACTGATGCTGCTTTCATTAGGTTTTTTATCAGTCCTCGCCGGAAATATCGATGACTTCCATTTCACCGTTGCCTTCAACCTCGATAGAGGTGTTAATTTTCTTCAAAAGCTTTCCGTAAACAGGCAATGCTGCCAACAGAACCGCACAGATACCAATACATATAATATGACCGACTATAGCGTTGTTGGCAATAGCTATGTAGGCTGTATCTGAGTTGATCACCAAAGCATTTTCGCCAGTTATAGCCTGTGTTATTCTCGAAAGATACACATAATCAACAAATACAAGACCCACTAACATCACGATAAGCAAAATTATCATCGGTTTATTGACCTTTTGCCTTTTGGGGAATGATCTCAGGAAGCATACGAAAGAGAGGATGGAAAAAAGCATTGCCGCAAATTCGCACTGTCCCATATTGGGGGAGTTGATCTTTGCAGTAGTAAGCGAAACTGACGAAAGATTAAGAGAATAAACAAGGAACGCCGCCAACAGCGCAAGCATGGCGAAAACCTGCGGATTGCGCTTTATTGAAACAAGGATTTTGCGGATCATTTCTTTAATGCCCTTTTTTGGTGCGGCAGAAGTTTGTTTTTTACTCATAAGCTCGGTTCTCCTTAATTATTATCTGATGGCATTTGTGGTTTCCTTGTCAAAGAAGTGCTTGCGTGTAAAGGAAACTTTGATACTGTCGCCTGCCTTGTAATTACACCAATCACGGAATTTGCAGGTAATTTTGTGATTTTTCGCCGCACCGTTTACCAAGGTGTTCATGCCCAAGTTTTCGTTGGAGAAAACCTCAACGGAAACATTTCCGCCCTCAGCAATGTTCTCGGGTCTTACACCCAAAATTACTGTTTTGTTTTCGTAAGACTTGAGAGCGTTCTTTTCCTCGCTTGTCAGATCAACGGCAAAGCTTTCGCAAACCGCCTGTCCGTTTTTGATCTCAACATCAAAGAAATTCATCGGAGGAAGTCCGATAAAGCCGGCAACAAATGTATTTGCGGGTGTATCATAAAGCTCCAAGGGAGTACCTATCTGCTGAACATATCCCATAGACATACATACTATTCTGTCGGCAAGTGTAAGAGCCTCGGTCTGATCGTGGGTAACATAGATCATGGTAGCGTTGAGTCTTTTGTGGAGCAGCAGAATCTCACGCCGTGTCGCTCCTCTCAGCTTTGCGTCAAGGTTGGAAAGAGGCTCGTCAAAAAGGAATACCTTGGGAGTACGCACAATGGCACGTCCCATTGCAACTCTCTGACGCTGACCGCCGGAAAGCTGACTGGGCTTTTTGTTGAGCTGGCTGGTAAGGTCTAAAATTTCCGCAGCAGCCAAAACCTTTTGATGAATGACGTTTTTGTTTTCCTTACGGAGGTTAAGTGAAAACGCCATATTTTCGTAAATGGTCATGTGACCGTACAGGGCATAGTTCTGGAAAACCATTGCTATATCACGATCCTTGGGCGGCATTTTCGTAACGTCTTTGCCGTCAATTATCAGCTTGCCCGCAGAAATATCCTCAAGTCCTGCGACCATGCGAAGAGTGGTGGATTTTCCACAGCCCGAGGGTCCTACAAGCACAATAAATTCGCCGTCGTTGATGTCAAGGTTAAAATCGTAAACCGCCTGAACGTTATTGTCATATATTTTGTCGAGATGCTGTAATTTAAGATTACTCATGGCCTGCTCCCTTTGCTTTTTTATCAAGCTCTGCCTGGTAGCTTGTCAATGTGCGGGTCTTAATAAATGCAATTACTCCTGCCAGAATACACAGTACGGCAGATGCGGCAAGATAAATACAAACCCTCATAAACTGTCCGTCGTCCATAATCTGCTGAGTCTGTTCTCCCAAGGTGATAGAGGCATTATGTGCGCCTAAGGGCAGTATGAAGATACGAACGAGCTGACCTATTCCCAAGCCCACCAAAACGAAGCTGAAATTGAGCTTATAGCTCTTAACTCCTTCGGAGCTGAGAAATCCTGCAAGCATAAACAGCAGGTTGTATATTATCGATATTCCTATGAGATATGTATAATAATATGAACCTACGTCCGATTTATATATACTGATGAAATAAAGAGCGTTAAAAACGATCGCAAGCAGCGCTAAGTTGGAGGAAAGCTTGTTTTTCGAGTAACGCAGGCGATCCTTTTTAATAATAGCTACGCTGTCCGTTGTCATGCCTTCACGTCCTTTCTGCTGCCGATAAGGCGCTTTTCTTCTTTCATCACGCGAACTTTCAAAATTGTATTGACGATAAGCAGCACCGTAACTGCCATAAGTAAGCCAAAAACAAGGTAGCTTACGTCAAACCAGAATGTGGAATCGGTATATACATCGGGTTGATTTCTGTTTTCCCAAAATTCCTTCAATGCATCAAAATCAATTAACAGATATCTTGCCTTGAAATATAAAATGTGGTAAATCGACCATACTGTGATAAAAATATTGTAAGCCACGGAAATTCCCACTGCAATGTAATTTCCGATATAATACTTTCTTCTCGAATGCGTGGAGGTTATAAATAAAATCAAGGTTGCAATGATCAAACCAATAGAAATGTTGGTGAATAAGGCATTAAAGGGCTGCATTTCATAATAGATTGCAGAGCCTGAAACCTTGGAGCTGTAAATATTATCGGGATTAGGCATAGTGTAATACAGCGTATCGTATAGATCCGTCATTATTCCCAAGGAATACAGAAATACTATAACAGATACAGCCAACATAGCCATACAAACTATTTTCTGAAAAACTAATTGTTTCTTATACATAAAAGCCCTCTTCCTTTATGTTTAAACGGGAGGGGGAGACCCCTCCCGAGTGAACATAATTAGGATTTTTCATAATCATGTAACGCTGAGCATTACCGAATTATGCGCAATATTTTTGTGTTTCTTTCAGAGAATATTTTTGAAACTGTCAAAACTTAACCGAGTTGTTTGTAGAACTCAAGGAGTCTTTCCCAAGCCTCGTTGCGCAGATTGAGCACCTGCTTTGCACCGTAAGTGTCGGAAACGGTGGTGATTGCTTCAGCTCTGGAAGATGTTCCTTCGCCTGAATAACCGCCAACGATTATGTCAACAAACAGGTTTGAACCCTTCTTGCTTGTGCTGAATACACTGTTGTCGCCGGTAAGCTTATCCTTAGAGTTGATTTCGTCCAATTCGGTCTTGTAGTTAGGAATAACGGTAGGTACTGAAGTGTACCAAGGATTCTCGGCTACGTCAAGGACAGGATGCTTGATTGTGCCGAGACCGATAGCGGTGGAGATCTTAGCTGCGCCTTCCTTACCTACTACCTGTGTGCACTGATACTCAAATGCCTGGCTCTTTGCAAAGCTCAGTGTAGATCCCAAATACTGACGTGCATAGTTGGTGTAGTTGCCGTCTGCAAGGCTCCAAAGTTCGCTGTAAGTTTCATCTGCGATAACGGGCATATCCTTGCCGTTGAAGTTGAAGGTTACATAGCTGCCGTCAGCATTGGTCTTGATGAATGCGTCAGGACCGTAGGACATAAGGATCTGACCCGCTTCGCTGTATGCGTAGTCGATAAGAGCAAGAGCCGCATTAAGCTTATCGGGATTGTCCTTTGTACCTTCTACGGAGATTGCCCAACCGTCGGTCTTAACAGAACGCCAAGACTCGGTAAATCTCATCCAAGTGCCGCCTTCTGCTCCGTCCTGCCAAAGGGCAACGGGAACCATAACTGCCATGTACTTTTCGCCGTCCTGAAGCTTGTTTTCATTGTAAGCAGTCTGAGTCTGGTTGTAGTCATAGCTCATGAAGCCTGCGTCGTCAGCGAGATACTGGTCGGACTTAGCTTCTGCCTGGCTCATAAAGTTGCCGGCAATAAGACCTTCCTTAGCCATAGCGTTCATTCTTTCCATAGCTACATAAGCGTCTTCTTCCAAACGAGCATCATGGAACTTGTTATCGGTGCCTACATAAAGGTAATCGGATCTGGATTCAAGTCCGCGAACGCCGAAAAGATGACCTGCAAAACGCATCATATCAACTCTTCTTTGAAGGTTGTTTTCCTCACGGGAGAACAAACCGCTTACGCTGTCCTTGCCGTTAAGGGTAGCAGCGTTAGCAACCACGCAGCGGAGAAGAGCTACAAGCTCGTCAGCGTCCCAAGCAGCGTTCTGACCTACGAAGAGGTTGGAACGGGTTGTTCCGTAGTATCCTTCATAAGTTTCGTCAATGTACTTACGGAGCATATTAACAGCTTCAACGCCGGAAATAGAGCCAGCTTCATTCATCTTAGCGATGATGTTGCCGTACTTGTCATAGTTCTTGGTAACGGTTTCTGTGCCTGAACCGTCAAGCTTAACGGTTTCAATATCAACCTTGCCTTTTGTGGGCATATAGGGCTGATAAGAGGGTTCTGCGGTTTTGCCGCTGTTGTCGGCAGCAAAGTCGCCGTCGCCGTCAAGGAGCTTGGTTACCCAGTCAACTCTCATAAGGGGCATACGCTCGATATCGTCTACACCGTCGAAGTAAGGGGAGAAGTAGATAGCACCGGTGTCGGTATTACCTGTGATGGAGATACGAACGATGGGGCTTGCTTCAAGATAAGCCTTGAAGTTAGGCATCTTATCCAAGTAATCAGCAAGGTTTACAACCATTCCGTTGGTGCCTGCCTCTGAAAGGAGAGAGGCTGTGCCGCTTACTATGTCAACCTGACCCATCTGAGACTGCCAGTATTTGAATTCGTCAGAAGCGCCGTTGCCCTGATATACGTCCTTAATAGTGACGTTAAGTCTCTTCTGAACCTCAACCCAAGTAGGCTTTAAGTCGCCTGTCTTGTAAGTATTGCCGTCTGCAAGCTTAATTCCCTCGCCTGCCTGGTCAGCGTGCATGGAAAGACCTGTCTGAGGGCTGTTATAGCCGGTAGCCATACGAAGCTCGGTTCCGTCCGCATAAGTAAGATCTGGCGTGGGAACTGTACCGGGAGCGTCTGTGCTGTCTCCGCCCTGCGTACCCGAATTGGATTCTGAAGGTTTGGCAGTGTTGGCAGAAGTGTTCGTATTGTCCTGAGGTACCTCAGCGCAGCCTGTCATTAAAGAGGCTGCGGCTACGGACACTGCTAACAGTGACGCCACAAGTTTAATTTTTCTCATTATTTTCCTCCTTTGAGAATGTGTTTTCATTTTTCCTTTTTATGTCAACCGCATAAGCGGCTGATAACTGTAACTGTGAAATGCGTCGTTATTCCTTTACGCCGCCCGCATTTACACCCTTTGCAAAGTATTTCTGAATAAAGGGATAAATAACAAGGATAGGCACAATAGAACATACAATAAGCGCATATATGATCGAGTCGGATGCGTAATTCTCTGCCCAGCCCGTCATGGCTTCGGAATCGCTGAATTGCTCCAGTTTAAGTCTTATGAATACCTGTAAGGGCTGCTCATAGGTCTGTGAGGGTATCATCTGTCTTGCCCAGAAGTATCCGTTCCAACGAGAGATTCCGAAAAACAGTGAAACAGTGGCGATTATTGATTTGCTCATCGGTATGTATACCTTCCAAAGCACCTGCATTTCTGTGGCTCCGTCTACAATAGCCGCCTCTTCGATTTCCGAAGGCACTCCTTCAAAGGAGTTTCTCAGCAGGATTATGTTCATGGCAGCCATACCCATGGCAATAACCACAAGCCATTTATAGTCGGTAATTCCCATACCCTGAAGCACCTTTTGAGTATCCAGGTAGTTCAGATACTGAGGAACCATACCTGCACTGAACCACATTGTGAATACCAGGAAGAAGTTAAAGCCCTTGCGGAACAGCAGACGCTTCTTGGATAAAGCATAAGCACCCAATATGGATGTTACAACCGACCAGATCGTACCGTAGAAGGTAAGGAAAAGAGTGTTGGCATAAGCATTCCAAAACATATTGTCGTTAAACATGGTGGAAAATGCTTCAAACTGAATGTTCTTGGGAAACAATACTATCTGACTGCGCTCTACCTCTTCAATGCCGCTTATGGAAGCGGAAATCGCATACAAAAAGGGATAAAGGCAGCAAAGAGCAAACATTGTCAATAAGGTATAGCTTATTATCTTAAATATAAACTCCGATATTTCAAGTTTTCTTTTCATAGCAACCTCTGATTATTCTTTATTGTTAATACAGCGATACGTCGGACGCCTTGCGTGAAATGGTGTTCGCACCGATAACCAGCAGCATTCCCGTTACATTGTTCATCATTTCCGCCGCTGAAGCCAGACCCTTTGCGGATCCTGCAATACCGATTCTCTGAGCGAAAGTGGAAACTACGTCGGCAGTCATATAGGTGTTGGTGTTGTAAAGCAGCAAAACCTTTTCATAGCCGATGTTGAGCAATGAGCCTATTCTTGTGATAAGCATAATAACAATGGTGGACAAGATAGAGGGAAGGACAACGTATCTCATCTGTGACATTTTTCCCGCTCCGTCTATCTGAGCAGCCTCATAGCTGGTAGGTGAAATGGCAATTATTGCCGCAAAGAATACAATGCTGTCATAGCCCGCCGTCTCCCAGATACCGCTTATCTGATAAATGGCACGGAAGAAACTTGGATCGTTGATCATACCCGTTTTCAGCGTTTCATCACTTATAACACCGAGATTGTTCAACAGCTGAGCGAGAACGCCCACGCCTGTAAAATCGGATCCCTGTTTTATAAGCATCATTACAAGGGAGGTCATAACGACTGTTGACATAAACTTAGGGAGATATGTAAGAACCTGATATATGCTGCGGCAGATATTTGAACGGATTTCGTTAAAGAACAGCGCAATGATTATGGGCGTCGGGAATCCGAACAAAAGTCCGTAGAAGCTGAGCAGGAAGGTATTGCGGAATGCCCGCCAAAATTCTATATTTGATGTGAGCAGAGTCTTAAAATGGGAAAAACCTACAAAATATTGATCCGCAACAGGCTTGATCTCATCTGTAAGCTTAAAGCAGCCCAACAGCTCGTACATGGGGAAATAACGCCAGAACAGGAATATCAGCAGCATGGGAACAAGCATGAGATAAAGCCGCCAATCCCTTATCACCGTTCTCATAACATTGAGCCAATGATGCTTTTCAACATCGTCACGCACCACTTGCTCGGGATTTTCGATGTATACTCCGCTTTCTTCATCGAAAATCAAATAGTCGCTTGCATTCAGTTGCATCTTAAATAACCTCCTGAATTAGTGTTTATTTTAATCAGATGTATTCACATATTATTTATAGTATTTTTCAGCTTCTTCCTTTCTTCTTTCCTCCTCTGTGCGGATAAGATAGCTTCTTTGATCCTCGAACAATCCGTCAACTCTGCGGGTAATAAGCACTACAACGACGGTAAAGATAAAGGTTATCAGATCCGACAGCAGAAACGTAACTATGGAATCAAAGCGCTCTCCGAAAATAAGGCTTATGATCCAGCGTCCAAGCTCTGCGCCGAAAAATGCCGCAAGAACAAAAATCAAGGTGAAATAAAAGGTACTTCTTATTTTTTCCTTGCCCATAGTCTTGAAAAGAACAAGAGCTGCAAGGGCAAAACAGTTGCCGACACAGTAAACGATTATCTGTTTTTCCTCCGCGCCCGACGCAAGGCAGAAGATCAAGCCGCCGAGAACCGCGTGAATTGCCGCGTAGCCGTTCCACCTCATCATAACTATGCAAACCACCGTTATTGTTGGTGAAAGTGCGTACAGCTGATCGGGAAACCACCTTGACGCCGCAGTTGCGGTCAGAAATTCACTGAAAAAGAGAATGACGCCCATAATGGTCAGATCAATGGCTCTGTATTGCTTAAAACTTAAATTCATAAATCAAACCTGTAAAAATATTTTTTACTATATTGAAAAAATACCGCTTAACATATATAATGTATAGGTAAATCTTAATATCAACCTAAAAAGGAGCGTTTAAAAGATGACAACCGTAAATGTTACTCCAAAGGACAGGCTGTCCGAAGTTTTGCAGAATGTGAAGCCCCATACCCGCATTTCCCTTTCCAAGGGAGTATACCGCGAAAAAATCGAAATTTCCGTTCCCGATATTGAACTGTCGGGAGCAGGCACGGGAAAAACCGTAATTGTATGGGACGATTACGCCAAAAAGCTTGACGATGAGGGAAAAGAGCTTATCACCTTCAGAACCTATACCGCGGCGGTGCTTGCCGACAATGTGACTTTGAGAAATCTCACGGTGGAAAACGATTCCAAAACGCCCGAAGTCAAGGGTCAGGAGGTTGCACTCACGGTGTATGCTGACAGATTTTATGCCGAAGACTGTTCCTTCCTTTCAACTCAGGACACTATCTTCTGCGGTCCCCTTCCTCCCGATCTTATAGAACGGTATGACGGATTTTTGAAGGACGAACTCAGAAGAGACCTTTTTCAGCGCCACATCTTCAAGAATTGCTTTATTGCGGGGAATGTTGATTTTATTTTCGGCTGCGGCGACTCTCTGTTTGAAGGCTGCGAAATACGCTCCGTCTTTGATGTAAGGGGTCACGGTTATACTGCCGCTCCCGCCCACGCTCTTTCTCAGGAAATAGGCTTTGTGTTTGACCGCTGCCGTTTTACCTGTGAAGAAGGTGTTGCCCCAAACTCTATATTTTTGGCAAGACCTTGGCGTGATTACGGAAAATCAACTTTTATTAACTGCCAATACGGAGATCACATTTCCAAGGAAGGCTTTGACAAGTGGAACGACACTGACAGGGACAAAACCGCCCGCTTTTCCGAATACGGTGCAGACCGAAACGGAAGAGTTGCTTGGAGCAAAGTCACCTCCGAAGAGGAGAAAAACAAGCTCTTAAGTTATTTTAAGTAATTCCCGAAACAAATATCTAAGTTACATTCTTTGTGTACAGTATAACATATAGCAAAGTTTTTTACAATATGTTTTGGGAAAATTGTACATAATCAACAAAATTATTTTTTTAAAATTTGGCTAATAGACAAAAAGATTTTTAAATGAGGTGTGGAAATGGTAAACGTAAAAGGAAAATGGGCGCTTATAACGGGAGCGTCAAGGGGAATAGGCTATCATACCGCAAAATTTATGGCAGAGCAAGGCTGCAATTTAATACTTCACAGCAGAAAAAAGGAGCACTGCCAAAAACTCCTTGATGAGGTCAGGACGGCAGGAGTGGAAGCTTATGCCCTTGGAGCGGAGCTTTCCGACCCTGAGGAGGTAAATGCCTTTTTAAGGGAAGTTGACAGCTTGGGAAAAAATGTGGAGATTGTCTTTAACAACGCAGGAGTTCAGACCGTGCCCCGCACCGATTTCTGCCAAACCACCGTGGAGGATTTTACCGAAAGCTTTCAGATAAACATTATCGCTCCCGCCATGATCTGCTATCACTTTTTGCCTAAGATGAGGGAAAGGGGCTTTGGCAGGATAATCAACACCTCCAGCGGAATACATCTCCAGCCCGAATTTGCAGGCTATGCGGCGAGCAAGGCGGCGTTGGACAAGATTACCGTTGACTTGGGCTATGCCCTTGAAGGGACGGATGTTATGGTAAATCTTGTAGATCCCGGCTGGTGCAGAACCGATATGGGCGGTGCAAACGCCTATTTCCCGCCCGAGAATGCTGTTCCGGGAATGGCTTTGTTTGCATTTATGGACGATAAAAAATCGGGCAGGAGAATTTATGCTCCCGATTTCAGCGGACTGGCACTTGAAGAGGCTGTGGAGAAGGCGGAGAGGGTGCTGGTCAGTCCTTATGGGGATACCTGAAGATGATACTGATTCCCGACTGAAAGCAGATATTCTTTGCGGTCTGTTTTGTGCCTTGCTGCGTCATCATCCTCGGCAGGCGTCAGCCTGCCGTCGTCCTCTTTCTTGCAGGGCGCAGAATATCCTCGGAAATCATTTGTCTGCTTTCAATCGTGAATTAGTGTGAAAACAGGTATGGTTTTTCCGATATAATGAATTAAGGGGCTGTAACAAAACAGCCCCTTAATTTATAACACACAGCTTTTTACAGCCTTATTTCAGGATCTCTTCCAACGTCTGCATAAGCTTTTCAATAATTATCGGCTTAGCCACATATCCGTTCATTCCCGATTCCATAGCCTCTTTCCTGTCTTCGTCAAAAGCGTTGGCAGTCATTGCCACAATCGGAATTACCGACTTTACGGGATCGTCAAGTGCGCGAATGGCTCTTGTCGCCTCATATCCGTTCATGATAGGCATTTGAACGTCCATAAGTATCAGGTCGTAATTATCGGCAGGCATTTCTTTTATCCGCTCCACGGCTACACTTCCGTCGTTTGCCGTATCTATGACAAAGCCAGCCGACTCAAGAATAGTCTGTGCGATCTCCTGATTCAACTCGTTATCCTCAACCAGCAAAATTTTCGTTCCGTCAAAGCGGCGCTGCTCTTTTTCAGGTTCTTCGGATTCCTTGGCACTTTCCTTATCTGTATAGGGAGCAGCAAGAATACTGCGCAGCTCAGAAAGGAAGATAGGCTTTGAGCAGAACGCCGTTACTCCTGCCTCTCTCGCCTCCGCCTCAATATCCGACCAATCGTAGGCGGTCAGTATAATAATCGGAGCATCTTCTCCTATGATCTTGCGTATCCTGCGGACAAGCTCTATACCGTTCATATCTGGCATAAGCCAATCTATGATGTAAGCGCTGTAAGGCTCGTTCTGATCCAAAGCAAATTCTGTACGGATAACGGCTTCGCTTCCCAAAGTGGTCCAGTCCGGGTGCATACCGATCTCTGACAGCATTTTGCTGACGCTGACGCAGGTGTTCACATCATCATCCACCACAAGCGCCCTGAGATCAACAAGCGGCTCTAAGCGCAAATGATCCATGGGAATATCCGCAACGCGGAAACGGAAGGTTACGATAAACTCCGAACCCTTTCCTTCCTCGCTTTCAACGGTGATCGTACCGCCCATCATATCCACTATATTTTTTGTAATGGCAAGTCCCAGACCCGTTCCCTGAATACCGCTTACCGTGGAGGTCTGCTCACGCTCGAAGGGCTCGAAAACGTGCTGCAGAAATTCACGGCTCATACCTATTCCCGTATCCTTAATGCTGAACTCGTAGGACGCATAGCCCTCTTCCTCTTCAGCCTTCTGGGTAACACGGACGCTGACCATACCGCCCGGCTTTGTGTATTTCATCGCATTGCTGAGAATATTCAGCAAAACCTGATTCAGGCGGAGCTTATCACAGATGATAGTCTCGTTGGTCACATCCAGAGTATCAATGTAAAATTCAAGCTGCTTTGACTTCACGTCTGCCTGTACGATAGTCCTCAGATCATGCATTATCTCGGGAAGGCTGGTTTCCTTCTCCTCGATCTTAACCTTTCCGCTTTCGATTCGGCTCATATCAAGTACGTCATTTATCAGGCTGAGCAAATGATTGCTGGATGTCATGATCTTGCCCAGATAGTCCCGTATCTGCTCCTTGTTGTCAAGGTGAGTTACAGCCAAGGATGTAAATCCGATGATAGCGTTCATTGGAGTGCGGATATCATGGGACATATTGTTCAGGAAGGTGGTCTTGGCATTGTTAGCGTACTGAGCCTGAGCCAATGCTTCAGACAGAACTTGTTTCTGCTCCTGTTCCTTGCGGATCATATCGTCAATATTGCGGAAGCCCGCAAGGATAAAGCTGCCGTATTCGCGGTCGCTGTCGGCCATTTTTAAATAAGTATATTGGAAATGGTGAATTTCTTCATCGGCAAGTATGCGGTATATACCTGTATATTCCCAATTTTCACTCAGCTCTTTCTTTACCTTGTCAAGGGCAAGATTACCGGCAAGCTCCTCGCAGTCGTCGGGGTAAACGCGGCTTTGGATATATTGATTGAGAACTGTGGCATAGTCATACTCCTCCACCGAATCCTTTTTCAGTCCCTTGGTTACGTAACCCTCCAGCTTAATGATTCGCGCGGTGGCAAGCGCTTCGTTTATGGCATAAACATTTGTATAGTCACGGCTTAGTGCTTCCACAATGGCAAGCTGCTCGCCCATTTTCCTGTTGGACTCCTCCGTTGAATACAGCAGCTTGCTGTTCCACCTTCCGCGCAGATACAGCCCGATGATAACGCTTATTATCAAAGCCAGCGCAAGAACCAGTACAAGCAGCACTCCCGGATTTGCCTGTAAATACTTCCATATAGTCATATCGCTGGCTGTATAGGAGGTATACCCGGAGATAAGCTGATTGAGCGTATCTTCGGACGTTTGCTTGATACATTTGTTCAGTATCGTGATAAGCTCATGATCCGTATTTTCGCCCACATACATACGGAATGTGGTGCGCATTCCGTTCAGAACGCTGTAATAGAGAGAGTTGGTGGAGTCATGATTTGCAAACAGCTGTGCGGTATAGGTATACACATATGCGACATCCGCTTCCCTGTTAAGAACGGCACGTACAGCCTCATCGCCGGTAGAATAGTTCCGAACATCAAAGCCGTCCAAAAGCTCCGATTCAATTTTATCCTTTCCTTGGGAATCCGACACAGCAACCGTCTTTATTTCTCCTTTAAAATCCATTCTGGTAACTCTTGCCATTCCCACGGTCATGTAACTGTCCGAATTAAAGCCTCGGTAAACGGCTCCGTCCACAATATCGTCAGCGGAGATCTTGTCAAGAACCACGTTTACCTCATTCTTGCCCATAAGGTCTTGATAATCCTCAGGATTCTTGGGAACCACCAACTGATAGGGCAGCCCGGCAAGCTCCATAACCGAGGCAAAATAATCGGGTATAATTCCCTTTAACTCTCCGTTCTCAGTGAACGAATAAGGGGCTCTGTCGCCGAAGGCGGTGACGGTAATGGTTTTCTCACCCAAAATAACCTGTCTGATATATTCTTTCTCACGATCGGTAAAGGAAAGGGCAGAGGAATACACAGGACCGTAAAACTGATAAAACAGCACGTTTTTCCAGTCACCCTCATTTATATCCATTTGTTCTATGGCGTAATTGATCTCATCAAGCAGCTCTGTATCTTCTTTTCTGACGATCACGTAAAAATCGGCTTCTTCTATAATATCCAGCGTCTTTTCATTTTTTGCCTTTCTCAGATCACTGGAAAGAATCGCGTCGATCTCGCCTTTCTGCAAAGCGTCTGCAAGCTCATTGGAAGTTCCGTACTCCTTTGACTTATAGGTAAAGCCCTTTTCCTCCGCAAATTGCGCCAAGCTTTCGTTCTGACTGCTTTCTGCCAGCAGACCCACGGTCATTCCGTTATAGGTGCTGTAAACTCCTCTGCGAAGTTTCATATTGTCATAACGGATACAAAGAACAGTGCTGTTTCTGCCAATAGGAAGAGAAAAGGCAAAGCGTTCCTCCCTGTCGGAGGTCCTGCGGGCTGAGGTCACAACATCGATCTCGCCTTTTTCAAGCATATCCTGCATTTCGCCCCAGGTCTTGTCGTAGCCGGTATACTGAAAATTCAACCGGGAATACTCAGAGACCAGATTGAGAAATTCTATGCCGTAGCCCGTCAGTCTGCCCTCGTCGTCCTTCATGTGATAGCCGTCAAAGCTGAAAATACCTGCTTTGACCGTCCTGTTATCGGAACGAACGCCTTCGGCAAATACCGTTATAAAATTAGGAATAATGAGAATGAGGCATACTGCAAACGCCGCAATTCTTCTTAAACACATCATAAGCTCTGTATTCGCAGTATGCACTTTCCCTTCACTCAAACCGCTGTATTTTCCCGAAAAAATTCCCTCATTTTTGGGGATTATCTGCATACTGCATCTCCTTGTTAACTTTAAACTGTCATTTCTGACTTTTCTTTATGATAATAGATATATATTTTAAATGGATTTTGTATTATTACTCCACAGCCTTCGCATAGCGAAACGCCGATTTTCAAAATATTTCGGTTGAATATGATAACACGAAATTACCTATAAACTAATAATTTTGCACATATCTATTATTATAATGCACTTTTATATTTTTTTCAACCCTTTTTTGCATAAGTTTTCAGAATGGAAAAAATATTGTTGGTTTTCTCAAAGAGATTCTATCAAAACTTTGTCAAGCAGTCTGTACAAATACATATCCTCTAAATGCCAAGTATCGTTGCTGGAAACGGATTCATAGCTTATTACATATTCCTTTCCGTTTTTGCCCTCAAATCTGTGCTGCATAATGGAACGTATTCCCTGTTTGAAGAAATTTTCATAAATCTCGGGATTGAGGGTGCGGAAGTTTTTAATATTATTGACTACCATAACATTATCGTTATAGTAACCGTTCAGCCGCTCATCGTAAAGATAATCGATCTCGCCGACGAAATTTCCGTCCTCGGGAAGAATATTTCCGCCCTGAGCCACAACAATTCTGTCCGTTTTGTTGAAGAGCATAATGCGGTCAACTCCGAAGTATTTGACTATACTGCCGAGAATTTCCTCTGCGGAAAAGGTCTTTCCTCTGTACATAAGGTCTATAAGCTGACATACCGCCTCGCTCCTGCTGAGTCCTCTCCTGTTGATAATGCCTATCTTATCTACGTCCGTCTGAAGAATTTCATCCACAGAGCCGTGTTTTTCATATTCGTAAAATATGTAGCGGTTTTTGCCCTTATTTTTGGCTAAATACAGCATATGATCTGCTAAATTATACAGTGTGCTGAAATTATCGGCGTTGTCGGGAGCGACAGTCAGTCCTATGGAGGTGGTAACATGAAAGCCGTCCTCTTTGTCGGAATAAGCTTCGGCTACATTATTCTTTATTCCTCTTAAAATGCTCTTTATGGACTCCATGTCCTCAAAGTTGTCAATGACAATATAAAACTCGTCTCCTCCTATCCTTCCCGCCTTGCCTGATTTTCCGAGCTGCTCCTCGATTATGGCAGCACATTTTCTCAGAACCGCGTCTCCCATAGGGTGTCCGAATTGGTCATTTACATTTTTGAAATCGTCGATATCGATTATAGCCATTGCAGCTTTTTGCTTTAACTCGTCAATAAGCCTTTTGGCGTAATTCGTGATATCCTCTTTCAGATAAAGTCCCGTCAGCTGATCGCGGCGAATGGTGTCGCCGATAAACTTCATATTTGTTTTTCCGAAAATACCCACGGTTTTAATATGGGTGTCACCGTTGTATACTGCCGTTCCCGAATAATCTATGCTTTCACCCTCTCCGCAGGAAGGAATAACGCCCACAAAATTTCTTGTTCCGTTCTTAAGGCTTGAAACAAACTTTGAAACATTGCCGTGAGCCTGATCCGGCAGCGATTCGAGAGAATCCTTCTCCCACTGCACGATATCTGTACTGCTGAGAATGTTTTTGTCCTCACGGTAATTAAAACAAGTAATAACACCCGATACAGCGTCATAGGAGTAATAAATACTGTCAAGCTGCGACAGAAGGGCGATACCCTCCTTTCTGTCGGTCAGAAGAGCATTGTAGCCATTGTACATTCTGTCCATTTCAATCATGCGCAGAACGGTATTTTCCGATGTGCTGGCGTTGGTAATCACCGCTATCATATAGCTGACTTCCCTGTCCGCCGAAAGAAAAAACTCCAGCATAAAGGGAATATTAAAGCTGCGACGTTTTATCGCATTTTCAAGAACATTCTTTGAATTATCAGTCAGCAAGCTGTCAAAGGTAATAAAGAAATCGTCCTTGAGAAATCTGTAAAACTCGGAGTTTCCTGTAATAAATTCATAGCTGCCGTTCTTAAACTTCACTTCATAAACGTATCTGTAATGATGTTCCATAACAATCCCTTTCAGAAAGTCTTGACCTGTTTTCGTTTTATTCCGAACCGAAAGCCTGACAATGATGTGAGAAAAACGATATTTTTGACCCTTCGGCTTGCAGTAAAATTTTATAATTATTCAGTATAATTTTACCATATAAGTTAAAAAAAATCAAGGGATTTGGATAGTTTGACGAAAAAACTCCTGTAATACTAATTCTCGATAAAAATAAGTCAAAGCCGGTGGGCGGGGCGTTCCTGATCAAGCAAGTCCCAACGCAGGAATATGCGGATATTTCAAGTCGGGCTGACGCAGAGCAGGGACGCCCCAGTCGCCCAATTTGTCTGATTTTTATTGAGATTTAGTATAAAATAAGTGTAGGTCTTATCTTGCAGAAAAAAATTATATCCCCCTATGCGGAGGGGGATATATGAGATTTCTTTATTTGATTTTTGCATTATTTTCAGCTTGGTGATTTCTCAACGAATTCGGTATTCACACCAATATATAACGACAACAAGCTTGGTATAAGTCTATAAATAATATCTTAAAAAACGCACCGGGGTTCTCGGTGCATTTTTAGCTGTCTCTTATCAGAGGAGCCAATTCCTCAATAATTTTACGGGCATTTTTATATAAAATATTTTCAGCATCTTCTTCGGAGATCGGCTCCTGATACACCGCCTGAACGTACATTCTCGGATTGCAGATAGGATAATCGGTGCCGAAAATAAGCCGTTGGCTTCCAACCGCCTTTACGCCGTGAGCGATAAGTCCGTAGCGGAATATCCCCGTTCCCGATAAATCAAGATAGAGATTTTGGTATTTCTTTATCCGCTCCAAATGCAGAAGAAACTGTTCCTTGTCTCCCGGGTGAGCGGCTATAAATGTCACATTGGGGTGATTTTCTATCATTCTGTCAATTTCCTTCTGTTCTTTCTCTACGGTGTGAAAGCTCACTGCCATGCGGAAATGCTCCGCTGCATCCAATATTTCACCTAAATCCTTTCTTGAGTAATCACTCCAGCCGTGCATATAGGGTACAAGCTCCCCTATCAGGCCGAAACCCTGTTTGTGCCGCAGCTCAATTTCCGCAATAGACTCCTTCACAAAATCGGGGTGTATATGGAAACCCGGAGTGTAAAAATCGCCCAAAAGCTTTTTTATCTCAAAGGCTCGGTCGTTGCAGGACTTTATATAGTCAAAACCGCCATCATATTTCTTCTTTAGAATCACCGATCCGCAAATATGAGTTATTCCCGCCGTTTTAGCATCTTCCATGCACTGTTTGGCTGATGGAGTGAAGGAATCGGGATAAAAACAGTAAAATTCTTCCGATGACAGATAAGGGTGGGTGTGAAAGTCAATGATTGGGATTTCTTTCATTTTGGCAATCTCCTTCTTAATTGAGAAAAAAAGCATGGCATGAATTCTCGCCTGCTCATTACTTTTGGGTAATGAATGGCTGATTAATCCTTCTCTGTTTGTATTATATAGTATTTTTAGGAAAAAATCAAATTATATTATTGAATTTTATGATTTATCTTCTGTAATCTATTGTTCCGTTCATTTTCCGCACTTCAGCTTTTCAATCACGGCAAGCAAATCGGGTTGTGTTTCCCGTCTGTTTTGATTTTTTTTAATCTTCTTCTCAGCATTAAACCTTTTCAGCTCAGCTTCATCAAAGCTTCAAACAGAATTACAATCCGAAAAAGCAACATAAATCGGAAAGCCCAATATAAAGCCCGTCACAGCAATTGTATTGATGTTCCGATCGCCCAATCCGCACTGTTTGCAAGTCGATTGACAATAATATAGGGGCGAGATGTTCCTCGCCCCAAATTTTTCTGGTGACCCGCTTTTTCCCTTAAACGAACATCAACACCAAAATCACATGAGGCAA
>CAZWRZ010000021.1:0-45963 GCA_964636555.1 uncultured Ruminiclostridium sp.
GGAGCACACGGAAACAACGGACACAAGATTGTCAAAGAGCATTTTCTGTGGAGCGAAAACGGCTATAAAAAGCCATTTGGAGCGGATAGTACATTTTTATCACTCTTCGGGATGTGGATGTCGCGTGTTCGAGTCACGTCACTCCGACCACAAACCGTATTACAAAGGCTTTTGATGGCTGTGTGATGCGGTTTTGATTTTTATGCGGTAACATTTTTACTCCATATTCAAAACTACCTAAACGGTATTTTTGAAGGACGCCCTGTTTTAGGGCGGGTGTTTTTGTCTTGTCGTATTCTTTGTTTTATGCGGCTCAAATTTTGAAATTTTAGCAGCTGACCCCTATATTTGGAAACAGTCGTGATTGTAGTAAAATGGTGTACTCATCTGTATGCCCCATCTATGTGGTACCTCGTGAAACACGAGGTACCTATTTTGACGGTAAATACTATTCTGTCAAAACGACAGTTTTGAAGTTTCGCCCCACTCCCCGTTTTAGAGAGTAGGGTTTCGCTCTATTCTTTGTTTACTGCGGCTCAATTTTTGACATAGTCGGTAATGTTTCATTATTAGGTTTAGAGGGTGAACGATTCGTTCATCGTTTTCAGCTGTTTTTTTCGGCTTTTATGTTTGCCATGACTTGTACTATCATTTCCGCAAGCTTTTTTGCATCCCTCTCTTGCCTTGGTGTAAATATTATGTGATTCACGTTTGCTATAAGCATTAGTAGGCGTATATATTGAATTTTTTAGCAGGTTTTTATTTCACAAAAGGGTTATATCCAAGGGTGAATTTAAGATAAATCAAGAGATAAAAATGACGTGAAATTGTACAAGCCAAATATTGATTTTTTAGTAATTTTAACAATAAAATTACACGTTGCGCTGTATTTCGACACGTTGCGCTAAATATATTGAAAATTTTTCCTTAATACATTATACTTAAATTTATAAGAAAAAATCTTTTTAAAAGTTTCATTAATGTCCAATTTTGACATTTGTCAAAAAGTTGCGTAAAAATATGCTATAATTTAGTCGAATGAAATCGAAATAGATTTATTAAGTCAAAAATGTGCATTATTTTGTTAAATTGTACAACAAAAATACCGTTCATCGTCAAATTTTGACCGCTCAGGTGGTTTTGTGTTGAAATTTGGCGAAATATGTGGTATCTTTAGTGGGACAAGCTCAATAGAGCATAATTGTATATTATTTTAGATTAATTACAAAATCCAGCCTTATAACTTACAATAAATGTAAAAAAAATGTAAAAGGAGAAATTTAATTAAAATGAGAAAATATTATAATAATATAGATGAAGATTTAGAATTTTATTTATCTAAAAATATCATACCTGTCAAATACGCATACATATTAACTGCGGCTAATTATCACTCTGCATACGCAAATTCACAGAATTATAAATCAATTGTAGGAATATATAAAGAAGAATATAATGTGTTATTAAAACATATTCAAAAAAGCGATTATGATTATTGTGAAATAGGAGCTGATGATGGATCAATATCATGTGATATTATTAATTTTTTAAAAGCAAATGGTTTAATTTTTAATTGCCATTTTTTTCTTGATTTCAGTGTTGAATTGTTGGAAAAATGTGAATTAACTACAAAAAAGTTGTTAAAAAATTTAAAATGTGCTTTTGTACAGTGTGATGTAGAGAATGATGTTTTAAATCTACCATTTAACTGTTCTTCAAAAAAAGTTGTGTTCTTTTTAGGGAATACCTTAGGTAATGTTGAAAATGAATTGGAAGTATTGCAAAAAATTTTTGATTTTATGAATAACGATGATTTTTTAGTAATAGGACTAACTTTATGTAATAACAGTGTTGATGAATTAAAACCTTATAGCAATGAGGTATTTCGAGAATCAGTTTTAGAATTTTTGCGTATAATAGGAATTCAACCGTACCCCAAAAATTATTCTTTAAGATATGATGAAAGGAAGAAAGAAGTAATCTGTGAATATCAATTAGAAAGACCTTTTAACTATAAAAACGTATATTTTAAGAAAGGTGATAAAATTAGATGTTTTAAGTCTAAACGATATAGTTTAAACTACTGTCAAAACATTTTTGAAAAAAAGAATTTTAACATTATAGAGACGGTTATTGATGAAACAAAGCGTCATGTGATTTTTCTTTTAACCAAGTCACATAATTAAGCATTGGTAATTATTTTATTTAAACTGATTTTAGTTTTGTTTACTAATGAGATGATTTTTGGATATTTTAAAATATTATATTAATTTTTTAAAAGTACAAAATATTTGTTGTGAAAATTTTAATGCTTTTGGCAAAATTATTGCAAGTTATCCCTTCGAAATTTCTATTAAAAGTATTCGACTTCAAATACTTACGAAAGGATGATATATCTTTGTATATATCATGTTGGGTAAAAAAATGAAACAACCAGAAAATAAAAAATATTATTACAGGGGTTTTGTAAGTATTATTAGTGAATTAATTGAATCAGCTCAAAAAACAATTGAACAAGTTATTCAGTTTGATTCTAAGTATTTTAAAGCAGACCCCAATTTGTTTAAATATGATGTTAATTTGTTCTCCAGAAATCACGATATTGGAATGAAGAGGTTATATTTAATTATAAAAAGTCAAAAATGCTCTCAAGAAAAGCAATTTAAAGAATATGTAAATATTTACAAGTCAAATGGATTTGATGTTAAAATAATATTCTTGTGTGAAATAGAAACAAAAATGAATATTGAACTTAACGATCTGATTTTAATAGACAATTTTAAATGTATTACCGCTAAAACCAATGATGATCAAGAAAATACAATAACTAATAATGATATAACAAAATATTATTTGTGCGATGTAAATAATAACGAAAGGAGAATTAAAAAAACACGCGCTTTATTAAGGCAATTAAGATTGGAGTTTTTTCGTCAGCGTAATATATCAAGAATATTTGAACCATTAACTGAAAGTGCGGATATAAATTTCTGCACAGCAATGAAGTTTTGCAAAAACGGGATTATGAGTGATGGAAATTGTCAATGGTATCATGCAATATGGCAATACCTTAGGATAATAGATAAAGTTTCTTCCCCAGAATGGCATTCTACTTTTTATAAAAAATGTTTTAATGATGTGTTTAATTATAAAGAACATCCTAAAATTTTAATCTCTGGAACAGCAGACTATTCGTTACTGGCATATGTTTATAATAGCAGCATAGAGACAAAAAATAATGCTGAAATATTTGTATTGGATACATGTCTAACACCATTAAAAATGTGTCAATGGTTCTCTAAAAAAATGAGATTTAATATTAAAATATTAAACATGAGTATATTTGATTTGGAGTGTTCAAATCAAACATTTGATTTGATTTGTTCAGATGCCTTTCTAACGCGGTTTGATATTGAGGGTGCTAAGCATGTTATATCATGTTGGAAAAAGGCCTTATGTGAAAGGGGGGCTATTGTGACCACAGTTAGAATTAGAGAAGATAAAAGTAAGCAAGAAAAAAATGACTTAAAAGAAACATATATTAGGGACTGTATTGATAGGTTTCAAAAATGGGAGGGATATTTTGATATAACAATGAATGAATTTATAAACATGGTAAATGAATATACACAAAAAATGTGTAGTCATAACCTTGGTGGTCAGACGATTGTTTCTAATATGTTTAAAAGCCAAGGCTTTCAAATAATAGATGATATGTCAAATATCAACTGTACTCCAGGTGAATTTGAGGAAACGGAATACTATGAAATATACTGTAGAAAGGAAACGAAATGATTTTTAACAAAACAATTTTTAAGATTTTAGAGATGGTTGCTGCTGTAATATTGGGCATAATAGTAGCTTTATTGGGCACACAAAATGAAAACTCAAATATAATTTCTGATGCATTTGTTGGATTTATGTTACCAATTGTGTTTTTTTTGCCATTCCAAATTAGTGGGAAATCCGTGGAAAAAACACACAAATTAGAGGATTCTTTAAAGAGATTAGAAAAAACTAATAAAGAAACTTATGACTTATATTTTACTGAAGTAACGGAACTAACCAAAAGTATTATTTCCAGTTGTGAAACACTTTTATATAAATGCTCATACAAACCCAATATGGTACTATATAAAGCAGTTTGTGCAAAGTTAATGTCTTATTTTGCTGGAGAATCAGAGCATGATTATTTTTATGCAACTGCAGAATGCTCAAGAAATAGTATTAATTGGTTCTTTGATAAATTTAATCTTGCAGGTGAATTTCTTCCTCTTTTAAATGAAAAGTGTCAAGCTAAGAAAATTACAGATTTTAGGCGTCTTTTTATATATGAAGAAGAAGATCTTAAGAATCCGGTTTTTTGGTTCTTATCGAATTTACATTATAATGTTGTTAAAAAATATAGCACAGATTATTGTAATTTTGATTTTAAATTTATCAGTCGTAATTCATTTAAAAATATAGTAGCTGGACAATATATTTCTGATGAAATGGGAGTTTGGGGATCTCATTGTGTTTTTATCCAGAAAAACGATACTAGTCCAAAAGGATATTCGTTTAATGTAGAACAAATATCTACATATAAAAAAGTTTTTGATGATTTATGGAATAATGCAAATAGTAAATCGTTTGAAAAATTTAAACAAAAATTTGATTCGCTTGATTCGCTTGAGGCCATTGATGACTTTGAGAAAGCTATTTTAAATGTTTTAAAAGAAAATAATAGATGTGATTTAATACCAAATGTGAAAAATGAAGATTTAAGTTTGCTAAACATAAAAGAGATTCAGGATTGGGTACAAGGATTATTTCCACTTTCCACAGCATTAGGTAATGGTGCTGGTACATAATAAAGTATGACCATCTTGCATTTGTCGTAGTCAAAGATATTCCGATCAGCGGTGCGAATGAAGCTCAAAACTATGTTTTATGAAAATGTAATTAGAGCCTGTTCACATAAAAATAGCGTCCAAAATGAATCCCCCCTCAAAATCTGAACCCTTTGATTTTGGAATTTGAGGGGGATTACTTATAAATCCTTTATTCAAACGGTTTGATCCGCTTGGACTTTTTGTAGCAAATTAGAGACAAAATCGTAAAAATGTTAAAACAGTCAGGTAAAAATTCAAGGTCTCAAGATTTGAACTCCTTGTTTACAACTTGAAGTGGTTTAAAGCGTTTATTTATCGGTAAATACGGTTTCTTTTTCTAATGGTATACTGTTTTTTATCGCTCTATATGGGCGAGCCTTCGCCTTAAATCTGAATTTCCATATTTTGAACATGAGCTTTATAGTTGTTTAAAAAGGTATTGACAGTCGTGTGGTAATATATTATAATATAAATAGTAAAAATTGGTAGTTTTTAGCGTGAAGAAAAAAATCTTTTTGGTTACGATATCACAACTAAAAGTAACCAAAAAGATATTATGCCCACAAAAGGCTACGCAAAGCCATTTGTGGGCATAAATTTTGTAAAAAACAAGATTGCAATTCCGTAGATTTTTTCGACACAAAAATGGATTCGAACTCCCCAAAAAAATATTTAAGGTACAGCCCCCAAAATAAAGGACAAATGAAAATGAAACTTTAAACCTGCGCCCACGAAAAAGGACAGGCAAAAATGAGGGTTGTGACTGCCCCTTACTTTGTGAACAGAATAAAACGAAACTAAGTGTCGCATACTAAGGAAAAAGGAGGAAATTGGTATGCGACCAATAGATGAAAGAGAAAAAGTTCTCAATATGCACTTTATTGAGAAAAAATCGGCGGAGAAAATCTGCGCCGAGACAGGGATCCCACTTGGCACGGTAAAGGTCTGGATTAACCGATACAAGAAGGAGCACGACATCAGTCAGCAGGTTTTGAAGGATGATGTAGCATTTTCGGAGTCTGAGCTGATAAAAATCGAAAAGAAGTACAAAACTCGGGAAAAGACACCCGAGCAGATAATGGAGCAGCGCATAAATCAACTGGAAATGGAAGTTGATCTGCTGCGAAATTTTCTGCTAGAGAAGGAAAGAAGGCTGATAAAAGCGATGCAATCGCACCGCTTCCCGCAAATCTCATACGGCGCTCGGGTCGCTCCCTAGCGTTGCCCTATCCTCCGTATGAGCAAAGCAATTACTATTATGTCCAAAAACAACGCTTTTATTCATTTGTATCCGTAGTTTCATTTTCATTTGTACATTGATGAGGGTGCAGCACCGATCATATTAAACGCTCATCACTTTTTCAAATGTGATGATACAGTTGTTCTCTGCTATTTCTTTTAAACAGGTTTCTCGCAATGCGGAAATTGTATAAAGACTCACTTTATTAAAATAGGCAAAAATGTTGCTGCCGTGATGTTGGTTCCAAGCGGCGTTATGACAACAAATGCAAAAATGACCCTATATAGCAGACCTACAATCGTGCATACAAGGTGAGTTATGCGAGATATATGAAAAAGAAAATGACGGTTTCCGAATTTGAGGAGTGGTCGAGGTTTGCTTCGGAAATTCAAGATCAGGTATTAGCAGGGGAGATTGAATTTGATAAATATTATGCTGATATTCGGAAATGAAACAACGGAAAGGTAGATCGCCTCCCCGTTGTTTTTGCTGTAGCTATTCTTTGTTTACTGCTGACCCCATTTTTGAATTATAAAAGTAAGAACCTGTCTTCGTATTTGTGCGTGAATTTTCGAGCAAATTCTGTCAAGTACAAGGAAAAGTTTCACAGGCTTGCTGCCGCAAGTCAAGAAATTTTAACGCAATTTCTTCTATCAAAAAATCACATTAAACAAATCACAGTAATCGCATATCCCAAACAAAACAGGCGCAAGCGCATTGGGATAGCTGTTTTTAACCACATAAGCCGTCATCATAACAAATGCCGAAACGGTAACAGTCTTTTTTAGATCCTTCCTCAAATAGCTGATCAAGTAAAATATACCGAAGCAAACAGTGGTGTTAAAAAGCTGAAACAGCTCCATAATAAGCAGAAATCCGAAAATATCCGTGTTAAGCGTACACTCAAAAAACGCTTGTGCGCTTTGAATTGCAGCGTCCGAACTGCGCCACACGCCGCATACAATAATATCAAAAATAAAAAATACGATCTGAATAACTGCCAAAATGCCATATGACAAAAGCAAACGGATCCTGTTGTATTTTTTGCCCAACAGCGCAACCCTTTCGCTGCGGTAAATTCCATATTCAAAGCACTTGCCCCAAAGAGCGCACACAACGAGCATAACAAGTATGGGAATAAGGGAGAAGTTCTGCAGATCCATATACAAATTCCATACACTCTGATTAAGGGGCTTTATAGGTGCGGAAATTCTTTTGAAAGCGTCAAGATTGCTGTAATATTTTTCCGAGGGACGGGAAAGGCTTATTCCTTCTCCCGTCTTCGCGTTTTGTATCAGCTCCGCTGACGTTTTCTGCGCTGAAATACATGATTGTAAGTCCGTATATAGGTCAGATATTCGGCTCTCCTCCTCTATCTGTTCATCAGAGCTTAATTTTGATTCGGAAAGCTTTTTGTATTGCTCGGCGATATATCGGTCAATAAGCTCCTCTTCCTCCTTGATATCGGCAGCGCCGTCAAGGCTTTGGAGAACTTGGTCGGCTTCTTTAAGAGAGCTTACATCATAAAAACAGATAAACAGCAGCTTAAAGCCTATAACCAATGCCAATCCCAAAACAAAAATTAAAATATTCTTTTTTATTTCACAGTTGAAATACAGCTTAAAAATCTCACTCACATCACATCACCCGCCTATTATGCCGCTCCTCCGCAGCAGAGCCTTCTTGCGGCAAGTCTTACAGCCAATGCTGCTAACACAATAAAGATGATCGGCACGTAAACAATTATTACTATGGAGTTTACAGGCTCGCCGAAAAAAATCGTATAGGGATAATCGTTTATACTGCCCAAATTTCCCGAAAACAATGCGCCCACAACTCCATGGCTTGCACTGCCTGCCCCTGCCACTCCGCCGCAGAACAGCGCAGACAGCGCAAAGGCGATAATGCTGTTTTTGCTCACAAGAGAGATAAGACTTACCGCCGAATATACCGCCATAACAAAAATGCACTTAACAAGCCCCGATAAAGCGTAATACTCACCGACAGTAATAGGAAACAGCAGGTTTTCGCTTACTAGCAGCACTTGTGCAGGAGCGTTCAGAATATCCTTGTCGGGAAGATCCTTCCCGTAAACAGTCCGAAATAAACCAAAAAGGATAAGATTACCAGCATCAAGCCCGCAATATGAAACCGTATCGCAAAACCGTTGACCGAAGATTTCAGCGTAGATATCCACATCAGATAACCCTTTTCTCTCAGCGAGGAAAACACCGAAAAGCTCAGCACAGCAATAAGCAGCATAAACATATAGTCCGACTGAAGCATTGGCAGATAAAGGGAAAAACCGTATACCGAATAATTTCCGCTGTAATTTATGTCGATCTCCTTAAGCTTTTCCAAAGAAAGCTCCGCCAATTTGTGTTCATACTCGGAGTCACCGTACCGCCTTAGATTGCGTGTTTCCACCAGAATGCGGTTTTCCGTTTCGGGGCTTAAAGAAAAGGTAGGTCCATAATCATTGTTTAAAATCCTAAGCAAAGTCCTGTCCCTTGATACGGTGGCGGTGACCTCACCGGGGGCGTTAAGATGACTGTTAATCCACGCCATATCCGATTGCGTTATCTTGTACTGCAGCATAAATATGGCAAATCTGTCCTCCTCGGAAATATCCTCCTTGCCCTCTAAATTCTCTATGGAGGTCACCTTTTGACTGTAACGCTCATAGTCCTCCGTAATATCCGTCCGCAGACTGTCATCATGCTGCTCCAGATAATTTACGGCGTCGTTGTACAAGTTGACTCTGGTACGCTGCTGTCTTGTCTGAAGCATATTCATTATAAAAAACAGAAAAATGGCTAAAAACAGGTATCTTAATGCATTCTTTTTTATGTAAAGCAAAATCATAATACATCACCAAACTTATGATACGGGATCTGTTACGGACAAATAGTATTGCTCAAGGCTCAGTTCGCCCAAAAGCTCCGTCATCTGTCCCTGAGCAAGTATTTTTCCGTGACTCATTACAAAAAGCTTATCGGTAATTTCGTCCACATCGGAAACTATATGAGTGGAAATAATAATTATCTTATTCACAGAGAGCTTTTTCAAAAGCCCTTTCAGCTCGCTTCGTTCCCTTATGTCCAGCCCTGCACTGGGCTCGTCCAAAATAATGATGTCGGGGTCGTTCATAAGCGCTTGAGCGATAAAGACGCGCTGGCGCATACCGCCTGACAGCGCCTTCATTTTTTCTCTTAAATGCTCCGCCATATTAACGAGAGTGAGCTTTTCGACGCTTTCCTTTTTTATCTCGCCGCTCTTCATTCCCTTTAAAACCCCGCCGTAATACATAAACTCCTTAACGGTGTAGCCGGGAAAATAGGGCTGCTTCTGAAACAGCACAGATATCTTCTCCCTGTATTCCGCGCCCATTTCAAAAATGCTTTTTCCGTCCGACAGTATTTCTCCCGAGCTTTGGGGAACGGCGGTGCAGAGCATATTCATAAGTGTGGTTTTTCCTGCGCCGTTTTCTCCCAGCAGAGTATTTATGCCAGGTTCAAAGGCAATGCTCACATCGCTTACTGCTTGCTTTTTTCCATAGTTTTTTGTGAGATTTTTCGTCTCCAAAAGCATAAAGCCTTATTCCCTCCTGTTATGGTTTTTCCTGTGTTATTCCTCTGTAACTGTCTTAAGCTGTTCCGTGCTTCCGCTTTCAATATCGTAAAGATACACGTCCTCTGTCATATTTTCGGTATATATGGTATAGATCAGATATTTTTCATTCAAAAGAGTAAACCGCGAAATATCTTCGGCAACAAGTGTATCATTGTAATACAGATCATGGCTGTTTTTTTCGATATAGTAATCCATATACGCTATATTGCCGTTTAAAACCGTATAGTGAATAGTTTGTTTGACATTATCAACCGGAACTGCTTTTTCGCTTCCTGCAGCGATCTTATAAAGAGTTAAACCGTCATTTCCGTCGGGGCTGCTGATATAGATATCCGAGTTGAGATCAACGGCAAATTCGCTTACCCATTCAATTTCCTCAGGCAGCTCCATAGCCTGCACCTCTGCATTTTTATCCTTGACGTTTATCTTTTCCAAGCGCTTTTCACCAATATTAACTTTGAAATAATAATCCTCTGATAATGCGTAATAAAAGCCGTTGGGAGTATCTTCCTCTTCAAAGAGACGGGTCGATTTTCCGCTTTCCGTATCCAAAACATGATCTCCGCAATAAATACAATTATCATAGGCAAATATAGAGGAATTTTGATCGCATTCGTGAAAACTTTGCTGTGAAAGCACCTCGCCCTTATGATTCAGATACCGAACCTTTCTGTCATCTCCAACAATAAATCCCGCTTTAACGGCGTTAAAGCCGAGATCGGTGTCGGAAACTTTTGCTGAGGTTTTATCCTGGGGATCGTATTCATAAAATCCGTCTGTTCCCTGATAATAGATAAATCCGTTCCTGATAGAGGAATGCACTCCCATATTGTTCATATTTGCGGACAAAGCTCCCATTTCTCCCTCGAAAGAAAATTTGCTGCCGCAGGCTGTGAGGGTCAGGGCGATTATAAAGGAAAACGCTGTCAGGGATAAGATTTTCTTCATTTTATTACTCCCGATTTTCTTTTTATTTCTTCTGTGGAAAATTACTCTTTCCTAATAATAAATAACAGTTTTTTTACTCATTTCTGACATACATTTTGCAAATTATGTAAAATTTTGGTCTTTATGCCAAATCCAATATCCAATTTTTATTTAAAATGGCAATAGTTCACAATATAAAAATCTTTCAGCTTGTCCCTTATTTTCAGGTTAAGGTTTTAAGCTGCTCTGTGCTGCCGCTTTCAATATCATAAAGATACACGTCCTCGGTATATATCGGCATACCGAACTCGTCTATTCCGGTTATTATCTGCACTGTGTATATAAGATATTTTTCATTCAGAAGAGTAAAACGAAAAGCATTGTCAGAAACAAGAGTATCATTGTAATACAAATTATCATTTGCGGATCGCGGGCAATATGTACAAAAACCTCCTGAACCGCATCTTCGGCATCGCTGCTGTTATGCAGAAAATCCATAGCTATATGGAACAGCCTGTCTTTATGCTCACGATACAATTCTTCGATTTTATTTTCATGCCCGATTTTTTTATTTTTGAACAGGAATTTGCCGAACATAAAACACTCCGATTATGTTTTACAAAATTGTCTTATTGTAAAAAATTTTTAATATTATAATTAACATAAGCAAAAAGTCAATATTGGGCGGGTTTTCTTTTGACTCTGTTCTGTTTTGTGATGTATTATACTTAATTTTAGAAAACAAAAGAGCTGTAAAATTTCAACTCTGCAAAATCAGTATAGTTTGCTTGGCGTTTTTTATAGATCTATTGCATATTTTAATCAATCCATGCAATATTAACGAATTTGATCTAAAAGGGATCAGGGCTTTTTTAAAAAATCGAAAGCGCCGACATTTTTGCCCCAAAACGGTCATCTTATGCATCAAAAATCATAGACAAACAACGGTTTGCCTTGCGGTTTTTTCCTTGAAGCTAACCATTTTTCCAAATCCTTCCGGATTTTTATTTTGGGCGGTTTTGCCGTCAAAAACAACACCGGCTTGCAGCAAAGCCTTCTTTTGATCGGCTTTTCCGCAAGCTGGACAGTTAAATTATTTTGAGTTATTTTGCAGTTCTTTTTTGACGTGTTTTTTCACCATATACCTATTCCACGCTCGCTGCACCCTACTCTCCCCCGCTGCCTTCTTGTCAAACCCGTGAACCCAATCGGAAAACAGATAGTAGAACAGATAAATTACCGAGCTTATGGCCCATGTGAGCGGATATGCCCAGTAAATATATCCGATCTCTCCGACAAAGTGCATAATGCATATTATGTAAATAATACGCACAACACACCAAATGGAGAGCATTATGAACATTGGCACAAACGCCTTTCCCGCCCCGCGGCAAACCGCCGCTACCGAATGTGAGAAAGCCAAAAGGAAGTAAAACAGCGCCACGGTATGAGCCTGACGAACACCAAGCTCGATTACTCCCGGCGTCTTATCGAACAAACCGATAAAATACGGCGCGAGGAAATAACAGCATACACCTATTATTTCCGCCGTAACAACCGCCGCGATAATACAGAAACGCGAGCCTTTTTTTGCACGCTCATACTGCCGCGCGCCTAAGTTCTGGCTGATAAATGTTGTGCTTGCCATACAAAAGCTGTTTATGGGCAGAAATGCAAATCCCTCTATCTTGGCGTGAACGCCGTAAGCTGCCATGGCAAGCTTGCCGAAGGAGTTTATCTGTGTCTGAACAATAACGTTGGCTATGGCGATTACAGAGTTCTGAATTCCCGAGGGCAAGCCGTAGCGAATGATTTCCTTAAGCATATCCCAATGAATACGGAGCTTTTGCAGTTCAACGGTAAAGACATTTCCCCTTCTCATCAGATAAACCATACACAGCACTACACTGGCAACTTGGGAAACCACCGTAGCCGCCGCGGCAGACCATATTCCCCAACGGAAAGCGCCTAAAAACAGCAGATCCAGCACTACGTTGAGTATCGAGGAGAAAATAAGATAGTACAGCGGTCGGCGGCTGTCCCCCACAGCATTCATAATGCTTCGGCAGATATTATACATAACCATGCCGAGAGATCCCATAAAATACCAGCGGAAATATTCCACAGCTTCGGGCATGACTTCGGGGTCGGTCTGCATCCATACAAGAAGGGTAGGAGTAAAAACCACGCCCACCACTGTCAGAATCACGCTGCAAACCAGTCCGAAGGTCATCAGGGTGTGAATGGCTCTTGAAACCTTCTCCTCGTCTCCGCTGCCGAAGTATCGGGAAATAACCACGCCGCCTCCCATAGCCGCTCCCGTGAAAAAGCTTACCAGCATAAAAATCAGAGTACCCGAAGAGGACACCGCCGCCAAGGCATTCGTACCCAAAAACCAGCTGACAATCAGAGAGTCAACAGTGTTGTAAAGCTGCTGGAAAATCTGGCTGACAAAGACAGGCATGGCAAAACCTATCATCAGCGAATAAATGTTTCCCGTAGTCATATCTTTGGTTGCGGAAGCTCCTGCCGTTAATTTTTTCCCAATCATACTTTCTCCAATCTAATAATGTAAACGTAAATCTATTTTATACTAATTCTCGATAAAAATAAGACAAAGTCGGCGGGCGGGGCGTTCCTGATCAAGGAAGTCCCGACACAGGAATATGCGGATATTTCAAGTCGGGCTGACGCAGAGCAGGGACGCCCCGGTCGCCCAATTTGGCTGATTTTTATTGAGATTTAGTATTAAGCAGCGCCGTTTAAAGGTGTTCCCTATCGGCGGCTTTCGGTTTATTTGTACAAATGTAAACAAAATAAGTATAACTTAAATATTATACAACATAAAGCAGGAAAAATCAAGACCAATAGCATATAAGGCGGATTTTTGACGAATAACAGTGAATTTATTGCTCATAGGCTTTACCGGGGCTTGTTTGAAAATAATGTAAATTAGTATTAGAACAGCATACAGCATGAAAAACAATTATCATTTTCCCGCTTGACTTTTTCAAAACTATCTGCTATAAATAAAACATAAACACAAAAACAGAGGCGAGGAAAAGTGATAACAATAGCAATATGCGATGATGACAGCAGTCAGATCAAGGCTTTGAAGAAAATGCTTACCGAGTGGAACAGCCAAATTGCCGTAAAAGAATACAGCTCGGCGGAACAGTTTCTGTTCAATTATCCCGATACTGAATGTGATCTCCTGCTGCTTGATATAGAAATGAGCGATATGAACGGCATGGAGCTTGCAAAATCGCTCAGAGCCAAGGGTGATATGCTGCCCATCGTGTTTATCACGGGATTTTCTGAGTATATGGGCGACGGCTATGATGTGGAAGCGCTTCACTATCTGCTTAAGCCTGTGGACAAGAAAAAGCTGTTTCGGGTGCTTGACCGGTATACATGCAGCCGCAAACCGAAAAACAGAATAATATTACCCATTGTGGACGGCTCGGTGATTACGGCTTCCGAAAGAATTATGTATCTTGAAGCCTTCGGAAAGAAAACGCAGGCAGCTCTGAAGTGCGGAAAAAAGCTAATCTGTACCCTCGGATTGAGCGCCGTTTCCGAAAAGCTGGGACAGGGCTTTGTTTCCTGTCATCGCTCCTATGTTGTAAATCTTGAATTTATCAGCAGTGTTTCCAAGAGCGAAATAACAATGGACAGCGGTGAAAAAATACCCATTTCCCGCAGACTGTACGACAGCGTAAACAGAGCGTTTATCGATTATTACAAGGAGGAACGGAAGTGAAAACGGCTGTCATTATCATTATCGTTATAGTCTGCATAGCATTTCTGACAGCAGCATTTTTCCTGATCAGAAAACTGTTCTTTCATCTTGTGGATAAACGCATTGCCGAGTTTCAAAGCGGGCTTATCAGCAAGCAGACCGAGGAAATCCGGAATATGTACCGGCAGATGCAGGCATGGCGGCACGATTACCGCAATCATATCCAGAATATGAAAAACCGCCTTGAGGGAGATCAGGGAGAGCTGGAAAAGTATCTTGACGAGCTGGCGGACGATCTCACACAGGCGGATACATCAATACAAACTGGAAATGTTATGGCAGACGCTGTGCTTAACAGCAAGCTGTCCGTTGCGGAGCAAAAGGGCATCAGGCTCAATATCAAGGCGCATATCCCGCAGGGCTTGGCTATGACCGACGTGGAGCTGTGTTCGGTGCTTGGAAATCTCATCGACAACGCTATGGAGGCCTGCGAAAAGCTGCCCTGTGATCAGCGTTTTATGCGTGTATATATTGATAGATTCAAGGGACAGTTTTATCTGTCCGTGCAAAATTCCTCTCCGCCTGTCAAACCTGACAAAGGAACTTACCGTACCACAAAGGAGGGTTCTCACGGCTTCGGACTGTTCCGCATTGACCGCATTGCAAAAAAATACGGCGGATATGTCAACCGCCAGTATGAGGAAGGGGTATTTGCTACCGAGCTGCTTGTTCCGTTAAATAAAGGGATCCTATAAAAACCCTTGTGAACAGTAAAAACGGACAGGGTGCACCGTGATACTATGATTTTCGGAGTAATCCGAAAAACGAGGAAATCCGACGAAGGCAAGCTTGATGCCTGTCGAGGGGGATTGACGAAGTAGGCGGCGTGCTCTGTTTGTTTTTACTCACAGTGGGTTTTTAGAGGATCCCTAAATAATTTTGCAACTATTCCCCGTTAAAAAAGTGATTACGAACAAGCTCCTGCACGGCGGCAAACTGCCTTTTCGGTATCGGTATGCGGCGGTTGCCGAGCATGAGCAGATCATAGCGTACTATTCCGACGGAATTGTCGAGATTGGCTATATACGCGCGATGCGGCATATAGAAATTACCGTATCCCTTAAGCTGCTCAAAAAGCTCAGACAGTGTGGAGGGAGTTTCCAAGGTGCTGTCGTCGGTCATTGTGATCCTGCGTATGTGGTTGAAGCTCTCTATCATCACAATCTTATGAAGTGGTATTCTCCTCAGTCCCTCCCTTGTTTTTACCGTAAGTGCCTCATTTTTTTCGCGGGCGAGCTTTTGTACAGCGCGAAACACCGTTTTGTCAAAGCGATCCTTTACTACCGGCTTAAGCAAATATCCGCAGGCGTATACCGAAAAAGCGTCCACCGCATAGTCCCTTGAAACGGTCAGAAACACTATTTCCGCGTGTTCTCCGCGGCTGCGCAGCTCTTCTGCGAACTGTATTCCCGACAGTCCCGGCATCATTACATCAAGAATGTACAGATCAAAACCGCTGTTTTCTTCAATATATTCCAACAGCTCCTCCGCCGAGGAAAATGCGCTCAGATGTATCGGAAACTCCTCATGCTCGTCGGAAAACTCCTTGGCGAGGGTCTTGAGGCTCTCCATATCCTCGGCGTTATCATCGCATAATGCTATTTCTATCAATCCGTTCACCTCACTATCTCTTCCACGGATGTGTTCGGAATGAAAAATTCGGGACTGCCCGCAGAACCGGGGGCAACCTCGTATTCATCAAAAACAATGACGATCCTGCCGAAGGAGTCTATATAGAAGTTTGCTTCCCCGCTTATCTCGGTAAATGCGTCATCGCCGTCCACAAAAAATCCCGTGTCAAAAAGCTCGTTTTTCTCCTTCATCTGTTTCAATATCTCGGCACTTATTACCTTGATGTAATCACTTCCGTCCTTAAACAGATCGGAAAGCTCCAATACCCTGCCCATGCTCTTGTCATAAACGATCCAGCGGCTGTAATCCATTGAGCCGCCCGCATTTACCGTAACATTGAACTGTACGATATAATATTTCTCATCATCACGGATAACCGTATATCTCATATCCTCAGCCACATAGCCGTTGTAACGGCGGTTAAAGTACCATAAAAATTTTTCCTTTGCCTCGTCGGTGTATTTTTCCACCGCACCGTTCAAACCGTTGTTTCCGTCAAATTCGGGCTTATCTATGCTTATCGAACTATCTCCCCATCCAAGGTTAAAGCTCCGTACAGTGCGGATATTGACCGAGAGAAGCTCAGAAACTGCCTCTGCCGCGGACGGCAGCACGTTCAGCATAACAATCACGCCCAATCCCAGTCCCAGCAGCGATGACGCCGCACGCTTAGGCAATGTGCCAAGCTTTCCCGATTTGCTTTCGGAGGTATTGTTATCGTAAAACAGCGCCGCCTGAAACATAAACCTTCCGTTTTCGAGCATACAGCGCATAAAGCCGTTATACTTTTCCACAATTCGCTTTACCGAGCGAAGTCCTATGCCATGCTCATCGGAATGTCCGTCTGTTACGGGCAAGCCGTTTTCGTCAAATTCAAGGCTGCGGGAGCAGGGGTTTTCCACCGAAACAAGCAGCCTGTGACCGTCAGCATACTCCGCAGAAATATTGATGTACCGTTTTTCTTCGGGAAACTCGGAACAAGCGTTTATAGCATTGTCTACGGTGTTCGCCAGAACAAGGCATACGTCTTTTTCCTCAAATGGAAGCATTTCGGGCAGCTTTAAAACCTGCGTTACCTTGCATCCCGCACTTTCCGCACGTCCGATATATTCCGACATGATCGCATTGACCTCGGAATTCCTGCAGTAGCTTATGCTCTCTGGCTTGCTTAATGAGCCGTTCAGCTGAGAAGTGTACTCAATGATCTTGCTGCATTCGCCTTGCTTTGCCAGCCCCTCGATCACCGCAAAATGGTGACGCATATCATGACGGTATTCTCTGGCGGTTTCCATTTTTTGAAGTACCCTGTCATAGCTTCGTCTTTGAACATCAATATATTCGGACAGCTCACTTTCCGAACGCTTTGCACTGATAAGCTCCGCCGCCGAGTTCAGCAGCTTAATAATGATAAAGAAAATCGAAAGCGCGATCAATATGGTAAAAATCAGCGTAACTGTATTTGTGGTGCTGTTCAGGTAATAGAACATCATCAAAAAGATTGTGACTGTCGGCACTGACAGCAGCAAGCGGTTTTGCCGATTATCTATAACACAGGTACGGAATGCCCCGCCCATAAACCGAAACGACGCAAACAAAAGTCCTGCTGCCGCAAAGGCAACGACAGCGGTGATAATAATGGGCTTTACAAATGCTGATATCCCCGCATTCATAGTGAAGGGTATTGTCAATATCTTTTGCAGCGATTTTAAAATCAGCACATCAAGCGTTCCCACAGAGCAAACCGCCGCAGTTTCAAATATGCCGCTGTCCGACAGAAAATACAACAAAACGGAAAACGGAAGATAATCCGTCAGCGGAAACATGGTAAGCATAAGGGTAAGGTTATCCGAGCTTGAAAGCATGACTGCAATATTCACTCCCGCAATAACGATTGCCGCTGCGCTGACAGCAAGGGCGGTAACAGTCTGCGAAAACCGGCTTTTAAATAATGCCGCACAAATTATAATATAGGACAGGAAAATAATAAATTCCGTTATTGCCGTTCCGACAACAAGCTGCTCAAGCATCAATTCACTGTTCATCAAAATCTCCTCTGCATAAAACATAAGAAAACGAGCCGTAATTATCCGATATGACACATCGGATACACGATTCAGATTTGTTATTAGTTTAAAACATAACACTCCATTTTTATTATAGTGTCATTTTTTTGGCTTGTCAAGCAGCATACTGCTGTCTGCTTCCCGACAAAGGCGTATTTAAAAGAGATTATTCGGTGCAATTCCGTTTCACGCACAAAATAATGCTTTTCACGCAGAAACCTTGAAAATTTTTGGGGGCGAGGAAACATCTTGCCCCTCAATTTTCGTCCAATACTGCACTTTTGCTGCGCTAAAAGTGCAGTATTGGACACGAACTGCGCCTACAGAGTGTTTGTGGTCAAAAACCCATTTCATGATAGATAAATATTTGCTGCCGAGCTTCTTGTTCCGTTAAAAAAATTTTGCAATTCGTTCCGTATTTTGACCGTTCGTTCCGATTTTTGCACGAAGGGTCTTTTTTGTGTTATACTGTGTTATACTAACGTTGAGAGGTGAAACTGTGAAACGGGTTAAAATAGCAAAATACACAAGAGAAAAAGACAAAGCCGCATGGGACAAATTCAAGGCGGAAAGAGCCCAAAGAAAATACGGTCTGCGTGAAAATATCAAATATATTTTTTCTCAGTGTTGGAAAGCCGACAAAAAAATGCTTATTATGATATTCACAAGCTTTTTGTTTGATAAGGGCTGTCATCTTGCGGCGATGTTTACCGACAAATATGTTGTGGAGCTTGTGCTTGGCGAAAAAAGCAGACTGACCCTTGCATTGATTGTCATGGCTCTGCTGGTGGGAGGACGCGTTCTTACATGGCTCAGCGCTGTAACGTCAACATATAATCAGTGGGTGGGAAGTCTCACTTTCCGCAGATTTATGCAGAAGATCCTTGTAAAAAAGAACGTTTATACCGATTATGAAAACAACGAAAAAACAACTGTAAACGATGCGCTGAACAAGGCAAGCTATGCTTCGGAAAACATAGCCTATGACACTTTGTACAATATCAAAAATCTGCTGGGAAATGTGTTCGCCTTTTTTGCATTGGGCGGTATCTTGTCATTTCTTAGTCCCGTTATGATACTGATCGTGGTGATTCCAAGCTATATAAGCTATAAGCTGAACCGCTTAAAAATGATGTGGATATGGAATATGGCGGACAACTGGCAGAACTATGACAGGCAGATAGCTTATATTTTCAGCTCCGGGGGAAATGTTTCCTATGCCAAGGATATGCGGATATTCAATCTGCCTAAATTTTTAGAGCAGGCTCTAAAGCGTTCCATGGCAAGCCGCCTTGATTGGTATGAACAGCAAGACGAATGGTCTTTCAGGCATGATGCGGCAATACAGATAATTTCATGGACAGGCTATTTTCTCTCCTACGGGTATGTTGTGTACAAGATGTTTGCGGGAAATATCGGAGCGGGGGACTGTGTGCTGTACTTCAACGCAATTTCCATGCTGTCCTCCACCGTGTACAGCCTTTTTGACAGCTATAACGGGTTCAAGTGGCAGAGCGATAATATTTCCTATGCAAGAGAATACGGCGACATTCCCGACAAAACAAACAGGGGCAAGGGCGAGTCTCTGCCGAAAAATGACTTTGAGATAGAGTTCAGAAATGTGAGCTACACATACTACAAGGCAGAGGAGCCCACTATCAAGGGTCTTTCTTTCACATTACACAAGGGGGAGCGGCTTGCGCTTGTAGGTCTTAACGGTGCGGGCAAAACTACCCTTATTAAGCTGATGTGCGGGTTGTACGATCCCACCGAAGGAGAAATTTTGCTGAACGGAAAGCCCGTCAACGCTTACAACCGTGATGAATATTTTACTTTGTTTTCTGCGGTATTTCAGGATATAAACGAGCTGCCTGTAAGCATTGCGGAAAACATTTCGGGGGAGAGTTATGAGCTGACAGATAAAGAAAATTTGGAACGCTGTATGAAGCAGTCGGGGCTGTATGAAAAGGTGGAAAGTCTGCCCGAAAAGGAGAGAACACACCTTGTACGCAGCATTTATGATGACGCTATCGAGCTTTCAGGGGGGCAGAAACAAAAAATGGCTTTGGCAAAGGCTTTGTACAAGAACGCGCCAATACTGCTCCTTGATGAGCCTACCGCCGCACTTGACCCTATTGCGGAGCAGGAAATGTATATGAATTACGCAGGTTTTTCCAAGGGCAAGGCAAGCGTTTTTATTTCCCACAGACTTGCTTCCACCCGATTCTGCGACAGGATAATTATGCTTGAAAAGGGACAGATAGCGGAAACAGGCACCCATGCCCAGCTTATGCAGGCAGGGGGCAAATACGCGGAGCTGTACGAGCTGCAAAGCTCCTATTATAATGACAAGGAGGTGAAGGCAGATGAGTGAAGATGTTAAGGATATAAAACTGACCTCCAAGGAACGGCGCAGCGTTTTGCTCAGAGCGTTAAAGATGAACGAACAGGCGGACAAGGGCTTTACGCTTAGACTTACGTTATGCGGTATTCTGTCACTTGCAAGTGAATATTTGTTTATATTTCTCATCAGCTTTATTACCAACGGGATAGCCGAGGGCAAGGAGCTTAAAGAGCTGCTTATATCAACGGCGGCTGTTTCGGCGGTATGCCTTGGCGCTCACATCATTGTGCAATTCATAAAACGCCGTGAAAGCACTCATAGAGCAAAACACGATATGGGACTGCGAAAAATAATGAATGAAAAATTGATGAATATGGATTATGTTCATTTAGAAGATCCCGATATGCAGAACCGTTACAATATGTGTCTGAATTATCTCCGGGGCTGGCGTGGAATGACGGCGGTATCGGAGCTTGTAGGCGATATAACTATTGCCATTGTCAGAATATCTATCGGCTTGATATTTATAGTTCCTTCGGTTTTCCAAGAGGGCGGACGATCCGGCTTCGAGGGCTTTATAATCTCTCCTTGGGGATTTTTGGCGGCTGTGATCGTGGTGGCGGTTTCGGAGATTTTCAAAAATCTTTACTTTATCAGAAAAACCTTTTATGCCTATAAAGATGTAATGAGCGACAAACGGTATTTGTTAAGCAGTCGTGTCTATTCCTCCTTTGAAAATTATGTGGTGAAAAATTACCGCAGCGGCAAAGAAATACGTCTTTATGCCGAACAGGAGCTGATTTTGGGAAAAATGCAGAAATGCACCGATAATGACCGCAAGCTGTGGCTGGGCGCTTTTCTGAAATATCTGAAAAAATACAGCTTGGGTGTTGAGCTGATGAATATTATATCAAGCGGTGTGATGTACGGCTATGCTATTCTCAGGGCGATTTTCGGAGTGCTTTCCGCAGGCGAGGTCATAGCTTTCGTTATGCTGTTTTCGAGGGTATTAAGCGGTATTACGGCTATTTCAAACAATTTAGTGGACATAAGAATTTCCGCTGAGCTGTGCAAGGACGTTTTCGACTTTCTTGATATACCCGACGAGAAGTACAAAGGCACTATCCCCACGGAAAAGCGCTCCGATAACGAGTACGAGTTTGAATTTCATAACGTGTGGTTTAAATATCCGGGCAGCGAACAGTTTGTTTTGCGTGATATAAATATGAAATGGAAGATCGGCGAAAAAATGGCTCTTGTGGGGCGCAACGGCTGCGGCAAATCCACTCTTGTGAAGCTGCTGTGCAGGCTGTATGATCCTACCAAGGGGAAGATCACTCTTAACGGCATAGATATTCGCAAATACGATTATGACGAGTATATGGCGCTGTTTGCGGTGGTATTTCAGGACTCAAAGCTGTTTTCTTTCAGTGCTGCCGAGAATGTTGCGGCAAGCACGGAATTTGACCCGGAGCGGGTAGAGGACTGTATTCGCAGAAGCGGACTGTCCGAACGTCTTGACAGTCTGCCCAAAGGCATATATACTTATCTGTACAAGGATTTTGACGAACAGGGCGTTGAGATCTCGGGCGGAGAGGCGCAGAAGCTGTGTCTTGCAAGAGCGGTATACAAGGGTTCGCCTTTTATCGTTTTAGATGAGCCCACAGCCGCACTTGACCCCATATCGGAGCATGACATTTACACAAAGTTCAACAGTATTGTGGGAACAAGGACGGCTGTCTATATTTCCCACAGGCTTTCCAGCTGCCGTTTCTGCGATGAGATAACGGTCATGGACAACGGTGAGATAGTTGAACGCGGAAATCATGAGGAGCTGATCAAGGCGGGCGGCAATTACAGCAGGCTGTGGTCGGCACAGGCGGAATATTACAAGGATACGGCGGGGCAATTATTTGAATAGCTGTTTACGGTGCGGTGTTATGCGCCCGCAGAAAAATCAAAGGGGCTGCCTTACTGCGCTCGCTCAGCTGTTTGATTTTTCTTTCCTCCAAGCTGAGTGCAAATTTATGAAAGGACGATATGGTTTTACTGTATCATACGAGGTAAAAAATCATGACAAACAGAGAAATTATCCAATACATCGACGAAGGGGCAAATTATTATGTCGGCTTATTCGGGGAAGCCGTACACATGGAAAAGGTTGACAAAGAATTCTATTCTTATGTAAAGCCCAAAGAAGGGGAACAAGGTATATCATTTGTTTATAATGTCCGTATCAACGATCTGCCCGCGGAGCAAATGAAGACGGTGGTTGATGAAATAAAATCAATGAATATGCCTGTTTGGTTTGATTTACTTGCTTCCGATGAAGCTGTTTCCGTTTTTTCCGGGAAAAAGCCCACGAATGAAAAACCGGAACCGAGTGAAGATGATGAAGTATATCTGGCGATTCTTTCCGAGGAAAAAACAGAATACGATGAAAACAATTATAGAATTATTTAGGTGCACACAGCGGAAGAATTTGCGGTCTGGGCGCAAATGGTAAATGATATTCTTGCAGGCGGGCACACCGATATTCACCCCGTCAATCACTTTATTTGGTGCGAAAAAATGGGAGTGAAATGTTATATTATGTATTATGACGATACTCCCGTTTCCGTGGCTTCCATTATGGATAATAACGGCGTTGATTCTCTTGAATTCGTCGGCACAATCCCCGAAATGCGCATGAAAGGCTTTGCAAAGGCTGTATGCGAAAAAGCTGTAAGCGATGCTTTTGCAGACAGAGCTTCAATAATCACAGTACGTGCAATTAACAGAGCGGCGGCAAGATTGTATCAGTCTATTGGATTTAAAGCTTATTAAGCAGGGATTGATTTTTCAAAGGTAGATTTATTTTGTGTTTATCAAAAAACAGCAAATTTCTTGGGGAAAAATAAAACACTTTATATAAAAATCTTTCAAAACACCTCTAACTTTTCAGCCCTTGCTCCGACTATATAAAAGCAGGGTAAGTCAAGAAAAAGGCGCTGTGATATGTTAGGATAAAAAAGGGTGAGAAATATGCCAAAAACGTATGCAATCAGCATAGAAGAAACAGAACAGATCAAAAAAGCAAGAGAAAAAACAACCAACAAAACCGAGGACAAAAGGCTGTATGCAGTCCAGCTCCGCGGCGAGGGTCTGACAAACGGTGAGATAGCCGCAAGGCTGAATACATCAAGCAAGGTCATAAGCCGCTGGGTATGCCAATATAAGCGCGACGGGATCAAATCGCTGTATCAGAAAAAAGGCATAGTAAGGCACTGCAATATGACCTTTGAAGAGGAGGAACAGTTTTTGCTGTGCTTTGCACAAAAAGCCGAAAAGGGGCAAAAAGTTGAAGTGGGAGATATTAAAAAGGCTTATGTGGAAAAGGTAGGTCACAGCATCGGAAAGGGGCAGATATACGAGGTGCTGAAAAGGCATAATTGGAGAAAAGGAATGCCAAAAAAGTAAATTTTAGGCAAAAACCGACGATACAACAATAAGAGATTAAAAAATCAGATGTCATAATCTTTTTTAGGAGGTGAAGATGATGTTTCATTCATCTGTAACAACAGATTGACAAAACTTATTTTAATTCGGAGGATATATGTATTTTTATCATGTTGTTTCAGACCGACCCAAATATGTCGGACAGCACTTTATATTGGACGAACAGCACCCTAACGGCGTACACGACCGTGTATATGCGCAGATGAGCGTTGTTGAGGATATTTACCGCGATCCCCAAAAGTACGAAGGAACGGAATTGAGCCATGAGGTCGATGTTGCACTTCGGGAGCTGGCATTGGAAAAGGTGAGAAAGGAAAAATATCCGAAGTACCCTTCCCGCATGGCTTCACTGTACGTTTCAAAGACTTATGTGGAAGCAGAACGTTGGGGAGAGTATTTCGCCAAGCTCGGACGACCCACTTACTGCGTAGCCAAGATAAAGGTCAGCGGGAATTGCTTTTGCGGAGACGCTTACAAGTGCTTTGACGGCACGGTTTCCGAGAAAGAAAATATCAGAATGGCGGAAATATACTGGCAAAACGGTCCCAACGAGGATGGTCACGATCCTATAACGGAAGTGCTTGTGGACGGGGATATAGAAATTGTTGAGATAATGAAGGTGATAAACGCCAATATCAAAGAGGGATAACAACATATAACGGTAAATTTTTACTAAATCGCACAAAAAAACGATTTCAGCTTGTCAAAGTATTAAAGGCTTTGGCAGGCTGATATTGTTTTTAGAAAGCTGTAAATCGGTAAAACTCACATATTTTCTTATTATCGAAAAAATTTAAGGATTATTTAATAAATTCCATGATATAATAAAGTCACAAAATCAAGAATGTTTTCCGAAAGGAGCAGTGTAATGTACATAAGAATACTAAAAAAAGACCTGAAACGCAAAAAGACCATGAACATAATCCTGCTGATTTTTGTGATCTTGGCGGCAACGTTTATAGCAGGCAGCGCAAATAACCTCATTACGGTAAGCAGCGCATTGGATAATTTTTTTGAAAAGGCGGGGATTCCCGATTATTGGTTTGCGTCTACCGATGCTTCCTGCATTGAAAGCTTTGAGAAGCTTGCTGAGGAAAACAATTACGATTATTATGTTTCCAAGCTGATACAGATCGATCCTACAAACGTTTTCGTAGAGAATGAAAGGTTTGAATACAGCAACACCCTGGCATTGTCCACCTTGGGCGGAATTAAAATTTTTGATAAAAACAACAGGGAAATCACTCATATAAACGACGGAGAGATTTGGGTCACCAATGTTACATTCAATTCGTCCGAAAATGATTTTCACGAGGGCGGAAAAATTTTTATCAGCCATAACGGAGTTGAAAAGGAATTTACAATAAAGGGCTACACAAAGGACGCTCTTTTCGGTCCTCAAATGGTCGGAATAACAAGGTTTCTCGTAAGCGATAACGACGCGGAGCTTTTTAATACAGAGAGTACTGTCGTGTGCAGCGCTGTGGAGGTTCACACAAATGATAAGGATTACCGTGACAAATTTAACGAACTGAACATAAACACCGTTATGTCGATCGACCGTTCTATGGCTAAAATGATGTACATTATGGATTTACTTATCGCAGCGATTTTGCTGGTGGTGAGCGTGTGTTTGATACTTATTTCAATGGTTATACTGCGTTTTATCATAAACTTCACCATTACGGAGGAATTTCGTGAGATAGGCGTTATGAAAGCTATCGGAATAAAAAATAATGCGATAAGAGGACTTTATATAGCAAAATATTTTGCCATAGCCCTTGTGGGTACTGCCGTGGGCTTAGGACTGAGCTTTCCGTTCAGCAGAATTATGCTGAACGGGATATCCGAGAAGATCATAATTACAGGCGAGGATAATTTTTTAATAAATATCGCAGCTGCAATTCTTGCGGGAGCAGCAGTGGTATTGTTCTGCTTTTTCTGCACACGAAGTATACGCAAATTCTCCCCCATAGACGCAATACGCAGCGGAGAAACAGGGGAGCGTTTCAAGAAAAAGGGAATTTTTCACTTGGGAAAATCTATTATGCCAACCGTACCATTTATGGCGGTAAACGATATTTTCAGCGGAATAAAAAGCTATATATCAATGATAATTATTTTCATAATCGGAACTCTGCTTGTGATCATCCCAGTTAATACGATAAATACTCTGCGCTCCGACCGTATGATAACGACCTTTAATATGGCAGAAAGCGATCATGTTATTTCACGGGAGCTGTTGTTCAATCCCAACGATGATAACAAGAAAAATGTAGAGCAGTCCTTTGACCAGGTGCGTGAAATGTTCTCCGAAAACGGAATCGAAGTTGATGTTTTTCAGGAAATAGTGTTCAGGGGGAATATTTCAAAGGGAGATAAGCTCACAAATTCCCTGTCGTTCCAAGGCATGGGAGATGTGACAACGGATATGTATACTTATTTGGAGGGCACACCGCCGCAGAATGTTCACGAGGTGGCACTGACCTATCTGATAGCCGAGCGTATCGGTGCGGAAATCGGAGACGATGTCAAAATCAAAATAGGAGAGGACACAAAAACCTACACCGTCAGCGCAATTAACCAAAGCATGAACAATATGGGCGAGGGTATCCGCTTTCACCGGGACGCTGAGCTTGATTACAGATATGCCATGGGCAGCTTCGGACTTCAGGTAAACTATAAGGATAATCCCGACAGCGGCGCTCTTGCGGAAAGAAAGTCAATGCTGCAGGATCTCTTTAAGGATGCAAAAATTTTTACATCGGGAGAATATATAGGCTATATGATAGGCGATGTAGCGGAGCAGCTTGACAGTATGAAGGTGTTGATTTTAAGCATTATTCTGTGCATAAATATACTTGTAGCGGTGCTTATGGTCAAGAGCTTTATCACAAAGGAAAAAAGCGAGATCGCTCTGCTTAAAGCAATAGGCTTTAAAAACAACTTCCTTGTTTTATGGCAGACAGTGCGTATAGGAATTGTGCTTTTGATTTCGGTATTGTTCGGCGCATTGATCTCATCACCCTTGTCATCACTGATAATTACGCCTGTTTTCCAGATGATGGGAGCATACAGTATTGAATATGAAATCAAGGCATTGGAGGTTTATGTAATATTCCCTCTTATCGTCCTTGCTGCGACGGCATTGGCGGCGTTTGTTTCGGCACAGGGTGTGAGAGGCATATCCTCGTCACAGATATCAAACAACGAATAAGAACATGTTCTAAAAAAGGAGCAATATTATGACAAATATTTTGGAAGTAAAAGACCTTTGCAAAACCTACATTGTAAACAAAAGGCAGAATAACGTGCTGAAAAACGTGAATTTCAGCGTAAAAGAGGGGGAAATGGTTGCGGTAATGGGTCCCTCGGGTTCGGGAAAATCCACCCTGCTGTACGCCGTTTCGGGAATGGACAATATTACGGCGGGTGAGGTGTTTTTCTGCGGGAAAAATCTTGCAAAGCTTAATCAGAAAGAGCTGGCAGAGCTCAGGCTTGACGAAATGGGCTTTATCTTTCAGCAGATGTATATGCTGAAAAATCTTTCGGTGCTGGATAACATAATCCTGCCCGCCTGTCAGTCGGGCAAGATCAAGGAAAGCCGCAAAAAGACTGTGGAAAGAGGCTGCGAGCTTATGCGCAAGCTTGGAATTATAGATATCGCCGACAACGATATCAACGAGGTATCGGGAGGACAGCTCCAAAGAGCCTGCATAAGCAGAAGCATGATAAACGATCCAAAAATGATATTTGCAGACGAGCCAACAGGCGCGCTGAACCGCACTTCCTCCGACGAGGTAATGGAGGAGCTGGCAAGGCTCAATTCCGAGGGGACTACCATAATGCTTGTGACACATGATGTGAAGGTTGCGGCAAAATGCACAAGAATTCTGTATATTGTTGACGGAAATATAAAAGGCGAGTATAATTTAGATAAATACGATAAGTCCAAGCTGAGAGAGCGTGAAAGAGAGCTTAACGGCTGGCTTATGGAAATGGGCTGGTAAAAAAGTTGACCGATATTTTAGTAGTTGAAGATAACAAGGAACTGGCAGAGCTGCTGTGTGATTTTCTCCGAAAAGAGAATTACACGGTGTCTGCTGCCGAAAATGCCGAAAAAGCCTTGGAGCTGTATCAAAAATACGGCGCAAGGCTTATTGTGCTGGATATAATGCTGCCCCAAAAGGACGGCTTTTGGCTGTGCGAAAAGATACGTGCGGAAAGCAACACGCCAATACTTATAGTAAGCGCAAAAACGGAAAAGGAAGATAAACTGTCAGGGCTTAATTTAGGAGCGGACGACTATATCGAAAAGCCCTACGACATTGATATAATGCTGGCGAAAATCGGCGGGATATTCAAGCGGAGATATTCCCTTGACGAGCTTGTTGACGGCGATATCAAGATAAACAAAATACAGCGCACCGTACACAAAAACAGCGATCCCATTGAGATGACCGCCAAAGAATTTGATCTGTTGGTACTTCTTTTGGAAAACAAGGGACGCACTCTTTCCAAGGAATACATTTTTGACACAGTGTGGGGCAAGGACAGCTTTTCCGAGCCGCAGACACTTACCGTCCACATAAAATGGCTCCGTCAGAAAATTGAAGAAGATCCGAAAGATCCGCAGAAGATCATAACCGTCTGGGGCGTGGGGTACAGGTATTTATGAAAGCGTGGAAAAATGTTTTCGCAGTCTTCGCCGCAGTGCTCGGCTTGATTTTTATAGGCGCAAATTTGCTTTTGATAAGCCTTAATTCATCGGATTCGGGCAGGCAATACCGGGTTGAGATCAACCGAGCTGCCCTGCAAATCGAGCAAGAGGGTTTTGACAGTCTTGAACTGTCGCAGTACAAGTATTTGAAAAAAGTTGCGGAATACGGAGAGGATTTTTATAATTCGGACAGCGATTATTTGATAAAAGAAATCAGCGGAAGGCTTTACCGCTTTGATTATTCCGCCCGGAATAACGAAAACCGTATTCTGATAACGGCGGCAGTAAATGTTATTCTTGCGGCAGCGGGGCTGGCGGTTTTCGGGCTGCTGCTGTATATCCGCCAAAAAATTCTTTTTCCCTTTAATACACTTTCCGATATTCCCTACAAGCTTTCCAAGGGCAATCTTACAGCTCCCGTAAAGGAAAGCAAAAACCGCTATTTCGGCAAATTTTTATGGGGCATTGACCTTTTGAGAGAAAATATTGAACAGCAAAAGCAGCGGGAGCTTGAACTCCAAAAGGAAAAGAAAACTCTGCTGCTGTCGCTGTCCCACGATGTAAAAACTCCCCTTTCGGCGATCAAGCTGTACTCAAAGGCGCTGTCCAAAGATCTGTACAACGACAAGGAAAAGCAAAGGGAGATTGCCGAAAGCATCAACCAAAAGGCTGACGAAATAGAAAACTACATCTCTCAGATAATTACCGCTTCAAGAGAGGATTTTTTAAGCCTCGAGGTGGAACAGAGCGAGTTTTACCTGTCGGATCTGGTCAAAAGCATTTCGGAATATTACACCGAAAAGCTGTCCCTTGTCAAGACGGAATTCAATATCGGTGAATACACAAACACACTCCTTTCGGGAGACCTGAACCGCAGTATTGAGGTGCTTCAAAACGCAATGGAAAATGCACTGAAATATGGCGACGGAAAGCGAATTGAACTGCTGTTCCCCGATGACGAAGAAGCCGTCCTCATCTCGGTAAAAAACACAGGCTGTACACTCGGCAAATCTGAGCTGCCTCATATCTTTGAAAGCTTTTGGCGTGGCGAAAATGCCGAAAATATCGGAGGCAGCGGATTGGGCTTATATATATGCAGACAGCTTATGCACAAAATGAAAGGGGAGATCTTTGCGGAGATCAATAATGATACATTCACGGTGACAGCGGTGTTCAGCAAAGCATAAAGATATTACTAAGCGTATTTACAAAATCCGTATTGGATTTATGTGAATACGTTTTTATTTTGTTTCAACAAAGCCATTGTAATTCACCATTTCTTTGTGCTATATTAAAAATAAAAACACTGCTTTCCATGCAATAAAAAACAGCCTCACCGCAAGTTAAAAAATCAATTTCCGATATATGAATAGCCCAAAAACAGCCCACGGAAAGGTGAAAAAACACCATATTTCAGTTGACTTTCCACCCCTTGAATAGTATAATATAATTGGAAAGTTATCGAAAAATCCAAGAAGCTTTACATAAAGAAAAAATAAAGGAAGTGAACATTTTGAACGAAGAAGAAAAAAAGTCAAAAACCGAAAAGATAGCCGCCGAAATTCTCCAGATGTCAAAAAACAAGCTGCTGGTAAATATGCGGTTTATGGATATGTCACTTAACAGGATCAATCCCTCCCCCCGTCCCGATATTACCACCTGCACCGCCTGTGACGGTGAGTCTTATGTCTATGACCCCGTACATATTTTAACTGCTTACAGAGTAGAGGAAAACGTTCCTATACGGAATTTTCTCCACTCCGTTTTCCACTGCGTTTTCAAGCATTTTTTCATAAATACTCTGATAAATCAGGATTTGTGGGATCTTGCCTGTGATATTGCGGTGGAAAGCACCATAAACGACCTTAATCTGCCTTATCTGAATATCCTGCGTGCGGGTGAGCAGATGCAGTTTTTTGAAAATATCAAGAAGAAGATAAATATTGTTTCCTCGGAAAAAATATACAGTTATCTTCTTGACAAGCATCTGCCTCAATCCACAATAGAAAAGCTGTCGGTGCTGTTTAAGGGCGACGAACATTTGCTGTGGTATATGACCGAAGACGAAAAAGCGGGGCTTGGTCTTCAAGGCGCAGCGCCTACCTCCCTGACAGCTTTGGAAAGGCTTAGTCTGCTTGCGGAAAGCTGGGGCGGAATCGCCCTCCGTATGCAGACCGAGCTTGAAGCCTTCGGACGGAGACAGGGCACGGAAGCGGGGCTTCTGACCCAGAATCTTAAGGAGATCAACCGTGAGCGTTACAACTACACGGAATTTCTTAAAAAATTCGCAGTCAGAGGGGAGATAATGAAGATAAACCCCGACGAATTCGACTATAACTATTACACCTACGGCTTGAAGCTGTATGAAAATATGCCCCTTATTGAGCCTTTGGAGTACAAGGACGTAAAGCGTATAAGGGACTTTGTAATTGCCATTGATACTTCGGGTTCAACCTCGGGAGAGCTGGTGCAGACATTTGTGCAGAAAACCTACAATGTTCTGAAAAGCACCGAGAGCTTTTTCACAAAAATAAATCTCCATATCGTTCAGTGTGACGCCGCTATTCAGGAGGACGTGAAAATCACCACACAGCAGGAGTTTGATGATTATCTCAGCAATATGCAGCTTCACGGCATGGGCGGTACGGATTTCCGCCCGCTGTTCAGCTATGTTAATTCCTTGGTGGACTGCGGAGAGTTTGAAAATTTAAAGGGACTTATCTATTTTACTGACGGTTTCGGCGACTTCCCCGCCAAAAAACCGCCCTATGACGCCGCCTTTGTTTTCATTGAGGACGAAATGAATGGAGCGGGTTTCAATAACTATGACGTTCCCTCTTGGGCGATAAAAATGGTACTCAGAAAGGACGAAATATGATAGAACTTTATAAGGAAGATCCCCTTTATTTAGCGATCATGCACAACGATATACCGAAGATAAAAAGCCTGAAGAACAAGGGGTTTAAACTTTCGGAGTTTGTGGTAAAGCTCCTTACCTGTCCCGTAGGAGGCGCAGCTAAGGCAGGCGAATTTACACTGCCTTGGTACGGACATATACAGGCAGTAAAGGGTCTGAGCGGTCAGAAGCTGATAGACGTTCTGCGCAGGCTCACAGAGGAGCTTGGGGAAAAGATGTATTGTTCAAGCGCCTATGATTGGGAATACAGCAAGCATTTTTACGAACCCGAGCTGTTTGCCTGCGTACTGGACTGTTTTGACAACAGAAAAATTCAAAAGAAAAAGGTCTGGACTTTCATAATAGAAAATGACCGAGTGGAGCTTATGGCCATTGCGGCGGAGCATGACTGGCTGAAAATGCCTAAAAAGCGTGACGAGCTGATACAGAACGCCTCCGAGCATGGCAAGACCGAGTGTCTTGCTTGGCTGTTGGAGTTCAAGGAGAAAACCGCCGATGCTGCCAAGGAGCAGGAAAAGGCGGAAAAGAAGCTTATGCGCGAGCTTAACGCAGATCCCAACTCCGTATCGGAGCTGAAAAAGCGCTTTGGCTTTAACAAAAAAGAGGACGGAGCTCTTGTTATCACAAGCTGTAAAAGGGGCTTGGGAAGCAGCATGGAGGTCACCGTGCCTGAAAAGATAGGAAAGGATACAGTTACAGAGATCGGAAGCTATGCCTTTTCCAAATTTGCAGGCAGACTTACCAAGGAATGTAACGAATTCCGTCATAATATTGAAAAGGTCAAGCTTCCCGACACAATAAAGGTCATAGGCGGAAATGCATTTTCTTACTGCGTTTCGCTGAAGGAGGTCAACATTCCCGACGGCGTTGAGGTCATAGGGGAAAGAGCTTTCACTATGTGCAAGGAGATGAAAGAACTGATCGTTCCCGATTCGGTGAGAAGTATCGGTGAATCCGCATTCAGCTATTGCAAGGTTCTTGAAAAAATAAAACTTCCGCGGGATCTGGAGCAGATCCCGGGCGGATCCTTTGCGGACTGCGTAAAGCTTGAAAGAATCGAGCTGCCCGAAAATCTCAAAGAGTTAGGGAGATACACCTTTAACCGATGCATTGCCCTTAAAGAAATAGATATTCCAAAGGGCGTGGAGGTGCTGCGCACATGCAGCTTTTTCCACTGTTATGCGCTGGAAAAGGTCATTTTCCATGAGGGACTGAAAAAGCTGGAAAGAAATGTTTTTGAGTATTGCAAAAGCTTAAAGGAAGCTGTTCTTCCCGAGGGTTTGGAGGAGATAGGCTATTTATCTTTTGCAAGCTGTCTCTCTCTTGAAAAAGTATATCTGCCCAGATCACTCAGGAAAATGCAGAATTATACAGTGAACACGGTAACACCCCAGAGCGTTTTTGATAACTGTCCAAATCTGACGGCAATGGTATACAAGGGATCTTATTCCGAAAAATATTGCAAGAGGAATAATATTCCTTATGAGATCAGAGAGGAAAATTAAATCGGAGAGAAAAAATGACTGAAAGTGAGAAGAAGATAACAGAGCTTGAAAGATCGGTGCTTTTTGATTTGCCCGAGGAGTTGGACAAAACCTGTAAGCGCCTTGGTGATATGTACGGAAAAAGCCGTGCGCTGGGTCTTGCCTGTCATTTCCGCGGGTTGGATTGGGTGAAAGTCCTTGTAAATAACGGGATTGTATTCAAGCGCGAGGACATGAGGCTGCTTCCGAGTCTTTGCTATATAAGCCGCCGCGGAGATCACTATTTTTCCTTATGTGATAATTTTATGTTCTGCCTTTTGGATCTGAAAATTTTGTTAAGGAGTTTGCCGCCTCAGCTAACAGACAAGGGCGAAGCTGTGCCAAGTGACCGTATGTTTGCCTTTGAAAGCGAAATTGACGCCGTTTCCGAAGAGGAACGGCTGAAGTGCGTACGGTATTTTATAGAACTGAACAACAACGGGATCTGTGATTTGCAGGAGCTTTTGTACAATGCGATAATATACTGCGATTTTAAGGTGACGGAGCTTTTGAGGGAAAAAGGGATAACTATCTCGCAAAGTACCCGTGAAATGATGTTAATAGGCGATTATACAAATCAAAACCGTTTTTTTCTGAACACAACATACATGAGCGCAAACGAGTTTATCCAAGCTGTCGCCGAATTGTCAAAGGATTTAGGGGAAAACAAAGTTATCGACGGCTATATTCGGAACATAGAGGCTTTACAAAACAAGTTGATTTATGATCATGAGCCTGAATCATTCGAGTGCTTTCTTACTCATTTTAATACAAAAAGAATCAGCCAAAAGAAAACTATGCAGGAAATTATATTGAGTGCAAACCCTGCCCTTTTGACAGTCTGCGAAAAACTTGGCTGGCTGAAAATGCCAAAAAAGCGCGATGAATTGATACAGTTCGCCGCAGAAAATGACAAAAAGGAATGCGCCGCGTGGCTTTTAGAATTCAAAAAGCGCACCGCCGACCCTAAGGCGGAACAGGAAAAGGCGGAGAAAAAGCTGAAAAGGGAGCTTAACGCCGATCCCTATTCCGTTACCGAAATGAAAAAGACTTGGGGCTTTGAAAAGCGTGAGGACGGGGGTATCGTCATAACACGGTACAAAGGCAACCGCGACGAGGTGAACGTACCCGAGAGAATAGGCAAGTATCCTGTAAGGGAAATAGGCAAAGAAGTCTTTTCCACCGACGCGCCGCGGCTGACAAAGGAGCAGAAGAATTTACGAAGAAGTATAACAAAGATCACTTTGCCCAAGACATTGGAAGCAATAAGAGAGAGCGCCTTTTACAACTGTAGGGGGCTTATTTCAATAAATATCCCGGAGGGAACAAAAGAGATCGGCGCAAAGACATTTTCCTGCTGTCAAAATCTTTCTGAAATAAATATTCCCTTATCGGTTAAGGAAATAGGTGAGAGCGCATTCTATGGCTGCACGAGCCTGATCTCCATAGATATACCCCGAGGAATAACAAAAATAAGCGAGGGCTGTTTTGCAGGCTGCACAGGCTTGGAAAAAATCACAATTCCGCCCAATATCAAAAAAATAGGAGACTGGGCGTTCAGAAACTGCAATTTTCTTGAAGAAGCGATAATATCCGAGGGTGTGGAAGAAATCGGCAATATCGCATTTTACCACTGTCTAAGGCTTTTTAAAATAAATATTCCCTTATCGGTAAAGGAAATAGGGGGAAGCGCATTTTCCGGCTGTCAAAGTCTGATCTCCATAGATCTGCCCCACGGAATAACAGAAATACGCAAAGGCTGTTTTGCGGAGTGCGAAGCCTTGAAAAAAATCACAATTCCTCCCACGGTCAAAAAAATAGGAAAATGGGCGTTTATGCACTGCTATTCTCTTGAAGAAATAACAATACCCGAGGGTGTGGAAGAAATCGACGATGAAGTCTTTATCAAATGTGGTGATCTGAGATCCGTCACACTGCCTAAATCGGTAAGATCGATATGGTTCATAGATTTTAAAATTCATAAGCCGAAAACGATTTTTGCAGGCTGTGAAAACCTGACTGTGACCGTACCCGCCGAAAGCTATGCCGAAGAATACTGCAAAGAAAACAATATACCGTACATAATTATGGAGGAAGAAAATGACTGAGACCGAGAAGATAAGAGAGCTTGAAAAGTCGGTGTTTTTTGACTCTCCCGAGGAACTTGACAGAACGTGTAAGCAGCTTGGAAGCATTGATAAAAGAAGCCGCGCGCTGGGGCTTGCCTGCCATTTCAGAGGGTTGGATTGGGCAAAGGTACTTATACAAAACGGCGTTGTGTTCAAGCATGATGATATGCGGCAGTTTCCTAACCGCTGCTATACAAATCCCCAAGGGAAGCTTTATTATGCCTTATATGACGATTTTATGTTTTCGCTTTTGGATTCAAAAATTCAGGTTAGAAAAATGTCATTTCCTCAAACTAATGGCAGCGATGTGATATCACGGGACAGCATACTCGCTTTTGATACGGAATTTGACGCTGTTTCCGAAGAGGAAAGAATGAAATGCGTCAGGTATTTTGTCGAGCTTAACGATAACAGGATCTGCGATCTGCAAAGGCTTTTGTACCTTGCAATAGTATACTGCGACTATAAGGTGACCGAGCTTTTGAGGGAAAAAGGGATAAGGCTGTCCAAAAGCGCCCGCGAAATGCTGACAGGAGAAAATGAACAGGATCATTATTTCTTTTGGTATTATTGTCTTAATGTAAAATATATGACAGCCGATGAATTTATATGGACGGTAAATGAACTGTCAAAGGATATGGAGGAAAAGGAAAAAATTACAGTCACCGTATGGCTCATGGATAATACAAAACACAGGTTCTTTTTTGAGCCTGAGGTTTTTGATTGCCTTCTTTCTCATTTTAATCAAAGAAAATTCAATCAGAAGAAAACCATGCAGGAAATTATTCTGAGAGAAAGCCCTGAGCTTCTGGCTATCTGTGAAAAGCACGGCTGGCTGAAAATGCCAAAAAAGCGCGACGAGATGATACAGTTCGCCGCAGACAACGACAAAACCGAATGCACTGCGTGGCTTCTGGAATTCAAAAACCGCACCGCCGACCTTAAAGCCGAGCAGGAAAAGGCGGAGAAAAAGCTTATGCATGAGCTTAACGCCGATCCCAACTCCGTTACCGAATTGAAAAAGACATGGGGCTTTGAAAAGCGTGAGGGCGGCGGTATTGTTATAACACGGTACAAGGGTAACCGCGCCGAAGTCGAAGTACCGGAGAAAATCGGCAAGGAAACTGTAAGAGAGATAGGCGAGCGCGCCTTTTCGCCCCATGCGCTCAGGCTTACGGAGGAGCAGAAGCAATTCCGCAGGCTGATAACAAAAATTACTTTGCCCGAAACTGTGGAAGCTGTAAGAGAGGGCGCTTTTTATGACTGCGAGAGGCTTTATTCAATAAATTTACCGGAGGGAGTGAAAAGTATAGGAGCAAGTGCGTTCTGCGGCTGTAACGCTCTTCCCGAGATAAGTATTCCTTTGTCGGTAAATGAGATCGGGTTAGGCGCGTTTGTGGGCTGTCAGAGCCTGATCTCCGTTGATTTGCCCGAGGGCTTGACCGAAATAAGCGGCGGTTGTTTTTCGGGGTGCAAGTTATTGAAAAACGTCACTATTCCGTCTACTGTTAAGAAAATAGGAAAATGGGCGTTTCTGCGGTGCTTTGCCGTTGAGGAGATAACCGTTCCCGAGGGCGTGGAGGAGATCTGCGAAAAGGTCTTTGCAGACTGTCCCGAGCTTAAGTCCGTTACTCTGCCCAAATCGTTAAAGTCTGTCAAAAACTATAAACGTAAGGGGTGGGAGCTTGAAACTGTTTTTTCGGGCAGTGAAAAGGTGACGGTTACGGTCAGTGCCAAGAGCTATGCAGAAAGATACTGCAAGAGGAACAATATTCCATATATAACAAATGAAAACGAAACGGGTAAAAAGGAAAATGACTGAATCAGAGAAAATGACGGAATTTGAGCGGTCGGTACTTTTCGACTCTCCCGAGGAGCTGGACAAAACCTGCAAAAGACTTGAAATAATTGACCAAAGCGGTCGTGGGCTGGGACTTGCCTGTCATTTCCGCGGCTTGGAGTGGGTAAAAGTCCTTGTAAACAACAGCGCAGCATTTAAAAACGGGGATAAGTGGCTGTATCATGAACTATGCTATATAAATCCCAACGGTATTCCCTATTACGATATGCAGGAGGATTTTACCTTTTCCCTTCTTGATCCGAAATTTCTGTTAATGGGAATGTCACAGACGTGGAAAGGAAGCGACGGGATAGCAGAGGACAATATAATAGCCTTTGATAAGAGGATCGACGCCGTTTCCGAGGAGGAACGGCTGAAGTGCGTCAGATATTTTATCGAGCTTGACGATAACAGGATCTGCAATCTGCAAAACCTTTTGTATTTTGCAATAATGCACTGCGACTATAAGGTGACGGAGCTTTTGAGAGAAAAAGGAATAAAGATACCGCAAAGCGCCCTTGATCTGCTTACAAATGTAGTAAAAACAGAGCAGAACCCGTTTTACTTTTACCGCTTTACCCTATCTCTTATGACGGTTGACGAGTTAATATGGATCATAACGGAACTGTCAAAGGATATGGAGAGCGGCAAGTTTATCACTGTCAACTCCTATTTTATGGAAGATATAAGAGATCTGTTCCCAAACGATCCAAGGTTTTTTGATTGCGTTCTTGCACATTTTGACACGAAAAAGATCAACAAAAAGAAAACCATGCAGGCAATTATTTTAACAGGAAAACCTGATCTTTTAGAGGTTTGCGAAAAATACGGCTGGCTGAAAATGCCGAGAAAGCGCGATGAGATGATACAGTTCGCCGCAGACAATGACAAGACCGAATGCACCGCGTGGCTTTTGGAATTCAAGGAACGCACCGCCGACCTTAAGGCGGAGCAGGAAAAGGCAGAGAAAAAGCTTATGCGGGAGATCAACGCCGATCCCTATTCCGTTACGGAACTGAAAAAGTTCTGGGGCTTTGAAAAGCGGGAGGACGGCAGTATCGTTATAACGCGATACAAGGGCAAACGCACCGAGGTGAACGTACCTGAAAGGATAGGCAAGGACACTGTAAGAGAGATAGGCGAGTATGCTTTTTCGCCTTATGCGGTGCGGCTGACAGATGAGCAGAAAGAATTACGAAGGAATATAACAAAGATTGTTCTTCCCGAAACTGTGGAGGTTATAGGAAAATTTGCTTTTTTTCACTGTGAAAGGCTTTCTTCAATAAATATCCCTAAGGCTGTTAAAAAGATCGAGGACAGCACATTTGCGGAGTGCAAAAGCATGATTTCGGTAAATATGCCAAATGAAGTCAAAAGCATAGGTGAACACGCATTTTTCGGATGCGAAAAGCTTTCGGAGATAGATATTCCCTTATCGGTAAAGAAGATAGAGAAAAACGCCTTTTGCAACTGTACAAGCTTGATCTCCGCAGCTCTGCCCGATGAGATAACAAAAATCAGCAGCTGCTGTTTTGCGGGCTGTGAAAAATTGCAAAGGGTTACAATTCCGCCTACTGTCAAGAAAATAGAATCTCTGGCATTCTGGCAGTGTTCAAGCCTTGAGGAAATAACAATTCCCGAAGGTGTAAAAGAAATCGACGTTGGGGCATTTGCCGACTGCTCAAAGCTCAGATCGGTCACTCTCCCCAAATCTGTAAAGCTGATCGAAAACCCTATGCAAAGAAGCCAAACGCCAAGAACTATCTTTTCCACATTTATTTATACAGAGCAGAAAGAGAAACTGACAGTAACGGTAACTGTACCCGCTGATAGCTATGCTGAAAAATACTGCAAATTATACAACATACCTTACATTATCAAAAACACGGAGGATCAAAAATAATGGAATATTCAAGAGCAAAGCTGGAGACACTTGAAAACGCGGTTTTGACAAAATCTCCTCAGGAAATCTCCGCAATATATAAGCAGTTAGGCGACCTCATGAACACGGCGAGAGCCTTGGGACTGGCTTGCCGCTTCAGAGGTCTGCCTTATGTAAAGGCACTGGTGGAGGGCGGGGCAAGCTTTGCCTATACACGTCCTCCCCACGGCTCATATTACACGATATACTATTGGCTGGCACCTTTGGAAATGACAAAGGCTCTCCGCTGCGCCGCCTTTATGGACGTAAGGGACGGATTTTTTACCAATACCGTAAGAAATACAAGCATAAGGAGAGAGGAAATAAAAACCTTTATTGCGCTTCCTTTGGAGGAAAGAGCGAAGATAGTAAAATATCTGTGCGAAAACCGTGAAAGGATCGCCCTTGATATTGACGAACTGCTGTTTTACTCCATTATAAGCGGCACTAAGCAAATTACAAAAATTCTTAAGGAATACGGCGCAAAAATATCCGAGGCGCGAACCAAGGAGCTTACCGACACGGGACGGGGCTTTCAGTGGACGGAATTTTCCTATATGATAGACTATTTTGACGATAAGGAATATATGGAGAAGATCAAGTTGCTTTCCGATGAAATGGGCGGTAAAACACTGCGCTATTCCGACGCCATATATTACGGAAATTACAATATGAACTGCAATCCTAAGCAGAAACGTATGTATGACCCTAAGATATTCAGATTTGTTATTGATCATTTTGACAGGAAGAAAATGAATCAAAAGCAGTTTATGATCGGGGCTATCAACCTTTTTGCTGGATTTCAAGAACCGCACCGCCGATCTGAAAGCAGAGCAGGAGAGGGCGGAAAAGAGAATTATGCGGCAAATCAACGCCGACCCTAATTCCGTTACAGAGCAGAGGAAGATATGGGGGTTTGAAAAGCGGGAGGACGGCGGAGTTATTATTACAGGTTATAAGGGAAAGCGCACCGAAGTCATAGTTCCCGAAAAGATCGGCAGTTTGATTGTTAGGGAGATCGGCGATCAGGCTTTTTCCACCGAAAAGCCGAGACTTAGAACTGAGCAGATAGGATTGAGGCAGAATATCACAAAGATAACCCTGCCCGAAACTGTTGAAGCAATAGGAAACAGGGCTTTTTCGGGCTGTACTCATTTAAAGGATATAAATATTCCCGAAGGAGTAAGGAAGATCGGAGACTATGCCTTTTATTCCTGTCAGAATTTAGAGCGGATCAAATTGCCCTCCGCTTTGCGGGAATTGGGTACTTGGGCTTTTACCGCCTGCATAAGGCTTGCCTCGATAGAGCTTCCCGAGGGATTGGAGGAGATCGGGGAGGAGACCTTTGACGTTTGCGAAAACCTGAAAACCGTGTCTATACCATGCACTGTAAGAAAGATAGGCAGGCGGGCTTTTATGCGGTGCTATGATCTTGACAATGTGGTTATTCCCGAGGGCGTGGAGGAGATAGGGGAAAGAGCCTTTTACTGCTGTATTTCCCTTAAATCCATTGCTTTGCCCGAATCGGTGAAGAAGATCAAAAACTTTACTCACAAGAATACGGAGCCGCAGAATATTTTTTCTCTTGATGAGAATGTAAATGTAACGGTGCCTGCAGGAAGCTATGCCGAAAAGTATTGCAAGAGAAACAATGTGCCATATAAGGTCAAGGAGAACTGAGATGTCCGAAAATGCGGAGGATAGGCTGCCGTCTGCTGTTATGCGGAAAAGGAGAAATGAAATGGCTGAATATGCGGAAGATAAACTGTTTACGGCACTTCTTCATAATGATAAGAGGGCGGTAAAGGAAATGAAAGAGTCAGAAGTTAGGCTGTCGGATATTGTGGTTTATTCCCTTACTGCCTATAAAGATAAAGTGCCTTTGGAAAATAAAGAGGATATGGAAACGGTATCCCGGATACTGTATACTTTTTGCGTTGTTATGCAGAAGCTGCAGAAGTCAGATGAGGGAAGCTTTGTTGAAATGGCAAGGAGTTTTCGGGAAGAGCTTGACAAGCCTATGCTTTACTTCAAGTCTGTTTTCGGGAGCAATGTGCCTAAGTACATAAAAAGCACTTCCCTTTTGAAATGTATTATAGATTGCTTTGATACTTCCCAGATCAACAAAAAGAAGCTTATGGAATTTTTTATTGATTCGGACAGGACGGATCTTTTGAAGGTGTGTCTTGACAATGGCTGGCTCTCTCAGCCCAAAAAGCGTGATGAGCTTATCGGCTATGCTAACGCAAAGGAAAGACCCGAATGTACTACCCTTCTTTTGGATTTCAAAAACCGCACTGCCGACCTTGAAAAGGAACGGATCAAAGAGGAGAAAAAGGAGCAGAGGTCGCTTAACGCCGCTCCCGATTCGGTTACGGCTTTGAAAGATCTGTGGAGCTTTAAAAAGCGGGAGGACGGCTCTATAATTATTACAGGATATAAGGGCTTGCGGACAGAGATTGTTGTTCCCGAAAAAATAGGAAAGAATACCGTCACTGCTATTGATGACAGCGCATTCTGTCCTTTTGCGCGCAGGGTAACACCCGAAGCGGCAAGGGTGAGAGAAGCCATAACAAGCATTACACTGCCCGATACCGTTAATGCAATAGGCAGAGGCGCGTTCTGGAACTGCAAGTCTCTTGAATCGGTGAATATTCCCGAGGGGGTGGAGAGGATCAGGGAAAACGCCTTTGCGGAATGTCACAGCCTGAAAAAAATCGTTATTCCGAACACGGTCAAAGCTATTGACAGACGGGCGTTTTACTATTGTGATTCTTTGAGATTTATTGAAATACCCGAGGGCACGGAAACGCTTGGAGACGCGGTTTTTGCGCACTGTCATGAGCTTATGGCGGTGGTACTTCCGCAGTCTGTAAAAAACATAGGACACCATATCGTTGACATGGGAAATAAAGATCCTAAGCTCACAGGTATTATTGTTTCCGAGGGGTCATTTGCGGAAAAATACTGCGAGAGAAACGGCATTCTGTTTGATCACAGGCTGACAGAGGTCGAACCGGACAGCAATTCCGAGGAATACTGCAAACGAAATAACAAGCCTTATATATACAAGGAGGATCAAATATAATGGACAGAGTTGAAGCTTTGGAAAATGCGGTAATAAACAAATCTCCCGAGGAATTGGCGGAGTTTATTGAAATGATCGGCATGGCGGAGTTTTCCGCAAGGGCATTGGGTATTGCCTGCCGCTTTCGGGGAATCGAAACTGTAAAGGTGCTTGTTGAAAAGGGCGCAAGTTTTGATATCCCCAAAACGGAGGAAACGGAAAAGCGATATACCTGCTACGCAGGACGTGAGCTGAAAAAAATGAGGAGCGATAATTACCGCTCAAGTTATGCCCTTTGTCTGCTGAATATTTTAAAGCATATTAAGGGAGCTTGCTGTTTTAAAGGAGTTAAGCTTGTTAAGCAGATAAAAAGGGAGGATAATTCTGCATTAAAGCTTTTGTCCGATGAGGAACGGTCAAAGGTGTTAAAATATCTCTGTGAGAACAAGGAACGGCTGTCCTTTTATCCGTCCGATATGCTTTTTTATGCTATATTCGGCGGAGATGATTTTATTGTAACAGAGCTTAAAAATTTGGGCGTAACCCTTTCGGAGGAACGCAAAAAAATCATTGTCAGCGGCGGAGCATATACGGACAGCTATTGGTATGAATATTGCTCTATGACAGGCAAGCTTTCCGATGAAGATTATCTTAGGGTAATGAAAGGGTTGGCGGAGGAACTGGGCGGACAGAAATTCCACTGCACCGAAAAGATATACGAGATCACAAAGGCGCGTTTTGTAAATAAAGAAACCTTTGAATTTTTCCGCGATAACTTCAATTACGACAAGCTTAACAAAACAAAGATAATCAAAGGACTTATTGATAACAACGCGGCGGATTCACTGCCTCTTGTTGAGGAAATGGGCTGGCTTGACAATATCAAGCGCCGTGACGAGATGATACAGTATTCACAGGATAACAACCGCCCCGAATGTATAGCTTTTCTTCTGGATTTCAAAAACCGAACCGCTGACTTTGAGGCGGAGCGGGAAAAAGCGGAAAAAAAGATGCTTGTTGAGCTTAATGCTGCTCCCGATTCGGTAAAGGTGCTGAGCAAAACATGGAGCTTTAAAAAGTGGGAAGAGGTCGCAGACAAGCCTGCAATCAACGGAAACGGCAAGGATATCGTTCACCTGTCGGGAGATCTTACCGATACCCTTACTATCACCAACTACAAGGGAGTAAATGTCACCGAGGTAGTTGTTCCCGAAAAAATAGGAAAAAGGACTGTTACCGTTATCGGCAACGGAGCTTTTGCGGCGGCTTCGGGAATCGGGGCAGGCTCGGTTACCGCAAATTTTACTCATGAGCAGATGCTGTCACGCAGGCTGATCACCAAAATTACTTTGCCGAAAACACTTAAATTTATCGGCAGGGGCGCGTTTACATTTCTGAAAGCCCTTAAATGTATTGAAATACCAGATAGTGTGGAGCAGATAGCTCCATTCGCCTTTGACGAGTGCAGTTCTCTGAGGGAGGTTACTGTTCCGGGTTCTGTGAAAAAGATCGGCAAGTACGCCTTTGCAAGCTGTGGAAATCTCACCACAGTTAAAATTTGCGATGGGGTACTTGAATTAGGGGCGGGAGTGTTCAGCAACAGTTCTAATCTTACAACACTTTACCTGCCTAAGTCGTTGAAAAGGTTTGTAAGTGAGGAAACAAGGTACTATACCGTTAAGGCGCTGACGGCGCTCCCAAAGCTGACTGTATACTGTCCAAAGGGCAGCTGTGCGGAGCGGTACTGCATGGATCATGGTATCAGATTTTCGTACAGCTCGGAGGAATGATGAAGGATATATACAAGGATCTCTATTTTGTGAGAACAGATAACGGGTATATGCTAAGGCTTGCAAATTTCACCGATAATGCCGATATTCCTTCAAAATACAGAGGACTGCCGGTAACGGAAATCGGCAGCAACGCATTTTTCCTGTCTAATTGTCTGTCAGTGGTAAATATACCCGAAGGAATTGAAAAAATCGGAGTTGACGCCTTTGCCTTTTGCGATTTAAAATCGGTGATCCTTCCATACTCTTTGAAAAAAATAGAGGCGGGCGCTTTCTCAAGCTGTCGCGAGCTTGAACAAGTGATTTTTTTGGGAAATAATGTGGTTTTTGACTGCGATGTTTTCAGAAAATGTCCTAAACTGGCAGCGGAAAACGTTATGCAAGGGCTTGCGCTCTCCTGCGATATAACAAAACCCTTTATAGAAAACGAAACCTATTCGGGCAAAAAGAAAATGTCTTTATTTGACTGGGATTCAGCGCTGCGCAATGATGTTTTTGCCCTTGCGCTGAAATATGACAGTTTTGCTTTGTTTGATAAAGGAAAGGTTTTAAAGGAAATCACGGAACGGAATCTGAGCCATTTACTGCCCTTGACCGAGAATGCGGGGTGGAACATCACAGAGGAGTGTATCGGGGAGCTTTTGGAGCTTTCCGCGCAAAAGGGCTCTGTGGAGATCACTGCTTGGCTTTTGGAATATAAAAATCGGAATTTTGGCTTTAATAATAATTCTTTGGAGGATTTATAATGAATATTGACAATATCTTTGAATTTGAGGAAAATGATAAGGGCTATACCCTTTCATATTACATTTTAGGCGACGACGAATCCTATACCGCCGTTGACATTCCAGCGGAATACAAGGGTAAGCCTGTAACGGAGATCAAGGACAACGTTTTTATGTTTTTGGGACAAATTACCGAGGTGAATATTCCCGAGGGCATTGAAAAGATCGGGTCTGGGGCATTCTCCTTTTGCCAGATGAAGACGCTGACTTTGCCCAAAAGTCTTAGAGAGATAGGCTCAAATGCTTTTGCAGAATGCGACTGTCTGGAAAAGGTTGAGTTTTTGGGTGATGATGTGATTTTTGAGTTAGGCGTTTTTGACCGCTGTTCTGAGCTGGCGGCGGAAAACATTTTGCAGAGCCTTGCTTGTTCCTTGGATATGACAAAGCCCTTTATTAAGGAAGATGACTATGAGCCGGGCGTTGAATTTGACTGGGGTCAGGCTTTGCGCGAAGATGTTTTTGAATTGGCATTGAAATATGACAGCTTTGCCTTTTTTGATAAGAAAGAAATTTTGCGGAAAATTGCGGAGTATGATCTTTGCGAGCTGCTGCCTTTTGTGGAAAATGCGGGGTGGAGTATTTCGGAAAAACTTGTCAGCGAGCTCTTGGATATTTCAGGCGAGAATGAATGTGTGGAAACTACGGCGTGGCTCCTTGACTATAAAAATCGGAAATTTTGAATTTTAGCGAATAATGGTATGAGCTTTTAATTGGAGAGAAAATGAAAAATGAGATTTGGAAAGGCGTAATATGGATATAGACAAGTTGTTTGAATTTGAGGAATGCCAGGGCGGGTATGTTCTGAAAAGTTATCTTTTGAAAGACGTCCCTTCGGTCACCGAGGTGGAAGTTCCCTCCGAATATAGGGGAAAGTCTGTTATAAGCATTGGCTTTGAAGCCTTTATGAACGCAAATCATCTGTGTTTGGTAAAGATTTCCGAAGGTATTGAGGAAGTGGGAACAAAGGCGTTTTATTCCTGCGAAAATCTGAAAACAGTTCTGCTTCCCGACAGTCTCACTGCCATTCGGGATAATGCATTTGACAGCTGCACAAAATTAGACAATATATCATTTCCAAGCGGTCTGAAAGTGATAGGCTGTGAAGCCTTTAGTAAATGTAATATCAAATCGGCAGTGCTGCCCTCGGGTTTGGAAGAACTTGGACTATCCGCTTTCTATTCGTGCAGATTGAAATCTGTGATTCTTCCGAAAAATATAAAAACGATCAGCGGCGGTGCATTTTCATACTGCCGTGATT
>CAZWRZ010000022.1:0-45206 GCA_964636555.1 uncultured Ruminiclostridium sp.
CGCTACCTCCACCTTGGCAAGGTGGCGCTCTACCAGATGAGCTAAATCCGCAAATCTCCTTGACAGGAGAAACACTTGGTGCTCCCGATCGGAATCGAACCAACGACACGGGGATTTTCAGTCCCCTGCTCTACCAACTGAGCTACAGGAGCTTATTATCGGCAAAGCCGAAAAGCAAATACCGAAGATAAAAAAATGGCGACCCGGATGGGGTTCGAACCCACGACCTCTAGCGTGACAGGCTAGCGTTCTAACCAACTGAACTACCGGGCCATTTTGGTGGGAGCTACAGGGCTCGAACCTGTGACCCTCTGCTTGTAAGGCAGATGCTCTCCCAGCTGAGCTAAGCTCCCACAAAATTTATTGCACAAGCAACGATAATTATTATACAAGAACAACTAAGATTTGTCAACACTTTTTTTAAAAATTTTTTTCATTTTTTGCAATTTGTTAAATTTTACAAATTTATTCTTATTTTTTACTGTTTTTGTACAAAGAATAATAAGAAATTATCTGTAAATAATAGTGATAAGAAACCGTGAAATCGTAAAATAAAGCAAAGATAAATGCAAAAGGTGAAAGAAAATTAAAAAAGAAAGGAAAGTGAAAAACAATGATGGATAAATTAGCGCTTTGGATCCTGCTTATCGGCGGCATAAACTGGGGACTTGTGGGAATTTTCCGCTTTGACCTGATCGCATGGGCATTCGGCGGAAGCGACAGCATTATAAGCAGAATTCTTTATATCATAGTCGCTTTATCGGCGGTATGGTGTATCTCTCTCTTTTTCCGAAGGAACGAGCTTATCGGAAACGGCGAGGAGAGAACGAGAGAAAACTGAGTTTTTGGAGAGTAAAATAGGGGGCTGAAAAATCAGCCTCTTATTTTATGCCAAGTTTCTTTGCAGAGACATAAAAATCAGCACAACGTTTCTAAATGCCGGTTTCCGAACAGCACAACTTTCCTAAAAGCATTAAGCAAAAAATTCAAATCACAAATTCCCTCTCCCAATAATAAAATATAGTACCCCAAACTGAATAAATTTCCATAAGCGGTTAAAAATAGAGTTAGAAAAAAGTTTTAACAGAAAGGAACGATCCAAAATGAACATAAAGAGAGGCGAAATATACTACGCCGATTTAAGTCCGGTGGTCGGCTCGGAGCAAGGCGGAATAAGACCCGTACTGATAGTGCAGAACAATACCGGCAACCGCCATTCTCCAACCGTGATCGCCGCCGCAATAACCAGCCAGAAGGAAAAAGCAAAGCTGCCCACTCACATATCCTTGGACGCGGAACGCTATGGGCTTGCCAAGGACTCCATCGTACTTTTGGAGCAGGTGCGTACATTAGACAAAAAAAGGCTCAAGGAAAGAATGGGCGAACTGGACAACGACGCTATGCACAGGGTTGACGGCGCGCTGTCGGTGAGTTTCGGGCTGGAATAAAAATAAGGGGGCAAAAACAGCCCCCTTTTTATGCTCCCAAAAAACTTGGTGCTGATTTATAGTTCTCTCAAGAAAGTTGGCAATAATTTACTGATTTAAAAAGAATTTCAGAACCGCCAAGATTTTAAATTTTCTTGAAAAATTGGGAAAATTTAAAATCTTGACTATCTAACTGAGTGCAGATTTTTTGCTTGAAAAGCTGGGCAAAAAATCTGCACTCAGTTGATTTCTGAAATTCGTGCTATCAGGACAGCTGTGCTAAAATTGTGTTTTCTATCACTTCCTGCAATAAGTCTTAGCCATATCGCAAAGCCAATCTGCCGCTTTAGGGGTGATCTGCTTGGGCAAAACTCTCCACTTCCAATTTCCGCCAAGCACAGAGGGCGTGTTCATTCTCGCGCCGGAATTCAGCCCTATAACGTCCTGCATGGGAACAATGGCAAGCTCCGAGGGCGAGCCGTACAGCGTCTTTATCACAGCCTTGTTGAGAGGGGCGAAAAAGCATTTTGCGCGGCAGTATTTCTTTGCCACAGCAGCCGCGGCTTTGTTTTCCTTTGCCCAGCCCATAAATGTATCATTGTCGTGAGTGCCTGTGTATGCCACCGAGTTTGATACATAGTTATGGGGAAGGTGGTCGTTGTCCTCGTTTTTGGGATTAAATCCGAACTGCATTACCCTCATTCCGGGGAAGCCTGTGTCCGCAAGGAGCTGTTTTACGCTGTCGAACACCTCACCCAAGTCCTCTGCAATAATGTTGGGTTCACCGAGCTGTTTTTTCACCTCGTTCCAGAAGTCCATTCCGGGACCCTGCATCCATTTTCCGTTAACGGCGGTGGTGTCCGAGGCGGGAATTGAGCAGTAGGTGTCAAAGGCTCTGAAATGGTCTATACGCAGTATATCGTACATTTCAAGGGATTTTTTGAGTCTTGCGATCCACCAAGCGTAATCTTCCTTTTTCATAGCGTGCCAATCATAAAGAGGATTGCCCCAAAGCTGTCCCGTTGCGGAAAAATAATCGGGGGGAACTCCCGCTACAGCTGAGGGAACTCCCGCGCTTTGCAGCTGGAAGATATCGGGGTGCGCCCATACGTCCGCACTGTCCCTTGCCACATAAAAGGGCATATCTCCTATAAGCTTTATTCCGTTACGGTTGCAGTAACGGCGGAGCTTGGTCAGCTGATTATAAAAAACATACTGAACGAATTTCCAGAAGCCCATACGCTCCACATACTGCTCCTGTGCTTTTTTCATGGAGTCGGGCTCGCGGTTGCAGAGCTTTTTCTCCCACTCCCAGAAAGGTCGGTTGCCGTTGCCCTCCTTTATGGACATAAACAGGGCGTAGTCCTCCAGCCACATGGCTTCGTCCTTTATAAAGGAAAGATATCCCACATCCTCGTTGAAATGCTTGAAGGCTTCGTTCAGCAAAGCCATTTTAGTGCGCGTTACCTTTTCAAAATCTACAAAGGAGGGGTCAGCGCCGTAGTCGGCGGCAGTACAGCTTTCGCGGGTGATAAGTCCCTGCTGCACCAGATCATCCAGATCTATAAGCAGTGGATTTCCCGCAAAGGCGGAAAAGGACTGATATGGGCTGTCGCCGTAGCCCGTAGGTCCCAAGGGCAGCACCTGCCAATAGCTTTGTCCCGCAGTCTTGAGCCAGTCCGCAAACCGCTCTGCTTCGTTTCCGAAGGTGCCTATTCCGTAGGGAGAGGGCAGGCTGGTGATGTGCATAAGAATACCGCAGCTTCTCATTGTTTTCCTTTCTGCGTCAAGTGAAATTTGACGCTTTTTTATTTGTTGTCTCTTATTATATACCTGTTGTCGATTTGTGTCAATTACACGAGGCTGTAAAAAATTCCCTTGTGCTATTTATGGCTCTTTTAGGAAAGTTGGCGGTTTTGGTTCTTTCAGGGAAGTTGGTGCTGATTTTGGTTCTCTCAGGAAAGTTGGCGGTAATTTACTGATTCAAAAAGAATTTCAAAATTCTGAAAATAAAGATCCATTCCGCTTCATTTCATTCCGCTCCATTCCTCTTTATTTTTTGGAACCGGTCGGAATTGAAAATTCCAGACTTCCATAGGAAGTCATAGCCTTCTTTGAAATTTGTGCTATCAAGACAGTTGTGCGAGTGGAAATCCGCTCTTAAAGGTGTTGTGCAGTTTCTTTATAGTCCTTTATAAGAGCTTTTCTCGGCTTGCAGTTCTTTTTTAACCGCTTCCAACGCCTTCTTCTCCCCCTCGTCCCTTACAAGCATAAGCCACTGAGTAAGCTTTTCCGCAGTTTTCGGGTGCATTTCCCTTTGGGCGATATTTCCGTTGATGTAATAATCGTAAGCGTCACCCTGCTTGTAGTTCTTTCCGTGATACACGCGGCAGGCGGCTATTCGGTCGCAGAGCATTTCCGCCGTGTATCTCAGCGGCATTTCAACGGGTATGTAGCCCACGCCCTTTTTTATATCCCGCCAATATTCCCAATGGTGGCGGTTTCTGCCCTTATGGTGGAGCCATGCGGCGCTGTAACCCTTTTCCTCTCTCTCCAGATCGTTGGGGGAGCATTTGCCCGTAAAATATTTTACGCCCTGAAAAAACTCCGCAGGGGCAAACTTTGACAGATCATGGGTCAAGCCCTGCTTGTACAAGCCGCACATAAAGCAATATTTTCTCACCAAACGTTTATGCTTTGTTATGGTGCGCAGATGTCCGAAAAATTTGTTCATAAATTCTCCCGAAAAATTTTTGAAAAATCTATATCTCGTAATGGAAAAAGTCCAGCTTTCCGTTTTCCTCCGTGATAATTCCGTAGGAACGCCCCTGACCGTCACGGGGAAGGGCAACGCTTCCTGGATTGAACACGTGCACGCCATTTTCAAAGCTGTAATGACGGCAGTGCGTATGACCGAACAAAGCCACCTGACAGCCGTTCAGGTTTGCGGCGTTTACCAGCATATCGTTGTTGCGCCATACCTCCATGCGGTGACCGTGGTTTATAAAATACTTGTGTGCGCCTATATCCATTGCCAGAAAAAGCCTTGCGTCCGTGTCCCAGTCGTTGTTTCCCCTTACCCGATAGGTGGTAATTCCCGCCATGGCGGCGGTTACTTTGTCATAGTCCCTTTCTCCGTCGCCCAAAAATATGAAGGCGTCTATTTTCTGTCCTTTGCTTTCTTCCTTTTTAAAAGCCTTTCGCAAAGACATATAATCTCCATGGCTGTCGGAGGCTACTAATATTCTCATAAGTTTCTCCTTTATTTTCCGACACAGAAACGCTTAAATACTTCGTCTATAATTTCTTCGCTGACATTCTCGCCTGTCAGCTCTGCAAGATGATAAAGGGCAGTTTCCAGCATAACTCCCACTGCGTCAAGAGCGGCTCCATCAAGGACTGCGTTTTCCGCTTCCTCCACCGCCTTTGCCGCCTTTCTTGCCGCTTCTCTTTGCCGTTCGTTAGCCAAAAAGCCCGAGGAGATGTCCAGCTTTTCGGGATTTATCAGCTTTGCGGTGGCATTATCAAGCTTTTTGAGAGATTCGCTGCTGTGGGCGGAGATCTCCAGTACCTTTCCGAATTGTGAAGCAAGATAAGCCATATCAAGACGGCTTTCCAGATCAAGCTTGTTGATTATACATAAAACATTCTTACCCTTAAGCTTTTCTATAAGAGTGTAGTCCTCTTTTTCCAGCGGTCTGCTGTTGTCGAAAACCGCAAACACAAGCTGCGCCTGTTCAAGCCGCTTTTCCATTTTGACTACGCCTATTCTTTCAACCGGGTTGTCCGTTTCTCTTATTCCTGCGCAGTCGGCGATTTTCAGAAGAGTTCCGCCCAGTATAACATTTTCCTCCACAATATCTCGGGTAGTACCCTCAATATCGGTCACAATACTTCTTTCACAGCCAACCAGAAGATTCATAAGAGTTGATTTTCCCACATTGGGCTTTCCCACAATGGCAACGCTTATACCGTCCCTTAACGCCTGTCCCACATCATAGCTTTCAAGGAGCAGATGCAGGCGCAAGCGGCAGTCCGCAAGCTGTCCCGCTTGTGAGCTTATCTCAAAATCGTCAAGACCCTCGTCGGGATAGTCTATCCAAGCGGAGATCTGCACCGCCAAGTCCATAATAATTTTTCTGATCTCCTCTATTCTCTTGTACAGCGCGCCGTCAAGCTGTGCCGCGGCACACTTTAAAAACTGGTCGCTTTTGGAGTTTATGATATCTGCCACTGCCTCCGCTTGGGTAAGAGTCAGCTTGCCCGCCGACAACGCCCTTTTGGTGAACTCTCCCGGTCCCGCCATAACCGCCCCCGCGTCAAGACAGGCTCTCAGTACGCGTCTTGTAATAAGCACGCCGCCGTGACAGGTTATTTCCGCCGTGTCTTCCCCCGTGTAGCTGTGAGGGGTGCGGAAAATCAGCAGTATTCCGTCATCAAGCTTGTTTTCTCCGTTGTAAATTCCTCCGTAACAGGCAGTATAGCCCTTCATATCGGAAATTTCCTTTTTATTGGCGGGCTTGAAAACCTTTTCTGCTATTTCAAGGGCTTTTTCTCCGCTTATTCTTATTACGGATATGCCGCCTGTGGCGGGAGCTGTGGCGATTGCTGCTATCGTTGACATAAATTCTCCTTATCTGAATTTGAAATTTCAAAACCGTGGCTTTAAAAAATAGCTCCTTTATTTTATGCTCCCAAGAAAGTTGTGCTGATTTAGGTTCTCTCAGGAAAGTTGGCGGTAATTTACTGATTTAAAAAGAATTTCAAAACCGACAAGATTTTAAATTTTCTTGAATAACTGGGAAAATTTAAAATCTTGTCTATCCGACTGAGTTTGGAAATTCGTGCTATCAAGACAGTTGTACGAGTGGAAATCACTTTTTTCGGAAGAACCAAAATCCCTTTTTCTCCTTAACGGGCTTCTCCTCGGGAGCTTCCAGAACCGACTGTGCTTTCGGCAATGGTTTTGCTTCCTCTTCTTCCTCAAATATATTCAGAAGCAAAGGCATCTTGTTCAGCTCCTCGCCTGTGTCCTCCAAAAGATAGGTATGAATATTTTTGGGAACGTCCACGGTATAATTTTCCTCGCCCTCGGAAATAAGCTCGTCAAGCTTTTCGCACATATATTCTTTAAGCTCGTTTTCCATTCCTTGGTAATATTCTTCCACGGTGATATTGTATTCTTCTGAGGGGCTTTTTCCGCCTACCTCCACCAAGTGAATGCCCCGTCTCAATTCTTCCGTGTATTCAAGATAATCGCTCCAGAATTTGTTGATTGCGGCAACGGCGGTTTTCTGCTCTATCTGCAGCAGCTTTTCCTCCCCGAACTTCTCCAAAGCTTCGGAATAATTGTCTGCGCCGCTCCAAAGCTCCGACCTGCCGCTTTCCAAAATCCTTGCTCTTGCGGAGAAGATCTGCTCTCTGTGCTTTTCTCCTATCATGGTGAACTTCATGAGCCTTGCTCTTGCGTCAAAGCAGTCGCCCTCGGAAATTCTTTGAATTCTCTCCACCTCTCTCAAAAGCACCTTGTCCTCAATGACCTTGTCTGTGGGTTCGGGAATGTGATTGTGGGGCAAAAGGGAGGTGAGCTTGTACTTCTCCATTATGGGCTCGTCCAAAGCCACAAAACGTCTGCTTTCGCCCTTGTCGCCCTGTCTGCCCGAACGTCCCAGAAGCTGGCGTACAATACGGCTGCTTTCGGGCATATAGGTGGATATTACCAAAAGACCTCCTGCCTTTACCGCTTCTTCCTTTCGGCTTTCGTCACTGCCTCCAAGCTTTATGTCAACGCCTCTGCCCGCCATATTGGTGGAAATGGTGACAGCGAAGGGCGCACCCGCATTGCTGATTATTTCCGCTTCCTGTTTATCGTTTTTGGCATTCAGTACTGCCGCCTCTATCCCTTTTCCCTTTAAAAGCTCGTAAAGGTTTTCACTCTGCGCAATGCTTCCCGTGCCTATCAGAACAGGCTGACCCTTTTCGTGAGCCTGTGCCGCCGCCTCTGCGACCCCCGCCCATTTCGATTCGGTATCGTAATATATTTCAAGGTCGTGGTCGGTTCTTTGACTTGGTTTGTGAGGGGGAATTTTTTCAAGCTGTAAATTGTATATCTGGAAAAATTCCTCCTTTGAAGCTTCCGCCGTGCCCGTCATAGCAGCAAGGTGCTTATATCTTCTCACAAAGTATTGCAAGGCTATGCTGCCCATTACCACGCCTCTTGTGGTGGTTTTCACTCCGTGCTTTAACTCAACTGCGGTTTGCAGCGTTCCGGGGTAGTGGCGGTTTTCCGCCGTTCTGCCCGTAAACTTGTCTATAAGGAGAATTTTGCCGTCTCTGTTTATATAGTCCTTGTCCTCCTCCAAAAAGAACTGCGCCTTTAGGCAGTCGTTGATTTTGGACAAAATCACGGCGTTTTCCTCATCGTAAATATTGTCGATCTGATAATGCTCCTCTGCCTTTGCGGCGCCCTCATCGGTAAGAAAAACGCTTTCGGCTTCAAGGCTGATTTCGTAATCCTCCTCGCCAAGAGTTTTCACATAATCCGAAGCTTCTTCAAGCTCAGGATCATATTCAACCTCCGTTTCACCTGCCACTACCAGCGGGATTCTTGCCTCGTCTATCAGAAGAGAATCCGCCTCGTCCACAATGGCTGCGTCAAAGTCCTGCCCGCTCTTTTTCTCCAAGGTCTGCGCCGTAAAATCACGCAGATAGTCAAAGCAGCATTCACGGGCGCTTATATAAAGCACCTCCGCCCCGTAAGCGGTTTTTCTTTCCTCAAAGGAGGTTTTTTCCGCAATAAAGGCGGTCTCAATCTCCAAAAGGTCATAAATCGGCTTCATCCACTCTCTGTCACGCTCCGCCAGATAGTCGTTAAAGGTCAGAATATGGGTCTTTCTGCCCCCGAGCTTATGCCAAGCCGCCGCAAAAACTCCGCAAAGTGTTTTGCCTTCTCCTGTGGGCATTTCTATGATCTTTCCCTCGGTCAGCGCTTTCGCCGCCGTAAGCTGTTCGTCAAAGGGCGTTTGTCCCAAGCCCTTTTCTGCGGCAATACACACCGCTGCAAACAAAAGCTTCAGGCTCTCCTCATTTTCCGCCTTTTCCGCTTTATCCAAAAGCTCCCCTATATCATATTTTTGGGAGTATTCACGAATGTCCGAAATAAACTTTTCTGATGTCATCTTTTAAACTGCCTTTCCGATTTTGAATTTTCCGTACTGCAAATTATTTTCAGCTTTCGATATTATCTATCACAAATACAACTCCGCCCACGGGATATATCCACTTGTTCTGTATACAGAATTCATAGGTGCCCACATTGTGAGTGGCTTTTTCCACCGAGGACTCGTCACCGTCGTTAAGGAAAGAAAATGCCTTTACGTTCATGGTGGTCTCGGGGTAGGAGAGCTGAATAATGGGGGCGAAGGTGGGCTCGTTGATGGAGACCATAAACTCGCTGTGACCCTTTACCTGCGCCATGGCAAAGCTTATCTCCACCGTATGCTCGGCTTTTGAGCCGGTTTTCTCCGCCGCCACCTGTGCGGATCTTTTCGGGAGCTTGGCCGCATGATTGGAATGAAGCGCTATATCAATCCCCGCAGGGGTAAAGCTCACATCGGTTATTTCCGCCTTTACATCGTCAATATAAACGGTCAGCTGCATTTCCTCCATAACCAGCTTTTTCCACTCACCGGGGTCTGTGGCAAGAAACATTTGTATTTCTTTATCATCGATAGACAGGTTTTCCTGAAAAATGTAGTCCTGATTTCTCAAAGCGGAATCCAGCTCGTGATTTGAGGTTATAAAGCCCACGTGAAAATCCTGCGGCAGGTTTTCGTTATTGATGTATTTTTTGGTAAACTTAAAATCCTCATAAACCTTCATATACCGCTTTTTGTCAAAAAAAGGACTGTTTTCATAATCACGGAGGATTATGGAATATTTAAAGTATGTTCTTGTATTGTAGCTGTTGGTGATGTAAGGATAAATGACCGCGCTTGTCATCTCCGCCGCTTCGGGGTCAACCATTGTGGAAATGGTGCTTTTGATGAAGTCTATCTTCTGTTCGTCCTTAAAGCAGCTCATAATGCCTGATTTTCCCATTATGGTATCTGCTATCTTTTCGGAAATTTCGTCCGATTCGTATTTTTGGGCGAAGTATTCAAAAACAAAGTTGAAAATAATTATAGGGGGCAGGATTCCCAGAATGTTTGACACGATATCGTCAAACAAAGCGTTGGGGTCAAACTCAAAGAACACCATTTTTACCAGCAAAAGCGCCACCCAGATTATTGCGGTAATTATAAAGAAAAGAATGGTCAGCGACCGTACATTTTTCATTCTTTCGCTTAATTTTTTCTTTTTCATTTTTGCTTCTCCCGTTTTAAACGATTTTTATCATAAAATTTATGCAATGGGCGGTGTGTTGATAAGTCCGTTATAGATTGCAGGCTTACCCGTGTAAAAGCTCCAGAAATTGTCGCCGTAATCGTAATGCCACCATTCGGTGGGAAGATTGGTAAATCCCGCCTCGGTCATACAGTGATAAAGTAAACGGCGGTTATCCCGTATTTTTTCCCAATCCTTGTACTGCTTTGCCCTTTCTTCCTCAAAGCTGTGAGTATAAGCTTTTGGCGTAAAGTCGTCAAAGACGGTTCCCATATTAAGCTCCCGCTGATTCTCCAAATCAAAAAGAGTAAGGTCTATTGCTCCCCCCGTGTTATGCACCGAGGGATTTTGGGAGTCAAGAGAGGGCTTGGAAACGAACTTCTTTGTTTCCTCTTCCAGCTCCATGCTGTTCATATTCGGATTGTTTTCTTTTACGGATTTATAATATCCGTCAAAAAGTGACTGCTGCGTGGTTACCGACCGCCAGCCGTCCAACGTCTTAAAGGTAAGACCTTTGGGCAAAGAAAGCAAGGCTTTTTCCAATCTTTCGGCAGTGCCTTTTCGTATAAAACATTTTTTCGATGTGCCCTCATAGTCTTGGTTGAAATAAACAGGCTCCACAAGGATCTTTCCACCGAAATAATCGGAAACTGAAACCAGCTTCTCCTCAACAAAGGCTTTTCCTTTTGGTTCTTTCGGAAATTCAAAAAGTGGTATTGGCTTTTTTATGTTCATACAGTCACCGCCTTTTGTTTTGACAGCATTGATAGGGAAATTTTAACTATACTTTTATATTATAGCACTATATTGTGATTTAGTCAAAGTTTTTTATAGCTTAAAAGAAAACCCGCAAATCGGTTGGTGATTTACGGGTTTGGTTTTTTACAAATTTCTCAGCACAAAATGCGTGTAAAATTCTTTAAAATCGTTTAAAAAGTGTTGTAAAATTATAAAAGTGTTCAGAATATTTTTCTTGAGAGAGCCGTAAAAATCAGCTCAACATACCTAAAAGCAGACTCTGGATCGCACCACTGATTTGATAGCACGAATTTCAAAAATCAACTGAGTGCGGAGTTTTTGCCCAATTTTTCAAGCAAAAACTCCGCACTCAGTTGGATAGACAAGATTTTAAATTTGCCCAGCTTTTCAAGCAAATTTAAAATCTTGTCGGTTTTGAAATTCTTTTTAAATCAGTAAATTACCGCCAACTTTCCTGAGAGAACCAAATCAGCACAGCTTTCCTGAGAGAACCAAATCAGCACAGCTTTCCTGAGAGAACCGTAAATCAGCACCAAGTCTCCTTGGAGCATAAAATAAAGGGACTGCCTTTTTTACAGTCCCTTATATATTTAGAAAATACTTAAAAATCACTTAACAAAAGGATTCTCCGTAGCATAAGGCAATTCCTTAGGCTGATTATAGGCAATATCCTCAACTCCAAGCATTTTAAGCACCTCAAAAATAGCGCTTCCGCAGTGAGAGAAAGCAACTGCTCCATGGTGAGGATAACGCTTCTGCACCAGCACATGACGGTAGAATCTGCCCATTTCGTGAATTGCGAAAATACCGATACCGCCGAAGGAACGTGTCTTAACAGGAAGAACCTCGCCCTCTGCCACATAAGCGCAGAGCTTTCCTTCACTGTTGCACTGTAAACGGTAGAAGGTAATATCCGAAGCGGCAATATCGCCTTCAAGAGTTCCTCTTGTAAAGTCGGGCTCGGAATCCTTAGGCTCTAACAGGCGGTGCTGTATAAGCTGATACTTGACAGCTCTGTCTGCGCACAATTTACAAGCGGGAGTGTTTCCGCAGTGGAAGCCCATAAAGGTATCTGTGAGAGTATAGGGGAACTTGCTCTCTATATCGCTCTGATACAGATCCTTGGGAACGGAGTTGTTGATGTCAAGCAGAGTAACTGTGTCCCCTGTTACACAAAGTCCGATATATTCGCTCAGCGCGCCGTAAATATCAACCTCACAGGAAACGGGGATTCCTCTGCTTACAAGGCGGGAGTTGACATAGCAAGGCTCAAAGCCGAAGGTTTCGGGGAATGCGGGCCAGCACTTGTCGGCGAAAGCCACATACTTTCTGGAGCCCTTGTGCTGTTCAGCCCAGTCGAGAAGGGTAACTTCAAGCTGTGCCATGCGCTTGTTCATTTCAGGGTAGTAGCGGCCTTCTCCCATTTCCTCCGCCATTTCCTTGCAGATGCCGTCAATACGAGGGTCGTCGGCATGAGCTTTGTATGCGACCAGCAAGTCGAGCTCGGAGTTTTCCTCGATCTCCACACCTATTTCATACAAGCCCTTAATAGGTGCGTTGCATGCAAAGAAGTCCTGAGGACGGGGACCGAATGTAATTATCTTAAGCTGTGAAAGTCCTATGAGGGTGCGGGCAATGGGAAGGAATTCCTTTATCATCTTTGCCACGTCCTCGGCAGTGCCTACGGGATACTCGGGTATGTATGCCTTTAAATGTCTCATTCCAAGGTTGTAGGAGCAGTTGAGCATGCCGCAGTATGCGTCGCCTCTGCCGTTGATAAGATCATTGCCCGATTCCTCCGCTGCCGCGGCATACATAACGGGACCGTCAAAATTCTTTGCAATAAGAGTTTCGGGGGTTTCGGGACCGAAGTTGCCCAAAAATACCGCCAAAGCGTTGCAGCCCGCCGCTTTGACATCTTCTACCGCCTTGAGCATATCATGCTCGTTTTCTACGGTAGTCATACACTGATACACATCAACGCCGATTTTTTTGCATTCCTCAATAACTGCCGCTCTTCTTTTTTCCGAAAGGGAAATAATGAAGCAGTCACGGGAAACGGCGATAAGTCCGAGCTTGACCTGTGGAATGTTAGTAAGCATTTTTTGCTTCCTCCTTAAAATAGGTTTGTTCTTATATAATAGCATAAATTTTTGTAAATTACAACTAAAAACGAGTGAAAATTTATTATTATTTTTGTGATTTCGGAAATGCTGTGATATGAGGCAACCCGCTCAGCTTGCAGAAAAACCTCCCGTTGGTTGGCTTTCCTGCAAGCTGACGCCGTTTTTGGCGGCATAGCCGCCAAAAACAAAAATCGGGCAGAGCCTTGCTCTGCCTCGATTTTAAGGCTACTGATCTTGATTTAGGGGGAAACCCCTTTAAAAGAAAAGTTTGGACTTTTTCGACAGCCTGAAAGGAACTACGAAAACAGCTCCTTTTATTTATCCTTTGATTAAGGAAAACCTAAACGTATCCCAACCTATGCTTCTATTAACACAGGATAAGCACTTCCGCAAATCCCGTTTACATCCACTGACCAGCTCATAACAGGCTCTTGATGTAATCCATAACGGCATCATCAATATATATTCCCTCATACTTGGTCTCACGATACCGATGTTCGATGCTGTCGGGCCAAATACGTGCTTTTGTGGAAATCACACTCTCAAGGCAGTTCCACATCCAAGGGATTTGATATTTCTTAACAAAGCCTGTTTCCAGTTCCTCAAATGTCAGATAATCCTCAAGCGGCAGCTCGTTATCACCGCAGATCTCCGAAAGCATAAAGCCGACATTATATTTCTTGGCAAGTTCCCGGGAATAGGCAACGGTAGTCTCATAAAACAGGTCGCTGCTGAACATACCATAAGGCTCGGCTTGGATTACTTCATAGCCGCTGTTCAGAGTAAGTGCGGGAAGGTCATATTCCGGGTTCGAGGGATTACAATAGTGCCCGGCACCGTCGTACATTAAAGCGGCAGGCAATATAAGCTGTCCGTCATTCCACTTCAACACAAGATATGAAAAAACAAACTCGTGACCCAGCGGAGTAACTGTCACGGTTTTTGTACCATCCGGCACCTCCACATCAAAATAGCCGCGATCAAAGACAAAACTGTCTTCTGTTCTGTACAGCGTAGAGCCGTCGGCGGTGATGCTGATCCCATCAGTATAATAACTGTAGTAGATGCGCATGGTGCAGTCAGAAAAGCCGTCCTCTTTATTCAGAGTAAGCGTACCGTTTTTTTCGTCCCAATATGCCGGCATAAGGGGAACGGGATAATTGACGTTTCCTTGTATACCGTGGTTTTGCAGCCAGCTTGTTGTGGGATGAAATATGTGGGCATGAAGGCTGAGCGCACAGCCAGCCTCGGCTAACGGCCACGCTATTTTATGCCCCAGGTCATTGGCGATCAGGATACGCTCGGAATTGATCTCATGGATCGCCGTAACGGTGGGCAGCAGCTTTGCCGCATACTCCTTTTCCGCCGTATTATCCCAATCCTCCGCATTGAACGCAGGCTCCGCCACAAGCTCAATGCTCAGCACTTTTGCTGGGATATTCTCATACCGTTTCGCCAACATGGTCATATATTTAAAATAGAGCTCGCTGCAATGCGGATCGTCAAAGATTGCCGGCGTCTGCATAACGTTTTCTTTTTCTACGTCGCCCCAGCAATCGGGCGCACCCGATATGGAGAGCATGATGTGTACATTGTATTTCAGTCCCCAAGAGATCAGTGCGTCCAGCTCAGCCAGTGCGTTTTCGCTGATTTGCTCAGGATCGCCCTTCTTCCCAAGATAGGTGAGGGAGTACATACAGCGTGCGCAGTTGAAGCCCTCTTGAGCTATAAGCTCAATAAGTCCCTCGTACCAATATTGAACGCCGTCGGTATAAACGTTCCACCTGTCGTCGTGGGTGATGTTTGCAAGCATTTTGTTTTCCAGAACAAAACCCGTCCAATAAGGCAGATCGCTTACGGTCGCTTCGGGCAACGTACAGGCGGAGATCATAGCATCCGTAATGAGAGCGCTGTCATAACCGGATGATGCTTCATCAACAGTTATGTAGGTATCGGTGGTTTTGATTTGCGGTATTTTTTTTAGGCGCAAAGGTTCGGGTGTATCTTCCGGTTTGTTCGAGATCGCCGACTCGGCTGACGTCCACTGTGTGCTGCTGTCCGGTGTGCCGTCGGTCACGTCGGGGGTATCCTCAGCTTTTGAGCACCCCGCTGTAACACCTAATATCAGACACAAAACAAGTGCGGTTGATAAAAAACGCTTTTTCATATATGTTTATCCTTCCTGTTATTAAAAAGCGGCTTTAAGCTCTCATCGCCGCAAAGAACTCTTTTTGTTCATTGTCGAGCCAACTCTGCGGAGTTTCGTGACCTACGCCCTCGAAGCGGTGGAACACGATATTTTCGTTACCGAGTGCCGCAACGTCGTTCTTGAATTTCTCCATATTATCCGGAGAGTGCATATCGTCAAGGTCTCCGACGCAAATATACATACAGATGTCCTTGAAATATTCGGGATATTGCCTCGGCGCGGTGGCTGCGGTAAAGCTCCAGAGCTGATCCTCCGTCCATATCGCCGGCTGTCCGTTCGCTCCCTTGTCAAAGCAGTCCCAAACGGAATCCTCGTGCGTAAGGTCGACACTGGTATTTTTGACATTGATCGCTGTGGGCTTGTACTTTCCGTAGACCACATAATACATCGTTATATTTCCGCCCAAGGAACGACCCATTATTCCGAAATTTGTCGCATCCACATCGGGGACGGTGTTGTAATACTCGATCAAAGTGTCAATATCTTTGACGGTTTCCATAAACGCCGCCGGCGCTTGAATAGGTCCGTCCTGAGATTCACCGCTGCCTGAACAGTCTATCGTTACCATACAAACGTCTTCGTCCTTTGCCAAAGCTGCCGCCTCGTTTAGGTCCTTGTGCTGGAATCCGGGGTGAAGGTGAATTACAAGCGGCTTGGGCTTGCTGTCGTTTTTCTTGATCTCATAAAGCTGTGTGCCGTCAATTTCGAGTTTCCTCACCGAAAACTCGACGTTATTATAGGCGTTATAAGTTTGCTTGTCCTCTTCCGGGACAGGCTTTACCTTTACTTGCTTGTAAAACTCGTCGATCTCTGTCTTGAACGGAACTGGCTCCGTGGAATAATCTTCGGGCATTGTCCGTGATGCAAACACTGGTGCAGGGGCGTTGGCATATTTTTCTTCCTCCGATATGGGATCCGCAGAGCCTGTACTTTCCACGCTCGAGCTTGACGATGGACTCGATTCTGAGCTTGACGATAACGCACTTGAATCCAAGCTTGAGGGTAACGAACCTAAATCCGAGCTTGAAGATATGTTCGCTGCCGTCGAATCTCCCTGTGATGAATCTTCTGTCGGCGTGCTGCCGAAATTTACGCTGCACCCTGAGAACAATATAACCGCAACAGCTGCTGCCGCAAGTGCTTTCTTTTTCATAGACAATACTCCTTTCACTTTTGCACTGCATTATTGCAAAAATACTTCTTATTTCACTATTATAGCATAAACGGTGATAGCTTTGGTTTGCAAAGTTGCACTATTTTATTGTAATATTAAATAAAAATACTATGTTTGATTTTAACGAGTGTGCAGATTTGCATTATTGTACTATGATTTTGTATAATAAAACTTATCACAAACAAAAACAGCTTGACAAAATCATTGACAAGCTGTTGAAAATCCGCTATACTTATACTAAATCCAAATAAAAAGCAGACAAATCCGACGACCTGAGCGTCCCTGTTCTGCGTCAGCCCTCCTTGAAATATCCGCATATTCCTGCGTCGGGACTTCCTTGATCAGGAACGCTTCGCCCGCCGACTTTGTCTGTTTTTAAATTGGAATTAGTATTAAACAAAAAAGGAGAGCGGAGCTTTGTCACTAATCAACAGAAAAAAACGCTGTGCGAATTGTTTCGGCGAGATAAAAGCCGAACCCTGTCCAAAGTGCGGATATTCCAAAAATTCTGTCGTGTCAGATGCAGAAGTTCTGCCTCGAGGAACAAAGCTTGCGGGAAAATATATTGTCGGCGGTGTGATAGGACGCGGCGGCTTCGGTATAACCTACCTTGTCTTTGATATAAAAGCCGATAAAATACTTGCTGTAAAAGAATATTTTCCGATGAATATAGCCGTCAGAGAACACCGAGGTCTTTCGGTACAACCGATAAACGATAAAAAGAGCGATGCTTATAATGACGGTCTTGAGCGTTTTTCCGAGGAAAGCAGCCGCATTTCGCAATTCAACGGCAATCCGAATATCGTAAATGTTTTTGAGTGCTTTCACGAAAACAACACCGCATATTACATTATGGAGTATTTATCGGGAATCACGCTTGAAAAATACATTGAAAATCACGGTGCGGCGAATGTGGAGCAATGTGTGTATTTAGCGGAAAAACTCGCCCTTGCGCTTGTTGCGATACATAGTGCCGGTCTTCTTCACCGCGATATTGCGCCCGATAATATAATGCTTTGCGAGGACGGCAAAATCAAATTGCTTGATTTCGGAGCGGCGCGAAAGGTCTCCGAGGAAACATCGCTTACCGTTATGATGAAAACGGGCTTTACTCCTGTGGAACAATATTCCAGCGGCACGGATCTTACCGCTAAATCGGATATCTATGCGCTGGGAATGATATTGTTTTATGTGCTGACAGGTAAACAACCAAAAAGTGTTTTTTCAAGAATGGAAAACGACAAATCGTTTATCGAAGGTCTATGGGCAGTACCAGCGAGTTTCAAAAATGTTATTGAAAAAGTGGCAGCGATAAATTCCGCAGAGCGTTTCGACAGTGCTGCGGAATTTTTGAATGCGCTGTCCGATATGAAGATCCGCGGAGAAGCTATTACTTTTTCATGCGAGGACTTTTCAGAGAAAGCTGCTCTTAAAATTGACAGGAACAATCTTCCCAGAAAATCAAAGAGTTTTCTGAAAGGCGTATTCATCGGTATTCTGATGTGTAGCGCCGTTTTTTTACCGATAATTGTTTTAAGCAATTACCGCCACGAAAACGTTGAGATACAGCAAAAAAAGTCTCCCGTTACAATAGAGTTCGGCAGCTTTGAAAAAAATATGAGCAGTCAGTATGTGGGCAGAATCTCCAAAAATACCCTTGAAGAATTTGACGGAAATGTGAAGATAACGCTTGAGATCGAAACATTACCCGATTTTTTAAACGCTCCCGAGATATATCTTATTTATCCCGTTGACAGCGGCGGCGCAAATATGATAAGTTACTGCACAACAGACAATGATTCCGCCGAGGCCGATATAACGGGTGCCGTTCCGATAGAAAAAGACGTGCGTCAATTCTCTTTTGTTCTGACACATGCGGGAATTGAGGCGCTTAACGGGGGATTCGGTTTTGAAACATATAACGTTGCCATAAGCTCCGTATATCTTGAAGCAGCGGATGATGCACTTGGCGGTTTTAATTTCACCAATAATGATCTGCCCATGGAAGGCGTAGCGGAATACAGTGTTTCATCGGGTGATGACGGCACGAAGATCTCAGCGGTTCTTGAAAAATACTATACTACGGATTGGGGCGGAAATCAGACAAAATATATTCCGAAGTCGGCGTTTGCCTATTTCCACGGTGATATAAAATTAACCTTTCAAATTGAATATTTGAATAAATCGTCGGAGCTTGAGCAGGATTATCAGATAATGTATATGCAAACTCTCGGTTATTTTCAAAATCATATATTTGAATTTGCCGAAATAGTTCAGACTTATGACGAGAACGGTTCGCCGCTTATCGGAAAGACGGAAAATCTCGGCATAAAGCCCGCTTTGTCATGCACAGAATTTTCAATAATACTCCCGGAAAAAATTGTGAATAAAATATGCGGAGGGCTTGCGTTTACAGGAGATAATATGATAATAAACAGTGTTGTGATCGAAAACGCATAGGAGGTGTCGGTGTGCTTACATCGGATATTGAAAAGAGGCTTAAACAAGACGAAGAATTTGACGAAGATATGATAAAAGAAAATCTCTGTCCCGATTTGGGAGATTTTTTACGTGCATGTATAGAGCGTGCGGGAATATCACGTGCGGACTGCATTTCAGCACTTGACCTTGACCGCAGCTACGGGTATCAGATATTAAACGGAACCCGCATTCCGTCAAGGAAATGTCTTATTCGTATAGGATTGCTTTTGAGACTTTCCGTAGAGGATTTTCAGCGTATGTTGAACATTGCCGGCAGACGCTCGCTGTATGTCAAAAATATGCTCGATGCAAAGGTTTTTTATGCGGTAAAACATAAAATGAACTATGAGGATGCCGTTGCTTTTGTCTGGGAAAATGCAGCCGACGATTTATAATCATAACGTGAGCCTTGTTGAAGTTAGTTATCCAGTTAGAAACAGCTCTCTGCATTATGAGGTGTTGCCTTAAGTTATATATTGTGAAGTATTTCTGTTTTGAGGGTAAGTTGGTCATTTGCTATAAGATAAAACCCCTGTTGTGACGCTACCCTCGGATAAAAGTAAGAAAACTTTTGTATTTTATTGTAAAAAGACCACAGGCTTATTGCTACGGTCTTTTCGTTTTATAAGCAATGCTTATAATGCGGGTTTACCTTTGTGTCCTTAATTATGTTACTCCCCTAAGACCCCTTTCATTTCGAAAAACAAAAGTTTGGACTTTTTATACAAGCTGCGCTTTCAAGGAAAACTGACGATAATTTACCGATTTAAAAAATTTTCAGCAGATTTCTGACATTCCTGCTCTTAAAAAACAGGTGCGGGAAAGACACGAACAGAAAAAATAAAACAATTTTTACTAAATTTTCATATTTCACTTGATTTATATTGAGATGTATTGTATAATAGTTACATATTGTAACAAAGTCAGGAATGTTATTTTTTTATCAATGACAAATTTTCAATATTGCAATAATATAAAATTGTATAAGCTAAAAACGGAACAAATGGAGAAAGAGATATATGCTGACGAGAGAAAAGATTCTCAAAATTGACATTATTACCCCAGATGAAGTCAGAATCCTTTCCGCCAATAATAAGCAGTTTACGCTCAGGGAATATGATAACGCCACATACAGCCAGAATCCCGATATGATGCTTATTACCAAGGGAAGAGGTTTGCCTGAGATTCAGCATAACGCCGAGGTTTTCATGGTTGCTTATATGAGAAACGGCAAGCGTATAAAGTTTCCCGCTTATGTAAGCATGTCTACGGAAATGCAGCTCAATCTGGTGGTGAGAGTCGAGTCGGGAGTTGTCCTTGAAGAACGCAGAAGATATTACAAGGTCGAGGTAAATATACCCTGTGTTGTAAACACGGTGGAAAGGGACAACAACCGCACTGTGCTGGAATCCCCCTATCTTACAAAAGTAAAGGATATAAACATCGGGGGAGTTTTCCTTATGATGTGCAATAACGAGAATCTTCAGACGGGGGACAGAATGATGATCACCATAGATCTGAAGGACAGAAGCCTTGATGTGGAGGCGGAAATACTCCGCGTTCAGAAAAATGCCGCAGGCGATGTTGAGGGCTTCGGATGCCGTTTTGTAAATATGTCCGCTGCGTATGAGGACATTGTGTCCAAGTACATAATAGAGTGTCAGCGGGAACGCATACAAAAGGAATTGGAAGAGGAAGAATAACCGTAAAAACAGAATGCCGAAAAAGATTTGAACAGCTTTCAAGTGAACATTGTACAAATACAGAATCTTGATTGCTCAGGCATAATTCTTACAAGCAGATAATGAAAGAGGAAAGGCAATATTATGAAACTTAAAAGCATATTTAAGATCATGATTATTACATCAATACTTGTTCCCGTAATGATAGTGGGAGCGATTGGAACCTTTACCTATAACAGCAGCTTCGGACAGATGACTGCTGATGAAACGGGAACTGCTGCCTACAGCCAAGCGAAGGCTCAGAGCTTGTTTTTTGACAGGTATGCGGAAAAGCTGTCGGTTTTGGCGCAGACAGATTACATCAAGCGCACCGCAGGCGGCGACTACAACGCAATAAAGGAACAGGTGGACGCTCTTACAGGCGCACAGATAAGCAGCGACGACGCATTGATCGATATCTCGGTTATGGATTCCAACGGCTATATCGTAGCTTCTGACAATGAGGGCGTATTGAAGGATACATACAAGGATTTCGAGGAGCTTCAAAAGCTGTCCGACGGCGAAGTGTACGTCAGCAGCATCACAGATGAAAAATATCTGGAAAATGTAATATATATCATTATGCCCCTTACCGCTTCCAACGATTCCAAGGGCTATATTGCCGCGGTGGTTTCGGCGGCAAGCCTGAACAGCTCTCTTTCCGGCACAAGCTTTTTTGACGGTAAAGGCACCATGGTGTTTGTAGACGGCAGCGGAAACGGCTTAAACGTAGACGGTCAGATAAGAAGAAAGGGCGAGTGGACTCCCGCGGCGGATATCTCGGCGGACAGCCTTTCGGGCTTAAGCGACAACAACAGGTTCGCTTCCTTTACAAAGGGCGGATATTACGGTGCCTACGGAAAAATAAACAACACAGGCTGGATTTGGATAGGCACATATCCCATAAGCAGAGCCAACTTCAACGTTTTCCCCGTTACCATTATCGGACTTATCGTGTTTGCGGTATTTATCGTGGTGGACTCTTTGATTGCTTTTGCAATTTACCGCCGTGCGATTACTCCTATCGGAAAAATCATCACAAATATGGAGGAAATCAACGCAGGCGACCGCAGCAAGCGTCTGCCTAACTTCAAGGCATTTGAATATCAGATAATCGCCGAATACTTTAACACACTGCTGGACGATTTTTACATTTCCGAGGACGTGCACAAAACCATTGCCTCGCTGTCCGAAAGCATGCTTTACGAATGGGATGTGGAAAAAAAGACGCTGTTTGTGTCGGACAACTTCCGCGACAAGTTTGACATTGATTACGAGCATGCGGAGATTGGCGGAAACGGCGGCTTCCTTGATATGCTTATGAATGATGTGGATTCGCGTCATTTTGTAAAGGATATGGATTCTCTTTTGAAGGGAACAAGAGAATATGTTGAAAACGAATTCCTTGTAAGAACAAGAAGCAACAGCGAGATCTGGATAAACGTAAAAACCAGCGCCATTCTGAACCGTATGGGCGATATCACCAAGCTTATGGGCGTTGCGGTGGATATCAACAATAAAAAGAAATCCACAATTCAGCTTTCCCAGAAGGCAAGCTACGACTTCCTGTCTCAGCTTTACAACAGAAGCACCTTCCTTAAAGAGCTGCAAAAGCTCTTAGACCTTAAGCGCGTAAATGAAAAGTACGCTGTTCTGTTTATTGACGTAGACGACTTTAAGTTCATAAACGACCGTTACGGTCATAACGTGGGCGATGAGGTTATAAAATATGTTTCCGATACCATTAAGGAATGCGTGGGCGACGGCGGCATTGCGGGACGTTTCGGAGGAGACGAGTTCGTGCTTTGCGTTACCGACGCGGAAAAGGTAAGCGTTTGCGACGATTTTTCCATGACCATTATCGACAAGCTGTATTCGGGCTATAACTGCGAAACTGCAGGAGTTATCCTTAACATTAACATAAGCGTGGGCATCGCCTTCTCTCCCGATCACGGAAACGAGGCTGAAAAGCTGGTGGGCTGCGCAGATGAAGCAATGTACTTTGTTAAGAAAAACGGCAAGTCCAACTACCACATTTACGATCCCGATGGCGCGCCCGATCTGGATCTGGGCAATACCCTGACCTGATAAGGAACCGACAAAGAAGAATAAGAAAACAGAGGAAGAGATATGGCGAAAATAATTGCCGTAACAAATCAGAAAGGCGGAGTGGGAAAGACCACTACCTGCAGCTCCCTTTGCGGTTGTCTGTCAGCCATGAACAAGAAGGTTCTGGCGATAGATCTCGACCCTCAGGGCAACCTGTCCTTCAGCTTGGGAGCGGAAACCGAAAACTGCTATACTATTTATAATGTGTTTCACGGCGGAGTTGACCTTTACGACACTATACAGCATGTGGCGTGCTGTGATATTGCGCCTGCCAACATAATGCTGTCAGGTTGTGAGCTGGAGCTTACAAATGTGGGCAGAGAATATATACTGAGAGAACAAATCAACACAGTGTCGGATAACTATGATTTTATAATAATAGACACACCTCCCGCACTGTCAATTTTGACAATCAACGCCTATACCGCGGCTAACGAGCTGATCATTCCCATGATTCCCGAAATACTGTCATTACAGGGAATTTCACAGTTAAAGGAAACGATATTTGCGGTAAAGAAATATTATAATAAGTCCTTGGAAATAAGAGGAATACTTTTAAATAAGTATAACCCCCGTCTTATTCTTACCAAAGAGGTGGAGGATCTGACCAATCTTGTTGCCGAGCAGCTTGACACAGACGTTTTCGAGCAGAAGATAAGCAGCAGCGTTATTATTGCTGAGGCTCCCGCTCATGCAAAGACGATCATTGAGTACGCTCCCCGCTCAAAGGCGGCTAAGGAGTATGTGGATCTGATATATGAGATTCTGCGTATGGAAAAGCCTGTGAGAACGGTGAAGAAGCTTGGCAGAGGCAGACCGAGAAAGGATCAGGCCGCACAGAATGACCTTTTTGCATCGCAGGAAGGCAATGCTGAGAGTGATGAGGGCTGATTTATCCTTGGGATAAATTAACACAACATCTCTACGAGAGGGTTTTCCAACAGCACAGCTTTTCTGACAGCACGAATTTCAAAAATCGACTGAGTTTGGAGTTTTTGCCCAGCTTTTCAAGCAAAAAATCCAAACTCAGTCGGATAGTAAAGATTTTAAAATTTCCCAGTTTTTCAAGAAATTTTAAAATCTTTACGGTTTTGAAATTCTTTTTAAATCAGTAAATTACCGCCAACTTTTCTGAGAGAATCAAAATTCTCACCAACTTCCCTAAGAGAACTAAAAGTCTCACTAACTTTCCTGAGAGAACCAAAAATCAGCACAACTTATTTGAGAGAAACTACAAATCAAAAAATGAAAATATAAAAAATCGGGGCAGTAATAAAAATTTTACGCCCCTATTCTTTACCCCTCGGAGGAACAAAAATGGCACGATCTGCCAAAACAAACCACGTAATGAGCTTGGTGGGAGAAAAAAGCAAGCGAAGCTCTCCGCAAAAGGACGATCAAGAAAACAACAAGCCTCAACAGCCAAAAAATAAAGAAAACTCCCCCATAAAAATGTTCAACCCCGCCCTTCTGCCCATTGAGGAGGGACAGCCTTTCGCTCAAGAAAAGCCTTACGAGCCTGCTTCTCACGAAAAGGCGGAGTATGAGGGCGGCACCGAAGAAAAGGAACAGACCGGCACAAGCAGCTGGGAAATTCCCCCAAAGCAAGAGGAACAGCCGAACAGCACAAGGGAAGAAAAAAAAGAACCCCAAAATGAATCGGCAGAGGAAAAAAGAAAAAACGGGGTAACCGCCATAGTCCCCGAGCTGATAAACCAAGAGCTTGAAGCCATTGCCAAACGTTTTCATATAGCCCCCACCGACAGCAATCTGTGGCAGCTGACAAAGGCTGCGCTGGAGACTATACGCCCCGAATTTTCCAGAAATTCCGAGGAGTATGAGGAAAAATGCGGCAGATTAAGGCAGAAGGTAATTTTGGAAATGACCAAGGCAGCGATCGGAATTTCAAAATCCAACAGAAAGTAAAACCCGACGGAAATTATTGTCAAAGAAAGTATTGTCAAAAATTGCAAAGGGATAAAATACATAAGAGAAAACCGAACAAAAAGTTAAGAAAACCAAAAGGTAAATAAAGGCAAAAAATTGTCCAACTTTTGCAAAAAATTAGTAAAAATGTTTAGAAATGGAGAAAATTGGTTAAAATTTGTTGAATTTGAACAAATTTCAACTGATTTTTTTTCGGAAAAATTTTTTTGATATTTCATATAACCGCTTGTAGCAAGCAGAAAACTATGATATAATATAACATATATTGAAATGTCCTGTCGCATTATGGCATACTGTCGTTATGACGGTCTGCCGCTGTGTACGGGTCGGTGTTCTGCACTTTAAATAAATATTTTTAAATAATGTTTATTATCGGATATCATTAACTGACAGGTAGGTGTTTTTATGGCTAAATTTGAAGCGGGAATGGAAGCAATGGCGGATATGTACGTCTTTGAGACCACTACCCTATTGGATCAGCTTGATCAGATTCTCATGAAAACAGAGAACGAAAGCGGATTCGGTGAGGAAGAGATCAACGAGATTTTCCGTACCATGCACACCATCAAGGGTTCATCGGCTATGATGGGGTTGGAGAATATGTCCAAGCTCGCCCATGCGATCGAGGACATGTTTTACATAATCCGTGAGAATAATCCCGTCATTTCCTCTCCGCAGGAGCTGTACGACTTGATTTTTGCGGCTTCCGACCTGATGAAGGCGGAAATTGAGCTGATAGGCGAAGACGAGTACACTCCCACAGATTTCTCCGAGGCAATGACCAATATCGAGGCGTTTGTGGCAGTGCTGAAGGGCGAAACCGCCCCTGCAGCCGCTCAGAGCGCACCTGCAGGAGAACAGCCCGCCGCAGCTGCACCTCAGGAACACGCCGTTGTTGAGGGCGACGGAGATACCATAGTAAAGGTGTTCTTTGAAGAGGACTGCAAAATGGAGAATCTCCGCGCTTCTCTGGTAATCAACAGGATCACCGAGATGTGCTCAAAACTGGAATATATACCCGCTGATATCGAGGGCAACAGCGAAACCGCCCAAACCATTGTTCAGAGCGGTTTTGAAATTCACTTCCGTCCCAAGAAGACCAGCACTATCGATCAGATACTCGATACGATCAAGGATACGCCCAATGTCAACAAATGCGAGCTTGTTTGCAGAGGCGTGGCGGGAGAAGATGCAGCGAATGAAAATACAGCCACCGTATGCGTTCACTTCGACGATGACTGCAAAATGGAAAACCTCCGTGCCGCACTTGTTGTTACCAATATCAAGGACGTTTGCGAAAATGTTACTTATGAGCCTGCCGATATCGAGGAAAATTCCGAGACCTCTAAGACCATTGTTGAACACGGCTTCATAATCCACTTTGACGCGGAAAAGACCGCAGCGGTGGTACAGGCTATTGAAAATACACCCAGCGTTAAGCTTTACGAATTTGTTGAGCGTCAGCCCGCGGCTCCCGCTCCCGCAGCACCTGCAGCAGCACCCGCTGCCGCTCCTGCTGCAGCAGCTCCCGCTCCCACAGCGGCTCCTGCGCCCGCACCCAAGCCCGCAGCGCCTAAGCCCACTGCTGCGCCCAAGCCCGCAGCAGCCGACAATGCACCTGCAAAGGCTCCCGCAGCAGGCGGCAGCAACAAGCAGTCGCTGATTTCCGTTAACCTTAACAAGCTGGATACCCTCCTTGATCTGGTGGGAGAAATTGTTATCACCGAGGCTATGGTTACCTCCAACCCCGACCTTAACGGACTTAAGCTTGACAACTTCCAGAAGGCTGCGAGACAGCTCCGCAAGCTTAACGAAGAGCTTCAGGACGCGGTTATGTCCATAAGAATGGTACCCTTGTCGGGTGCATTCAACAAGATGACACGTATCGTAAGAGATATGAAGGTCAAGCTGAACAAGGACGTAGACCTGATATTCGAGGGCGAGGAAACCGAAGTAGACAAGTCTATCATAGATCAGCTCAACGACCCGCTGATGCACATGGTCCGTAACTCCATGGATCACGGTATCGAGGAGAACGTAGAGGACAGAATTGCGGCAGGAAAATCTCCTAAGGGCAGAATTACCCTTTCCGCATGCAACGCGTCGGGCGAGGTTATTATCACTATTGCCGATGACGGCGCAGGCATAAATCCCGAAAAGGTTATCTCCAAGGCAGAGAGAAACGGACTTCTCACCAAGCCTGTAAGCGAATATTCCGAAAAAGAAATTCTCAATATGATCATGCTGCCCGGCTTCTCCACCAACGAGCAGGTTACCGAATATTCGGGCAGAGGCGTTGGTATGGACGTTGTGCGCAAGAACATTGAGAAGATAGGCGGTTCCGTTTCCGTTGAATCCAAGTTCGGCGAAGGCACCAGCTTTATCATAAAGATCCCGCTGACCCTGTCTATCGTGGAGGGTATGGAGATCTCCGTAGGAGATTCCATTTTCTCCATTCCTATCAACTCTATCAAGGAATCCTTCAAAGTAAAGCCCGAGCAGATAGTAAAGGACACCAACGGCAAGGAAATGATAATGGTAAGAGGCGAATGCTTCCCGCTTATCAGACTTTACGAGATGTACGACATTCCGCCCACAAGCGATAATATTTTTGACGGTATTATCATAATGGTGGAAACAGAGGGAAGATGTGCTTGTCTCCTGGCAGATAAGCTGATAGGCGAACATCAGGTAGTAGTTAAGCCCTTCTGCCCCTTACTCAGCAACTATAACATCAAGCAGCGCGGTATGTCGGGCTGTTCGATCCTGGGTGACGGATCCATCACCATTATCCTTGATGTAAACAATATTATCACCGATTTTTAATAAACTGTGATTATGTGATTTATATTTTAAGCAAAATCAAACAGAAAGGATGAACCGAAATGGCAGAAAGCACCGCAGCACTGGCGGAAGTATTGCCCGATAACACCGAGATGCTCTCCTTTAACATAGGGGACGCCATTTACGCCATTGAAATCAAGTACATAAAGGAAATTATTGAAGTGGAACAGATAACCGTTGTTCCCACAATTCCCGATCATATCAAGGGCGTTATCAACTTAAGAGGTAAGGTAGTTCCCGTTATCAGCGTGAGAAAGCGCTTTGATATCGAGGAAATAGACTTCGACAGCAGAACCTGCATTATCGTTCTGGAATTTGAGGATGAGGAGCAGGTGGGCATTATCGTGGACAGAGTGCAGGAGGTTGTGGACGCAAAGTCCTCCGACCTCAGCAAAACCCCCGATTCCAAAAACGTTAATGCCAACAGATATATCAAATCTATCGTGCACTTTGACAACAGCGTTGTTTTGCTGATAGACTGCATTAAGCTTATTAACGACGACCGAGGTGTTATGATATGAATTTAAAGCTGACACAGGCGGATTTTGAACGTCTTGTGGCTTTCATGAAAAAGAATTATGGTATCAACTTGGAGAAAAAAAGCGTTCTCATTGAAGGCAGATTAAGCAATATGATCGCCAAGAGAGGCTTTACCAGCTTTAAGGATTACCTTGATTTCGCTCTCAACGACAGGACGGGAAATGAAACAATTCAGCTTGTAAACAAGCTCACTACCAACCACACATTCTTTTTAAGAGAACCCGAGCATTTTGAGTTTCTGAAAAAGACCATACTGCCCTATATAGAAAAGGCAAACCTTGACCACTCCATGAATTTGTGGTGCGCGGCCTCCTCAAAGGGACATGAGCCTTACACCATTCTATTCACGATTCTGGACTACTTCGGACCCAATATTTCAAGGTGGAGGATCAACTACATCGCCACTGACATTGATACCGAGGTTCTGAATTTTGCCAGAGCCGGCGTTTATCCCGTCACAGAGCTGAAGGACGTACCTCAGGCGTGGATCACCAAGTATTTCAGGAAGGTAGACGATACGCAGTTTGCGGTCAGGGACAATTACCGCATGATGATTCAGTTCAAGCAGTTTAATCTTATGGATAAGATCGTAACGCAGAGACCCTACGACTTTATCAGCTGCCGCAACGTAATGATCTACTTTGACATGGAGACCAAAAACGCTCTTGTAGAACGCTTCTACGATGCGACCAAGGAGGGAGGATATCTCTTTACGGGTCACTCGGAAAGCGTTAGCAGAACCACAAGGTACACTTACATTCAGCCTGCTGTTTACAGAAGACAGAGCGCCGATAAAAGCAAAACCGATCCTAAGCCTGCGCTGACACGTCCTATTGGCACAGGTACAATAGGCACAACACCCCGCAAGTTATGATAAAAGACGGGGCTTGGAGAGAGGAAGGAGAACATCCGTTTGACAAATCCAACTACAATGCCCAAGCTGAAAGTGCTTCTGGTTGACGATTCCACAATGTTCCGTACTTCGATGAAGCTGGCGCTTGCCGCCAAGGCGAATCTGGAAATTGTCGGAGAAGCGTCGGACGCATTTGAGGCGAGAGATAAAATAAGAGAATTAAAGCCCGATGTTTTGGTAATGGACATCGTAATGCCGAAAATGGACGGCTTGACCTTCTTAAAACAGCTGATGGGGCAGTACCCCTTACCCTGTATCCTGGTATCGGGAACGGACAGCAGCAGAGAGGCCATAGCTGCGGGAGCAGCGGATTTCCTGCTGAAACCCAAGACTCCCGCCGACCAGCAGCGTTTTATGACAATGCTTGGCACTAAGATTTCCATAGCGGCTGCCAAAAAGCCGAGAACGGCTGTTGCATCGAAATCCGCGGGAGTGGAAGAGGTGGACGGCTTAGCCATTACACCGATAGGCGGACCCGTTACAGCAAAAATAGGCAGAGTACCGCCCAATTTACCCACAAGGGAGGAAATGTCGGGACTTCCCCTGAGAGGAAAGGACGGATATATAGTAGCCCTTGGGGCTTCCACGGGCGGAACCGATGCCTTGGAATGTGTTATCAAGTCATTCCCCGAATTTATGCCTCCTGTACTTGTGGTGCAGCACATGCCTCCTGTTTTCACAAAGCTTTACAGCGAGAGAATGGATAAGTGCTGCTCGGTACACGTTAAAGAGGCGGCAGACGGCGACAGACTGGTACCCGGCGTATGCCTTATAGCTGCGGGAGGATATCACGCAGAGCTGAAAAAGGACGCAAGAGGTTACTTTGTCAAATGCTACCAAGGAGAAAAGGTTTCGGGACATTGTCCTTCCGTTGACGTAATGTTCAGCAGTGTAGCCGAGGTGGCGGGGAAAAAAGCCATAGGCGCGCTGATGACGGGAATGGGTGCAGACGGAGCAAAGGGACTTCTGAAAATGCACCAAAAAGGAGCGCACACTATCGGACAGGACAAAGAAAGCTGCATAGTCTACGGAATGCCCATGGAGGCATACAAGCTGGGCGCCTGCAGCGAGCAGCAAAGCCTTTGCAATATAGGAAAAACCATTTGCAAGCGGCTTACCGACGGCTGGTAATTCTTGAAAATCCGAAATATATAAATGACATTTATAAATCACATAGGATAGGGAAATATCCTAAAACTTGATGTGATAAATAAATTATTTGTTTTAACTTTTGTGACAGATATTGACAAATTGAGCTCTTTAAATTAAAATAAAGTATGGTTTAAAGAACCCAATCACAAAAGTCCTATATATTCTTTATCATAAAAAATGAAAGGTGAAACAAAGTAATGAAAAACTTAAAAATTGCTCAAAAGCTTATTGTCGGTTATGCAGTAATTCTTGTAATGATGCTTGTGATCGTATTTTTCTCAACAAGCATTCTGTCAAGTCTTAACGGAATAATCGAAAACCTGTATCACAGCGCTGTTAATAACGTAATGCTCAGCAGCAACGTAAATGCATATACGCAGGAAGGCGCAAAAAATATACTTCATGCCATAGGCAAGCCTAATGATCCTGAGTATGTTCAAACCTATTTCGATAATGCGAAGGTCGCATTAGATAATGCTAAGGATAATCTTGATCAGCTTAAAGAAGGCGTTACCAAGGAAGAGAGCAAAAAGCTTGTTGAAACAATGGAGCAGGCTTATACTGCGATAACCAGTTCCGCTACGGACTTTAAAAACCTCATACTTGAGGGTGATGTTGAAGCGTCTGTTAATGAATTTGATTCCGATATGATGCCTAATATTAAACTGCTCTTTGAATCGTCAAACCAAGTAAATGAAATCGCTATTAAAATTGCGGACGATGACTTTGACGATAGCATCAGCTATGTAATTTACGGCAGATGGATCCTTATAGGTGTTACTGCTGCCGCAATTATTGTTACAATCATTTTGGCAACCTACATAACCAAGCTGATCGTTGCCGGTGTAAACGAAGTAAGCGTCGCTGCACTGAAAATGTCCAAGGGCGACTTCAACGTAGCAATAACCTATCAGTCCAAGGACGAAATCGGAGAAATGGCAAAAGACATGCGAATGCTGTCCGATAAAACCAAGGCCATTATCGATGATATTATTTACATTCTTGCCGAGCTGGAAGTCGGCAACCTTACCGTAACCTCCAAGGACGTTTCAATGTACATGGGCAACTACGAAAAGATCATTAAATCTCTCCGTGAATTCAGAATGTCTCTTAACGAAACAATGCAGAAGATCACCGTTTCCTCCGATCAGGTTGCATCAGGCTCCGAGCAGGTTGCTTTGGGCGCACAGTCACTGTCACAGGGCGCTACCGAGCAGGCCTCCTCTATCGAAGAACTTGCTGCTGAGATCAACGTAGTATCCGACATCATCAAGTCCAATGCTGCTATGGCAAACGAAGCAAGTCAAAGCAACAGCGACGCTACCGCTAAGCTTAATATGGCAAAGGGCGAGCTTGACGCATTGGCAGACGCTATCAGAGAAATCAGCCAGTCCTCCGAGCAGACCAAGAAGATCATCAACACTATTGAAGATATAGCATTCCAGACCAACATTCTCGCACTTAACGCAGCAGTTGAGGCAGCACGTGCAGGTTCTGCAGGTAAGGGCTTCGCAGTAGTTGCAGAAGAAGTAAGAAACCTTGCAGGCAAGTCCGCAGAGGCAGCAAAGAACACCACAACACTTATCGAAGGCACAGTTTCTGCTATCGAGAGAGGCAGAGAGCTGGCTGACAAGGCAGTTGTTGAGATGAACGAAACCTCTGAGGCTTCCGAGAAGGTATTGAAGGTCAATGTAGCGATTTCCGACGCTGCAAACAATGCGGCAGAATCCATGAATCAGATCTCCTCCAGCGTAGAGCAGATCTCCAGCGTTGTACAGACCAACTCCGCAACAGCAGAGCAGTCCGCAGCCGCTTCCGAGCAGCTTTCCGGTCAGTCTCAGATTCTGAAGGAGCTCACTTCTCAGTATCAGTTCCTGAGCTGATAGACCGCAGGATTATAGCAATAAAAGAGGTTGTGAAAGCAGCCTCTTTTTTGTATTTGCAGATCATTGTCCTGCGAGATTATCCTCGCACAATACCGTTTCTAATTTAAAAAGTCGCATTTTTACAAGACAATCAAAAAATCATGTTATAATAAACATAATAAACCTGAATCAAGAAAGGCGGAATATATGCACTTACTCGGAATAGGAATTTATGTCAAAAACAGTCCCAAAGCGGTTGAATTACACAAATCAGCCTTTGGATTAGAGCTTGGCTATCATGTGTTGAATGATGACGGCACATATTACCACTCCGAGCTGATGAAAAACGGTCAGGGCTTTTGTTCGGTTGTTGAGGAAAAGAATGGGGAATATCCCAACTACACTCCGATCGAGCTTGGTTATACATTTGAAACGAAAAAGGAGCTTGAACATGCTTTTTCGATATTAAAAGCCGAAGGGACGGTTAAATTGGATATATGCGAATTGCCTTGGAGTCCTTGTGCAGCAATAGTGATAGATTGCTTCGGAGTGAGGTGGTATTTGACTTTAGCTCAACACAAGCCCGCAGATGACTGGTCTCCCGAAAAAGATAAGCAGAAATCATAACGGGCGGCAGGATTAAGAAACAACAGACTGACAGAAAAATTCTGTCAGCCGTTCTGCTGTTTCGCAGAATAAAAACACTTGACAAAAGATAAAAAAGAGTGTATAATATTAAAAAGTGAAAGGGAGCTTAGCTCAGCTGGGAGAGCATCTGCCTTACAAGCAGAGGGTCACAGGTTCGAGCCCTGTAGCTCCCACCACATTAGTAAAGGGGCTGTAAAAAACAGCCCTTTCTGATTATTCTATCAAGAAACTTGGCAAAAAACAAAAGAAATCCATAAAAACCCTTGACAAACACAAAAAAAAAGTATATAATTGAAAAGCTGAATAAACATAAGAAGAGTTACTCTCACCCCCAGCGTCTGCGAAAGGGTAGTTTATCCGAATTTCATAGATAATAAAATGAATTTTCGGCACGGGAGTATGCTCCTGTGCTTTATTTAATTTCAGCAAAAAGAAACATATAAAATCAGCATCGGGAAAGGAAGTGTTATCCATAGCCGCAAAACAACCCCTCATCAATGAGGAAATCCATGAAAAACAGGTTCGTGTTATCGGACCCGACAATGATCAGCTTGGAATTATGTCCTCTCAGGACGCTTTGAAAAAAGCAGAAGAGGCAGATCTGGACTTGGTTCTTATCGCACCTCAGGGAAATCCCCCCGTATGCCGTATAATGGACTACGGCAAGTTCCGCTTTGAGCAGGCGAAAAAGGAAAAGGAAGCAAGAAAAAATCAGAAGCAGTCGGAGCTTAAGGAAGTCAGTATGTTCCTTAACATCGACGTCAACGACTTTAACCGCAAGGTGGCTCAGGCAAATAAATTCCTTCAGAACGGCGATAAGGTAAAAATCAAGATCCGCTTTAAGCGTGCAAGAGAGCTTTCTCACATGCACCTCGGCGAGGATCTGATGAAGAGATTTATGGACGCTACCGCAGAGTTCGGCTCGGCTGATAAGCCTTCTGTCTTGGAGGGAAAGAATTTCAGCGCAGTTATCATTCCCAAGACATCGCCTTCCGCAAAGAAATCTGCGCCAAAGGCTGATAACGGCGGCAAAAAGTCCGAAGGAAAATCGGAAAACGCTCCCGCAAAGGAAGCTGAAACCGACACCGAAGCCGAGTAAATGCAAAGAAGGAATCAACCGTCATATGGGCGTTGATAATAGATTTACAAAAAAGAATGGAGGCAATATAAATGAAAAACAAGATCAAAACACACAGCGGCGCAAAAAAGCGTTTTCGTTTCACCGCTAACGGCAAGGTAAAGTACCAGTCCGCCAACCGTCGCCACAGACTTATTCAGAAGGCTACGGGCCGCAAGCGCAGCAACCGTTCCAATGAATATGCAAACAAGGCAGACATTAAGGAAATCAAGGCACTTATGCCTTACGCTAAGTAATAGAGAAGAACAAGGAGGAAACGAAAAATGGCTCGTGTAAAAGGCGCACTTGCAACACGCAAGAGAAGAAATAAAACACTTAAACTGGCAAAGGGCTATTGGGGCGGCAAAAGCAGACTTTTTAAAACCGCCAAGGAAGCCGTTTGGAAGTCAGGTCAGTATGCTTATATCAGCAGACGTTTAAAGAAAAGAGATTTCCGCAGACTTTGGATCGCAAGAATCAGCGCAGGCTGCAAGCTCAACGGAATGAACTATTCTTCATTCATCAACGGCTTGAAGAAGTCGGACATTACTCTTAACAGAAAGATGCTTTCCGAAATCGCAATCCATGACCCTGCTGCATTCACCACACTCTGCAACAAGGCAAAGGCTGCACTCTAAGAATTAAAATATCACGCTCAGATTAAGGGCGTGATATTGTTGTTTTATGCTGATTTCATTGCGTTAAAGCGGATTTTACTGTGTTACCGAATTTTCTTTTTGTCGGGATTAACGTCCAGAACCTCCCGCCCTCTGCCGAACATGACCCCCTGATTTTTTCTGAAATAAAGGGTAAAGAACAAGACAGAGGCGGCAATGGCGGACAGATAATTCTGTATTAGCATCAAAGAAAATCTGTCGGTGACCTCGGGAAACAAAACCGCATAATATGACCAGTTTGCCATGGTTGAGTTCAGCGTGACCGAGAAGTCTATATGCCGCATAGCGAGGTAAAGACCTCTCAGAGTGCCATAATCTGCGGCAAAAAAACAGCAGACAGCGGTAACAAGAGAGCAGGCAACAGAGCCGAAAATATCGATTTTTTTGGCGAAGAACCAATAATCCGCCAAAACAACGGCGGCAATAAGAGCACCTGCTGCCCAGCTTGCAATCATGGCGCCAATGTTGGAGGGATTTATGGCGGTGACTATGGCGGCGATAACAGTCATGGCTCCTCCGCCCACAACAGCGCCGAAAAGTCCCTTTATGCTGTTCTTGTCAAATCCCTTTAAAACGGCGTTTTTGGAGTTTTTTAAAGGCTTTTTTTCTGTGGTAGAATCTGCGGTTTCCTGCCGCGAAAAAAATTCCCTTTCCTTTTCGTCCGGGGTAATGGGAACAAGGTCAAGACTTTCCGCAAGTCCGCATAACCCGTCAACAAATTGGGCAAGATAAACCGAATTTTCCTGATAGAGCAAACCCGCGTTAAAACGCACGGAGATATACCGCGTTTCATCTGTACGCCCAATAACACAGTTTTTGGGCATAGGGACAAGCAAATCGGTAATGCCTTTTTTAAAGGACTCCTCTGCATCAGCACGAACCTTGCAGAAAATGACAACAACATATTCCCTTTTATCCGAATGATCAAAAACAAAGACAGGATAATCCTTAAGGACGCCGCAAAGACAAAGCTTTTCACCGTTCCAGTCCAACCCGATTTCGTCCTTTAAAAATTCAAGCTCGGAAAATCCCATAGAAACCTCCCAAAACACAAAGCATATATATAGAATAACATATCGGACAGGAGTTGTCAAATGCTAATAACTTCAAGGAAAAACGAAACCGCCGTAAAAAGCAGACGGTTATTGTCGGAGAAAAAAATAAGGGACAGGGAAGGTCTGTTTGCCGCCGAGGGCTTTAAGCTGGCAGAGGAAGCGGTGAAGGCGGGCTTGGATATAGAATACGCTCTGATAAGCGAGGAGGCGGAAGAAAAATTTTCGGAAACCGTCAGCCTTCTGGATAAAATCTGTACAGTTTATACCGTTACAAACGAGGTCTATCAGAGCATAAGCGAGCAAAAATCTCCCCAAGGAATTTTTATTGCGGGAAAAATCCTTGACAAATCCGTAAATCTTGATAAAATATTAGAGAATGATAAAATATTGATGCTGGACTGCGTTCAGGATTCGGGAAACTTAGGTACCATGATAAGAACCGCTGAAGCTCTTGGAATAGAGGGGGCGGTTTTGGGTCCGGGCTGTGCCGACCCTTGGTCTCCCAAAACTCTCCGAGCCTCCATGGGAAGCATTTTTCGTCTGCCCTTCTGTAACCTTTCTCTTTCGGAAGCGGTTGACAGGGCAAAGGAAAAAGGCTTTACCGTATACGCCGCCATGTTGGACGGCACTGCTCAGCGCTTGGGAGATTTCCGATTTCCCGAAAAAACAGCTGTGATCATCGGAAATGAAGGGCACGGTGTTGATGTGAAAACGGCGGAGAAGTGCAGAAAGCTTTATATACCGATTAAGGGCGCGGAGTCGCTGAATGCTGCGGCTGCGGCTGCGGTTATCTGTTGGGAGTTGGGAAAAAACAGCATAAGTCGGAACCGATAAGACATTTTTGGTTTTATCGTTAAATATATTATCATTAAAGTAAAGGCATTGATACAGGAGGAAAAACCCTTGTCAGATTTAGTAATTTTGGAGTCCCCCTCCAAAGCGAAAACAGTACAGAAATATTTGGGCAATAAGTATAAGGTAGTGGCCTGTGTAGGACATATCCGCGATCTGCCCAAATCAAAGTTAGGCGTTGACACCGAAAACGATTTTGCGCCAGTTTATGAAAATAAAAAGGATAAGGCGGCTCTTATAAAGGAGCTTAAGGGCTATGTCAAAAAGTCCGAAACTGTCTATCTGGCAACCGACCCCGATAGAGAGGGAGAGGCGATCTCATGGCATCTTGCGGCAGTGCTTGGTCTTGACGGCACACAGCCTATCCGCGTTACCTTTTCCGAAATCACCAAAAGCGGCGTCAAGGTGGGAATGGAAAATCCCCGCAGCCTTGACAATGACCTGATAAACGCACAGCAGGCAAGAAGAATTCTTGACCGTATCGTTGGTTACAAGCTGAGCCCCTTTTTGTGGAAAAAGGTGAGAAGAGGCCTTTCCGCAGGACGTGTTCAGTCGGTTACGGTAAAGCTTATAGTTGACCGTGAAAAGGAGATAAGAGCCTTTGTCCCCAAGGAATACTGGAGCATTGACGGAAAGGTGACCGCACAAAGCAGCAAAAAGCCGTTCCCCATAAAGCTGGCTGAGATCGAGGGCAAAAAAGCCGAGCTGAACAACAAGGAAGAAACCGACAAGGTTTTAAAATATCTTGAGGATAAGGAATTTAAGGTAGACAGCATCAAAAAATCCACCAGAAAAAAACAGCCTGCGCCTCCCTTTACCACCTCCACCTTGCAGCAGGAAGCCAACAGACGTTTGGGCTTCAACTCGCGCCGTACCATGAAAACGGCGCAGGAGCTGTATGAAGGTATCGAGCTTGAAGAACAGGGTGCAGTGGGTCTTATCACCTATATGAGAACCGACAGCCTCCGTATTTCCGATGAGGCAAAGACAGCGGCGGCAGACCTGATAAAGGAAACCTACGGACAGGAATACCTTCCCGAAAAGCCAAGGACCTACAAGACAAAGAACAACGCACAGGACGCCCACGAAGCAATACGTCCTTCAACAATAGACCTTACTCCCCAGAAGGTAAAGTCCAGCCTTACCTCGGATCAATACAAGCTGTACAAGCTTATCTGGGAAAGATTTATCGCAAGCCAGATGGCAAATGCGCAGCTTAATACCATGGCGGTTACAATTATGGCGGGAAACTGTGCATTTAAGGCAAACGGATACACCGTTAAATTTGACGGATTTACCAAGCTGTACACAGAAACCTCCGACAATGAGGAGGAAAGCGGAGGTGCATTGCCGAAGCTTACCGAAGGGGAAACACTCAATTTGGAGGAGATCGCAGGCAATCAGCATTTCACCCAGCCGCCCCCGCGGTACAACGAGGCAAGTCTTATCAGAGCTATGGAGGAAAACGGCATTGGAAGACCTTCCACTTATGCCGTCACCATTTCCACCATTTTAGACAGACATTATGTGGAATTTGAGCAAAAGCAGTTAAAGCCCACGCCTTTGGGCGATACCATTACTGACGTTTTGGAGGATCACTTTACCCATATAGTAGACGTAAAATTCACCGCCAAAATGGAGGACGACCTCGATAAAATTGAGGAGGGCAAGGAAGAGTGGGTTGAGGTTCTGAGAGATTTCTATTCCGATTTTTCCAAAACTCTGGATCAGGCGGAAAAGGACATGGACGGAAAGCGGGTAAAGGTACCCGATGAGCCCACCGATCAGGTTTGTGAGCTTTGCGGCAAGCCCATGGTCATAAAAATAGGACCCTACGGAAAGTTTTTGGGCTGTTCGGGCTTCCCGGAGTGTAAAAATACAAAAAGAATAGTCAGTGAAACAGGGGGCTTATGTCCCAAATGCGGCGGTAAAATGCTGGCTAAGAAGTCCAAAAAGGGAAAACCCTTTTTCGGCTGCGAAAATTACAAGGACTGCAACTATATGACTTGGGACACTCCCATACCCGAGGTATGTCCCAAGTGCGGAAAGACCTTGTTTAAAAAGACGGGAAAGAACGGAAAAATTTACTGCGCAAACGAAGAGTGCGATTATGAGCGGGGTTTGGACGAGAAAAACTGATTGCTGTGTCAAAAAAGCACTTTTTTATTGACAGCGCGAATTTCAAATAATTGTTTGAGACTGTGTTTTTTTGCTTGTAAAACTGTGCAGAAAGACACAGTCTCGGTTTGGATTTTTTCCCGTTTTCCGAGAAAAAGCTCCAAATTCGGTCGAAGCAGTTTGCTGCAGGTACTTCTCGGCTTGCCGAGAAGTACCTGATAGTTTACGGTTTTGAAATACTTTTTAAAAAGGAGAAGCAATGCAGGAAGTAACTGTTATCGGCGCAGGTCTGGCAGGCTGTGAAGCGGCTTGGGCATTGGCGGAAAGAAACTTTAAAGTAAAGCTTTACGAAATGAAGCCCCAAAAATACACCCCTGCTCATCACTATGAGGGGCTTGGGGAGCTTGTTTGCTCCAATTCTCTGAAAGCCGCACGCGCAGGCAGCGCCAGCGGAATGCTTAAGGCGGAAATGCGAATTTTGGGCTCTCTTATTCTTGAAGCGGCGGACAATTCTTCGGTTCCTGCAGGGGGTGCCTTGGCAGTTGACCGAAAGAAATTTTCCGACTATATAACCGAAAAAATAAAATCCCACCCCAATATAGAGCTTATCTGCGGCGAGATCACCGAGTTTCCCCGCAAAAACGCCGTAATTGCCACAGGACCTCTGACATCGGACGGAATGGCGGCGGCAATAGGTGAAAGGTGCGGCGATGCCCTCAGCTTTTATGACGCGGCGGCTCCCATTGTGTCGGCGGACAGCATAGATATGACCAAGGCTTTTTTTGCCACGCGCTATGACAAGGGAGAGGCGGATTACATTAACTGCCCGTTTAACAAGGAGGAGTACGAGCGTTTTTATGAAGAGCTGGTAAATGCGGAAACGGCGCCTCTTAAATCCTTTGATCGGAGGGATTATAATACCGAGGCGGCAATGACCGATACCGAGCCTGAAAAAATCACCGTTTACGAGGGCTGTATGCCTGTGGAGGTGTTGGCAAAGCGGGGTGCGGAAAGCGTGCGCTACGGCTGTATGAAACCTGTGGGACTTATCGATCCCAACACGGGACACCGACCTTGGGCTGCGGTGCAGCTGAGAAAGGAAAACACCGAGGGCAGCGCATACAATCTTGTGGGCTTTCAGACAAATCTGAAATTCCCCGAACAGCAAAGGGTTTTCCGAATGATACCGGGACTTGAAAACGCAGAGTTTCTCCGCTACGGAGTTATGCACCGCAACACCTTTCTGAACAGTCCCGAGCTGTTAACAAACCGCTTTATGCTGAGAAACAGCGATAATGTTTATTTTGCGGGACAGATGACGGGAGTTGAGGGCTATGTTGAAAGTGCGATGAGCGGAATAATTGCGGGACAAAGCCTTGCAAGGGCATTGACAGAACAGGAACCCTTATCTTTGCCGATCACAGCGATGTGCGGTGCGCTGTGCAATTACATAGCGGCGGAAAACAAGGACTTCCAGCCCATGGGCGCAAATATGGGACTTTTGCCGCCTCTTGAGGAAACCATTAAAAACAAACAGGAGCGGTATGAGAAAATTGCCCAAAGAGGAATTGAAGAATTGAAAAGAATTGTGAAACAATATTGATTTTTTCCGATGCAGATGATATAATTATAGTGTAATCAGTAGTTTTTCTGATTTATTTTTAGAACTTGCCATTAAAAAGGGGAGAGCTTCCATAGAAAATGAAAAAAGATACAAACAAAAGCTCTCGGAGCTGTCGCTGATAGACGATTATTTATTTGGCTAGTTTGTGCAGGAAACATCAAACGAAGATATTTTCAAAAGCATGATAGAGTGTATGCTTGACGTTAAGATCAAGGAGATACACATAAAGCAAAAACAGCACGAAATTTCAGCCGAACCCGATTTTCAAGGCATAAGGCTTGACGCATTTTTTCAGGGTGACGACAAAACCCTGTATAATATTGAGGTGCAGACGTCAAGCAAGGGAAATCTTGCCAAGCGCATGAGGTACTATCAATCTATGATTGACAGGGAGCAAATGCCAAGCGGAAAGTATGATTATAACAGGCCGCCAAAAACCATAATAATATTTGTAACGGACTTTGACCCCTTTAAAAAGTCATTGTACCGTTATACCTTCAAAAATACCTGTGTCGAGGACGGCTCTCTTGAGCTTAACGATGAAAGCATAAAGGTCGTTCTGAACACCAAGGGAAAGAACGGCGAGGGAGTAAATACCGAGCTTATAGAATTGCTGAAATATTTTCACAGTTCCACAAGAAAAACGGCAGACGAATCCTCCAGCGAGTTTGTAAAGAAGCTGGAGCGGGAGTTGGAGCCCATAAGAAACAGTCCAAAATTCGGAGGTGATTATATGTCGTTTCAGGAAAAAATATATACTGAAAGAGAAGAAGGCAGAGAAGAAGAACGGATCCGACTCGAAAAGAGACTTCGTGAATTGGGCGCATCGGAGGAAATGATCAGGGCAGCAATGTCAGATTGATTCTTTGAATACAGTAAAATTCGGGGGCGAATTTATGACGATTCAGGAGCTATTGTATATTGAAAGAATGGAAGCAAGATTAGAGGGTTTAGAAGAATGAGTATTAGAAGGCAGAATTGAAGAACGAACCCGCCTTGAAAAAAGGCTTCGTGAATTAGGCGCACCGGAAGAAATGATAAAAGCGGTAATGTCAGATTAACCATTGAATAATACCTGCAAAATCTGCAAGGCTGCATTTTGCAGGTTTTTTTGCAGATATGGTTTTATATAATCCCGATAATAAAGAAAAAGGAGTTGCGGCAATGGAAAAAATAAGAATAGCAATGGACGCATTCGGCGGCGACAACGCTCCGGATGAGGTCATCAAGGGCGCGGAAATGGCGGTAAAGGCGTACAACGCGGAAATAATCCTCTGCGGCGAGGAAAAGAAGATCAGAGAAAGAATAAAAGCCTTGGGCATAAGCGAAACGGGAATTACCGTAAAGGACGCAGAGGGCATTATCCGCATAGAGGACAACCCCACAGATATACGCAAGTCAAAGCTTAACTCCTCCATGGGAGTGGCATTTCAGCTGGTGAAAAACGGCGAAGCGGACGCCTTTATAAGCGCGGGCAGCACTGCGGCTCTGGTAGTGGGCGGTACCACCCTTATCGGCAGAATAAAGGGCATCAAGCGCCCCTCTCTTGCTCCCATTATCCCCTCCGTTAATCAGTGCTACATACTTCTTGACGGCGGTGCGAACGTGGAATGCCGACCCGAGATGCTGCAGCAGTTTGCGGTAATGGGCAGCGTGTATATGGATAAGATAATGAACGTGCAAAGCCCCCGCGTAGGTCTGCTGAATGTAGGCGCAGAGGAGGAAAAGGGCAGAGAGCTGGAGCATGAGGCTCACTCCCTGTTAAAGCAGACTCCCGTCAACTTTATCGGCAATATTGAGGGCAGAGAAGCGGCGCTGGGCGGCTGCGACGTACTGGTTACCGACGGCTTTACCGGAAATGTTTATTTAAAGACGGTTGAGGGAATGGGAAAATTTATGAAGGTTTCCCTTAAAAAGATCTTCTTTAAAAATATCGGCACAAAAATCGGCGCAGTGTTTACCATGAAGGGAATCAAGGAGCTGTCACAGAAAATGGACTACCGCGAAACGGGCGGTTCTCCCTTGCTGGGAACTGCAAAGCCTGTTATCAAAGCCCACGGCAGCAGCGACGCCCTCGCCTTCAAAAACGCCGTAAGACAGGCGAAGGAGTTTATTGAAAACAATGTTATTGAGGAGATAACCGCCGTTTTGGAAAGCACAAAGGCGGAGGGTGAAGAAAAAGCATAATTAAACGCATTAACAGACATATCACAGGGCTGAAATTTAAAACTTTTTGAAATAAACCAACAGAACTATTGACAACAGAAAAAAATAAGTTTATAATATGTGTATTAACTGTACTAATCGGCGCATATGCAATAGAACAGTTAAGCAGGTTTTTTGACCCCCGATTGGATTGCGCCCTATCGGGAAACAACAGTATTAAACTTATATTTCGGTTGCCTGCGGCGGCAAATTCGGCTTCACAGAATATTTTCGCTTTTTTGATCGTTGCAGGATATAGTTTGGAGACGGTTATGGCTAAAAGAAATGAAACCTTGGATATTATAAGGATAATATCTTTGCTTTGTATTAACGGGGTACACTTTTTCCGCAATTCGGGGTTTTACTCTGTGCCTGTTGAAGGCGGAAAAATGCTGATTTTGTGTATCTTCCGCAGTTTGTTTATTATCTGCGTGCCCATGTTTTTAATGCTCAGCGGTTATCTGATGAACCAAAAAACTCCTTCAAAAAAATATTTTTGGGGAATCACAAAAACTATTGTAATTTATTTCTTGTGTTCGGTGGTTTTTTCCTTGTTTTTGAAATTCGTCCAAAAGGAAGAAATGGACCCAAAAATCTTTATAACAAATCTGTTTAGCTTTGAGGGGACAAAGTATGCTTGGTATATTGAAATGTACCTTGGATTGTACCTAATAATTCCCTTCTTGAATATAATTTTCAACAATTTGAAAGACAAAAAGCAGGCTTTAAGCTTGCTGGGTGCGCTGGCTGCAGTTTGTATCCTCCCCTCATTTCTCAATATATTCCGATTTGAAGAGGCGGAATGGTGGCTGAATCCCGCCTCAAGCAAGGATTATTTTAAGATACTGCCTCAGTGGTGGGATAATTTATACCCTGTGTTTTTTTACTTTCTGGGGGCGTACCTTTCCAAATATAAGCCTGCCATGCCTGTTATGACAAATGCCGCTTTGCTCATAGCTTCGGCGGTTTTTGACGGAACCTTTTCCTATTACCGTTCTGCCGGACACAATTACGTATGGGGAGACTGGAACTCCAACACCTCGCCAACCACAGCCTTGACTGCGTTTTTGACCTTTACCCTGCTGCTGAATATCAGGTTTAAAAAAGAAAACGGCTCACGGAGCTTTGTTTTAAAGATATTGTCCGACTCTTGTGTTTTCGCCTTTTTGTTATCGGGAATGTACGACCTTTTCTTTTACGATATTTTTAAAGAGAAGGTTCCGATAATACAGGAAAGGTTTGTATATTCTCCCTTGATGATTTTTATTGTGTTTATTTCCTCCATGAGCAGCGGAATTATTTTAAATTTTCTTTTCTCGATGCTGCAAAAGTTCGCTAAAAGGCTGATTGGAGCGGTAAGGAGCTTAAGTGTTAAAAAAGCGTGACTGTAAATCGAAAGGATTGTACAATGACCGAACTGGAAGAAAAAATAGGCTATGAGTTTAAAGATCCCGCTCTTTTAAAAGGGGCATTGACTCATTCCTCCTTTGTCAACGGAAAAAACCACAACAGCAACGAACGCCTTGAATTTTTGGGCGACAGCGTTTTGTCGGTGGTGGTATCAAGATATCTTTTTGAAAATCTTCCCGATTATCCCGAAGGACAGCTTACCAAGCTGAGGGCAGGAATTGTCAGCGAACACGCCCTTTATCCCGTTGCGGAAAAAATCGGATTGGGCGAGGCTATCCTTTTGGGCAAGGGCGAGGAAAATACGGGAGGCAGACACCGCCGCTCCATACTTGCGGACGCATTCGAGGCGCTTATCGCCGCAATTTATCTTGACGGCGGTCTTGAAGCTGCACAAACCTTTATTTTGTCCTTTATCCCCTCAATAGAGGTTCTCAGAAGCGGCAAGCTGCTTGTGGGGGACTATAAGACTCTTTTGCAGGAAATTATACAGCAGAATCCCGAGGAAAAGGTAGTATATGAGCTGTCGGGCGAAAGCGGAGCCGCCCATAACCGACTGTTTACGGTAAACGTGCTGTTAAACGGGCAGACAATAGGCACAGGCTCGGGCTACAGCAAAAAGGAAGCGGAGCAGAATGCCGCCAAGGAAGCCTTAAAGCTCATGGGCTACGAAACCAACTGATTTAAAAATATGAAACAGACAAATTTATCCATATTTATTCCCCATAAGGGCTGCCCCAACACCTGTTCCTTCTGCAACCAGCGTTTTATCAGCGGAAGTGAAAAGGCTCCTGCTGCCGACGAGGTGAGAGCCATACTTGCGGCGCAGGTGCCTTTTTTGCAAAAAAACGATATGCAGGCGGAAATAGCCTTTTTCGGCGGCAGCTTTACCGCAGTGGACGGAGATTACCGCCGAAGCCTTTTATATGCCGCCTCGGAATACGTCAGAGAGTTTCCCGAAATATACTGCGGTATACGCTGTTCCACCCGTCCCGACTGCATAGACGAGGGAATTTTGGAGGAGCTTAAATTTTACGGAATGACCGCCGTTGAGTTAGGTGCACAGAGCATGAACGACGATGTACTTAAAGCTAATCTGAGAGGACATACCGCCGATGACGTGAGAAGAGCAAGCAGACTTATCAAGGCTTACGGCTTTCAGCTGGGCTTGCAGATGATGACGGGCTTATACAAGGATAAGCCTCAATACTGCATAGAGACTGCAAGGGAGTTTGCGGCTCTGAAAGCGGACACGGTTAGGATCTACCCCACAGTTATTCTTAAAGGTACAATGCTTGATGAATTAAGGGAAAAGGGCGTTTACAACAGCTTTTCATTTGAGGAAACGGTGGATTTGTGCGCCGATTTGCTGGTGTTTTTTGAAAATGAAAACATTCCTGTGATAAGATTGGGCCTGCATGCCTCCGAGGGAGTGGAAAACGCCATGACAGGGGGAGTATATCACCCTGCTTTGGGGGAGATCGTAAAAAGCCGTATTATGCTCAGGAAGATCTTGGAGCAGACGGAAAGGCTTGGCGGAAAACGGTTTGTTATTTATACCGATAAAAGGAATATGAGCCTTGTGGCAGGGCATAAGGGTGCAAACCGTCAGATTCTTGAAGATAGGGGAATTTGGTTTAAGATAAAGGTCAGGGAAGGCGCGGAGGCTGAGGTTGAAAAAGCTTAAAAAATATGGGCAACGTAAAAAGGGGCTGTAAAAAACTGTCCCTTATTTTATGCTCCCAAGAAACTTGTGCTGATTTGGAATCTTTCAGGGAAGTTGTGCTGATTTGGGTTCTCTCAAGGAAAGTTGGCGGTAATTTGCTGATTTAAAAAGAATTTCAAAACCGA
>CAZWRZ010000023.1:0-37942 GCA_964636555.1 uncultured Ruminiclostridium sp.
TCTTGTCGGTTTTGAAATTCTTTTTAAATCAGTAAATTACCGCCAACTTTCCTGAGAGAACCAAAATCAGCACAACTACCCTAAAAGCGCCGTAAAAGTCAGCACAACACCTCTAAGAGCGGGCTCCTACTCGCACAACTGCTCTGACAGCACGAATTTCAAAAATCAACTGAGTTCGGATTTTTTGCCCAGTTTTTCAAGCAAAAAATCTGAACTCAGTTAGAGCAGCTTGCTGCGTGTACTTCTCGGCTTGCCGAGAAGTACCTAATAGTACAAGATTTTAAATTTTCCCGGTTTTTCGTACTAATCCCACAGTTTTAAAAGGGATTAGTACCAAAAATCTTAAAATCTTGTCGGTTTTGAAATTCTTTTTAAATCAGTAAATTACCGCCAGCTTTTCTGAGCGTGCCATAATTACCACCGGCTTTCATAAGAGAACCATAATTATTGCCAAGTTCCATAAAAAACATTAAATCGGCACCGCTTTCCTAACTCACACACTTTTTCACATAATTTTCACAAATCTTTCAAAAATATTTCATAAAAATACTTAAGTTATTGGACCTATCTGCCGATATTACTTATAAGAAAATCTAACGGGATAGGTATCTCTAAAAATAATCCCTCGGTTTTCGGCACAAACTAAGGTCAAATTAAGCAAACCTTTTGACCGCACTGCGGTCAGAGAAAGAAAGGGTTGATATTATGGAGATAAAGAATTTAAGAGCTAATGCAATTCGTTCCTATGAAAAGCTGGCGTCCAACGTTCCGGTTAAAAAGGATACGGAAAAATCCGCTGTGAAAGCCAACACCGATAAGGTAGATTTTGACTTTTCAAGCGCACTGGCTGCGGCAAAGGCTAACGTTGCCTCCGCTGCTGACGCAGAGGCTAACACCGCGCGTATCAGCGAGCTTCAGGCTCAGTATGCGGGAGAAAACTGCCCTGTTCCCTCGGACAGCATTGCCAACGCAATTTTAAGCATGGGAATGTGATCGAGCGATCACAGGGCGATCATAAATGATCGCAGGTAATCGCAAATAATCGGAGGATAGGTAATGACTGAAAGAATCGCCGATATACTGATAAGTTTCCTTGACAGCTATAATTGTCACTTTGAGGATCTGGCAGACTTTTTGTCTGAAAAGCAGAATCGAATTCTGGTTGACGACTTAAAATGGCTTGAAGAGGCTCTGGTTGACGAGCAAAGCTTTATTATGAAGGGAAATTCCCTTGAAGAAAAACGCTTGGAGCTGTTTGCGCAGGCTGGACTTAAGGACAAAAAGCTGTCAGAGCTTCCAGAATGCTTTCCGCCCCAATATGCGGGAGTGCTTAAGCTTCAGAGCGATCGGCTTAACAAGTCCATAGAAGCCATAAAACGGCTCAATGCCACCTCAAAGGATCTGGTGGAAAGAAAGCTGAAGGTACAGGCAAAGCTGCTGGGAGTAAGCGAGTTCACAGGTATCGGCGCTTATTCGGAAGACGCCAAGATAGTCAAAGGCAGCGGCAGCAGTGATTTTATCGGCAGCGTTTAAACTTCTTGTTCCAAGCGGGAAATATTAAAATATTAAAAACGGAAATTCTGCTTAGTTATCAGAATATTTAGGAGGATATATGCGTTCATCGTTTTTAGGATTTGAGGTTTCAAAGCGTACCATTCAGATGGCACAGAAAAACCTTGATATTACCAACAATAACCTTGCCAATATGAACACCAAGGGCTACACAAGACAGCGTGTGGATATGAATTCGCTGTATGTGCCGGTGAGCGGAAAGTATTCCTCCCCCATAGCTCAGCTCTCCCTTTGCGGACAGGGCGCAAACGCTTTCGGCGTAAGCCAGCTGAGAGATACGTATATAGATAAGAGATACAGAGAGTTTACAGCTTATGTTGCTCAGGCAGATGTAAGGCACTCTATTTTACAGGAAACTGAAAAGGTTCTTACCAACGTAAGCAACAAGGGTCTTGTTTCCAACTTGGACGATTTCAGATCCGCTCTTGCTAAGTACGCAGAGGATTCTCCATATAACAAAGAATTGGCAAGCGTTGTAAGAAACGAGGCTTATTCTATTTGCCAGACCCTTAACGCCTATGCTAATGATCTGGAAAATCTGAGACAGGAAAATGTTATCGAGCTGAAAAACTCCATTTCGGAGGTCAACAACCTGATAGATAAAATCGTAGATCTGAACAAGGCTATTGTGGGAGAATACAACATCACCGCAGCAGACAAGATTTACAAGAAGGAAACTGTTATCGGCTCTTACGGACCCAACGAGCTTATCGACGAGCGCAACCGCCTTATCGACGAGCTGTCCTGCTATGCAAATATAAAGGCTTATGACAATGACGACGGTTCGGTAAGGATCGTTATGGGCTACGGCGACGATCTTAGCAGAGAAGGCGTTGAGGTTGTCAACGGCAAATCCTATGAACATCTTGTTTTCAAGAACTACAAGAGCAGCGCCGTTCAGCAGACCTTCAACGACTACGATGCGGCAATGATAGTGTTCACCAACGGCGTTGACGCCGACAGCATGATCAAAACAGGCGATCTCAGGGCAAGACTTGACATGATAAACGGAAACGGAAGCTACGCTTCCTCACACCAGAACACCGAATACGGTATCAGATATTATCAGTCCGCCATTGATGAGTTTGCAAAGGAATTTGCAAATCTGATGAACGAGCTTAACAGTATGTTTGAGCCTTACGGCGGAGACGGCAGAGCAATGTTCGCAAGCAGAGCGGATTATGACGAACACGGCAACCGCATGTTGGCTTACGATGAAAAGGGCAATGTGATCCTTGACGCTGACGGCAACCCCAAGCTGGCTGTGAGAGAAGAGATCAATGCGCGCAATATAGCAATTTCTCAGGAATGGCTCAACGACGCCAATATGATCGGTCAGGTCTACAAGCCCAGCGAAACCGACCCCGATGATCCCACGAAGGGTGAGTGGACATTGAGCTTGGACGGCAACAACGTCAATGTTATTTATCTGGGTCTTGACAAGGAGATCACCGTAGGAAGAACAGGAGAGTTCAAGGGCTCCATTTACGACTACGTTTTGTTCCTCAACAACCGTTTGTCTGAGAACATCAACTACTGTCAGGAACAGTACGACCTGAATACACAGAACGTCAACTCTATAATGGACGCAAGAGATTCCATTTCGGGCGTTTCCGATACGGAAGAGGGAACCAATATGCTGAACTATCAGAAGTGGTTCAACGCAAGCTCCCGTATGCTTACCACCATTGACGAGATGCTGGATAGGCTGATCACTTCCACAGGTATTGTGGGCAGATAAATTTGAAGAATATTCCGTATAGCTTTTACGGTATACATAAGAAGAGAAAGGTTAAAATATTATGAGAGTTTCCAATCAGACTGTTACACGCAACTACCTCCGCCGTTTAGAGACAAACTATTCCAATAAGTTCAACTCCGAGAGAAAGATAGCAGGTTTCCGTCAGTATGATGAGGCAAGCGAAATGCCTGCACAGGCAGCTACCGCTATGAGAGTCAGAAAGGCAATAGCTAACCTTAACACATATCAGGAAAACTTGAAAACCGCAGATAATATTTATTCCAACGCAGAAAGCTCGATTACCGCTATTTCGGACATTATCCAGCTGACCTATGAGAAGTGCATAGAGGCTGCCAACGGTACAAAGTCCGATGTTCACACCCATGCTCCCGACCAGATGGAGATGATCGCTGTCAACGTTGAAGCTTATGCGGACGAAATTGCACGTCTTATGAATCTCAGCGTTGCGGACAGAAAAATTTTCGGCGGCGTTAACAATGACGAAAAGGCTTTCTCTATCGAGGACGGCAGAGTTATTTACAACGGTGTTGACGTGGATACCTATGATGATCCTACTATGTTCCCCAACAGCGTGGTTTCCTACTGTGATATCGGACTCGGTATGACATTGGATAAAAACGGAAGAGTTGACGAGCAGTCTGCGCTTCCCATTACCTTTAACGGCGTTGAAGTGATCGGCTGCGGAAAACAGGCTAAGTCAACATATATTGATCTGGAGACTATTCAGGAAGATCAGGATTACAGCTTTGAATTGGCAGTTGGAGATCAAAAATTCATGATCAACTTTACCGGCGGTGCAGATTCCGCTGCAAACAGAACCGCTATAAACGACGCTATCAAGGCTGCTGTCGGAAACGACAAGATCTCCGTTATGGAACACGGAATGGTCGTCAATACTCTTAGCAACAAGGGAGTATCTGTGATAGACAAATCAGAGGACGCAAAGCTGGATATAGAAGTAACAGGAGATTCCTACTCCAACAACATTATACAGAGCATTCTCGATGCTGCAAAGATGATAAGAGAAGGAAACGGCAAGGAGATCGCCAAGTTTGCGGATCACATTTATTCCTTGCAGACAACCGTTTCTCTTGCACTTGCCAACATAGGTACTCAAACCAAGTTTATTGAGTTTAACCAAACCAGAATTACCAACAACTTAGAGAATATGGGACAGCGCCAGAACGATCTTGAAGCATTGGTTGACACCAGCCTTGCGGACGAGATCACCAACAGAGATATGCTGGACTCTCTTTATACTGCAACTCTCCAGATGAGCGCTTCGGTTATTCCTCAGTCTATATTCAACTTTATCTGATTTTTTGGCAATAAAAAATCAGTCAGCATTTAACTTTATCTGATTTTTGACGATAATAAAAAAGGAGGGGTTTTATGGTAAGCAATAATCTTCTTAACTATCATATTCAGAATACGGTAATGAACACCTCCATAAAGCACCCCCGTATGGTTAATCCCGGCACGGAGCAGACCTTTATCCGTCAAAACACCGAACCGGGCGGCTTGGAGGTCCACACCACCGACGGAGTTATAGAGATCGACACTACCGCCGCAAGAGAAAGCATGGGCTTGGGTCAGCTTTCAGACGAACATATGGTCAAACACTATGCCGAAAAGGGCAAACAGGCTTGTAAGGATTTTATAAGAGAAACGGTACAGCATGGTACGGCTATGGTAAGGGGCGAGGCTACAAGATTGGAGCTTCAGAAAAACAGCTTTATACAGAAAAAGCTGCCCAAACCTTCGGGAATGGCTTTCTACCCCTCACAGCCTGCTGATCTCAACGCAAGACCGGGTACAACGGATATTTCCCACCACCCCACCGAGGTAAATATCGATTGGGCAAATACGGAAATAGTTCCTTATCAGCTGGACAGAGGAACCGTTACATTTGATATCGTTCAGAAGGCTTATGTAAGCTTTCAGTATATGGGAGAGCCCAACTTTTTCCCTGACCCAAATTTTCAATCTTGGGCTTAGGCGTTTTGGAAACAATAAATAAAATCTTATAGAATGGAAAAGCTGTCATGGAAATTGAAACAAGAGATTTTGGAAAGGTCGAGGTAAGGGAAGAGAACATCATAAGTTTTCCCGACGGCATTTATGCCTTTGACGAGGCAAAGCACTTTGCGCTTATTGCGCCGAAGGAAAACGAATATCCTATGTGGCTGCAATGCACCGACTGCTTAAAGCCCTGCTTTATCGTTTTCGACCCAAAACTTTTTTGCAATGATTATAATGTTACTCTTAACGACAGCGAAAAATCACTGCTGAAAGTCACCGAGAACACCAAGCTGCAGGTTCTTTGCATAGCTCATGTTCCCGAGGATTTCAGAGATACCACCGTCAATATGAAATCGCCAATAGTCATAAATACGGAAAATAAGCTGGCTATGCAGGTGATTCTTCCACACAGCTACCCTTACCGCCAGCCAATCTATAAAAAACCGGAACAGTGAGGCATTGTTTGAAAGAACTTGAAAAATTGGGTTCTTTCAAACCCGTCGCGCTTGTGCCAAAGGCACAAGCACTTCCTCAAAAGGAAAGGAATGATTACAAATGTTAGTTGTCACCAGAAAAACCGACGAAAGCCTCATAATTGCCGATAATATTGAGATCACCGTGCTGGAGGTTTCAAGAGACAAGGTAAAAATCGGCGTGTCCGCTCCAAAGGATATAAAAATTATCCGAAACGAGCTTATAGATACACAGAATGTAAACAAAGATTCCGCAGAGTCAAAGGGACTGCCCAAACAGACCTTGGAAGCACTGCTGAACTACAATAAGGAGGACTGAACACCATGGCTAATGCAACCAGCGCACTCAGAATGAGCGGTATGAACTCCGGACTTGATACCGAAGCTATAGTAAACGCTCTTACCGCTACTACCAAGAATAAAATCAATAAAAACGAGAGAAAGGTATTAAAGCTCCAAGCTCAGCAGGAGGCTTACCGTTCAATTATCACTGCAATGACAAATTTCCAGAATAAGTACTGCAGTATGTCGAACCTTTCTACCTGTCTTAAGTCGGGCTCTCTGTTCAACAGCTACAAGAGCACTCTCACCAATGCCATGGGAACAAACGTAAACGGCGTTACCGTTTCCAGCAGCTCTAACGCAACACCCGCTGTTTACAATGTTAAGGTAAATACTGTTGCTACTCAGTCTACCTTGAAATCCGCCACCACAGAGGGAAAGGCTATTGATCTTTCTCAGTGCACCGATTCCGACAAGGACTATATGATGACAGTTACAGTTGGCGGAAAGAGCAAGAATATCACCGTTAAAGGCGGAGACGAGGATACTGTCCGCAATAATATCAATGAAGCGCTGAAGGCTGAATTCGGCATAACAAACGAGGGCAAAAACAGAGTTTCCATGACTGCCGACAACAAGTTTGTTTCTACCGACAAGTCGGGCGTTTCCGCAAGCACACCTACCATTTATACTTCAAGCAGAGATGTATCGGGTATTGATGTAAGCAATATGCAGACAGGCAACAATACCTTTACCATTACAGTAGGCAACACCACCAAGACTGTAAGCTTCTCCAGCATTTCCGCTGATTATTTTGACGAGATCTTTGAAGACGGCTACACTGACGGCGCTCATATCAAGGAGGACGCGGATCCCACAAAGGTTGCCCTCTTTAAGCAGATTGCAGAGAATCAGCGTCAGGGTGATGTTTACAAGGCTTATGAGGAATATCAGAAGGACAATCTTGATGACGATGCAGACGCTCAGGAGCGTTTTGCCAAGGATTATATGCAGTATGAGCACGATAAGGCTCTCAATGCTGCAAAGGACGCTCAGTTTGCTGCATCTAAGCAGGAGTTTATCAACAAGGGTCTTGCTAACATAAAGGAAAATATCAAATTTGACAGGGAAGGCAATGTTGATATAAACTACTCCGAGCTTTCCGCCAAGGAACAGGAAGCTTACGACAATGTTTATCAGGCTTATCAGGACGCTCTTGATGCCGATGAGATCTCCAGCAATCCCAAGCATTTTGACTATATGTCATTCCAGACATATTACAATAAGCACATTGACGCGGAATACAAGTCCCTGATAGAGGACGATGATATTGAGGCATATTGGGATACCGAGGAAGGTCAGCACAATTACGACGACCTTGATAAGAGATACGAGGCTGTCGAAAAGTCCTACGCAAACACTAAGGACGCATTCATTAAGGGTAAGCAGGCTGCTGCTTACGAGGAGCGTTTCCAGGAAGCAAAGCAGGCAGCCTATGACGCTGCAGTCGCTGCAGGAGATATTTCCGATGAAGAGGGTCACAAGTATTACTGCTCCTTTGACAAATTCAAATTCACAAAGGCTGAATTTGAAAAGGGCGAGGATTATGAATCCTATTACAACGCTTATCTCTCCGACGCCGAGGATATAGTAAATGAGTATGACGGCGTAGATTACATAACCGATTACAAGAAAATTTCCCAGTCAAAAAAGGCAGAATTTTTTGACAAGGAAATCTACACAGGCACCAATGAAGAGGATTATCTGAGCAATTACGACGCAGCTCAGGCAGTAAGGGATTTCAACACTGCCAATATTCAGAATAACTTAGGTGCTGTTACTTTCAAGGACGAGTTTACCAATATCAAGGCAGTTGTAAACGATGACGGAACCGTTTCCATTACAGGTGAGGCTACCTATTCCACCGTTGACGAGGACGGCAACGAAACAACGGCTCCCAAGAGCTTTGCAATCACACAGGGCGACAAGAATGTCAACGACTTCGGCTTTGACAAGGCTTCCACTCACTCCTCAACAAGCGGAGCTTCCAATCAGGTTTCCACCACTCAGACACTTGATTCCTTCGGTCTTGAAGCAGACGAAAAGGGCTACTACAACTTCAGCATAAACGGAGTTAAGTTCTCCTTTAAGGGCGACACCACCGTTAAGGATATGATGAGCGAGATCAACGCTTCCAAGGCAGGCGTTAAGATGTCCTACACCACCCTCACCAATCAGTTTACAATTACTGCCAACGAATACGGCAGAGGCACCGAGATCACCTTTGAGGACGGTGAAGAAGGTCTCCTGAACGCTTTCGGCTTCAATGAAAACGCAACCTTTACAGAGGGTCAGAATACAACTATCAACATCAACGGACAGGATATTGAAACCAATTCCAATTCCTATACCGTTGACGGTACCACCTTCACCTTTACCGCTGCGGCAGAGAAAACAGAATTCACCAGTGAGGTAAGCCGCGACTACTCCAAGGCTATCAATGCTATCAAGAGCTTTGTTGAGGATTACAACAAGCTTATCGATGAGGTTTACGGCTATGTAGACGACGAGCCCAACAAGGATTACTACTTCCTTACAGACGACGACAAGGACGAAATGGACTTGTCCGAATCACAGGAAGAAAAGTGGGATAAGCTCGCCAAGAAGGGTATTCTGTACCGCGATTCCACCTTGCAGAGCATTATGTCGTCCATGAGAACCATAATCTATTCTTCCGTTGACGGCGCCGACGGCACAAAGGTCGGTCTTTACAGATTGGGAATTACCACAACCGCTAACTATTCCGATCACGGAAAACTGCAGTTCTCCGCCGATATAACAGATGAGCAGTTTGAAAGCATATTCGCACAGTATGCGGACGAATTTGCAAAGCTCTTTAACGATAAAACCAACGGTATTGCTTATCAGTTCGACAACGTTCTCAACGGCGCAGTCAAGACCTCGGGCGCAGAGGCCGACAGAGGTATTCTGGTTCAGAAGGCGGGTGTTTCCGGCACAGCCTCCGCTACCACCAACTCTATCTACAATCAGATCAAGAGCCTGAAAACCATGATCGACTCCTTAAAGGATCGTTACGAGCAGCAGCAGGAGCGTTACTGGAGCATTTACTCCAATATGGAAACAATGCTGGGTAACATCAACGGACAGTCCTCCTACATTCAGCAGCTTATGGGCAGTATGTAATTTTTATTGATAATATCCGATGAAATGATGCTGCCCCGAGTAATAACTCAGGGCAGTGTCAAGTCATCATAATAAAGTTTTTGGGAGGGAAAACAATGAATCCTTATGCAGCCTATAAAAGACAGTCTGTGACAACAATGACACCTATCGAGATCGTGGTAAAGCTTTACAGCGAAACCGAGCGTGAGCTTAACCGCGCCGTTATGTTCATAGATAAGAAGGATTTTGAAAACGCCAACAAATCCCTTACAAAATCGGGAGATCTTATAAATGCGCTGCGCTCTGTGCTGGACGTAAAACTGCCTATAGGACAAAATCTTGATGCGTTGTATTCTTTTTTTGAAAGGCAGATAATAACTGCCAATGTGAAAAAGGATAAGGAGATCATAAATTCGCTTATCCCTATGGTGGGTGAGCTGAAGGACGCGTTCACACAGATCGCTTCCATGTCCAAGGACGATATTGCTTTGCAGGCTATGCAGGCGCAGAAGGCAGGCAATCAGTAGTTTTGGGGAAATATGGTCTTTATTGTTACAGTAAATATACAAGTTGATTAAAAAAACGAAAACTCAATACTTTAAAGAGGGAAACATTATTTTGAACAATCAAGCGAAAAAAGGCAATGCGTTACTGTTATTTGGTATAATTGTAGCATCAGTAGGTGATGTGTGTTGGTATGTTGGCTTGTTGTTTGGCTTAGTAGGTTTAATAATGGTATTTTTATCGAGGGGTGAATAGTTTATCCTAAGATTACAGTTTAAGAAACTGTTCCAATAGGAATGATGTGCGGATTTTCGAGCCAATTTTGTCGATGACAAGGCAAAAATCTGCAGGCGGGCTGTCGCCCGTCAAGGATTTTTAACACACGATGTGTTAGTTATTCGCCCAAAGTCGGCGCACTGATACGCCTACAGCAAAGCGAATGACAAAACGCAGTCAGCGGCAAAATTTGCCGAAAAGACGTGCGTCAATTTCTATTGGAACAGTTTCTAAGGGGCAGGTCTTTGAATAAGGTCAAGCCCCTTTTTATAATAAAGGGAGAATCTCGCCATGACTAACGAAAATATAAATCAGCTGGTTGAAAGCTTTGAAAAAATGGAACAGCTTTTAAGGGAATATACCACGGCGACCAATGTTATAATGGGCACCGAAAGCGAGGATATAGAGATCATTGCCAAAAAGATAGAGGAGAGAGAAGAGATTATCGGTCAGATAGACTTTATCAAAAAGCAATGCACTGCGCTGATAGATTCGGGAGAGCCCGAGGAGGCGGCGCAGATAAGAGAACTGCTGACAGGCTCTAATATCAATCAGCATATACCCGAGCATTTTATAACGCTGAGAAATACAATAGTCAGCCTTCGTTCCGCACAAAGTCAGGCTGCTGAAAAGGACAAGGCTTTGCAGGCGCAGTTTAATTCACGAACCAACGAGATAAAGGAAGAGTTGGTTAAGCTGAATAACGACAAGAAAAAGTTGGATTATTACACCTCCGCCAACTCCGCACCCTCAAATGTGGGAGGCTCATTGGACAGCAGTTTTTGAGTAAAAATTTGATTATCCTAACGAGGTCAAGGCTATGATAAACATACTTGCGGTTGAAAACGACCGTCAAACTGCCTCCTTGATTTACAGCGCCCTTTCGGAAAGGGAAAAGTATCATCTTGCCGTGGTGGAATCGGGTTATACCGCTTTGGAGGCGATAGAACAAAAGCGGTTCGACATCATAATAATTGAGAGAGATCTTTCTTATATGAATGGGGCAAAGACTGCCAAAAAGATAAGGGAAAGGCTTGGCTTTGAGCACTCGCCCTTTGTGATAACAGCTCCTTCTTTTTCCCGTGAAGATGTGGAGGAATTTTTGCCTTTTGGGATATTTGATTTTTGGGAAAGACCTGTGGGTATTCAGAGAATACGGCTTACTGTGGATACAGTGGCAAGGGGCTGGAGGAGCTCGAGAGATAATCTTGTCAGTTACCGTGAGTTTTTGGACAGGAATGGGAAGAGTGACGAAAAATAATGTGCAGAATAATGAGCGGCTGTTAAAAGCTTGTAAAAAATCAAATTCTTTACAAGCTTTTAACAGCCGCTTTTATAAAGAAAGAGCATTAAATCTGTTAAAAATAAAACAAATAAAGAAAACGGTGTACAAAAATGAAAAAAATACTGATTATTGAGGACGATACTGATATAAACAATCTGATATGCGAAGCGCTGAAAAAGGCGGGGTATTCCGGAACGCAAGCTTTTTCGGGTACTGAGGGACTGTTATATGCTGAAAAAAACGAGTTTTCGCTTGTTATTTTGGATTTAATGCTTCCCGGCAAAAACGGCGAAGCTCTGCTCCCTTTAATTAAGCAAAGGCAGAATGTACCCGTTATCATAGTTTCCGCAAAGGACGGTCTTGACAGTAAGGTCGGTCTTTTGACCTCGGGGGCGGAGGATTATATAACAAAGCCCTTTGAAATACAGGAATTGATTGCAAGAGTGGGCGTACAGATCCGCCGCTCCTCCGAAACTGGGCAGAAAAAGGATGATTTGAAATATAAGGACCTGACGCTATGTATGTCTTCTTTTTCAGCAATCGTAAACGGGCGGGAAATATTACTCACGAGGCAGGAGTTCAAGATTATGGAACTGCTGCTCTCCCACCCGCAGCGAGTGTTTTCAAAGCAGGACATTTACAGCTATGCTTGGGACGACGAATATATCGGTGAGGATAAAACCATCAATGTTCATATCAGCAACATTCGCAGGAAAATAAAGTCCGCAGCCGATACCGAATATATTGAAACCGTTTGGGGAATCGGATTTCGTCTTGCCAAATAAGTGTTTTAATCTTTAACATTTCTTTACCCTTTATTTGCGCTTTTTTTGTACTTACAGGATAAAATAAGAAAGACAAAGGAGGACGCATAATGGAGTATTTATTGACAACAAACGCCGTTACAAAACAATACGGCAGACAAAGGGCGGTGAATGCGGTAAGTATTCATATCCGTCAGGGTGCAATATACGGTCTGATCGGACGCAACGGAGCAGGAAAGACAACGCTTTTGAAAATGATAAGCGGATTAGCCGCACCTACCGAGGGGGATTTTTCCTTGTTCGGAAAAACGGGACGGGAAGTCAGCGAATATATGTCCCGCATCGGTTCGCTTATTGAAAACCCCGGTATATATCCTAATCTGTCGGCTCCCGAAAATCTGCAATTAAAATGCTTGGCAATGGGAATACGCAAAAAAGGCGTTATCGGAGAGCTGCTTGAAACCGTAGGCTTAGACAATACGGGAAAAAAGAAGGTAAGGAATTTCTCATTGGGTATGAAGCAGCGGTTGGGAATCGCATTGGCATTGGTGGGCGATCCGGATTTGGTTATACTTGACGAACCGATTAACGGGTTAGATCCGCAAGGTATAGCGGAAATTCGGGAAACGATTTTCAAATTGAACAAAGAAAAAAACATTACCTTTATTATATCCAGTCATATTTTGGAGGAGCTGTCCAAAATCGCCACGGATTACGGGATCATTCATAACGGCATACTGCTGCAGGAGCTGACTCGGGAAGAGCTTTTATCAAGGTGCAGCGAGCGGATAGAGCTGAAAACAAACGATTCACGTAAAGCCTGCGCAATTCTCGAAGAGATGGGGATCAGAGAATACAAAGCGGTGGACTCGGATACCGTTCATATTTTTGAACGCCTTTCCGACAGCGGCGAAATAACAATGGAGCTGGCAAAAAACAATATAAAAACAATAAGTATCGCTGTTAAAAACGAGGCACTTGAAAATTATTATCTGAATCTGACAGGAGGCGCTGAAAATGTTTAACTTAATAAAAATGGATCTATATCGGTTGTCTCGTTCCGTTTCTACCTATGTTATGATTACTCTTGCGGCAGTTTTTGCGGTTCTTGCCATTTTTGCGACGAATGATTCATTAAGCCAATTAAAGGATGATACGACTTACGTACCCGAAAATACGGAAATCAACCCGGATAACTTTTCCTTTGGCTTTTTTTCAGACACAAACCCCGATCTGATAAAGGGTGATATAGATTTCACCGAAATGTTGGGAGCGCAAATCCAGTCCAAAGTGCTGCTGCTTCTGGTATCTGTTTTTGTGACGCTGTTTGTTACATCCGAGAGAAAAAACGGGTTTATCAAAAATATTGCGGGACAATTCTGTAACCGAGGCGTTATGGTAATGGCTAAAACGGTTTCTGTGGCCATTCAAACGTTTATACTGCTTGCCGTCTTTGCGGTATTTGCTTTTTTAAGCTGCATAGTTATCTGGGGAGAAAGAGTCGTGCTAAACTCTGTATGGGAGCTTATGAAAATGATGGGAATTCAATTTAGCCTTCATTTTGCCTTTGCCTGTCTCATTGCTTTTCTCTGTTTTTTGACAAACAGCTCTGCATTGAGTATGACAATGGGAATTCTGATTTGCAGCGGTTTTAGCTCTCCCGTTTATTATCTGATCAACCAAGCGATCGGAAAATCCTTCCGTATAGAAAGATATATGCCGGAAGCAAATATCTCCTATATCGGTGCCGGAGCTGCCTCGGATACTGCCGTCCGCGCCGTTGTTGTCGCCGCAAGCTTTATACTTGTGACAATAATACTGTCAGCATTGACCGTACAAAAGAGGGATATAAAGTAGGGGGATAGGGTATGGTTTTATGGGCTGCTGCCGCTGCAATAACAGTATTCGTTCTGATGATGATAATTTTTGCTTACAGGCGACAGATAAGAAAAATCTGCCGCCTGTTGGCGTTTCAAAAAGAACATAGGACAAACATCAGGCTAACCGCTTCCTTGCCCTTTTCGGAGCTGAACGAGCTTATTGACCGTGTAAATGAAATTATCGATATGTCTCACGAAATCGAACGCACCGCACAGAAAAACGAAATTGATCTGAAAGAAACGATAACAAATCTTTCCCATGATATTCGTACTCCCCTAACTTCAATGGACGGCTATTTTCAGCTGCTGGTTCAAAGCGAATCGGAGCAGGAACGTAAGCACTACTGCGAGGTTATTCGGAATAGGATATCTGTTCTTAAAGAAATATTGGAGGAGCTTTTTACTTATACAAAGCTTCAGAATGAAGCCTATGTGTTGGACTTGGAAGCTCTTGACCTTGGAAAATGTGTTCGGGATACGGTTTTTGCATTTTATGACGAGCTTCAGAGAAAGGGAATAGTACCTGAAATCGCATTTTACGAAGAGCCTCTGCCAATTCTCGGAAACGAAGAAGCACTTCACAGAATTATCCAAAATATAATCAAAAACGCAGTTGAACACGGAAACAGCTTAATTTCCTTCGCTCTGATCCATGAGAAAACGGAAACGGTTTTCCGCTGCTCCAATGATGTGAAAAACCCCGATGACATTGACGTATCAAAAGTGTTTAGCAGGTTTTACAAAGCGGACTCCGCAAGAACGCACAGTTCTACGGGATTGGGGCTTTTCATTGCCAAGGATTTGACAGAACAAATGAACGGAAAAATAGCTGCTGAATTGCAGGATGATACCTTTAGTGTTGAAATCAGATTTTCTCTGCTGCAAAGCCGATAATTAGTATAACAGATTTAATTTTTTACGACCTGTGGCTTGTCGAAAGACCTCCCTTCAGAATAACTTTCGACAAGCCGCCAAAAATAAAAATCAAGGCAGAACCTTGTTCTGCCTTGATTTTTATTTTTTCAGCTTTAATAAGCTACCTCATCACCCTCGCGCAATCCTGCCAGAATAACAGTATACCCTCCAACAGTATCCCCCACGGTAACAGGTGTCTGAATCCTCTGACCGTCATGATAAAGATAAACATAGCTGGTATCCTTGACGGTGACGGCATTCTGAGGAAGCACCAACACCCCCGAATACCTTTTGGTCACAACATTTACGGTAGCCCAGCCTGCCCTTACGGCGTTGGGAGTTTCTTCCAAAAGCGCCTTTAGTACATCGGGCTCAAATCTTATCATAATATTCATTCTGCTGTCCGCCGAGGTAGGTCCGCCTTGAGGATTGCCGAATATGGTATTTTGAAAATGGTAATTGTCCTGCGCTAACCCAAGCTCCTTTACGGTATAAGTCATTCTTTCGGAACCGACCGCATCAGAGGTATATTTCAGCGGGTGATCGTAAGCCCCGCTTTTCGGCATACTTACTACTGTACCTTCATACGCCTTGCCTGTAAGAGTAACATTGACCTTTGTGCCTAATTTAAAGGGAGTTGTTTGGTCTCTGGTGGGATTGTAGCCTATATAAACAAAAATATCGTCCTCGGGCGCAACAGAGCAGATATAAGTGCCCGCTTCCAGCTCCTCGCCCACAGTCATGGAAGGAACATCGGTGACAATGCAGTCGTAGGGCGCATAAATCACATACTGATCACGGCGGTACTCCACCTCGTCCAAAAGAGCCTTCTGATATTCGTATTCAAGCCTTGCCGCTTCGGTGCCAAGCCTTGCGTATTCCTCACGCGCAGCCTCGGTATAGATACTTTGCCTTTTGTATTCGTATTCCATATCGGAGCTGTCAATGGCGGCAATGACCTCGCCTTGTTTATAAAACTGATATGCGGAAGCATTGAAAGTAATAAGATTGCCCTTTACCGCTGTAGTCAGAGCGTCGGCGGTGGCGTAGCCCATTGCAGCGGCAACCTTTTCACTTTCCTCCAGATCCTTGATCTCTGCTTTTACGGTGTTGACCTTTACCGTATTTTCGTAAATAGGAAGCTGTATTTCCTTATCCACCTTGTCCTGCAGGGAACAGGCGGAAAGGCACACAGCCAGCAATCCTGCCGTTAAGGCTTTAACAAAATTCTTCATAAAAGACTCTCCGAAAATCTCAATTACCGTTCAATAAGTAAAATTCTGAATCGGGCGGCGGAGCAATATCAATCCTCAACACGCCTAATGACCTCTAAGCACATTCTGCCGTTGTGGTAGGGGCATTTCCAAGGGTCAACGGTGGCTTTCTCCTTTGTGTAACAGCCGTTTTCTTCTATCTGGGAAAACCATTCTCCGCCCTCGCGCTTGTCAACTATGTTGTTCTTAATATAGTTCCAGACCGATCGGGACATTTCAAGATACTTTTCCTCACCGTACCGCTGATAGCCGTTTAAAAAGCCTACCACGCTTTCCGCCTGTACCCACCATATACGGATCTTGTTTATTTCGGTTTTGTCACGCTCGTTGTTGAGGGAACCGTTTTCAAAGGCAATATCCGCAATGTTGGCAACTATCGCCCTATTCATGGCGGAAATTTTTTCGGTCAATTCTCTGTCTCCGATAATGCCGCAGGCTCTGTCCAAAAGCCATGTAGCCTCGATATCGTGACCGTAGGAATGAATATCGCCGATAACCTTCATTTCCCTGTCAAAGAACACAAGGAGCTTGTGACCCTCTTTGTCGTAAATTTTATCATAGGTAAGTTCAAGCTGGAATTTCAGCCTTTCCAGAACTTTTTTGTCGGGATTTACGCGGTACAGCTCGGTGTAGGCTTCTATAAGGTGCAGAACTGTGTTCATGGTCTTGTCTGCCATAAGACCGTTTTCGGACAAAGCGTCGTTTTCCACCAACTCAAATTCCTTGCTCTGGGCTTCAAGATAAGCAACCTCGTCAACACAATTTGTCTCAACAGTTTCAAACACGCTCATAGCCAGATCAAGAGCTTCTTTATCCTTGGAGGCGTCATAGTAGCTTGCCATAGCGTAAATGAAAAATGCCTGACAGTAGGTGTGCTTCATAGAATCGCTAACCGATCCGTCAGCGTTCATAAGCCAGTAAACGCCGCCTCTGTCCCTGTCAACACAGTATTTTTTCAGAAACTCAAAGCAGTGCTTTGCCTTTTCAAGGCAGTCCTCTCTTTTCAAGGTCAAATAGCAGTTGGAATAAAACCAAAGTATGCGGGAATGGAGAATAACGCCCTTTTCGGCGTTTTTGTCCAGCTCCAGATCACTGCTCATATAGCCGTAAAAGCCGCCCTTCTCATAATCGCAAAGGTTGTTCCAAAAGGGAATAATGTGGTTCTCCAGCTCGCTTTTTATTTCTTCCTTAAAACCGCTTAATTCTGTTATCATTGGTTGTTTGTCCTTCTTTATTTGTCGAAATCAGCCGAAATATATCCGATTTGCTCAGAATCAGTCAAATATCTTGTTCATAACAAGTCCTGTGGTAAGCTTAGGGTAGAAATAGGTGGATTTTTGGGGCATTTTGTCTCCCGCCGCAGCCACTTCTCTTATCTCGCTTACTCTTGTGGGATTCAGCAGGAAACAGCAGTTTGCACGCTGTCCGTCAACGGTTGAAATAGCCTCGTCCGCGCTTCTTGTGTATGTAAGGTTTATCTGCTTTGCCATATTTTCCTTGTCAATCCCGAAAATCCTTTCAAGCACAAGAGTGTGCAGAACGCTGACATCAAGCTGCCTCAAAGCCTTGCAGCCCTCGGGTATCATACTGTCCATAACATTGATATCCTTAAGTACCAACAATGTATAATTGTTGTCTCCCGTGAACATCACAAAGGCTTTTTTGCCCTCTCTGTACGCCTGATCCAAACCAATCTCGCCCTTTTCGCGGTTGAGATAGGGGGTTATCTCGAAATACTCCCTGCATTTGTCACAAACAGCGTTGTAATCAAAGCTCGGCAGATCTCTCACAATGCGGTGGGTAGGGAACACCACAAGTCCCGCATTTTCCATATTTACCAGCATCATTGTCACATAATCGCTGCTGCCCGATTCGTCCAAGTTGCCCTCAACATATTTTTGGTAGTTAAGGGCAGTTTCATAGCGGTGATGACCGTCAGCAATGTACAGCTTTTTGTCTGCCATTTTCGCTGTCAATTCTCCGATAAAGGCTTCGTCGTTCACTATCCACATTCTGTGAGTAACGTTATCCTTGTCGGTAAAGGAGCTGTCGGGCTCTCTCTGTGAAGCACCGTCAATAAGCGGAAAAACGGAATTGTCCTCGTCCATGTAAAGGGAATAGATCTGGCTGAAATTGCAGCCTGTGACCTTCATCAAATTGAAACGGTCGGTTTTCGCCTTGGACAATGTCTCCTCATGGGGCAAAATAACTCCCTTGCTGAAAGGCTCCAGCTTAACAAGGGAAACAAAACCCTTGACCTTATAGCCCTTTCCCTGCGCGGAAAAGTCCATTTCGTAAATATAAACGCTTTCCTTATCGTCACGTTTCAATATTTCCTCATTCAGCCATTGACGGAGGGTGTCTCCCGCGCTGCGGTACTGTTCAATATCCTCGCTGCCGCCTATTACGGGCAGCTCCAAGCGTATAAGGTTGTAAGGGTTTTTGTCAAGCAGCGCCTGTCTTTCCTCACCGTTTATGATGTCGTAGGGAGGGCAGGCGAGCTGTGATATGTCTCCTGCTTTTTCGGTGTAGCGCAAGCCCTTGAAGGGTTTTATTTCTGCCATATATTTATTCTCTTTCGTTTATTTTTGTATTGTATAAAAATTACTAAAAACCGCCGAAAAAGTTACTCGGCAGCTGCAAACAATTACTCAAAAACCGCCGAATAAACTTTTCGATATTTGCATAAAAGTCAGTTAAAAACGCTTAAAAATCACTCGTCCGCTCCACAGCACTTCTTATACTTCTTGCCGCTTCCGCAGGGGCAGGGATCGTTTCTGCCAACCTTCTTGGAAGAACCGCTCTTTACAACGGGAGTTGCGGGACCTGTGGGCAGGGGAGTGGGTGTGGCAGGCATAGCGGGCATCACAGGGGTAGGCTTGGGAGCCTGATCGGGCTGAGGGGGCGCCTCAACTCTTACCTTCACGGTAAGCAGCATTCTCACTGTGTCCTCGCGGATAGAAGCTATCATCTCGTCAAACATTGCAAAGCCTTCAAAGCGGTACTCTACAACAGGATCCTTCTGACCCATAGAGCGCAGTCCGATGCCCTTTTTCAGCTCGTCCATAGCGTCGATATGGTTCATCCACTTGTTGTCAACGTTTGTCAATAATATAACACGTTCCAGCTCGCGCATTATCTGAGGAGAAACCTCCTGTTCCTTAGCTTCATACAGCTCCATAATGCGGTTCTGGAGGAATTTCTCCAGATCTTCTTTGCGGAGATCCTCACGCTCCTGCTTGGTGTAGCGCAGATCCTCGGGTCTGGTGATATAACCCATAAGGCTCTCGCGCAGTCCCTCGATATTCCAGTCCTCGGGCAGGTCTCCCTGACAGAACTGCTCCACGTTTTCGGTTATATAATCCCTCATCATGGTCTTGATGTTTTCGCTTACATCTTCACCGTTAAGCACCTTTGCACGCTGGGAATAAATAGTCTCTCTCTGCTGTGACATAACGTCGTCAAAGTCAAGGACGCTCTTTCTTATGGAGAAGTTTCTGCCCTCGATCTTTCTCTGGCAGGATTCTATGGCATTGGAGATTATCTTATTCTCAATAGGCATATCCTCGTCGAATTTCATAGTCTCCATCATATTGTGGATCCTGTCGCCACCGAAAATACGCATAAGATCGTCCTCGGTGGAGATAAAGAAGCAGCTTTCACCGGGGTCGCCCTGACGTCCCGCGCGTCCTCTGAGCTGGTTGTCGATACGTCTTGACTCGTGGCGCTCGGTACCCAAGATAAACAGACCGCCTGCCTTGCGAACCTCCTCAGCCTCGGGGGCAATTTCTGCCTTGTACTTTTCATTAAGCTCCTTGTACAGCTCTCTTGCCTTCAGAATATCCTCGTTGTCAGTCTCGGAAAAGCCTGTTGCCTCGTTGATAAGCTCTTCGTCTATCTCCATTTTGCGCATCTGCGCCTTGGCAAGATATTCGGGGTTGCCGCCCAGCATAATATCGGTACCGCGTCCTGCCATGTTGGTGGCAATGGTAACGGCGCCCTTTTTGCCTGCCTGCGCAACTATCTCCGCTTCTCTCTGGTGGTTCTTGGCGTTCAGAACTTCATGCTTGATGCCCGTTCTTTTCAGAAGCTTGGACAGCAGTTCGGATTTTTCAATGGAAATGGTACCTACAAGCACAGGCTGTCCTTTCTCATGACAAGCCTTTATCTGCTCAATAACGGCGTTGAACTTGCCCTTTTCATTCTTGTAGACCTGATCGTGATGATCCTGTCTTATAACGGGCTTGTTGGTGGGCACCTCGATAACGTCAAGGCTGTAAATTCCCCTGAACTCATTTTCCTCGGTCATGGCGGTACCTGTCATACCCGACAGCTTGTCATACATACGGAAGTAATTCTGGAAGGTAATGGTGGCAAGGGTCTTGCTTTCATTCTTGATCTTTACGCCCTCTTTTGCCTCGATAGCCTGATGCAGGCCCTCGTTGAAGCGGCGTCCCAGCATAAGACGTCCCGTAAATTCATCAACGATAATGATCTCGTCGTCCTTGACTACATAGTCGATATCAACGTGCATGATACCGTGCGCCTTGATGGCTTGGTTGATATGGTGGAGCAGGGTAAGGTTTTCGGGATCCATAAGGTTCTCTACGCCGAAATGAGCTTCCGCCTTTTTGACGCCGCGGGGAAGCAGGGTAGCGGACTTTGCCTTTTCATCTATCAGGTAGTCGCCGTCGTAGTCGTCCTCGTTTTCCTTGGAATCGGTCTCTACCATTACATAAGCCTTTAAGCCCTTGGCAAAGACGTCTGCTTTCTCATAAAGGTCAGTGGACTTGTCGCCCTGTCCCGAAATGATAAGAGGGGTTCTGGCCTCATCTATCAGAATTGAGTCCACCTCGTCCACAATGGCGAAGTTATGCTCTCTCTGCACAAGATCCTGCTTTCTTTTCACCATGTTGTCACGGAGGTAGTCAAAGCCGAATTCATTGTTTGTGCCGTAGGTTATATCGCTGGCGTAGGCTCTTCTTCTGTCGTTGTTGTTGATGCCGTGAATTATAAGTCCCACGGTAAGTCCCAAAAAGCGGTGAACGCGTCCTATCTGCTCGCTGTCGCGCTTTGCAAGATAGTCGTTGACGGTGACAACGTGAACGCCCTTGCCCGAGAGTGCGTTGAGGTAAGAGGGAAGCGCCGCCACGAAGGTTTTACCTTCACCTGTTTTCATCTCGGCGATTCTGCCTTGGTGAAGCACGATTCCTCCCAAGATCTGAACGGGGTAGGGCTTTATGGCGATAACTCTCCACATTGCCTCGCGGCATACCGCAAAAGCATCGGGCAGCAGATCGTCAAGGGTTTCTCCCTTTGCAAGTCTTTCTTTAAGAACGGCGGTTTGTCCCTGAAGCTCCTTATCGCTCATAGCGGCATATTTGGGCTCCAGATCGAGGGTAGCCTGTTTCTTTCCCTCTATTCTCTTAAGCTCCTTTTCGGAATAGCTGCCGAATAATTTGTCAAATAAACCCATTTTAAATCCTTCCTTTTGTCTGTTTATGGATATTTGCGGGGCGGGGTTTTCTTTTTCCCGCCTTCGCATAAGCTTTACTGTTTTATTCTTTTGTATATTTTATATGGCTTTATTGCGTATTGTGCCATTATATAATTATACACTTTAATATTATACACTTTGTTTTGGGAAAAGTCAATATTTCGGAAGATTTTAAAGCTGTTTTCCGTCCCTTTATAAAACTTGATTTTTCAGCAACATTATGCTATACTGTAAAAGAGTATAAAATAAAGAACTTAAAAGGCAGCAATACAAATGAAAAACTATGATTTCGCCGCAAAAAAGCGTGTAGTAATAAAGGTAGGCACTTCCACCCTTACCTACAAAACAGGAAACATAAACGTCCGCCGCGTCAAGAAAATGGTTGAGGTCTTAAGCGACTTGAAAAACGCGGGACACGATATAGTGCTTGTCACATCGGGCGCTGTGGGTATCGGCGTCGGCTGTATCGGCTTGCAGAAGAAACCCACGGATATGCCCGTAAAGCAAGCCTGCGCCGCAGTGGGACAAAGCCAGCTTATGAGCTTTTACAGCGGCGAGTTTTCCAAGTTCAACCATACCGTTGCCCAGATACTTGCCACAAGAGACGTGTTCAGCAATGATATAAGGCGGGAAAACATCTACAACACCATGCACACCCTGCTTTCCATGGGGATAATCCCCATAGTCAACGCCAACGACAGTGTTTCCATAGAACAGTTGGATTTTGACGAAAACGACACCCTCTCCGCCCTTACGGCGGAGGTCTGCGAGGCGGATCTGCTGGTCATACTTACCGACGTTGACGGACTGTACGACAAAAACCCCTCCCTCCCCGACGCAAAGCTGATCCCGCTGGTAAACAAGGTCACCGACGAGATGATAGCCGCAGCAGGAGAAAAGGGAAGCGAGCTTGCCAGTGGAGGAATGCTGACGAAAATCGAGGCAGCGGTGCTGGCAGGAGAAAAGGGCATTCCCACCGTTATTATCAGAGGGGACAATCCCGCGGTATTGTACGACCTGTTTGACAATAAAGCCACCTGCACTTTGTTTGACTTGCAGAAATGCTGATTGAAAGGAAAAAAATAATGACCTATATAGAAGAGCTTGGCATAAAGGCAAAAAAAGCCGAGGCATCAATAAGAGGGATCACACAGCAGCAGAAAAACAACGCCCTGATAGAAATATCCACGGAGCTGCTGAACAATACCGACAAGATAATAGCCGCCAATCAAAAAGATCTTGAAAACGCGGAAAAAAACAATATATCCCCCGCCATGCAGGACAGGCTCAGGCTGGACAAAAAGCGCATTTCCGATATGGCGTCGGGAGTGGTGAAAATTTACGGACTGCCTGACCCTGTGGGAAAGGTTCTTGGCGGAAGAGAGCTGCCCAACGGCTTAAAGATCGTCAAGAAAAGCGTTCCCCTCGGCGTGGTGGGAATTATCTTTGAATCCCGCCCTAACGTTACCGTTGATGCCGCCGCACTGTGCCTTAAATCGGGGAATGTGAGCGTGTTAAGGGGAGGAAGCGACGCCATAAACAGCAACAAGTGCCTTGTTGAAATAATGCGCTCCGCCTTAAAGAAAACAGGGATAGACGAAAACGTCATATCCTTGGTAGAGGACACCTCCCGCGAAACGGTCAGCGAGCTGATGAAACTCAATCGGTATATAGACGTACTTATTCCGAGAGGGGGACACAGCCTGATACAGAATGTTATCAACAATTCCACCATACCTGTTATACAGACAGGAGAGGGCAACTGCTCTGTGTATGTGGATTCCTCGGCAGATATTGAAATGGCAGTGAATATTATAGATAACGGAAAAACACAGCGCCCCTCGGTGTGCAACGCCATAGAAAATATTCTGGTACACAGGGATATTGCGGAAAAGCTTCTGCCTGCCTTACAGCAAAAATGGTCGGGCAAGGTGAAGATCTTGGGGGACGAAAGAGCCGCCGAAATAATAAAGACAGACGGCAATGCCACAGAAGAGGACTACGGCAGAGAATTTTTGGATTATATAATAGCGGTGAAGATTGTGGACAGCCTTGAGGAAGCCATAGCTTTCATAAATCAATACGGCACCAGGCACAGCGAGTGCATTGTAACAAAGGATCTGTCCAACGCGGAACGGTTTCAGCAGGAGGTTGACGCCGCCGCAGTTTATGTCAACGCCTCAACACGTTTTACCGACGGCGGACAGTTCGGTATGGGAGCAGAGATCGGCATAAGCACACAAAAGCTCCACGCAAGGGGTCCTATGGGATTGGAAGAAATGACCGCTTATAAATATTTAATAAATGGCAGCGGACAGATAAGAGAGTAGTATATTAAGAGGAAATATAATGTTTAGATATGATCCGCGAAGACCATATATAACCTGCGAAAGTGAGCAGGAGTTATATGATTATGGAAAAAAGCGGAAAGAACCAATAAAAGATGAATTAAAATTAAATTATAACAGGGTTAAAGAATCAAATAAACATTTTGTAATAAGAGATGTGCATTATGAAAATTTTTTAACCTTTGAGGAGGTTGCAACTTGGATATGCAATGAGGCTCTACCCGCAATTGCCGGTGAAGGGGTTTATTATCTAATGAATTTTATATCATTAGGTGCTTTAGCTGTTGAATTTAATGAAAATACCGATTTTATAAAAATTGAATTAAGTTATATTTTTGAAAATAAATTATTAGAGAAAATGAAGGTACGAATTAATTGTGAAAGTTATATTGATATGCAGCAAGAATCTGAAAATATCAAACAACACTTCCTATTGTTCTTTGTCCAAAAATACAGTAAAAAGTATTACCGGCAGAGATTGGATTTTATCGTATTTTTAAATGGTTTTTGGTATGAAAAGGAGGAGTTCAAGTATGATCAAGAAGATAGTTGTCAGGTCGATTATTATTATGCTGCTGATCGCAGCAATTATTTTAATTATAGTTAATTCCCTTGCAACAAATGTTGAGGGTTATGGAAGATATTGTGTTCCTGATTATGACGAATTTTATTTGTATAAAAAAGCCAGTGGACCACCATTCCTCAACTTTGGCGAAGGATACAATGTGACATATAAAATATGGTTTTCGCCCGGGAACAAAGAGAAGATGTTAAATAAGATAAAAGAAGATGTAAATAGCGAATTGGACCAAATAAAAAATGACAATAGCGATATTATAAAAGATTATTCTGTCAGCGATGATTTTAAAACAGTAACTATTTATTATGTTGATAACAAAGATGTACACTGGGATATCGATTGGTCGCTGATCAACTCAAGGATCCAATTATATCACGAAATATTGGGTGAAAGAATTTTATATCATCAAAATCAGCACACAATTGCCGGTGAAGTTACATCGAACGTACAGTTAGGATAGTATATAAATTATTAGAGAAAATGAAGGTACGAATTAATTGTGAAAGTTATATTGATATGCAGCAAGAATCTGAAAAAATCAAACAACACTTCTATTTAAATAAGGAGAAATAAAAACTTATGAAAAAAAATAAAGACCAGCAACAGGCAATAACCCCCGCCGAAACCGAACAGCAGGAAAACGCGGGAAAAATTCTGGATTCCCTGGCAGGCAACGTTGACGAGGTAGAAAAAGAATTAGAGGGCAATCAGGAAGCGGAAAGCTCCGTATTCGACCCCTCAGCTCCCATGATAAAAAACCGCAAGGCGTTCTTTGTGGTAGGTCTGATAATAATAATCCTTGCAGTGGTGGGACTTGTGAACACAGTGAAATTCACTGCCAACACCGTCAGCGACATAGCCAACCAGACCGCATTGAAAAACGAGTTTGCAGACTTTATCTACCCCTTGGTGCTTATTGACGCTCCTGCCTTTGAGGGTGCGGAAAATATCCCCTCATCGGTAGTAATAAACGCCGCATTGTGGAGGATAGTAATTTACGGAAATACCGAAAAATATGAAAATGACGGAACCTACATGACCGTGTCGGAAATAGACGTGGAAAGCTCGGCGGCGGCGATTTTCGGCGCATCGGTAAAAACCGAACATCAGACCATAACCAGCGGTATTGATACCTTTGAGTATAACCCGTCATTAAAATCCTACTTAGTTCCCATAAATCTTGATAAAAAGACCTATTGGCCTAAAGTCACGGAAATTTCAAGCGTAGGCGACACCTTTACATTAACAGTGGACTATATGACCCCTATCATGGGAGTAGGCGGCGAGGAATCGGATATGATCAAGCAGATGATCTACACTGTTTCAAGAAACGCTTCCGCCAAAACAGTCAAAGCTATCCAGTATGTTACAGCTTCGGGAGATAAATAAGAACATATTCCAATAGGATTGCCGCACATCGCTCCTATCGGAACAAGTTCTGACCAAAATCAAAGCAAGTTAAAACCGAAACGGAATAATAAATGACAGAAGAATATAAAACAATAGCCGACAGGGCAATGGCTTCCTTTACAGAAAAGAAGTCGGAATTTATAGGGAATATCGCTCCCGTAAAAACCGAAGAGGAAGCCGTTGCATTTATAGAGGAGATCAGAAAACAGCACCGAAAAGCCACCCATAACTGCTACGCCTATATTCTGAGAAATAACAATATAGGCAGACACAGCGACGACGGAGAGCCAAGCGGCACGGCGGGCGCACCCATGTTCGAGGTGCTGAAAAAAGAAGGACTTACCGATATATGCTGTGTTGTCACAAGATATTTCGGGGGTATTCTCTTAGGTGCGGGCGGACTTGTCCGCGCCTACGGAAACGGCGTGAAAATCGCAGTGGACGCCGCAAAAATCAAATTGATAAACACCGCAAGACGGCTGATGTTTACAATAGATTATTCCCTCTACGGAAAAATCGGCGCATTGCTTGCAGAATATGATGTCAGGGTGCAGAACGAGGATTTCGGCGCAGATGTAAAAATCACTCTTTGCATAAGGAATGAAAGAGCGGAGGAGTTTAAAGAAAAGCTGATCGATCTTTGCTTTGGCAGAGTAGAGATTGATGATATGGGTACAGAAGAATTTGATTTTGCCTTATAATATCACAGCATCTTTAAAAGAGCGGTAAAAAACAGCAAATCGGCACAGCTTTTTTTGAGAGAACTAATATTCGGCACAACTTCCCTAAGAAAGCCGTAAAAATCAGCACAACGCCCCTAAGAGCGGACTCCCAACAGCACAGCTTTTCTAATAGCACGAATTTCAAAAATCGACTGAGTTTGGAGTTTTTGCCCAATTTTTCAAGCAAAAACTCCAAACTCAGTCGGATAGTAAACATTTTAAAATTACCCATTTTTCCAAGTAATTTTAAAATGTTTACGGTTTTGAAATTCTTTTTAAATCAGCAAATTACTGCCAAGTTTCCTGAAAGAGACAATCAAATCAGCACATCTTTCCTGAGAGAACCAAAATTGGCACAACTTACCTGAGAGAACCAAAATCAGCACAGCCTCCCTAAGCGAACCAAAATCGGCACCAACTTTCCTGAGAGAACCAAATCAGCACAACCTCCCTAAGAGAACAAAAACGAAAGGACGCCCCATGTTACTGAACAAAAACTGGAAAATGAAATACAAAAATCAGGAATTCCCTTGCAAGAGATTCCCGATATCAATGTATCAGACACTGATAATGAACGGAAAAACCGACGACCCCTACTACGGAGAAAATCAGTACGAGGCAAGAGAGCTCAGCCGTGAGGACTGCGAGTTTTACTGCGACTTTGTTCCCGAAGGAGAGCTTTTTCAAAGCGAAAAAATCACCATGACCTTTTACGGTCTGGACACTCTGGCGCAGGTGTACCTTAACGGCGATCTGCTGTTTAACTCCGACAATATGTTTATTACATACCGCCATGACGTTACACAGAATCTGTTAAAGGGCAATAACAGATTGACAGTAAAATTCAGCTCGCCTCTTGTATATGCCGAAAATGCCTATAAGGACAGACCCTTGTACGGAGTGGAGGGAACGGTGCCGGGCTATCAGCATATCCGCAAGGCGCATTACAGCTTTGGCTGGGATTGGGGTCCGCAGCTGCCCGATATGGGCATCTGGAGAGATGTGGAGCTGACGGGAGCTTCGGTTTGCAGCATAGACAATGTTTACTTTAAGCAAAATTTCAGCGATGATTATAAAAGGCTGACCCTCACGGTAATCCCCCAGATCGATCTTTGGGATATCAAGCCCTTGGAGCTGCTTATAGAGATAGAGCTTTCGGACGGCAGAAGCCTTATTTCAAGAAAAAGCCTTTCCAAAAGCGAAAAAACGGAATTTGTTGTGGAAAATCCTCCTCTCTGGAATGTAAGAGGATTAGGCGATCAGCCGTTACATGCCGTTACCCTTACCGTTCTGGAGGGAGAAAGGGTCATTTGCACTCACAGTGAAAGGATAGGCTTCCGTCACCTTACCGTAAAAAACGACCCCGAAAAGGGCAAATTCTGCTTTGTCTGCAACGGCACGGAAATATTTGCCATGGGCGCCGACCTTATACCCAACGATCAGATACTGCCCTTTGCCACCGACAAGCGCACCGACAGCATGCTGGAGCAGTGCGCCGATATGGGCTTTAACTGCGTGAGAGTCTGGGGCGGAGGCGTATACCCCGGCGATCATTTGCTTGAAAAATGCGACGAAATGGGCTTTATACTGTGGCAGGACTTTATGTTCGCCTGCGCCGCATACAGACTGAACACAGCACTTTCCGACTCAATAAAAAGGGAGGCAAGGGACAACATAATCAGAATACGCAATCACGCCTGCCTTGGCTTATGGTGCGGAAACAACGAGATAGAAAGCATGTGGGAGGGCTGGGGAGTACCTGCCGACCCCGAAGCAAGAGCGGATTACGTCAAGCTTTTTGAGGAGCTTATCCCAAGTGAGCTGAAAAAATACGATCCCGAAACCTTCTATTGGCCTTCCTCCCCCTCCTCGGGCGGAAATCAGTTTAAGGACAGTGAATGCTTTAAGGGAAGCTCCGACAACGGAAAGGGCGACCAGCATTACTGGGCGGTATGGCATAGCTTTGCCCCTTTAGAGGAGTTCAGAAAGCACGATTTTCCCTTCTGCTCGGAATACGGCTTTGAGTCAATACCCTCTATGAAAACAATAGCCACCTTTGCGGGCAAGAGAGATCTTAACCTGTCCTCACCCGTTATGGAGGCTCACCAAAAATGCACCTTGGGCAACGAAAAGCTGCTGTTTTACATAGCGCAGATGTGCCGCTGCCCCAAAAGCTTTGAGGAAACGGTATACGCCACACAGCTCGTTCAGGCGGAGTCCATAAGGCTCAACGCAGAGCATCTGAGAAGAAAAAGAGGGAAGTGTATGGGCAGCCTTTATTGGCAGCTCAACGACAGCAACCCCGTTATTTCATGGTCGGCGGTGGACTATTTCGGCAGACCCAAGGCTCTTTACTATGCGTCAAAGAGATTTTATTCCCCCCTGCTTATTTCCTGCTTAGAGGAAAACACGGAGGACGTACAGCTCCACATCACCAACGACACCGCAGAAACCAAGGAGGGAACGGTGCTGTGGCAGCTGAGGAAAAATGACGGCACTGTTATCAGAAAGGGCGAATACGGCTTTAAGGCAGACCCGCTGTCCTCTCAAAAGCTGCTGTCCTTGAATTTCTCAAAAGAGCTGGAAAAGGAACGTGACAAAAGAAGCTGCTTTCTGGAATACTCGGCGGCAGTGGGGGGAGAAACCGTTTCAAGAGGCTGTACCATTTTCGTCAGACCAAAGACCTTTACATTTTTGCCGCCCCAGCTTTCTCTTTCGATAGAGGAAACTCCCTCGAAATTTATACTGAATATCGGAAGCAAAGCCTTTGCCAAGGGCGTACTGTTGGATCTGAGGGACGGGGACTGTATGTTCAGCGATAATTTCTTTGATATTTGCGGGAAGCATGTTGTTACAATAGATAAGGCTACACTTACAAGACCTTTTACGGCGCAGATGCTTAAGAGTAAATTGACGGTCATGAGTTGTTTTGATCTGCAATGATTTTAAAATACAATGTAAGCAAAAGTCATTTTTTTCACATTGCCCTGCGTATATGCGCAGGGTTTTTATTTTTTGCGGTACGCCAAGGAGCTTGAACTTTTATCGTTTATTTACAAAAATTTGTCCATAAGGCAAATTTGGAAGATATATTGACAAGTTTAGTGGGGTTGTGCTATAATGTGGGTGCGACACAATATAATATTTCTTCAAATGAAGTGCATACTTTACCTATGGTAAAAGTGCATGCTCTTTTCGTATGTCTTTATTTGAAGAAGGAAAAACGATATTGTGTCGCAGCAATCGGAGCTTTGCATTTTTCGGTGCGTGGCTTCGGCTGCGCACTTTTTGATTATAAGGGAAAGCGTATGACTACATTCCCAAAATCCAAAAATGAAGGAGAGAAGCTATGAAAATCAAAAAAATTGCCGCTGCAATAATAGCTGCGGCAGTGCTGGTGACTACCGTGTCATTACCCGGCGTATTACCCGGGGCGATGAACGTGGTAAATGCGGCGGAAACAGTTATTGAGGGAGATTATGAGTATCAGGTGAATAATGACGGGGAGACTGTTACTATAACCAAATACAACGGAGAAGATGCCGAGGTTGATATCCCGTCGGTTTTGGGCGGGAAAACGGTGACAAGCATAGGTTGGTATGCGTTCGCACGCTGCAGCTCACTTAACAGTGTGACAATACCCGGCAGTGTGACAACAATAGGCTATAACGCTTTCTATGATTGCTATTTGCTTAAAAGTATATCAATACCCAATAGTATAACGACAATAGAAGTTGCGGCTTTCGACGAGTGCAGATCGCTTGTCAGTGTGACCATACCCGACAGTGTAACGACAATAGGGGGTCCCGTTTTTGGTCACTGCACCTTGCTTGAAAGTATTGAAGTTGATTCAGGAAATGAAAATTATTCGTCAGTGAACGGAGTTTTGTTTAACAAAGACAAAACCGAATTGATTACTTATCCTATTGGGAAAAAGGAGACAACATATGTAATTCCCGATAATGTGATAATAATAGGCAAAAGTGCTTTCGCATTTAGCTACTGGCTTGAAAGCGTAATGATGCCGGACGGTGTAAAAAGTATTGGCGACACTGCTTTTCATTATTGCACAAACCTTAAATCTGTAACAATGCCGGATAGTGTTACAAGCATTGGCGGCAACGCTTTTACAGATTGCGAAAATCTTACATCTATAACGATACCCGATAGTGTAACCGGTATTGGCGTTGGCACTTTTGAACGCTCAGGTCTTACATCTATAACGATACCCAACAGCGTTACAGGTATTGCCGCTCAAGCTTTTAATCAATGCGAAAATCTTACAGATGTAACGATACCAGAAAGTGTGACAAATATTGGCAGATTGGCGTTTGGCGATTGCAAAAGCCTTGAAGATGTATATTACGGCGGAAGTAAATCACGGTGGGAAAAAATATCCATTGCTGAGGAAAATGACCCCCTAATAAATGCTACAATCCATTTTGCCAAGGAAGATGTAGTTGAACCCGACCTTAAACCAGGCGATACCTTTATCTATGGCATTTTGGAATACAAGGTGTTGGAGGACGGGACGCTTGAAGTAAAGGGACTTGCAAGCAATGAACTGAAAGAAACAGTGGAAATTGTGACAATCCCAGAGGAAAGTAAGGGGAAGAAAATCACAAGTATTGGCAATTTTGCTTTTTATAGTTGCAAAGCACTTACCTCGGTGGTCATACCGGAAAGCGTAACCAGTATTGGTGGTTGTGCTTTTAAGCTCTGCTCTAGTCTTACTTCGATTACAATCCCAAACGGTGTGACAATCATTAATGGTGAGCTTTTTTGTGGTTGTACAAGTTTGATTTCGGTTTCAATTCCGAACAGTGTAACACGGATTAGTGGTGATGCATTTACGGGTTGCACAAGTCTTACTTCAATTACGCTCCCTAACAGCGTAACGACAATTGGCGGTAACGCTTTTTATGGTTGCACAGGTCTTACTTCGATTACAATTCCGAACAGCGTAACATCCATGGGAGAGTATGTTTTTTTTGATTGCATAGGACTTGCTGAAATTAATGTAAACGCTGATAACAAGAAATATTGTTCTGAAGATGGGGTTTTGTTTAATAAGGATAAAACACAACTAATACAATATCCTTTAGGAAAAGGTGCAAAAAGCTACACGATTCCAAACGGTGTAGCAAGCGTTAACAGTGGAGCTTTTTCCGGTTGCACCGGTCTTACTTCTGTGACAATACCAAACAGTGTAACAAACATTGGTGATGGTAAATTTATTCCGGGCGGGGCTTTTTCCGGTTGTACAGGTCTTACTTCGATTACAATTCCGAACAGCGTAACAAGTATTGGTGATATAGCTTTTTACGGTTGCACAAATCTTACTTCGATTACAGTATCAGAAGGCGTAACAAGCATTGGCAATAACGTTTTTAGTAATTGCACAGGTCTCACATCTATAACAATTCCAAACAATGTAACAAAAATTGGCTGGTATGCGTTCTCTAATTGCACTACGCTTAAGGACGTGACAATACCAGATAGCGTAACAAAAATAGTTTTCAATGCTTTTGATTCATGTACATCACTTGAAACAGTGTATTACAGTGGCGCAAAAGCAGATTGGGAAGCGATAGAAATCGGTGAGCATAATGAATGCTTAACAAATGCCGAAATTATATGCACCGACGGCGTTATCAATCAACGTGAACTTCCAACTGAAGAGCTTAAGCCGGGAGATACCTATATCGATGGCATTTTGGAATACAAGGTGTTAGAGGACGGAACCCTTGAAGTAAAGGGTTTTGCAAGCGAGGAACTGAAAGAAACCGTAGAGAAATTGATAATTCCCGATGAGGTCAAAGGGAAAGCGGTCACAAATATTGGTGTTCGAGCTTTCTTCGACTGCAAATTTACAAGCGTAGCAATTCCCGGCAGTGTGATGTCAATAGGAAGTTATGCTTTCAGTGGTTGTAGGCTCACAAGCGCGGTAATCCCCGATGGCGTAACAAGTATAGGCAACGACGCCTTCTGGAGTTGCAGATATCTTGAAAGTGTAATGATTTCCAATAGTGTGACAGATATAGACGGAAATGCTTTCGGGGCTTGTTCCTCGCTTAAAGAAATTTGTGTTGACGAAAACAATGAATGGTTTTCGTCGGTTGACGGAGTTTTGTTTAATAAAGACCAAACAAAACTGATTTGTTATCCTGCAGGAAAGGATACATCGTATAATATTCCAAGTGGTGTAACGGAGATAGGCAGCAAAGCTTTCGATTACTGCAGTTCTCTTACAAGCGTGACAATTCCGGACAGTGTAACATCAATAAGAAGTGCTGCTTTTTGGGGTTGCGATTCGCTTGAAAGCGTAACTATTCCTTATGGTGTAACGATAATAAACCTCTACACATTTTGGGGTTGCAGTTCTCTTAAAAGATTAACTATTCCCGACAGTGTAACAACAATAGACCCTGCTTTTGAACACTGCAGTGCATTGACAGATGTATATTTTGGCGGCAGCAAATCACAGTGGGAAAAAATATACATAAATGACAGCGATGTAAATGCCCCCCTAATAAATGCGACAATCCATTTTGCCAAGGAAGATGCACCCGACCCGAGCGAGCCCGGGGAAACCGAGCCTGATGTTTCAACAGAACCCGATCCCGAGGTTTCAACCGTACCCGATCCTGAGGTTTCAACAGAACCCGATCCCGAAGTTTCAACTGTACCCGATCCTGAGGTTTCAACAGAACCCGATCCCGAAGTTTCAACTGTACCCGATCCTGAGGTTTCAACAGAACCCGATCCCGAAGTTTCAACCGTACCCGAGCCTGAGGTTTCAACAGAACCCGAGCCTGAGGAAACTCAGCCCGAGGAAACCAAGCCTGAGGAAACTCAACCCGAGGAAACCAAGCCTGAGGAAACTCAACCCGAGGAAACCAAGCCCAATGAAACTCAACCTGAGGAAACTCAACCCGAGGAAACTCAACCTGAGGAAACCAAGCCTGAGGAAACTCAGCCTGACGAAACTCAACCCGAGGAAACTCAGCCTGATGAAACCAAGCCTGAGGAAACTCAGCCTGATGAAACTCAACCCGAGGAAACTCAGCCTGATGAAACTCGACCCGAGGAAACTCAGCCTGATGAAACTCAACCCGAGGAAACTCAGCCTGAAGAAACCAAGCCTGACGAAACTCAACCTGAGGAAACCAAGCCTGAGGAAACCAAACCCGCAGAAACCGAGTCCGATTCCTCAGATGAGAAATACGAAATCTCCACAGATGTTGAGATTCCACCCGAAGCTGCTGATATTTCCGAAGATGATATTGTAAAGAGCATTACCATCAACGTCTTTAATATGAAAAACAAGGGCGAAATAGACCTCAGCAAGGTGACAATAAAGGCGCAGGCTATATACGACGAAGAAGGCTTAAAAAGAGCTGAAGAGGCTCTCGGAGAGGTTCTCGACGGCAACACGCATTACAACCTGTTGGATCTGACGCTTTTGTATAAAGGTGAAGATTTTTCCAACGGCTATGAGGGCTTGATTCAAGTTAAATTCAAGATTCCCAATGGTCATAAGAATAAAACCTTCTCGTGCTACCGTCTGACCGAAGTTGACGGCAAAATGGTCAAGGAGATAATTCCCGGAACACAGGAAGGCGATTATTATATTATCTATCTTGAGCATTTCAGCCTGTATGCGCTGGTTGGAAGCAGTGATGATAACAGCTCACAAACTGTCAATCCCAACCCAAGTACAGGCGTGACTTCCGCAGCCGCATTAGGTACTGCGGTAGTTGTAAGTGCGACTGTGACAATAATTTTCAAGAAGAAAAAATAATTTTTGAACTATCAAGCGCCAACACAATAACAAAAGGACTGTAAAAAACTCCAGAATATCCCGACGAAGCTACGATAAAACCTTGCTTTGTCGGGATATTTTTTTGCTGATTTTGAGTTTTTTATATTGGGCATTTATGTGCAGTTTGTGAAGATGACAGTGCAAGCTGTGCAAAAAGTCTTGAAATATAAAAAAACGGCGGGTATAATAAAACACAGAAAATCGATTTTTGGATAATTTGTGCTTTTGCAATGACAACAATAAAAACATGGAGGTGAGAGGGTGAAAATAAAGCTTGCGGTAAGCGATGAAAGCTATGAGGAGGTAAAGGCATTTTTAGAAAGCAAGGGAATCGAATTGGACAACAACGCCGCTTTTCTTCTTACAGAAACCGACAAATATATAAATCATCTTACGGTAAGGGACAGCGAAAATTCCTCAAAGCTGTATATTTCGGTAAACGATATAATCTATATTGAATCCTTCGGGCATACCGTAGAGGTTCATACCTCGGAGGGCACATATCTGTCGGGAGAAAGACTGTATCAGCTGTGCGGCATATTAAATCCTCAAAGCTTTGTCAGGATAAGCAACTCGGTAATTATCGCGCGAAACAAGGTCAAGGAGATAACCCCCGCCTTTTCCATGAAGTTTACCCTTAAAATGGCAAACGGTGATAAGGTCTATGTAACAAGAAGCTACTACAATATTTTCAAAGAATATTTCGGAATTTAGGAAAGGAGTATACCTATGGGAACAACAAGAGGAATAACAGTGTTCGGACTTTTGATCATTTCGGTTATTGTGATCGGCGTAATAGCCCTGCTGATATATTTTTTGGTATACAAATCAGCTATAAACAAGAGAATAAGAAATCAAAGCAGTGAAGTCAAGCCCGTCGGCGAAACCAAGCCTAAAAGAATGCCCGCTCCGTCAAGCGCGGCGTACACGGTGCTTGCCATTGCGGTAGCTGCCGTTATGATCGGCGTATGGATAGACATCAGGAATTCTACGGAAAATCTTTCAAATTTGTGCAGCCAGCTTTCGGAAAAGGTGGGAAGACTTCAGGCGAAGGAGGACTATCTTGAAAGCGAAATACTTTCTCTGTCAGATGAGCTGAAAAAAGAACAGGGTCTTTTCACAAGCGTGGATATAAGCTACGGCGAACCTGATTACGGCAATCATTCGGTTAAAGTGAAGATCACTGTCTCTCCGAAAAGCTCAACCGATGATACAAAAATAAATTTTCAGCTGGGAGATATGTCCGTAAAGCTTGCTAAGACGAGCGCAGGGCTTTACAGCGGTGAGTTTGACTTTGACTTTTACAAAGTATATGATGATATGGCCCTGATAACTGTAACGGAGAACGGACAGGTTCAATCCGAGGAGTCGGATTTTGACGCAAATGATCTCAGGTTGAAGTATGGTACGGAGATAAGTGCAAAATTGACAGTCAATGAATATGAATATCTGTCGGGAAAGTTTAGTATATCGTTTTGGACGGAGAATAGATTTGATGAGGACTTTTTTGATAAAGACAGTTACAAGGTTACTGTGAAGTCCAACGGAAATGTTATTTTGGAAGATTCTGTTTTGCTCGGAACGGAAAAAAGCTGCGAGGTAGAAATAGACGGAAGTGTGGACATTTATTTGAGCGCTGTGGATAAATGCGGCAACACACATATTTGCCGGTTTTATTCGGGAGTGTTTACGGAGGGCGAACAAAGTGATATGCTTAGTTATGACAACGAACAGGTGTTTGATAGTCAGGGAAATTTGATTGTGAAGTATTGATTTTCAAAATATTCGGGTGATACCGACAGAATGAAAATTCTAAAAGAAAAATAACAGGGGGCTGTAAAAAAAGACAGCCCCCTCAGTTTATAATGATAAGATGAGTTAAAAGAAAAACGCATCACACGCCCTGTACAACGATTTCACCGCAGGAGTGGGGGTCATCTCGAATAATTTCACCCACGCTTGGCAGAAAAATATGCCCCGACAACGGATTTTTAACGCTGATAACAGGCGTGGTAACTGTGGCCTCCACCTCGGATTTTTCAAAGCAAAGGTCAGCATCAAGCATTTCGCAGTCAATAAGCTTTAACCCCTTGCAGTAGCATAAAGGCTGTGTTCCCGATATTTTGCAGTTTTCAAAGGTAACGTTTTCGCAGTACCACGCAAGATACTCGCCCTTTACGACACAGTTGCAGACGGTAACGTTTTTTGCATGCCAGAAAGCGTCCTTGGTGTCAAAAACGCAGTCCTCAAAAACAGAATCCTCAATATACTGGAAGGAATACTTTCCCTTAAGTCTTACATTGCTGAATTTCAAACGGGACGAACGCATCATAAAGTATTCGCTTTCTGCGGTACAGCCGTTCATTTCAATATCCTGCACCGACCAGCCGAATTCGGGAGAAGTTATGTCGCAGTCCTTCATTTTTACCTTTCCGCATTCACGGAGAGCCTTTATTCCATGGAGCTTTGTGTTTGTGATCTCAATATCGTTTGAATACCACAGCGCCGCGCGGCAAAGCTCCGTCATTTCCGAATCCGCAATAACAAGTCTATCATCGTGCCAGAAGGGATAGCGAAGGTTAAAAAAGCAATCGGTGACGCTGATATCTCCGCACTCCTTAAAGGCGCTTTCGCCGTCGGCGGGACCGTCGAATTTACAAAGCTGCACCGAAATATTATGCTGACCGTACAGAGCCCTTTCCTCGTCAAAGATTTGGTTTTTGATTATATCCATTATGTCAAAGTCTCCTTTTGTCCTTCAAAAATCTATAATAATTTTACGATTATATTCTACCATATCTTAACAAAAATAGCAAATACATGTCGGCTGTGATTTTGTATATATAGCTCCTGCGTTTTGAATAACAATAAGAAAAAAGAAAATTTTTCAAAAACCCCTTGACAAGTGAGTGAAGGGGTGATATAATAAATAAGCATTCTTGATAATGCGGTTTATATGAATGCGGGTGTAGTTCAATGGTAGAATGTCAGCCTTCCAAGCTGAACACGTGGGTTCGATTCCCATCACCCGCTCCAAGAAAATTTCGGGGCGAGGAACGTCTCGCCCCTCAATTTTCGTCCAATAACGCTTTGCAGACGATGCCTGCAATTTTGCTTCGCAGAAACCCTTGACTTTGGCGCAAAAGCATCAAAGTCCGCATTATTGGACACGTGCTGCGTTTACGTGATGTTTGTTTTCAAGAGGTTCTTTTGCTTGTGCAAATTTTATGAATAGTCTTTTGATAACGGTGTCACAAATTGGGAAAATCCTTTGGGTTTTCCTTTATTTATAAGATTTATGTCTGTTTCAGATGCGCCACTAGCTCAGCTGGATAGAGCAACCGCCTTCTAAGCGGTAGGTCAAAGGT
>CAZWRZ010000024.1:0-35645 GCA_964636555.1 uncultured Ruminiclostridium sp.
TTTGCGTCGAAAATACTTGGCTGGCGACGGCCCGGGAAGATAGATAATGCCGGCATAAGAAGAAAAGCCACTTTATTTAGTGGTTTTTCGTATATCCGAGGCTTTCGTTGAATATAATATGAAAGCCGATATATTCCTCCTTAGCTCAGTCGGTAGAGCGCTTGACTGTTAATCAAGATGTCACTGGTTCAAGTCCAGTAGGGGGAGCCAAAAAAATTTTGGGGCGAGGAACATCTCGCCCTTTATTTTTTGTCCAACATCTAATTTTTAGCAAAGCTAAAAATTAGATGTTGGACAGCACTGCGGTGATGGAGTGTTGTGGTGGAGAGAGGTTTTTATTTGCGATTTGTACGGTTTTGCTCTTTTGTGTAGATGTGGAGAAGTGAAACTTTTATTTTTCGTATTAAAACAACTGTCCAAGGTTTTTTACTCAGAGAATAAACAAAAGGGGCTGAAAAACCAGCCCATCCAAATCCGAGACGTTCAAGTCTGAGCTGTCTCGGATTTGTTTTTTAAAATCAATACTCCAAAGAAACAGAAAAGCATTATTTACTATCAAAAAATACAAGTTGATTCAGCTTTTCGAGGTGTTTGCAAAGCATGTCATGGGTTCTATTGGCAGACACTTAAGACATATCAATTTCATGATTGCGCAATATTATTTTTATAGCTTGTACAGTTTCCAATATAATGTCCTGTTCGTTTTTGGTGTAATCATTAAATGATTTGCTTTCGTATATGCTTTTTTTAGCCATATAGAAGCTTGCATCAAACAACAGCATATCAACAGAAGCATTCAGAACAACGGCAATATCAGCTAATGAATCAAGACTAAGATGTCGTACTCCTCGTTCAATCTGACTAATATATTTCGTTGAAAGATCTACGGTTTCGGCTAATTGTGCTTGTGATATCCCGATGTTTTTTCTTTTTTCTTTTATTCGCATTCCAATGCGTTTGTAATCCAGTTTCATAATATATCCATCCTTATTTTTTTCAAAAAGGGAAGCCTTCAGTATCACAAGTAAAGCTGTCAGCTTGTTTCCTTATTGTTTAAAACAATTATACTATTATACAGGAAGGATGGGTAGTATGACGGATAGGGATTTGCAAAAATTGAAAATTCGTGAGCGATACAAAGGAGTTGACATCAATAATGCAGAGATCATTCCTGCACGCAGACAGGCTGATGTCTTTGATGATGTTGAACGCCGTGTTGCGGTATATGTCAGGGTTTCAACCGACAACCTTCGGCAGACAAGCTCCTATGAGCTTCAGAAGAATTATTATGAAGATATGATATTACGACACCCAAATTGGAGGTTGGCAGAAATCTATGCAGATGAGGGGATAACGGGAACCTCTCTGCTGCATCGTGAACGGTTCAATCGAATGATATCGGACTGTGAGGCAGGTAAAATTGACTTGATAATCACAAAGAGCGTTTCACGGTTTGCAAGGAATTTAATAGATTGTATAACAACTGTCAAAAAGCTGAAGAAGCTGCCTGTTTCTGTAGGTGTTTATTTTGAGACAGACGGTATTTTTTCGCTGAGAGATGAAGATGAGCAGAGATTGAACTTTATGGCAACAATTGCACAGGAAGAATCACATATAAAGAGCTCTATCATGAACGCATCAATAGATATGAGATTCAGTCACGGCATATTGTTGACGCCTGTCCTGTTGGGCTACGATCATGATGAGAATGGAAATTTAGTAGTAAATGAATCCGAGGCTCGTACTGTCAGATTGATTTTCTTTATGTACTTATATGGCTATACCTGTGAGGAGATTGCGGCGGAACTGGAAAAACTTAACAGACAAACAAAAAAGGGAAACTTAAAATGGAGTGCCGGGAGCGTTCTGAACATACTGCGAAACGAACGTCATTGCGGAGATGTTCTGGCACATAAAACATTCACTCCGGATTACTGCGACCACAAGTCAAAGAAAAATCGAGGCGACCGAACACAATACCGTTGGAAAGATAACCATGAAGCAATAATAACCCGTTCTGATTTTCTTGCAGTTCAACAGCTTATTGATAATGCTAAATACAAAAACGCCGATGTGCTTCCGAAGCTTAAGGTGATAACCGGCGGAGCCTTGAGTGGGTTTGTATCGATAAATCCGCGCTGGTCAGGGTTTAAAGCTGAAGATTATATCAATATATCCGAAACTGCATTGCCAAAAAAAGAAGACATGATAGATCAAATCGAAGCGCAGGCAGGTGCCTTTGATTTTAGAGGTTATGAAATAGTGCGTTCACAGTTGTTTAATACATTGGATAAAATTTGCATCACATTTACTCAAACGCATTTTAAATTCAGTATGGGAGCCATAAACAGATTGGGAAATTGCAGAAATGTTGAAATGCTGATATGCCCTAATATGAAGCTGCTTGCAGTAAGAAAATTTGATACGGAGCAAAAGAATTCAATTTTATGGAACAGTGTTGATAACAGAGGAAGATGTATCCCACGCCAGGTGGGTGGGAAAGCTTTTTTAAGTACATTATTTGAATTGGCATACTGGAACATGGCACATAAATATCGTGTCAGAGGGATAAAAGTGTGCAAAGGCAGTGAATGTGTACTGATATTTGATCTTAATGAACCTGAGGTTTTTATTCTGCGCAGTATGGTTGACGATGAAACGGCGAGTAATATACCTTCTTCTGCAAATCATGGACGTTATATTTCTGTGCTGCCTAAGAAGCAGGCAGAGAACTTTGGTGAAAACTTTTACAAATATCTTTATTCAATCGAAGCATTTGAAAAACATACGGCTTTAACCGTTAATGAGCAACCGATAACATTTTCCGAGTTAAAGGGGATTGATGTTACGCCGACAAAAAAGATAGGAGAAAACATAAATAAACTTATTGAAGACATTACGGAGGAAAATAATAATGAATGATGAAACACAATGTCTTATGAAGAATGGTTCTTTCAGTTTTGATGGCTATCAGGTTGTTCGCAGCGAGTTATTATCGCAGACCAATATGCCTGTAATTTGTTTTGACGGTATCAGACTGTCAGTTAATGCAGCATGTTTACGAAAAATGCCGGATGTAAATTATATTCAGTTTCTTGTTAATCCGTCTGAGCAAAAGTTAATTTTAAGACCTTGCGGTGAGGATGACAGGGATTCCTTCCGTTGGTGCAATATTAAGAATAATAAACGAACTCCAAGAAAGATCATTTGCAGAATGTTCACTGCTAAACTGGCAGATCTGATGGGTTGGAGTATGGATAAATCTTATAGGATCATGGGAACAGTTTTTAAAACGGATTCAGAGTACCTCATGCTTTTTGATCTAAAATCCGCTGAGGCATTTTGGCGCATGATCAAGCAAGGTGAGACAAAAAGCACATTAAGAAAAAACTTTTTTCCCGAGGAATGGAGAGACTGTTTTGGGTTGACAATCAAGGAGCATGAAAAGTCTATAAAGGTAAATCTTTTTGATGATTATACAGTGTTCAGGCTGAATGGATAAGGAGAGTATAATGGAAAACAAGTTTATCGAATTAAAAATATGCGACGAATTCAGACGTTTAGTGCAGCCGATAACCGATGATGAACTCCGCAGTCTTGAAAGAAGAATATCCAAAAATGAGCCTGCAAAAATTTCTGTTTTTAACAATAATGTAGTTAATGATTTCGAGGTATATGAGATAGCAGCAAAACTCAATTTGCCGATAGAATTTATAAGTATACCTGTCAATAACCATAATGAAGCTATAGTATGGATATGTTGTACCCAATTAAAACGAAATGATTTGACTGTGATAATGCGAAAATACTTGATCGGCAGAAGAAGTATAGCTGAACAGGCTTGCAAAAGAAACAAGTTAAATGATGGCTTCGGGAAATCTAATGCTCGTATAGGATATGCCGTAACACCTACAAGAACAAGGCTGGCAAAAGAGTACAACTGCTGTCCTTACACGATAAGAAGTTATGAGGCTTGCGCCAAAACCATTGATGCGCTATTTTCGTTTGATAGAAAATTAGCTAAAATGCTGCTGTGCGGCAGAATATATATTCCTCTAAGTAAGCTGGTAGCATTTTCAAGGCTGTCCAAAGAACAACTAAAACATAAAACAGAAAATATGTTAAATGATAAATATAGCATTTGTGAAATGCCAGCCATAAAAAGTACCCCGAAATACGATCCCGATGCCGAAATATCCAGTCTGTCCTTAACCATTCCGTCATGGGTCAACTTTATAGAAAAAGTGCAGAAATCCGTAACTTCCCAAATAACCGAAAAGGCGGCAGATGAGGTCTTTGAAAAGCTAAGCAGTTTAAAAGAGGCAGCGGAAAGTTTTCTTGTACATATTATGGAGGTATTGTGATGGAAGAAATTGATTACAGAAGGTTTGTGCCAAATGTCCATTTTGAGCAGATACCGATAAAGAATCTTGTGTCCAATCAGGAGTATCAAAGAAATCTCTCGCAAAAGCACATTCAAAGAACGATCAAAAATTTTGATGTGTATCAGATAAATCCTGTAAAAGTAAGCAGACGTGATGGGCTGAACTATGTTGTAAACGGACAGCATACGATCGAGATTGTGGCATCTGTGTCCGGTTCAAGGGATACTCCGGTGTGGTGTATGGTTTATGACGATATGGAATATAGGCATGAAGCAGATATTTTTGCCAATCAGCAAAAATATGTAAGAGCTCTTACTGCTCATGAAATTTTCAGAGCAAATATTGAAGCAGGAAACGATGATCAACTGTTGATAAGAGAGTTGGTAGAATCGTTCAAACTGAGAATAGGTTCAAGCAGCGGTGACTGTGTGATATGTGCAGTGGGTGCTTTAGAGGAAATATATGAGAAATACGGCTTCCATGTTTTGCGCAGAACCCTGAAATTATGTGTTGCATCTTGGGAAGGTGATAGATACTCGTTGTCGGGTAATATCCTTAAAGGCATAGCAAAACTTATTATTACATATGAGGATAGAATTATTGACGATTATTTTATTGAGAAATTCGGCAGTTATTCTGTAAAGGAAATAATCCGAAGCGCAAAAGAACGAGGCGGAGGAACAAAAGGGTATGCCGAGGCTATTTTGTCGGTTTATAACAGAAAAATCAAAAATCAACTTGATTTTGCCGAGCCCAACAAGGCTGCAAATGAAAATGCCCATTCTATTGGCGAAAGCGAATGAAATCCCAAAATCAGAACTCATATTTACAAGATTTTCCTGTGTAAAGACTGCCAGTCGGTAGAGCGCTTGACTGTTAATCAAGATGTCACTGGTTCAAGTCCAGTAGGGGGAGCCAATACAAGCCTGTAAATGTTAAGTTTACAGGCTTTTATTTTTTTGCTGGTTGTCTATTAACTTCCAGCTCGCCCATGTATGTATTTTAATACTGTAAAATTGGCAGGTAGATTTTTTAAAGATTTACTTGCTTTTTTATTTTCCAAAAGCCAACTGTCAAAAGTGGTTGCCCTTTTTTAATTTCATGAAAGAAGAAAACATTTTTTATCAGCAGCCCAAGAATCCTAAAGACTGGAACATTCATGTAGGCAATTTGTTAACCAACAGTCCAAACAATCGCATATTTTAATATTGAAAAAAGGAAGATTTTGCCATACGCTTCGGATTGGTTGATAGTGATCGGCTGTTTGGCATTGATGACCTCAAATATATGCGCAAGTGTGTTGCGTTCACCTTGGAAAATGACGACAGCCTTGGCTTTGATTAGGAAAAGGAATTATCCGAATTAAAAGAAAGGATCAAGGACATTATTCCCATCCAAACAGAAAATCAGGAGCAGGAATTTCAGGGATTAGCTATGCAGTGAGCTGTATGAAAGAGGCTTGGAAATGTTAAGTATTAAAATCCAAAAAGGGAATACAAGCGTTTGTTTTGATGCGCCTACAGATGTTTTGTATGACCGCCACGCATTGTGGGAGTCAACGATATTCCGAATCAGCGGTACCGAAGAAGCGACCGTAAAAATTTACACATAGGACGATGAGAAGCTGTCTGATATGATTAGAAACAGGCTTTCGGACAGCGATAAAATATCCGAAGTCAATGAACTGTGCAGGAAAGTTACATATCGTTGCCCTGCAGACGAAAAGGCACTCATAGAACAGTTTGAAAATGAATCAAGCCCTTTGCATTTTGCACCTTACCACAAATTCTCTTAAGCGGCTCTACAAGAGGGCTTAGAGCAAATGCAATATCAGTAACTTTTGCTGATTTATCGTAATTTTCAGTAACAATAAGTCCCAAATAAGACCCAAGCCATTGGATATTTCTGCGTAAATGCCGCAATCAATTTGCGGCAGTTTTTCTGTTAAATAAAGTGATCCCGTATAGCTTGAACAGCATACGAAACTTGAATTTTTAGTTATTCTGCGATATACTTAAGTCAATATTGCAGTAATGTTTGTTTTTTGGCAATTTCAATAGCTGGATTGACAGTATGCGGCAAGGAAGATTATATCATAGAAGTTTTCGGCACTTTTGCCAAAAACAACTTACAAAAAATGTTAAAAGCGCCAAAGATTTAAATAAAGTGTCACAAAATCACCGTTAGTATGCTTATTATTATTGAAGCGCAAAAAATTAAAAGGGTGTGAACTTACAATGTCTGAAACAACGCTTAAGGTAATTCTTGAGGAGTTGTGCGCCGAAAAAGCAGCAGAGTTTAAAAGTCTCAATCATATGCCCCACTTTTTCTCGCGCCATCACCGCAATGCTATGGATAAAATTTTATATTCGCAGTCACAATCATCGGTTATGACCCCAAGCCTCAGACGTATTCCGTTTCGAAAAAGGATCATTATTGTATTGATGATAATTTTCTTGGCGGCGATAGGTACTACGGTAGTTGCGGACGCATTAGGCAGCTTTAGCCGCAGGCTTCATTCGGATCATATTGATATCGAGGCTTTCGACTATGACAACGCTCCGGAGGGGTTTGAACGCATATATTATCTTACCAATATACCCGAAGGGTTTGAACCGGAAGGACGCGGGATTGCTGTATACTTTTATTATGAATCGTATTATGATGCAAAGAACAATAGAATAATAGGGTTTCAGCAAATATTAAAATCCAAATATCATCAAACAGTTGAAAATGACAATACGGAATTTGAAGAAATGACGATCAAAGGGAAAAATGCTATTTATACGAAGACGGATGATAATTCTATTCTTATTATATGGGATAGCGGAGATTATATCATGCATTATGTTGGTGGCAATGTGTCTAAAGAGGATATGATAAAATTGGTGGAAAACACCAAATATTATGATCTGTAGTCACAAAACAGCCATTACTGTGCTTATCATTAATTGTAAGGCTATTTTTTTCGGAAAGGGAATCCGTGTAACAGGGAGGAAGTCCTAAAATGATAAATGCCGTGCTCAGTATGCTCAAAACCGACGAGCAAAAAAAAGAGCTTGCCGAATTTTATAAGAAAAATAAAAATCGTATCTATGCTGTAGCATACTCAAAAATACATAATCGCGAGACCACCGAGGACGTTATACAAGAAGCGTTTTTAAACATAGTTAAATATCCTAAAAGTTTTTTTAGCTTGGACGATGACAAAAGAATTTCCTATATGCTCACCGTGCTGGGAAACACCATTTCGCGTTATTTAAAGAATTTCGGAAAAAACAGATTCGACGAGCTTGATGACGAGATAGATGACGGAGCTTTATCAGTTGAGGATATCGCTATCGGAAAAATCGCTGCCGAGGAGCTTAAAAAGTTTATCAAAGAACTGTCGGAAACTCGCAGAAGCGTTATCGAGCTTAAGCTGGTTCATGGTTTATCGAATTCTCAAATAGCCGACGTTCTCAACATTTCGGAGGAAGCAGTTCGGAAACGCATTTCCAACACTTATAAGCAGATCAGGACGTTTTTGAATGAGGGCAGCGTCAATGACCGAAACAACGCTGAATGAAATTCTTTATATTCCGTGCGCCGAAAGACCGCCACGTTACAACTTGTGAGCCACAAAAAGAAGTGATCACATGAAATATTTTTAATAATTTTAACGCTGCTTGCCATTGCCGGAGTTTCCGGCTGCACTGAAAAAACGAACTTTATGGCTTTAACGGGCGGGATTATTTCCAGTAATCACTCCCAAAAACCTCGGTTGGTCATACCGCCGAAATGAAATAAGAAAGGAAAAACAAAATGAAAAAACAAATTGCTTTAGCAGCGGTATTAGCCGCGGCGATTACTTTTACCGGGTGCGGGTTAACCGGCGAGCATAGAGGAAACGATAACGCCGCCTCTACAACGAACAACAGCAGCTTCTCCTCAAATAGCTCCGAAAAAACCGATTCGTCGGACTCAAAGTCAGACCCGACCTCCACACCGAGCGTGGGGGTATCTTACGAACCTGTTATTAACGAGGTCGGAGATATCGTAACAAGCGGCAATTATCAGTATTTCGAATATACAAGTGAGTACGGGAACGCTTATACTTCAATCTACAGATACATTTTTAATAACGGGAAATTTGACGGTGCTGCTTTAAAGATATTGCCGGGCACGGTTACTGATTTGAAAACGATTCTCGAAAGCGATCCCGATGGTTCGGTATACAATGTATCCGATTTCAGTGAAGTTATTGACGGATGGAGCATGACCAAAGAAGCATTGGAATTTGAATCGACATTCCAAAACATGAGCATTGAATCGTTTCACAGCCTGATGAAGCTTTCAATGTCATCAAATTCGGATACCTCTGACACCTACTCCGATTCAAACGCGGAGATCGACTATGAACCCGAAGTAAACAGATGCGGAGACATTATGAGTGACGGAGATACGCAGTACTTTGATGCTTACACCGAATACGGAAATGCTTGCACTATCGTATACAGATACATTTTTAAAAACGGTCTTTTTGATCATGCGACAATGAAAATCAAGCCCTGCGCCGAAACCAACCTTGATAATATACTCAACAGTTTCATGACAGGCGATAATGGAATCTATGATGTTACTGATTTTGTTGATGACGGCGACGGTTGGACATTAATTAAAGACGGCTTTGGTGATGAAGCAAATTCGATATTTGCAGGCGCGGATATATATTCATGCCATGCTTTAATGCAATCTATGCAAAGTTAAAATTTTTTGCAAGTCAATAAATTTACACGGAAATATCTTTAAGTGAGAGCGTATATAAACCATTTGAAGTTCGGGACGTGCTACATCTCCATGCAAACTCGGCAAGCGAAGGATGATCGCTTGCCAAGTTTTTTAGTTGAGTTGTACAGTGCGCGCAACATCACTATTCAGCGTATCGTTACCGTTGGCAGCTAAAAGATGATACATTTCCTGTGTAATCACTGCCGTGCGGTAGAGCGCGCTTGACTGTTAATCAAGATGTCACCGGTTTAAGCCCAGTAGAGGAAGAGCCAAGAAAAATTTGGGGCGAGGAACATCTCGCCCCTCATTTTTCGTCCAAAATTACTTGGCGGTCGTAGACCGCCATTTTTGCTGCGCAAGAAACCTTTGACTTTGGCGCAAAGCGTCAAAGTCTGTAATTTTGGACACGTGCTGCGTATACGGTATGTTGTGATATAGTAAACTATTAAATAAATTGCTTGATTGTTAGAAATAATGCTCCTATAAATGTGTCACAACGCAAATAAAATATATAGTTTTTTCACCCAAAAAGCGAATTTTTCTCAAAATCTGCGTTATTGCTTTATATTGTGTTTTTGTTTATAATAACAGTAGCAGCAGCCAAGATATTATAAAGGAGAACTGATATGAATTATATAGGCGAAAAAATCAAGGAGCTAAGGCGTAAAAAGGATATGACACAGGAAAAGCTGGCGGAAATGTTGGGTGTTGCCTATCAGACTGTTTCAAAATGGGAAACAGGTATCACAAGTCCCGACCTGTCGCTTATAGTGCCTTTGGCAAGGCTTTTCGGCGTGACTACCGATGAGCTGTTTTGTTACAGTGAAAGTGCAGATGATCTGTTAAAAGAAAAGCTTGAAAACGATTATGAGGAAACTTGGCAAAGCGGAGATCTGAAAAAGCGGTTTGAGATTTCCGAAAAGGCGGTAAAGGAGTTTCCCGGAGATATGGAATGGCTTGACCGTCTTGCATGGTGTCAATCTATGCTGTCCTTTGAAATCAAAGACGACAGCGAATACGCACGGCAGCAGGAGGAAGCTATAAAGAAGTTTGCAGTTGTGATCGAAAATGCCGAGGACGAAAGGGTCAGGGCAAGCTCCATACAGGGTATAGTACAGGATCTGTCATTCAGAGGAAGATTTGATGAGGCAAAGGCGTATGCGGAGCAGTATCCCGAAAATTATTCCGTAAGCAAGGACATGGTTTTGCTGAACTGTCTTTGCGGCGAAGAAAAAGAACTTCATTATCAAGAGATGCTGGATACGGCTTTACTTAATTTGCTGAATCTGATAGGGTGGAACAGCAGGCTTGCCTGTGACGCCCAGCGGCAGATATTAAAGGTGATGATCTCCGATGAAAATTATTCTTATTATAACTGCATTCTGGCAGAAAATTATTTGGCGGAGGCTCGTTTTATGCTGAGCGAAAAGAACTGTGACGGCGCTATGGAAGTGCTGAAAAAGGCGTTTTATTATGCAGAAGAATATGATAAGTGCGACAGCGGAGAGTTTGTAACCTATACCTGTCCTTTTCTCTCAAAGCTGAAATATGAAACTAAGGGAATAGTTAAGTCGGGCATGGGGACACAGGTGGAGGATTTTAAGGAAAGACTGATGAAAAATCCTTGGTATGAGCCTTTAAGAAGCAGAGAGGATTTTAAAGCTTTGTACGATAATTCTTAAGAAAATACAGGTTTTCTTTAATCAAAGGTTAATGTAATATATTTAAAAGGAGCTGTTTTTACAGCTCCTTTTTCTCACAATATGTCAAAATATCAGTATTTCACGGATTATTCCGTCTCATTGGGTACGGGCAGTTCGATCGTATAGTCCTCGCCCTTTATCGCTCTCATAATAGCCTCGTGAATATCCTCATGAAGCTTTTTACCGCTGCTTCTGTCAAACAAAGAGAATGCTTCGCCGCTGCTGCCGTCGTATCCGTTATCCCACCATACGGGAAGAAGCTTGTTTTCTTTTGCGGCTTTGGTTACATATTCAATATAGTATCTTCTGTAATCGTCGTTGCCTTCCTTGTTGTTGACTGCTCCATATTCGCCGATAACAACGGGAATGTCTTTGTCTACAAAATTCGCCTTGATTTTACCGAATATATCGTAAACCCAATCCTCCTGACCCCAGTTGTCGGTCTTTACGCCTGTTTGACCCCAATCGCCTTTTCCTTCTCCTGCAAAGCTCCAGGGATCGTAGAAATGTATCTCCGCCATAAGCTTGTTTGCAGCGGTGTCGGTAGGTATCGTCATCTTCAGCGCCTGAGTGGCGTTGGTGTTATATGCCTGAACTACAAGTATGCGTTTTGCATTGTTGCCGCCTGTTGCTCTGACTGTGTCCACAAAGCTTTGATTCAGTTTGTCGGTAAGCACAAGGTATTCTTTCTTAGGGTTGCTGTAGCCCTCGTAAAACTCATTCATTCCCGCAAAAAGCAAATGCTCGTCATAGTCCTTAAAATATTCGGCAATCTGCGTCCATATTGTGTTAAACTGATTTATCATTTTCTCTTCGTCTTTGGGAATAGGGGTAAGCCAATCGCCGTCATGGTGAGTATTGATGATAACGTACATATCGTTGTTCAAGGCATAGTTTATTACCTCGTCAACTCTTTCCAGCCAGTCTCCGTCAATTTCATAGGTTTCTTCGTCAAAGTGTCCCTTCCAGGTTATGGGTATTCTTATTGTTTCAAAGCCCGCTTCCTTTACGGCGTCGATAAAGGCTTGGGTGGATTTCGGATTACCCCATGCAGTTTCGCTGCCCAAGCCTGTTCCCGCAGCGTCAAGGGAGTTACCCAAATTCCAGCCTATTATCATTTTTTCATACAACTCCATAGCGGAAATATCCGCAATTTCCTTTTTGTGGTTCGGATTCTCGGGAGTCTTATCCGATTGCTGTGTCTGCTCCGGTTGTGTTTGAATTGTTTCGCTGCCTGTGGGATCGTTTTTCGGTGAATTATCACAGCCTGTGAGGGTCATGGAAACACAGGCGGCTGCCGATAAAAGCAATGCTAACATCTTTTTCTTCATTATGCCTATCTCCTTCGTATTTTTAATGCTTGTGAAATTATGGTTTATTTTTCAGGTAACAATCTTATTGCATGAAAACGATTGCATAGTAATCGTACCATATTATTCACACAATGTCAATAAAATAATTGAAATGTCTTGTCCGAATCTCACGGATTACGAGCATAGAAAAGCAGGAAACCCGTCAAAAGATTTCCTGCTTAGCGGTGTCGCCGACAGACACCGGTATTTGGTTTTTGAGGGACTATGGGTTTGACAAACCAAATTGTCAGCTATCAAACACACCCAAGAATTTATAATAACCAAAGGTTTCGTTTTGTACTTCTTTGATTGGACCGTCATAAATCACTTTGTGCAAAATGATAATCGCATTGTATTGCCTGTCCAATCCATCGGGATACATTTTTTTCAGCGCATTGATATCAAAGGTTTCTGCATCTTTGACAAGCTCATCTATTTGGTCGGTCAAGTTCTTCTGTAACACCATAACCGCATAATCTTCATCATAGGTATTGATACCGAAATCCACACCCATTTCAAAGCCTATACAGTCATCCCACAGTAGGTTGTAATCCTTTTCCCAATATTGCTCAAACAGTTCCCGAGACTTACACGCACCTACAAAAACCGAACAGCGATTTTCGTCCGTGCTGTAGCTGACGTCTAATTGTTCAACTTCTCTCATATTGCCTGCCTCCTTAAAGAATGCCGATATGATGATTCCGTTATATGCTGTCCGATTAAAAAGTATAAATTATCAATTACTCCGGGTCTTTCCACTTATACTTCCTTAACAGCAAAGTGAAAACCGCGCAAACCGCCACCCCGGCAACACCGATAACGGCGAACAGCATAGCCGCTCCCGAGCCCTTTTCACTTCCGAAAATTCCAGTGAGAACAGAGCCGTTTGGCTGTGCGGACATAAACGGTTCAAAAACATTGTCGGTGAGAAATCCGCCCAAAAATAAACCTACGGGTATTGAAAAGAATTGCAGGGTGTTGCGGCAGGAAAAAACTCTGCCCTGCATTTCGGGCGGTATCTCGTTTCGGAAGATAACGTCCATATTTGCGTTCATATAGGGAATTACTATCCAGCCCGCAACTGCGCCCACACACCAGAAAATAGGGTGGTTTCCGAAAGCAAGGAGAAAATTCTCAGTGCTCATGGAAATAAACAGTGTAAGGCAAATAGCTCTTACACGGTTTTTGGGGGACGGAAGAACTGTACAGATGATACTGCCCAAAAGTGAGGCTATTCCCACACAAGTGTTCACCAAGCCCAAAACACCTTCTCCCCCGTTGCTTTTTGACAGAAGCATAGCAGGCATCGCGGCGTCATAGATCGACGCTACAAGGTTTATAGCGGCAAGAAACATAATAAGCCTTAAAATAAGCGGCTTGTTTTTCAGCCACACCAAACCGTCACGGGCGGCAGAAAGTACGGACTGACCCTTGCCCTCCTCTTTTGCAGTCTTGGGTATTTTAATAAACAGCCAAAGCACAACAAAGGCAAGCAAAAAGGTGGAAAGGTCAACGGCAATGACCGTTTCAATTCCCCCAAATGTAAAAAGCATGGTGGCAATTACAGGGGTGAGAATGGAATTAAGAGATTGTGAAAAAGACCTTAATCCGCTGGTTTTCTGATAATACTCCTTTGGTATAAGCAGTGTGGAGGCTACCTCGCTTGCAGGCTGCTGAACGGTATTCATAAGTCCGCTTACGGCGTTGATAAGGTATAAATGCCACGGTACAAGGGAGTTTGTTTTTATCAGAATAAGGACTAAAACGGTGCTGAGGGCTGCAAAAAGGTCGCATATCAGCATTGTTTTCTTTTTGTCCCACCTGTCGCTCAGCGCTCCCGCAAAAATGCTCATAATAACATAGGGGGCATAGGAGCAAACGGAAAGCAGCGCCGTCTGAAGGGCGGAACCGCTGTCTAAATACAGCCACAGCACCAAAGCGTAGCCCGTCATTCCGCTGCCTAAGGCGGAAAGGGATTGGGTACTCCAGAGTATCAGATAGGATCTTAAATTTTTGTTTATTTTTTTTATTTTCATAATGACCTTGCTCTCTTTCTTTTTATTATTGTTCGTAAGATTGAAAGAATGCAAAGCCCGAGGACGGTTTATTTATCCTCCATACAGCGTCCTCAAACTCTGCATGGAGCTTTTGCGTTGATCAGCATTAAAAGTCACTTCTTTCTGTTTTGTTGTGATTTTAGTATATCATATCCGCAGGGAAAAAGCAAGGGCAAGAATATTCTGCCAATTTACCGAGAGACTGCGCCAAGCCTCACCGTAAACCTCACCCTCTCTCCCTCGCTCTCTGCAGAGATCTCTCCGCCGTGCAGCCTTACTATCTCCTTAGCAATGGCAAGCCCCAGCCCTGCCCCGCCTGTTTCGCTGTTCCTTGAGCTGTCAAGGCGGTAAAACTGTTCAAATATCCTTGAAAGCTTTTCGGGGGGAATGTTTTTACCTCTGTTTTCCGCCGTCACCGTGATTTTTCCCTCGCTTTGCTGTAATTTCAGCGAAACGGGGGAATTTTCATAGCTGTAATTTATACTGTTGCGTATCAGGTTATCAAAGACCCTTTCCAGCTTGTCGGAATCGCACAAAAGCTGTATATCCTTCTGAATATCTGTTTCCCAGATAAGCCCCTTCTGTGCCAAAATAGGCGTAAACTCATCGCATATCTGTTCAAGCATTCGGCTCAGATTTATGCTTTGCAGCTCCAAGGTAATATTCGTCAGATTAAACCTTGTGATCTCAAAAAATTCGTTGATCAGATCTTCAAGCCTTAACGCCTTATCAAGGGCAATTCCCGTATACTTGGCTTTAAGTCTTATGCTCAATTCGGGTTCGTCCCTTAATAGGGTAAGATAGCCTATTACCGCCGTAAGAGGTGTTTTCAGATCGTGGGCAAGGTACATTATCAGATCGTTTTTCCGCTTTTCCGCTTCCTTGGCAAGCTCGCTGTTTCTCAGTGCCCTCTCTCTTGACAAATTAAGCTCCTGTTCGATTTCAAACAATGTCCCTCTCAATGAAATTTCCTGCTCATCAGGGGAAGTGAGCTGTTTTGCCGCTCCGACGATCTCGTCAATATATCTCAAAAGCCGTATTATAAAAATATTTGTGATAATTGTTCCGCCGATAATAATTATAATACAGCTTATGACGACAATGTTGTCCTGTATGAATTTCAGTTTTTTGTAGGTGGGGTCAAAATCATACCACAGACGGCTTTCGCATATCCACTTGCAGATAAAAACGCCCGCAATAAGCACGCCGATAAAAACCGCCATAGAAATGAAATACTGAAAAATTATCCGCCTTGTGATATGGCTGCGGCGGTATTTTATTCTTTTACTGTTCAATTTTATAACCCACCCCCCAAACGGATTTCACATACTCGGGCTTTCTGGCAGGCTCGCCCAACTTTTCCCGAAGCCTTGCTATATGCGCCATTATGGTGTTGTTGCTTTCAAAGTATTTTTCGCCCCAGACAGTTTCGTACAGCTCCTCAAAGGTTGCCACATTCCCCTTTTTGCTGCATAAATACCATAAGATGTCAAATTCCAGAGGGGTAAGATTTATTTCTTTTCCGTTTTTGGTGCATTTACGGCTGTCCTTGCAGATAAAAAGTCCCCTTACGGAGATCTCGTTTTCCTCCGCCGATTTGTTTTCTCTATTATAGGAAATAAACCGCCTTAACTGGGTCTTGACCCGTGCTGTCAGCTCCAGCGGATTAAATGGCTTTGTGATATAGTCGTCTGCGCCCAGAGAAAGTCCGTTTATTTTATCTCCGTCCTCTATCTTTGCGGTAAGCATTATTATTGGGAAGAAATGCCTTTCCCTTATCCTTTGCAAAAGCGTAAAGCCGTCAATGTCGGGCAGCATTACGTCAAGCACCGCCAAGGAAATTTCCTTCTCCTCCACCGCCTTTAAAGCGTCAGCAGCATTTTCGCATATTACTGTTTGGTAGCCCTCGTTTTTGAGATACACTTCCACTAAATCGGCAATAGCTCTTTCATCGTCAACTATCAGGATCGTTTCTGCCATAGTTATCCCCCTTTTCTCTCTTTGTAAAAAGTATATCACATAATGGGCTTTTCATCAACTGTTGTTAATCTTACGATTTTGTGACATTTCGCTTTTTTTAAAAAATATTTCCAAAACCTATTGACAAATGAAAAAAAGCGGTTATAATATAAGTGTATTAACTGTACTAAGCGATACAAACATAGTAGAACAGTTGCAGTACATTATACGGTAACAATAGTACAGTACATAAAAAGGAAAGGAAATTAACAATGAGCGGAGAAACAATTCTTGAAATAACGAACTTATCCAAAAGCTTCGGCAAAAAGGAGATCCTGAAAGACATCAACCTTACCGTAAAGGGCGGAGAGGTGTTCGGCTTCTTAGGACCTAACGGTTCGGGCAAAACCACCACCATTAAGCTTATGTTAGGTCTTCTGAACTACAACAACGGCTCTATCAGAATATGCGGTCACGAGGTAAAGACCGAATTTGAAAAAGCCATTGCCAACATCGGCGGAATTATCGAAAATCCCGAAATGTACAAGTACCTTACAGGCAGACAGAACCTTATGCAGTACGCCCGTATGCAGGACGGCATCACTAAGGAGCGCATGGAGGAGGTAATCGATATCGTTCACCTGAGAGCGAGAATTGACGACAAGATCTCTAAATACTCCCTCGGTATGCGTCAAAGATTGGGTATTGCACAGGCCATACTTCATCACCCCAAGCTCCTTGTTCTGGACGAACCTACCAACGGACTTGACCCCTCAGGAATAAAGGAGCTCCGTGATATCTTCAAGCGTCTTGCACATAAAGAGGGCTGCACAGTTTTCGTTTCAAGCCACATGCTGGCGGAATTGGAACTGATGTGCGACCGCGTCTGCGTTATCAATCACGGCGTTGTTATCGACAATATGACAATGGAGGAGATACGCACCGAAAAGCATTCGGGCGACAACCGCATCACCTATCATATCGATACGCCCAACAAGGACGGTGCTATCAAGATAGCAGAGGAAATGAGCGTTGATTACACCCTCTATGACGGACAGCTTGCAATTATGATAGAAAAGGAAAATATCTCCAAATATATCAAAAAGCTTGCTCTTGCAGATGTGGATATCGAAGGAGTAATTCCTGTTCAGAAATCCTTGGAGGACGCATTTATGGAGATCATCGGCGACACACCCGAAGGCGGTGTGGGACAGTAATGAAACTATTTCTGAGACCGCTGCTGAGAAACGAGCTGATCAAGCTCTTTCACCGCCGCAGCTGCCGCGTTATGGCTTTGCTTATGCTTATTGTGGCAATAGGCACACCCCTCTTGTCCAAGCTGACCTATATAATGCATGATCAAACCGGTCATACCACCGAAGAATACTACCGGATCATGCGCCGTCAGGAAGAAGAAGCCGGCGGAGAGGGAATGATCGAAATGTACCAAGCCATTCTTGACGATATAGCCGTTATGAAGAATGACGGAATAGACATAGACGGCTGGAGAGCCGATTATTTTAATTATTATTTAAGATACGCCAACACACTGACAGCCCTGGATATGATAGAGCGCGGCTATGAACCCGATGAGGTCACAAGAGGAAGGGGTCTCCCTTTGATCGAAAGGGATCCTTTGGACGGAAAAATCAAATTTCAGCATATTGTTGAAGAACATGGGCTGAACGGATATTACTCCGAGGGCATCCTCTTCCAAAAAGAGGATATCCCAAAGTATAGGGAAGAAGTACAGGTCTATTATGATAAAGCAAAACGGCTTTTGTATTCGGGCAAGGCGGAATTTGCAGATCTTAAAATTGCCGAATACTATGGGAAAATTGCCGACACAAAAGCGCAGATAATGGCATTGAGTACTCCCAAAAGCAGCGTCTATGAAAGAGAAACAGCAGAGCTTACCATTGCGGTTTACGAGGGAGCGGTCAAGTGCTGGAAAGCCTTTAAAAACTGCGATGAGGAAAATGAAGGCTGGATAACCAAGCTGGACGAAACACTGCTTGAAATGGCACAGTTCGGTGCTGACGATGCCGCCGCTTTTGACAAGGAATACTTTTTCAGCGAGGAGGACAGACAGTATCATTTTTACCGCTTGGTGGATAATGAAAGGACGCAGACCTTTGACAGCTACGAAAAGTACACGGAATTTATGGATACTGTCAAGGAAGATTTCAGGCGCGCGGTGGATATGATAGTGTACAGCGTGGAAAATCAAGCTCCTGCTTCCCCATCTTTCACTTCCACATTCAAATCAGCCAAGTATGTTTTGGATATGAGCCTTAATGCAGGCTTGTACACGGTGATGTTCTGCTGTATTTTCCTGGCGGCGGTCATTATGGGAAGCGAGTACAGCACAGGGGCAATACGACTCTTACTTGTCCGCCCTCAGCCAAGGTGGAAAATACTGCTGTCGAAGTTAATGGCGCTTTGTATATTTATTGCCATTTCCCTGACAGCCGTCTACACAGTCACCGCACTTACAACGACCTTGCTTTACGGAGTGGGAGATCTTGATACAAAGATCACGGTTTTTAAATACGGAAAAATTATGGCAGTATCACCGTTACAGAATGCTATCCACAAAGGCTTCTTGGGTGCGGTCTCAATGTTCGGCATATCAATGCTTACCTTTATGCTGAGCTTTGTTATTAAGAAAGGCGCAATATCGGCAGCAGTGGGCGCAATGGTTTTCGGTTTCGGAAAGCCCATAGCGGAATTTATACGGACTGCCCTTTACAAAATGCCTTTCCTGAAATACACCGTATTGCCCTATATAATGAACTTGGAATATGCGGAGTACGACCCATTGGACAGATTTTTATTGTCCCATGACTACACTCCCGTATCGGCGGAGTACGGCATGGAGCTTTCGGCAGGTATTGCAGTAATAGTGCTGTTTACGGCAATATTTGTGATGTTGAGCTTTGCAATATTCGACAAACAGCAGATAAAAAATTGATATAGAGAAAGAATGTGCAGAATTGGAAAAGAAAGAAAATATAAAAAAGAAAAACAAGATCACAGTGATCGTGCTTGCTTTGGTGATAGTCATTTCACTGCTTGCCGTACTCCTTTACAAAAACTCCCACCTGCTTTTTGTTGCGGGGGAATATCTGGGAGTAAACTGCAAGAAGGTGAAGATAGAAAAAACCGAGCCAAGCGGACTGACAGCCTTTACCCTGACACAGCTTGAAGAAAGGGAAAACACCGAGCTTAACAAAAGCCTGATGCTGATAAACAATAATTATATGTTAAGTTCGGACTTTACCGCCGACATTTCCGAATACAAAGACACGGAAGTATTTATGAGCGGCTGTATGCAGGAGGCTTATTCCGAGCTTTCCGCAGCGGTGAAGGAGAAAACCGACAGCGCCCTGTATGTATCCAGCGATTTCAGAACCCGTGAGCAGCAGGAACAGGAGCATAAAGACAACCCCTCTGTTGCCATAAAGCCCGGAGCCAGCGAACACCAGGGCGGTCTTGCCCTTGATGTATATGTAAAATATTTTGCGGGAGAAGGCTTTATCAAATCGGAAGCAGGTCAGTTCGTCAATACCAAATGCCACGAATACGGCTTTATAATCCGCTATCCCTCCTTCGGAAAAAGCAAGACAGAGATAGGCTTTGAACCGTGGCACATACGCTATGTGGGCGAACCTCACGCAGGGATAATTTACAACAATCACCTGACCTTGGAGGATTACATACTGTCCTTTGAAAAGGGCTTGTGGTATGAGGCGGAGGACCGGCTTATTTCAAGGCAGGAGCTGTCCTCGGAGGGCACACTGCAATTACCCCAAAATTATGAAAGGGCGGTTATCTCACCCGATAACACAGGCTGTTATATGATAACTGTTAAATTAAAATAAATACAGAAAATACACACAGGAAAGGAAAAAACCATGCACGGAGTACTAAGACTTATACAAAATGAGCTTTCCAAAATTTATCATCAGATAAGCTGGAGAGTATTGACACTGCTTTTGCTGCTGCTTTCAATAGGCGCGCCCATATTAAGCTATCTTTTCAGTGCAAGCTATGATGAGAACAGCTATTACGCAAATGCGGAAAAATACGCTGAGGATTACGAGGAAGGAAGTATAACAAAGGAATACTTTCTTAACATAGCCGCAAGCTATAATTATTTTAAGGATCAGGGCTTCAACGAGGAGGACTGGCAATTCGACAACTATTTCCGAGAGTATATGGAGATAAATAATTCCATCAAGGGCTGTCAGCTGTATCTTGACGGAAGAGATATAGATGAGATACTTGGTGATTTCAATATTGAAAATGTTTATTATACTTGGGAATATGTGGACGGCAAGGAAACCAGAAGGGTAGTGTATTCGGGACACCTTACATGGGAGGAGCAGCCTGCGGAAACATTAGCTCCCGACGGCATAATCGGAATATCAAACGATTATTACGGCGACGAAGTACCTTTCACCGCCGAAATTGCCCAAAAAATAATAGCGGAATGTGAAGAAAGGCGGGAAATCATCAAGGGAATGCTGAAACAGACCTTTGAGGAACTTGCCGCAGAACGGATCGACCAGCTCAAACCGAACTATGAGAGGGCAAAGGAAGCTTATGAAGCGGCAAAGACCAAATATGAAAGGGATAAATCCGCCATGGAAGAATATACCGGTACAAAGCTTGTGAAGGAAGGCTATGACATTTTCTTTGAAGCTTTGAACAGAATGGATCTGAAAAATGTCAGCAGGACCATGCAGAACAGCTTTGCATACAGTCTTCACTACTTGTCTATGACGATAGAAAACGGCATGGAGTTTTCTCTCATGAGTGAAAAGAAGTTTGACGGTCTCGGATACGATGCTTATTTCATGGGCAGCAGCTATGACGATTACAGCGATTATGTAAGAGCTGTGGAACAAAGACAGGATCAGTATTACAAGACAGTGAAAAAGTATACTTACAGCTTGGAGCATAATTTGCCGCTGTTTAGTTATCAGACTCCCGTCCGCAGCATGACGGAGGACAGTCTGACGGTAAATCTTACGGTAATAATGCTTATGGGAATATTTATGTCGGCGGTGATCATGGCAAGCGAGCATACCTCGGGAGCGGTGCGCCTGTTGATGATCCGTCCCCGTGCAAGGTGGAAGATACTGCTTTCCAAGCTTTGCTGCGTAATGATCTTCCTTATAGGCTGGATAGTATCCACCTCGGTATTGTCCACCGTAACCAACGGAATACTGTTTGGCTGGGACGGCCTGTCCATACCCTATGTTATGGTAGAAAGTGAGGCTTATGAGGTTGCCGTGCTGCCTTACCTGATCATGAAGATGACGGTTTCTTTCCTGCCGGGACTGAGCATGGTGTTCCTTGCATTCCTTATGTCGGTGCTTGTGAAGCGTGCGGTGGTGTCCATGGCGATACCCATGATGATATACATTTTCGGCGCTCCTGCGTCACATATCTTTGTAGGAAGAGCCTGCAAGGTATTTCCGCCCCTTAAGCTCACTCCCATACCTTATTTTGATCTGGCGAACTTCTGGTGCGAACCAGGTATGCAGCTTGAATCCTACAGTTCGCCGCTGGATCATGGTCTGACGCTTAATATGGGTGTGCTTATGTTTGTGATTTATTCGATTATTCTGATTGCGGCGGCGTTTGTTATTTTTAAGAAGCAGCAGATCAAGAATTAAGGTTTAGAAATTTTGATATGATGAAAAGGGGCTGTAAAAAACTGCCCCTTTTTGCTCCCAAGAAACTTGGTGCTGATTTATGGTTCTCTCAGGAAAGTTGGCGGTAATTTACTGATTTAAAAAGAATTTCAAAACCGACAAGATTTTAAATTTGCTTGAAAAGCTGGGCAAAAAATCCGAACTCAGAGAGACTTTATTTTTCTGCCCAGCTTTTTAAGCAGAAAAATAAAGTCTCCATTGATTCTTTGAAATTCGTGCTACCAAGGCAGTTGTGCGAGTGGGAGTCCGCTTGTCGGAGTGCTGTGCTAAATTTTACGGCTCTCCCAAGAAATTTAACATAAAAAAGAGGCTGATTTGACAGCCCCTTTATTACATAAATAATCAAACTTCCTCAATAGCCTTAAGCAGATCGTCAACCTTATTCCTTTCCTCCCACTTAACGCCCAGATCTTCACGTCCCATGTGACCGTAAGCGGAAAGCTGCGCATACTGAGGCTTTCTCAAATCCAAAGACTCTATAATTGCGGCGGGGCGAAGGTCGAACACCTTTTCAACTGCCGCCTCGATTTTTTCGTCGGGATATTTTCCCGTGCCGAAGGTCTCCACCATTACCGAAACAGGGCGGGCAACTCCGATAGCGTAGGCTATCTGAACCTCGCAGCGCTTGGCAAGTCCCGCCGCAACAATGTTCTTTGCCACGTGTCTTGCGGCGTAGGCTGCGGAACGGTCAACCTTTGTGGGATCCTTGCCCGAAAATGCTCCGCCGCCGTGTCTTGAATATCCGCCGTAGGTGTCAACGATTATCTTTCTGCCCGTAAGCCCGCTGTCTCCCTGAGGTCCGCCGATAACAAACCTTCCTGTGGGGTTTACATATATCTTGGTATTTGCGTCCATAAGCTCGGCGGGGATCGTGGGCTTGATCACCTTTTCTATAATATCGGTTTTTATTTGCAGCAGTGTGGCGGACGCCTTGTGCTGTGAGGATATAACCACCGTGTCAACTCTTACGGGCTTGTCTCCGTCGTACTCAACGGTAACCTGCGATTTTCCGTCGGGAAGAAGGTAGCTTATTTCACCGCTTTTTCTGCATTCGGTGAGCCTTTTCGCCAGCTTGTGAGCAAGGGAAATAGGCAAAGGCATAAGCTCGGGTGTCTCGTCGCAGGCATAGCCGAACATCATGCCCTGATCTCCCGCACCTGTGTCAAGCTTGTTGCTGTCTCTGCCTTCCAAGGCATTGTCAACGCCCATTGCAATATCGGGGGACTGCTCGTCAATGGAGGTCAGCACCGCACAGGTGTTGCAGTCAAAGCCGTAAGTAGAATTGTTATATCCGATCTCCTTGACTGCGTTTCTTACGATCTTGGGTATATCAACATAGCCCTTTGTGGTGATCTCTCCCATTACCATAACCATTCCCGTGGTGGTGCAGGTCTCGCAGGCAACTCTGCTCATGGGATCCTGCGCCAGCATTGCGTCAAGAATACTGTCGCTTATTCTGTCGCAGATTTTGTCGGGATGTCCCTCGGTAACGCTTTCTGAGGTAAATAAACGTTTTGACATAATAACATCGTTCCTTTCAAAAATTTCCAAACAAAGAATTTCAACAAAAAACGCCCTTTTTCAAAGGGCGTATAATTATGCACACCCTCATCTTCCGCCGAAATATTATATCGGCGCAGGAAGTAGCACCTTTTCCGCAAAAACGGACGGTTGCTGCAGCGTCTGCGGGCCTGTCCCTCAGCTGCTCTCGATAAGGCACGGATTATGTTGCGTGGGCGTACCGCACGGAAAATTTTCAGGGACCTGTCCTATAGGGACACATTTCAAGGCTGCTGCCGATCCTGTGCGGTTATCCCTTAAATAAAAATATATCACACTTTGGTTAAAATGTCAATACTATTTATATTCATCTGTATATTTATCTCAAAAATGTTAAAACTATCCATACAGATAAATCAGCATTACATGGAAAGGACTTACAGTATATGAAAAAACAAGATTTTGCAAAGGTAAGAGATTTTATGAAAGGAAAAGGCTTTATAGTAGCCTTGGCGCTTTCCGTTGCGGCGGTGGGGTTTTCTACCTACTACGCATACAACAGTATTATGAACGGATTCGAGGAGGACAAGGGCAGTGAAAACCTTTTTGTGGACGTTGACAAAAACCAAGGGGGCATTCCCAAGGAGACCCAGCCTGCGAACACTTCGCCAAAGGATACACCCGTTTCGGAAACAACGGCAAGCACAACGGAACCTGCTGCAACGGCGGCAAATAATTTCTTTCCTTCCAAGTCACCGAGAACTTTGCCCCTTGAAGGCGAGATCATCAACCCATACAGCGACGGAGAGCTGGTCAAATCCGAAACCCTGAATCTGTGGCAGACTCATGACGGCATTGACATTGCAGCGGAAGCGGGAACCGACGTCAAGGCGGCAGGAGAAGGCACGGTTCTCAATATCTGGGAGGACGGACTTTGGGGTGTGTGTGTTTCCATAGACCACGGAAACGGCTATGTCAGCTCATACTTCGGCGTTGATAAAAGCGTTCCCGTCACTATCGGACAGAAGGTAGCCTGCGGCGATATCATAGCCAAGGTGGGAAACACCGCCGAGTGCGAATGTGTCCTTGCCTCACATCTGCATTTTGAGGTGAAGAGGGACGGAGAGTTTATAGATCCTCTCAGCTTTACAGAAAACAGTTGATTTTTTACGATCTCTCACAGTTTCAAGAAAATTTTGGGGCGAGGAACATCTCGCCCCTCAATTTTCGTCCAACACTGCACTTTTGCTGCGCTGAAGGTACAGTGTCAGACACGTATTGCGCCTGCGGAGCGTTTGTTTGGAAATGTATTTTCAGCCGTACGGAGTTTCGACAGCTTTTTCAAACTATGCCTGTTACTATTACAGTAACAGGCTTGTTTGTACAAGAGAGGAGCATTTTATGACCGTAGAGATAATAACGGGTGAAGACTATATAACCGCCGTTCTGAAAGGCGAGCTGGATCACTGCACCGCCGCAGGGGCAAGAGAGATAATAGACGCAAGGCTTGAAAAATTTACCCCCAAGCTGTGTATTTTGGATTTTTCGGGAGTGAGCTTTATGGACAGCAGCGGAATAGGACTGATTTTAGGCAGACAGCGTGTAGCGTCGGTTTTCGGCGGAAGCGTGTGTGTGAAAAATCCTTCTCGGTATGCGGAGAAAATAATAAAATTGGCGGGGCTGCAAAAGATGATATTGCCCGAAAAAGCAGCAAAAATTTAGACAACCCCTCTAAAAGCGGTTTCCTGATCTCACATCTGTTCTGAGAGAGCCATAAATCAGCACAACATTCATGAGAGTGGTGAAAAATTATCACATGTTCCCCTAAAGGCGGATTTCCACTCTCACAACTGCCTTGATAGCACGAATTTCAAAAAGTGTCAGAATTTTCGCAGAAAATTCTGACCGGTTCCGAAAATGAAGCGGAATGGAGTGTAGCGAAGCGGAGCGTAATGGAGCTTCATTTTCGGAATTTTGAAATTCTTTTTAAAAAGGAGTATAAGATGAAAATTATCAATTCAATGAAAATCACCTTCCCCGCCATGTCTAAAAACGAGGCGCTGGCGAGAAGCTGTACCGCTGCCTTTGCTGCGCAGTCGGATCCTACCGTGGAGGAGCTGACGGATATACGCAGTGCAGTCTGTGAGGCGGTGACCAACGCCATAGTGCATGGCTATCGGGACAGCGGGGGAGATATTACCTTATCCCTCAAAATGACAGAGGATAATTGCCTTTACATAAAAGTAACCGACAAGGGCTGCGGAATTCCCGACATAAAGAAAGCCATGGAGCCGCTGTTCACTACCGCCCCCGAGGAGGAAAGGGCGGGCTTGGGCTTTGCGGTCATGGAAGCATTTACCGACAGCTTAAAGGTAACCAGCAGAGTAGGGAAAGGCACATCGGTGACTATGAAAAAACGGCTCACCAACAGATTTGACGCTTGAAAACGCTATGAACAAAACCGACAACAAATTTATACAGGATAACTTGGGTTTGGTGCACTCCTTGGCGGGACGCTTTAAAGGGCGGGGGATAGAGTATGAGGAGCTGTATGCGGCAGGCTGCGAGGGCTTGGTAAAAGCGGCTAAGGGCTTTGACAAGTCAAGGGGCTTGCAGTTTTCCACCTATGCTGTTCCCGTTATTTTGGGAGAAATAAAAAGGCTTTTCCGCGACGGAGGCACCGTCAAGGTGAGCAGAGGCTTAAAGGAGCTTTCCTTAAAGGCAGCAAGGGTACAGGAGCAGATAAGAAGGGAAGGCAGAGAACCAAGGCTCTCGGAAATAGCGGAGGAGCTGGGAGTATCGGTGGAGCAAGCGGGAGAGGCAGTCTGCGCCGCCCTTCCGCCCGTGTCTCTTACACCGCAGGAGGACGATGAAACCGAGCTTCAGATCCCCGTTCCTCCCGAACAAGCAAAGCTTACCGACAAAATCGCCCTGAATCAGTGCATGGCTCTATTGACCGAGGAGGAAAGAAATATAATTATTTTAAGATATTGGAAAAACAGAACACAGCGGGAAACGGGGCTGATTCTCGGCTTGTCGCAGGTGCAGGTTTCGAGGAAGGAAAAAAGGGCGTTAAAGAAATTAAGAGAAATGCTTTTGGTTTAAGACAAAAAAAGAACCCGCCAAACACGGGTTCTTTTTGTTAAGAAAAATTAGTCAGCCTTTTTCTCATTATTCAGCTTAGGATTGTACTTAGGATTTGTTACGCTGTAGCCGGAAGGAGTAAAGGTGCTCTTCTTGTTGGAAGAGGATCCGGTTGCAGAGGTAGCAATTCCGTTAGCTTCCTTTGCCCAATCGTCAAACTTATCCATAACTAACTTGTATGTATCCTGACAGATCGAGGGAAGTCCGCTTTGACCGTACTTCTTGCTGAATGCTGCGCCTGCCTGAGCAAAGCCCTTGTCAACAGCGTTTCTGAGAGTTTCAAGCTTGCTGCTGTCGCCGCCTGCCAAGGTGCGGGCGAAGTTGTAAATGCGTTCTGCGGTAGACTCTGCACTCCAGTAATCATCAATGGTGCCGTTCTGGATCTGATAAGCGTCCTTCATTATCGCATTGTAAGCTGCGCCGCCCTGCTTGCCGATGATATCCTTTACCATAGAGGTGAAGGCTTCATTCTTCATAGCAACACTTGACTTGGGCTTCTCAACCTTAATGCCCTTGTCCTTTTCGGTAGAGCTTTCAGACTGAGACTTTACGGATTGCTTGGTGTAAGCGGGAGTATAGGTAGTCTCCGACTGCTTCTCAAATTTGTCAACGTGAGGTCTGTCAGCAGAAGAAGTAGTATCCTTCTTGGCAGCCTGCTCGGTTGTGCTCTTGGGAGCAGCGGCGGGTGTAGGAGTGGTAAGCTCCGCAATTCTGCCTACGTTCATAATAAAATCCTCCTTTTTATAGATTTTGATTATTCATCACTTATTATATCGGCAATACTTTATAAAAGTTTAGCAAAATTTTCAAAAATTTTTTTGTTTTTCTCTGTAAATATAATTTACCGCATTCACATCTTTTTGCTTTAAATATCTAAACATTATATTATTTTTAGTAAATATTATTGACATTTTTGCTTTGTTATGCTATACTGAAAAAAACAAAAAAATAAAATGAAAGGAGCGGAAAAATGTCACTTAAAGTAGAAAACATTTCAAAAAAATACGGCGACTTCACAGCCTTGGAACCCCTGTCCTTTGAAATAAGCCGTCCGGGAGTTTTCGCCCTCTTGGGCACAAACGGTGCGGGAAAAACCACTTCCATAAGAATAATTCTGGGAATGCTTGCCAAAAATACAGGTTCTGTTACTTGGAACGGAAAAGAAATGCACCCCGCGGAGGAGAATGTAGGCTACCTTGCCGAGGACAGAGGACTGTACCCAAAAATAAGCGTATTGGAGCAGATGTACTTTTTCGCATCTTTAAAGGGTATAAAAAAATCCGACGCTAAAGGAGAAATAGACTATTGGCTTGACCGTCTGGGCATTAACGAATACCGCCAGAAAAAGTCCAATCAGCTTTCAAAGGGAAACCAGCAAAAGGTGCAGCTTGCCGCCGCCCTTTTGGGCAACCCGCAGCTGTTGGTTCTGGACGAGCCCTTGTCGGGTCTCGACCCCGTTAACGCCGACCTGTTCAAATCGGTTATACGGGAGGAAATAGCCAAGGAAAAATACATAATAATGTCAAGTCATCAGATGAACATTATCGAGGAATTCTGCGACGACATTGTAATACTCAACCGCGGAAAAACCGTACTGCAAGGCAACCTTAACGAGATAAAGCGGGCGGAAGGACGGGTAAATCTCCTTGTAAAATCCGACTATGACTTTATGCCCATAGCCGCTGAGTGCGGACTTGCGGTAAAGGAAAATACGCCAAACGGGGTATGCTTCACTGTTACGGGAGACGAACAGGCATACACGCTGTTAAATAAAATGACCGCGTCGGGAAAGCCGCCCGTAAAATTCGAGCTGAGAGAACCCACCCTGAACGAAATATTTATAGAAAAGGTAGGTGAGAGCAATGAGGTTTAAGGGCTGGAAGCATATTTTTACCTTTAACTATGTTCAGTATATAAAAACCAAAGCCTTTATCGGCAGCACTGTGGCAATGTCATTGATTTTTGCTGTGATCATTGCGTGTGTGAACATTATCCCCTCTCTTGCCGCAGAGGGAAGCCTTGACAGCATTTTCGGCGGAGATGAGGACGATACTCTTCAGCTTGAAAAGCTTTATATCTGCAACCAAACCTCGATCCCTTTTACCGATCTGTCCTTCTTTAAAGATGAAGGGATAGAGACAGAGGAATTGAGCAAAGAAAATTTTGACGGAAAGTGCGAGGAAATAGCGAAGGGAAACAACCCTTACTCCGTATTGCTCATTGCCGAGGAAAAGGACGAAAATGGCGGGACTGCATATTATGATTTAAAGCTGTACCGCCCCGAAGACGAAGAGGTGATGTCAAAATCCGACGCGGAGCTTGTTACAGAGATATGCAAGGACGCTTTCAGAAATTCCCTGCTGCTGTCCTTGGGTGTAGAGGAAAAGGATCTTGAAACTGCCAAGCTGAATATCAGTGCGGAAACCGCAATTTTCGGCGAGAACGGAGATCCCTTTTTAAGAGAATTTGCGGGCATGATCGTTCCCATGATACTGTCCGTTCTGATGTTTTCCTTTATTATCAGCTACGCTCAGATAATTGCACAGTCCATTGCACAAGAGAAAACCTCCCGTGTTATCGAGCTGCTTATCACCTCGGTTAGACCTCTCGCTATAATTACGGGCAAGGTTCTGGCTATGCTTTTGGTGGCAGTTACTCAGGTGATGATAATAGGCGGAGTGTGCGGTCTGACAGCAACGCTGACCATGCCCTTCAGCATATTTGCCAACAAAGAGGTAATAGACGGCGTTGTGACGGCGGTAGGCGACGCCGCGGCAAGCGGAACAGCCTCGGATATAGGCGCGGAGATAATGGGCGCGCTTCCGGGCTTATTCAATGCAGGCTCTATAATAGCGATAATAGTCATACTTATTTTAGGCTTTCTTTTCTATGCACTGCTGGCGGGACTTGTGGGCGCGGGAGTGAGCCGCAGCGAGGATCTGGCGGCGGCAATACAGCCCTTGATGATGGTGGCGATGTTAGGCTTTTTCCTCTCCTATATGTCGGCAGTATTCAACGAGGACGGCAGCGGAAACATTGTGATGACGATCTCGAGGTATATTCCCATTTCCTCGCCCTTTGCCCTTCCCTCCGCAATTCTTTTGGGGGAAATGTCGGGGGTTGAAACGGTGATCTCCATAGCTTTTCTTGCATTGCTGACCGCATTGACGGCTTTGCTGGTGTCAAAGGTTTATGAAACTATTATACTTTATTCGGGAAATCCGCTTAAGCTGGGACAGATTTTGAAAATGGCGAAGAATAAGGAGAATTGACAGGCGGTAAAACAACAAAACAGGGGCTGTCTTTTACAGTCCCTGTTTTTTGCTCTCCCAAAATTGTAACCAAATTGTAATCAAATTGTAACTGCTTTGTAATTGTATTTTGTTCTTTTTGCTATATAATATAGTTAAAGGAAAACAAAAACCGCCGGAAGGAAAGGGGACTGTACAATGAAAAGAACGATTTTAGGCATAGCCGTTATGATTTTGGGAGCAGTGATGTGCATTATAGGCACAACGCTCTGCGCAGTATCCGCTCAGGGCAGCGATTCCGATGCTGACAAGGATATAAAGGCTATCGTTAATGTTCAGGAGAATAAGGTTTATTCGGGAATTTATGTGTCCCTTAAAAACGGCGAGAAAATCACCATAAATGACAGCGCTATTATCTTTTCGGACGGCTCCAAGGAGGACTACCGCCTTTCCGTCTGGAAAAATATGCCCGATACCAACGAGGAAACAGGAAAAATTACTTATTCCGATTACTGCTTTTTGAAAACCTCCCGTGATAATTTCAGATATTACCCAAATACCAAAGAAATTGACATAAACGGTACAGTATACTCGCTTAGCTCCTTATGATTTTTTTGCTCTCCTTTATATAAACGTCATTTTTAATATTGTTTTCCCGTTTTCTCGTTGATATTTGATATAGACAAGAAACCCCGTTCGGTTGGAACGGGGTTTTAGTTTTAAGAAAACTGGCGTATTTTTTCAAAAAGATAACAAAAAGGGGCTGATTGTTACAGCCCCTAAATATATAATATTATCAGTTCTGCCCCTGTCTGTCCTTCAAAATAACATCATGTGATCCGCCCTCGATAATGCTTGTAGAAGAAACCAAGGTAAGCACCGCCTTCTCCTGCAATTCCGCAATAGTAAGACATCCGCAGTTGCACATAGTGGACTTGACCTTTGCAAGGGTGCGGGTAACATTATCCTTCAGGCTTCCCGCATAAGGCACATAGCTGTCAACGCCTTCTTCAAAGGAAAGCTTCTTGTCACCGCCAAGGTCGTACCTCTGCCAGTTTCTCGCGCGGTTAGAGCCCTCGCCCCAATATTCCTTAACATAAGTACCGTTGAGCATGACCTTGTTGGTAGGCGATTCGTCAAAGCGGCTGAAATATCTGCCTAACATAATAAAGTCCGCGCCCATAGCAAGAGCCAGCGTAATGTGATAATCATGTACAATACCGCCGTCGCTGCATACGGGAACATATATGCCCGTTTCCTCAAAATACTTGTCTCTCTCCTCGCAAACCTCGATAAGGGCAGTTGCCTGTCCTCTGCCTATACCCTTGGTTTCACGGGTGATACAGATCGAGCCGCCGCCGATGCCGACTTTAACAAAATCCGCGCCGCACTCTGCAAGGAATCTGAATCCCTCTTTGCTGACAACGTTTCCCGCGCCTACCTTGACGGTGTCGCCGTAACGCTCTCTTATCCACTTAATAGTGAGTCTCTGCCATTCGGAATAACCCTCGGAGCTGTCGATACAAAGCACGTCCGCCCCTGCTTCTACCAAAGCGGGAACTCTTTCGGCGTAGTCTCTTGTATTGATGCCCGCGCCTACAACATAACGCTTTGCACTGTCCAAAAGCTCGTTCTGATTGCTCTTATGGCTCTCGTAGTCCTTGCGGAAAACAAAGTATACCGGCTTTCCTTCCTTATCTATAATTGGGAGGGAATTAAGCTTGTGATCCCATATAATATCGTTGGCTTCCTTCAGGCTTGTTCCTTCGGGAGCGGTGATAAGCTTGTCGAAGGGAGTCATAAAGGAGCTGACCTTTTCGTCGGGGGACATTCTTGAAACACGGTAGTCTCTGCCTGTTACGATGCCCACCATTTTTGTGTTTGAAGTGCCGTCCTCGGTAACAGGCATGGTGGAATGACCTGTTTTTTCCTTAAGTGCAAGCACGTCCTTTAAGGTCATATCGGGGCTTAAATTGCTGTCGCTTCTTACATAGCCCGCCTTGTAGGTTTTGACCTTTCTGACCATTTCCGCCTCGTCCTCAACGGACTGTGAGCCGTAAATAAAGCTTATGCCGCCTTCCTTGGCAAGCGCCACCGCCATTTTGTCGTCGGAAACCGACTGCATAATTGCGGAAACAAGGGGAATATTCATCGAAATAGCGGGTTCTTCACCCTTTTTATATTTTACCAGCGGAGTTTTCAGTGACACATTTGCGGGAATACACTGATCCGAGCTGTATCCGGGAACCAAAAGGTATTCGCCGAAGGTGTGGGAGGGTTCGGAATAAATCTTAGCCATATAGTTTTTTCCTTTCTGTAAAATATCTTATAAAAATATCTTGTAATCGTAATGTTATAGCTCGTTTCTGTTTTCCAAGGCTCTTTGCAAAGTAACCTCGTCTGCATACTCCAAGGTGCTGCCTGCCGGAAGTCCGTAGGCAAGTCTTGTCACCTTTATGCCCAGTGGTTTTATCAGTCTGCTTATATATGAGGCGGTGGTTTCTCCTTCGATAGTGGGGTTGGTAGCCATTATTACTTCCTCCGCGTCTCCGCTCAGCCTGCTCATAAGCTCTCTTATGCGGATATCGTCGGGGGTTATCCCGTCGGCGGGAGACAGCAGTCCGTGAAGTACATGATATACGCCGTCAAAGCCCCCCGAACGCTCAAAAGCAGCCACGTCCTTTGGAGACTCCACCACACATATTATCTTTTGATTCCTTTGGCTGTCGGAACAGATTGAGCATATTTCCTTTTCGGTAAAATTCTGGCAGCACTTGCAGAAATTCACCGATTTCCGCGCCTTCAGAATTGTCTCCGAAAATTCCTCCACCTGTTCAACAGGCATATTGAGAATATGGTAAGCAAGACGTCCCGCGCTTTTCATACCTATTCCGGGCAGCTTTGCCAGCTGTTCGGAGACCAAAAGCAGCGGTAAAGGGCTGTACTCCGCCATATCAGAACAATCCGGGCATAGACAGACCGCCCGTAGCCTTTTCCATTTCCTTGGTGGTTTCCTCGTCCACCTTTTCCAGTATTGCGTTTACGCCCGCAATGATTATATCCTCCATATCCTCGGGATTATCCTTGTCGATACAGTCGGGGTTCAGCTTAAGAGATTTCAGCTTTCTTCCGCCTGTCATGGTGAGCTCAATCATTCCGCCGCCTGCGGTAACCGTGAAGTCTGTTTCGTTAAGCTGTTCCTGAATTTTTTCGATCTCTTCCTGCATCTTGTGCGCCTTCTGAATCATCTGATTCATATTTGACGCTCCTTTTGCCTGATACTCTTGAGGTAATCTTGCTTTCATAACAATATCTCCTTTTCGTTTTTATGGTTTATCTTTTATTTTTTGACTATAAAACATTTATCTTACGGTAATGTTTATTCCCAATCTCTCAGCCTTCTGTAAAAACGGAGTGACCTTGTCGGAGTCAATTTCCTCCGCAGGGGGAGCGGCTTTCAGAATAAACGTTTCCATATCTCCGCCAAGAACTGCCTTGATCCTGTTCCGCAGCTCCCCGGCTTTGGCTCCGTCCTTTAAAACCTTTTCGGAGGAGGCTGTGGAGGAAATATAGATCTTTCCGTCATATAAATAAGCCTGCGAGCTTTTCAGAAGTCCCCTTGACCTTGCGGGCATTCCCGTAACTATTTCCTGCCATTGCGGCAAGGGGGTTGTACCCTGCGGCAGTTCAAAGTCTATTTCGGGAATGGGACGGGCTGACGCTGTATTATCTGCCGAAGCCTTTTTCTCAGCACTTTTTTCGCTGACAATATCAACGGCTTTTTCGGTTTTCTTCGGTAAATTTTCGGTTATGGGATTCTCGGCTTTTGGCTTATGGGTCTTTTCTTCGGTTTTTTCCTTTGCCTTTAGATCCGCCGCTTCATCCTCATAACCGTAAAATCCGCCCTCAAAGGCTTCTTCGGGAGGTGGAGGGGGCAACGGAATATCGTCGTAAACCGGCAAAATACGCTCCGTTATCGTTTCCGATCTGTGAGAGTAAAATTCCTGCGGGGGTTCTTCTGCCGAGGTTTTTATGTTATCCTCTTTGGGTGTTGTCTTTAAAGGCTTTTCCTCAGAAAAATCACCTGCTGTTTTTTCAGCGTTTTTTTCTTCTGCTTTTGGGGGAATTGCTTTGTTCTCCGCCGCCGCTTCTTCCCTTACGCTGACAAACCCATTTTTTGACATCTTTTCAAGCCTGCTCTCCAAGGAGCCTATACGCGCTGCAAGCGCCGCCGCGTCATTGGCAAGCTTGGGTGAGGTGAGCCTTATCAGAAGCTGTTCCGCCAAAAGACGAGCCTGTCCCGTTTGTTTCATTCGGTTGATATTGTCCAGACTGTCGGAAATAAGGTCGATATGATACATTATTTCGTCAAGGGAATAGACCTTGCTCTGTCTGCGGTATTGCTCAAGCTCATTGTCGGAAGCCTTTATAAGCTCCTCCCCCACGGTTTTTTCCAGCATAAGATTGCGGTAATGAGAAGTAAGCTCCTCAATAAATCTGCTTATGTCCTTTCCCTGCACAATAAGCTTGTCCAAGAGCCCAAGAGCGTCGGCGGGCGACTTATCTATGGCAGCCTGTGAGAGGGCGAAAAGATATTCGCTGTCTGCAGCACCGCTGCACTGTCTTACCAGATCTTCATCTATCCTGTCGGAAACCGAAATACACTGATCCAAAAGGGAAAGAGCGTCTCTCATAGCTCCGTCGGAAAGCCTTGCTATAAGCTGAGCCGCCGAGGGTTCAAGAGCTATTTTTTCCTTTTCCGCAATTTCAAGCAGCCGTTTTGCGGACTCTGCGGCGTCGATTTTTGAAAACAAAAACTGCTGACATCTGGAAAGAATGGTGGCAGGGACTTTGTAATACTCTGTGGTCGCCAGAATAAAGATAACGTGGGAGGGCGGCTCTTCAAGGGTTTTCAGCAGAGCGTTGAATGCACCTGCCGAAAGCATGTGTACCTCGTCGATAATATATACCTTATATTTACAGTCGATAGGGGTGTAAATAACCTCGTCGCGTATCTGCCGAATATTGTCCACGCCGTTGTTTGAGGCGGCGTCTATCTCGATTATGTCAGTAGAGCCTTCCTCAATAGCCTTACAGGCGGCGCACCTGCCGCAGGGACTGCCGTTTTCGGGAGAAAGGCAGTTCACCGCCTTAGCCATTATTTTGGCGCAGGAGGTCTTTCCCGTTCCTCTTGTACCCGTGAAAAGGTAGGCGTGGGCAGCTTGTCCCGTCATGATCTGATTTTTCAGGGTGGTCGTAATATGCTCCTGAGAAATAACATCGTCAAATGTGGAGGGGCGGTATTTTCTGTAAAGCGCTAAATACATTCTCTTATCCTCCAACTTTTATGTTATGAGCCTCTCATTACGGGGCAGATACCTGCCCACAGTCGGAAATCCGCTTAATGCTGCTCGGTTCCCCGCCTGACATGGTTCACGGCTCCGCCTTGGGCAGGGCTTTCTGCCCCGTAATCAAAGGCTCATTATTTTTATATTGTGATTTATTTATTATAACGCATTTCTCTCAAAAAATCAAGTGATTTGGATAGTTTTTTTGAAACCTGAATTTTAGAACTTGTTCTCATAGGACAGGCGCACGTCTTTTCGGCAGATTTTGCCGCCGGACTGGCGTTTGGTCATTCGCATTGCTGTCGGCGCATCCATGCGCCGACTTTGGGCGAATGACTGAACACATCGTGTGTTGAATTTTCTTGACGGGCGACAGCCCGCCTGCGAAAATTCGTCTTGTCATCGACAAAATTGTGCTCGAAAATCCGCACACCTCTCCTATGAGAACAA
>CAZWRZ010000025.1:0-30908 GCA_964636555.1 uncultured Ruminiclostridium sp.
TTCGGTCAAGCTGCACACGTGTGCCGGGCGGGTACTGCTTTTTGTAGAACTCGATTTGTCCTCTGCTCATTGTTTTCATGCGTTCACCTCCCTTCGCGCGAAGTTTTATGTTAAGGCTTTCGCCGTCACATACTTAAATCGTTCGTCTGTTTCGGTTCCTGCAGCAGTTTCTCATATGCCGCGTCTATATTCAACGCGCCGCGCACATCGTTTTCCGAGAGCGCATTTTCAAATTCCTCCGCGCTAAATCTCCACAGACCGTCGAGCTTTTGGCAAAGAGAGTTCACGTCGGAAATCTTATCGGTTTCCAACAGCCTTTTGCAGACGATATCGGCGATTTTATCTGTTTCGTCCGTGGGATAGAAGTCGAGATATATCCTTTCGCTGCAAGTGATCGGGATATCCTCTTTAATCCCAATGCTGCCCAGGTGGTCGAACAGTTCGTCCGTAGGCATATCGAATTTCAGCGAGTTATTCCCGTTTTTAATAAAAAATCTTATCATATCAAGTCCTCCAATTCAGCAGTTCAACGCCGTTTCTGACCAACATAACTCCCGCGAAAATCGTCATTGCGGTTGAGTCATCAATCAAGTTCACGTCGCATAATTCGTTCAACGAAACACCCGCGCCGCCGCGGTATATTGACTTTGCCGCCATAAATAACGCGTATCCCTCGGTGGAAATTCCCGTCAAATCGAGTCCGTCGAATTTCATCGAATGCACTGTCAAAGAGCGGCAGGCGCGTTTCCATAAAAACTTATCCGCGGATAACAGAAAAACCGCCGCAACATATTCGCGGCGGCAGCAGTACGGGTTTGCGATATTTTCCGAAATAAATTTCACGAATGCTTTTCTGTGAAAAGGGCTTTTAAAATTTATCTTCATTTTTTGCCCCTTTCACATCGACAGCTCGGGAGCGTCGCTCTGCTGCTGTTCGGGAATGCTCTCCGAGATTTTCTCTCCCAATCTTTTAAGATTTTCACAATCGTCAAAGTTGAGATCGCCGTTGTGTCTTGCGGTGAAATTAACGCACTTCCTGATCTGTTCAAGTTCTTCCGTGCTGAACAGCTTATCCTTATCGATAAGTCCGGATCGGGTTGCAAAATTCTCTTTTGCCGCCGAATAGTCGGAATAATAATTTCCCTGTGTAACGCCCTTGCCGTCAAACGTCCGATCCCATGTAATGAACTCAAAGCCGTATTCCTCATTGTATTTTGCTGCCAAGACTGTGCTGTTGAATTCGGCAAGACAGCGGTATTTTTCCGACAATCCATCTGCTTTGAGCGGCGCAGCTTTCGCGTAAGCGTTACAAAAATCCGACGCCTCTTTCGTTATCCTCCTGATTTGCGAATACGAATCGGAAGGACAGTCCTCGGGAACGCGCAGCGATCCGTTTTCAAAGATTTTAACCGAGAAATTGTCGGCTGTCCGAACATTAAGGGAATCATCGCCTTTGGAAACGGCGAAGTCATTTTCCCGAAGCTGCCGTGTCACTTCCTTATTGAATATGCTCACGGGCTGCTCTTGTTTCAAGCTGAAGTCCACGGTTTTCAGCAGACTGTTCAAACCGAACAGGTCTTTTGTTTTTTCAACCTCGGAAATCTTCTCCGACCACTCATCGGAGATATCCCGTGTCGAATCGACCGAAATTTTGCAGTCCTTTACGCTGTTCGCGCCAAGTCTGCAAAGTGCCTTTTTAATAGTGATATCCTCACACGGCAGTTCAACCAGCTCCGTCAAATCGGAATAACAGATTTCGACCGCTGCGACCGAATTCGGCTCGCAATAGTAAGCGGGGAAGGTAGTTCCGTTGAAATTTTCATCAAACGGTACTTCCTCATTAACATAGATCTTTCCGTATTCGGTGTCTATCCCGCTGCCCGATTCCAGGAGCTTCATGCCTTGCTCGGCAAGCCATTCGCTGTTGCTGTATTCGGCTTCGGAAAGAAAGCCGCGGACATTAAGCATATGAATTCGTCCAATGCGTTCAAGATCGTCCGTATCCTCGATAAGCGTATACCGCGCGAGGTTGTAGGTAAGGTTGATTATATTTTTCAAGCCATAACCGATCTCCAACTCATCGCACGACAGCACAGCGAGGAACTGATTGCGCTCCGCCTTGCACATACCGTCCATGCGCTTTCCAAGATAGTTCAGCGCGTCAAGGCTGACTTCACAATCATCCAACATGGACAGCTCGGCAGGCTCGATTTCAAGCACTGTTGCCATAGGCGCGAGATGCTCCGTGTTCATGCCAAGCTCGCCGAGCTTTTTCGACAGCTCCGTTTCCGAACACGGAAATCGAATCTCCGTGCAGTACGGGCTGTTCTGAATTGTTGCTTTAATCATATTAGTTCCTCCCAAAATATATTTAAGCTCCGCTTAGAGCTTACAGACTGTGTTGTTTTTCCGAACTTTGTCGGAAAATAAAAAAGAGCCTATAAATTGCCTCTCACATAATGTGAGAAGTAATTTACAGGCTCTTTGTGCGAGTTGCAAAAATTCAACCAATAAAATTTTGTTACCAAAAGGGTTTGAGTCCCGTTCAAATCTTTTTTGTTAAGATCCTGAAAAAAACGAAGTGTTACGCGAAGCGTAATGCGGTGATTTGACTTCTCAAAATTGAGAAATCATACACATTGTTCACTTTAATTTCAAAGTCTTTTTTCTTTATGTTATCCTTTTCTCCTAATATTTTTTGATCAATCACTTACTGTCTTAATCCAGTTTCCGATATAATCTTCCGCTTCTCTTGCGACTTTTTCCGCTTCTTCGGATTTGCTCGCTTTATTTTTATCATGCAGCTTTTCGTATTCGGGATTATTTTCCTCGATAAAGCCGTGCTTCACTCCGTCATATATAACAGCGTCAGTCAAAACACCTGCCTCGTGCAGCAGCTTTTCATACGCAAGCGAGCCTTCGCCGAGGGGGGCACCCTTTGCGACTACAAACAAAGCCGGCGACATTGCCGCTCTTTCCTGCTCGGTCAGTGTGATAAATTGTTCATCCACACCGTTTATAAAGGCATAGCAAAGAATCTGTCCCTTGACAGCTATGCCTGATCGCTGCAGCTCCAGCGTTGATGCTGCGGCATAAAATCCGCCCGCCGAATAACCCATAATGAAGATGTTATCGGGATCGACATGATAGGCGTCCTTATTTTCAATAAAATAGCGGACGGTATCTGTTATTTCTTCGATGACATATTCCCGCTCAATGCCGTTCTTCAAGAGAGAGTAATTGACCGCCGCCACATTGACTCCCCAGCTCTTTGATATTCTGTCGCTTTGTGTGTCCAGCGTGTCGGCGTCTCCGGCAATAAACGCGCCGCCGTGAAGATTGATCACAAGCGGTAAGGATTCGCCGTCACCGAAATAATAATTAACATCAACATCACCCTTACCGTCACGTTTTATGTAAATATGCTCACCCAGCAGCTCCTCGTCGGATTTTACCATTAGAAGTTGATCCTCCTCTTGTATTTTGGAATCGCGCAGAAATGTGATAACAAGCCAGGCAACAAGAGCGACGCTGAGAATCACGATTACAAGTGCGGCAATTCCGATTGTTTTTAATACCTTTTTCATAACATTCATCTACACTCCAAAATTGTTTTAGCAATGTATTTTTCATTCAGAAAAGCGATCATTCTGTCGAAAGCGTCTTTTGAGTGTTAATATGTAAAGGGTGGTTTCTGCCACCTAATACACAACGGCTGACGGCTCATTTGTGGTAAGGTGAAACTGTCTGCTGAAAGGAGGACATCCGTAAAACAGAGAGGAACATGGCACGCCAATGAACGGTCATGTCCCTTTTTACTGTTCAACAAACTGAAATTTTTTAATCCAGTAATTTGCTTTTCAATTTGCATATTTCTGTTTTAGAAATTCCTTTTGATAACATATAGTTTTCTATTGTCCCATATTTTCCTTTTAAATATTTTAACATATTTTCCATATATTCAAGCTTTACATACAACAAATAATTCGGCAAAATTGTTCTTGCAGTCTTTATATGGTCATATAAATAAACATTTGATATTTCATAGTCAGCATAAACATCAATATCCGACACTCCTGCTAATAATAGCAATATTCCTGCAATTACACCTGTTCTGTCCTTACCTTCTTGGCAATGGAATAATACGCCGCCAATAGAATTTGCCATTGTACCAAAAATATTAATAATGGCAATATCATTCTCAAGCATTTGATAGTAATTTTCAATAACATCATCTTCTGAATTTGCAGCTTTTTCATTTATAGACAATGGAAAGTTATAGCAAAAAAATCTACTGTCGGATACAAAAGCATTTGAGTTCAAATTTGAAATTTTTTCATTTCTCAAATCTATAACTGTTTTTATATTTTGCTCAATTAAAAACTCTTTCACATTATCATCTATATTGTGTGGAGCATCACCTCGAATGAATCTTCGTGCTTTGACATATTTTCCATTCATCGTTGGTGTATTTCCCAAATCTCTTACATTAAATGTATTCTTCCAAGCATATCTTTGCATTAAATCCTTCCTTTTTCAAATGTCAAATTCTCTCCAAATTCCGATTTATAGTGCTGTTTAATTCAATTACAATTATAGCATATATGAGAAGCAAATTCAAGCCCATTTATACTAAGGGCGCACTTACTCACCACACGCAGTCGGTTGGTGGTACTGACTTCGGCAGACGTGTGCTCTCCGAGAGAGGCGGGACAATCCAGCGAGCCTTCACACTGCTGGCAGCATAGAATTAGAAAGCTGTTAAGCCACTTTATTTTCAAAAAATTCTTTAAATGCAGAAAAACCCCCTTGACAAATCACGTCTTGCAACGGGATCGGTACGCTCTGACGCGACAAAACAATGCAGCCTGACCTCGCCGCGAATCGGAATATTTTCCGCTGAATTTATATGCCGCTATCAATTCTTACATCTACATAAAGATCGTTGTTATCTATCTCCGGATTGTCGCCTATAAAGGCTTTAGCGGCTTCGTTATCGCCTTGAAGCTGCCACATAAACCATGCCGTTACATATCCGTCAACGGAATAGAGTATTTCTCCATGGTCAAGCCCGTTTCTGCGTGCCATTACCTTTATTGGAGCCTGTGTAACAAGATCGTACATCTCGTTCAGCTTGTCAATAGGGATTATTGTCTGCGAATCAACTTTGCCCGTTCCCGCTGTCAGCATAATAGGTATATTTACCTTGCTTATGTCGTAATTCCATTCCAAGGATTCGGCAAGTTCAATATTCGCGGGGCTTTCGGCAACGACTGTTTTATACATATAACCGTGCTTCGTATCTGTAACGGCATTGATCGCGCCAACTCCGCCTTGCGAGTGCCCAACCGAGCCGATATTATCCGTGTCAACCTTTTGATAAAAAATACTCTCTTTATTATCATTGCATTTTAACAGATATTTTAAGCTCATTTCAGCCGAAAAGCCATTCCAAGAATACTCTTCCTCGGTTCCGACAACGATAAATCCCCAACTTGCAAAATGCTCAAACATTGCTTTTGCTTTTGAAGCTTTGACGCCCGTGCCGTTGCTTACTACAATAACCGGGAACTTCTTGCTGCCGTTTAACATTTCCGCTGGATACCATATCTCATATTTTTTGAAATTTTGAGGAGCATCAACTTCAAAATATTCAACATCATATGTACCGTTCTTCAAGTATTTGGCTTCAATTTTTCCGCCTGTAATAACGGTATCGGTATAGCCGGACGGTACCATGGGCTTTACAGCCGCGATAACGAACAGCAATATGACTCCGATAACAATAAGCGCTATAAGAATTAGAACAACAATTCCGGTGATTTTCAAAACCTTTTTCATACCTCTCTCCTATATCTTGACATTTTATTCACTGATAAGATATTGTACATTATCTTTGTTCCCGTTAATTGGTTAGCAAAACGGTTCATATTCTGTTCATTTTATTAACATGGTCGATCAACTGCTCAAAGCTACCGCGCGGATATTGGTTGATATCCTCGCGTCCTTTGTTGATCAGGCAGTCGGTTAGCAGAAAGACATTCATTCCCACGCTTTGCGCGATCATGTCCTCCGTCATGTCGTTCCCGACCATAATACATTCTTCGGGAGCTGCGTTTAATCTTCGGGCAAGCTCACGGTAGTATTCGGGATTCGGCTTGCAAAAGCCTATATTCTCGTATGAGGTGTACAACTCGAACTCATCGGGAGAAAATCCCGCCCAGCGTATGCGGCTCTCTGTTGCCTCACCGGGAAATATAGGGTTAGTCGCAAGCGCAACCCGGTATCCCGCTTCTTTTAGTTTCCGCACGGCAGCGGCAGCTTTCGGATTGCAGCCGCATAACGCTTTGGCGTTTTCAAAATCGTTTTTATAAAACTCGTCAAAAAGCGGCTTGTCGGCAAGCGCCTTTTCTCCGTATATCTCGGAGAATTTTGCCCAAAACGCCGCGTCATTGCTTTGCGTTCCGTCATTTCCGACCATTGCCGCCGTTCCTGCCCATATTGCTTTGATCAAGCCCTCGGTGTCATATCCGTGAGGAGCAAGTGCTTTGGCAAGCAGCTTGAAGTAGCCCTTTGTAAACTCGTCGTTATTCATCGGAAGCAGCGTTCCGTCAAGGTCAAACAATATCGTTGTGATTTTCATTTTATTTCCTTTACCATAGGTTGTTCAACAGCATATTGACAAAAAAGAATTTATCTGTTATACTGTTATTGACCACGCAACATAAAGCTGTTGTTGCAACTTTAATCGCTATATCCTATTTTAGCATTTTTATTATATAAAATCAAGTACCGTAAAACGATTTGCGACTTTTCGGGCAAAAAGTCGCTCGTGCAAAGAAAGGACGGCTTATGGGCAATAACGCTAAGACAACTCAATTTCTAAAGGAATGCATGGCAGACGCACTTATAACTCTGATGACCGAAAAAACCGTTTCTGACATCACCATTGACGAGATAGCCGCCTCCGCAGGAGTTCACCGTTCCACATGGTTCAGAAATTTCTCGTCCAAAAGCGAGGCAATAACTTTCAAGTTGACTGCGCTTTGGTTCAAGTGGGCTGACAAGCATGATATCAAGGTTCAAAACAGATACGATATTTCCAACGCTCGTGACTTTTTTCTTTTTAACTATGAAATAAAGGATGTTATCTATACAATTTATAATGCCAAAATGCAGTCAGCGGTATTCGATGCATTTTATACGGTCATGACCCCGCAGTACGGGGCTAACGCAGAGGAATGCTATGAGGCTCGGTTTTACTCATACGGGCTGTTCGGCTTGCTTGACGAATGGGTAAGGCGGGGATTTTGCGAAACACATGAGGAAATGGCTGAAATCTTCCATAAAATGATGGAAAAATAAGCGATAAAGGAGAATTTGCAATGAAAAATACAGCGTTGATCTTAACAGGGGATTATTGGCACCCAACCGACACCATAACACCTATTATCGGGCATATGCTGCCCGACGACAAGTGGGACGTGGAAATGACAGAAGATCCTGCGGAATTTTTGAATAAACATACCTCTCCCGACCTGCTTGTAACATTTAAGGATCCAATTGAAAATGATCAGATACCTACGCCGATATGGTGTGATGATAAATGGAGCAGCAAGCTGAAAAAAAGTATCAATGATAATGGAATGGGATTTCTTGCTATTCACTGCGGACTTACCGATTTACCGAACGAGCATATTATTACACAAGAAATATTGCGTGCGCGGTTTATAACTCATCCGCCACAGTGTGAAGTAAAATTTGTTCCCGAAAAGGTTCATCCTATTACTGAAAATGTAGTGGAATTTATCTTTCCGACCATTGACGAGCATTATATTATAGAAATGCTGCCCGATTTTCCGACTGAGGTTTTGGGTTATACAATATCTCAGCACGGTAAGCAGCCCGCACTATGGGCTCATACGCTCGGAAAAGGAAAAATATGCGGAATTACTCCCGGACATTCCACAGAAAATCTGATGTGCGGCGAATATCTTAAAATTTTACAGAATGCCGCAGAATGGTGTGTATGCAAACAAGATGTAAAAAAACGAGCGGGGCTGATATAAGCTACACAGATAAATAATTCAATATAAAGCTCGGCAGGCTTGATCTATATGACCGTTCCGTCTGAAGCAAGGTGTTCCATGTTAATGCCAAATTCGCCGAGCTTTTTCGACAGCTCTGTTTCAGCGTTATCCGCGTCAGCGGATAATGCGTACACAGGAAATCACATCTCCGTGCAGTACGGGCTGCTCTGAATTGTTGCTTTTATCATTTTTGACCTCCACAAATATTTTTTTAAACGGAAAGGAGTTACCTCATATCCAATCCAATACTTTCATCGGGTTCATCGACCGAGGTTATATTAACGTACTCGCCGATGATTCCCAGTGCTTCCTCGTAGCTTCCGCTTTTGAAGACCTTTTCCGTCATCTCGGACGCTTCGTCCGATAAGCCGTTTCTTTTCAAGGTTCTTGACGCGATTCCGACAAGATTAAAGATGTTGCCATCAGCCCCAATCAGCGGGCAGTCGGGTTTGGTCTGCTTGTTTTCGTTGTTCATTTTGTTACCTCTGTAATTTTATTTCAAGCTCTGTTGAGGCTTGCTGACTGATTGATTCTTCCGAACTTTGTCGGAAAATAAAAAAAGAGCCTGTAAATCGCCTCTCACATAATGTGAGAAGTAATTTACAGGCTCTCAATTCGGATTTATTTGTATGTGCAATCTGCACAATTTCCATCGCAAAAATTTTGTTGCCAAAAGGGTTCAAGTCACGTTCAAATCTTTTTGGTAACAACTTTGGGCAACAAAAAAACGCCTGTGATTGACCTCTCGTAATTTAGAGATCACTCACAGGCGTTCTGTGCGATATGCATAAAATGGACTTGGAAAATTTTACATGGGGAGGGTTCGAGTCCATTTTCGTGTCGAAAAAATCTACGGTGTGATATTTCTGTTTTTCACAAGATTTATGCCCACAAATGGCTTTGCACAGCCTTTTGTGGGCATAATATCTTTTTGGTAACAATTAGTTGGTGCCGCTGACCGGACTTGAACCGGTACGGTATTTCTACCGAGGGATTTTAAGTCCCTTGTGTCTGCCTATTCCACCACAGCGGCAAAAAAAAGAAGCGAACACAGCAAACAAAGCAAGGCTTTATTCACGATAATATATTTTACCATAAATTCATAAAAATGTCAATACAAAAAATCAAAACATTTTAACCCTCTGCAGTTAATTGAATTTTATTGCATTTACTCTAAGAAAAGCCGTTATAAACCGTCATCGTTTCAAATACAGCGTATAGTCGCACGGATCAAACTCATTGCCGTGACCGCGGTCAATCTCTTCGGTAAATCCAAGCTTGAAATAAATATGCTTGGCAACCTCGTTGTCCTCCTCAACGCCTATTGTAAATTCGGAATAGCCCCTCTTTTTCAGGTCGTTAATGGCATATTTCATAAGCCCTTGTCCCAAGCCCTTGTTTTGGTGTTCCTCACTTACCCGAAACGCCTCAAAATACGCTCTTACATTTGGAATAGTCTCGGTGGGCAGAGTGTGGTTTGAGTAGATCGCCGTTACCTCGCCTATAAAGCTGCCGTCATGCTCTATCGTATAAACGTCTATATCCTTTTCTTCAAACTGTTTCAACCGCTGATTGCTGTATTTTTGCCATTTTTCCTCTGTGTCGGGAAAAAGCGGTTTAAGCTTGCCAAATTCGTCAGAGGCTATTTTTTTGTAGGTGTATTGTGTTTTCACGGCGTCGGAACCTCCTTCCAACAGTCAAGCTTTCCGAAAAGTGATTCGGCATGGGATAAAATATATTCTCTGACTTTATTGCCGCAGTCAAAAATCTCCCAATAGGTTACAAAGCCCTCTTTTGCCGTTTCCACCGAAAGAATAGTGCAGCCAATGGAAAGCTCTGCAATATAAACAGCCTTTGGCTCACGGTATAACGGCTCCTTCTTTCCGTTTTTCACAGAATAGCCGTGCTCCATACTGTTGTTATGCGGAATGTTTTCTTCTGTTAAAACCGCTCTTTCACAACGCTTGACTTCTGCCGAAGAAAAATCGTCATAAAACTCAAAAAACTTATAAAAAGCTGCCTTTTCATCACCTCCGCAGGAATCAAGAATATTATTACACCAGCTTTTTTCGTCCTTGACGCCCAAACGGAAGCCGACATATTCGTGCATTAGGCTAAAGCTGAGGGGCAGTATGCTTTTTGAGCTCTTCTCAATTTTGTAATCCAGCTCCGCAAGGTTATATCCCAAAATAAAGTGCCATAAAGCGGTTATGCTTTCTCCGCCCAAATACAGCGCAGGTCTTTTTCTGATTCTTTCTATAACACTGTGCATATCTGTCATACTCCTAAAAATCAAGAATAATCGACACTCTTTCTTTTTCGGAAAACTCAACCGCTTCCCACAAAATTGAAAAGGCAAATTTGGCTAAGGATTCGGTGTCATAAGTCTCGTTTGTTTGCAGATGTTCTATTTTGTTGTCTTTAAGCTCTGCGTCACAGGGATAGCCCTCAGTTTCCGCCCAGCTTAAAATTGTTTCCCTGTCGGCATTCCAGCCCAATTCGTTGATTTTCAAAAGCTCGTATTTCAGCAAAGCCGTTGTGGCGATATCGGCGTTTACGCCGTTAGCCAACGGAAAACTAAACATAATATTGTCGCTTATGGGAATCCAGTGACACACGCCCTTGAACAGCGACCAGCCGTTCACCTTTTCGCATTTGTCAATTTTTTTCATTAAAGGGTGTTTGGATATATCCATATTCTTGGCAAAATCCTTTGGAATGCTTTTTCCCAAAACCCTTGAAGCTGCATAAAGCAAAAGTGCGTCAAAAGCGTCCCAATCGGGCTTATGTGTATAGTAGGGCTTGTCGTTGTTCTCCTCCCACGCTTCCGCCGAAGGAACTCCCGAGTTTTTCAGAACCCCTATGAGCTGATTTTCCCAATTATTAACACCCTCCAAAACCTCTTCAACAGGCGGAGGCGGTGTGTCGTTTGCACGGATCTGATGATATTCAAAGCCGTTTGCCTCACAAAACTGCTGATTTACTGTTTTCCAGTTTCTTGTATAATATCTTGTGAATGTTCCTGCATAAATGTCAAGTCCCATAACCCCTTGTATCCTCCGTAGGTCAGATTATTTTAAACTCTCCCGTCTTGTTGGGTTCACGAACAGCGCCCTCGGCGGGATAGCCTATTGCCGCAATTCCATAAACGGTGTGATTGTCGGGAATGCCCCATTTTTTGAGCAATTCTCTTATTTCAGGTTTGTCACAGATGCCTTGAAGCTGATTTATCCAAACCGAGCCGATACCCAAGGAGTGTGCGGCGAGGAAAATATTTTCAAGAGCGCAGGCATTGTCCTCTTTTCCAAAAGGAGAATCGCTTTCATTTGAGGGAATAATGACCGCTGTAGGTCTGTACATATCATATCCGCCGCGGTCAAGCACATTTTCGATAGCTTTAGCCAAGGCGTCTATATCTTCTCTTTTGGTCAGAGCAGTAAATTTCCAAGTCTGAAGATTTCTTGCGCTGGGAGCATACAGTCCTGCCTTTATTATCAGCTCCAAATCTTCACGGGAGATCGGCTGATCGGTGAAGCCCCTTACACTTCTTCTTGTCAGAATGTTTTGGATAATTTCGTTCATAAAAAATACCTCCATTAAATTTTTTAACTTAGATCATAGGTTGTAAATCCCGTTTCTTGTATTTTTAGCTGCAGATTAATAAAAGCCTTTTTATTTTTTGATTTGGAGAATAATCCCGAGCAGTCAAACACCAGTTTCAACTTTTTTCTTGTGTAAAAAAGGAAATAAGGCGGAACGGCGGTAATATCTCTTTCCGCAACACATTTAGATCCGCTTAAAGAATTGGCGGTTTTAAGATTTTCCACGCATTCGTCAAAGCTTACCTTTTCACCGTCTTTAAAGGTTATTCCGTTTTTGTCAACGGTCAGGATTTCGGAAAAGCTTTTTTCTGTATCGGTTTGCATATGTTCTCCCTTACAAAGTTTGTTTTAATTATAGCACACAAATGAAATTATTTCAAGTAAAACAAAAACGCAACGAAAGACAGGCGTTTATAAATAAGTTTTCGTATAGCACTTATTATTTTCAGTCAAAAGTGTTATGGTGTTTTTATTGACAATGTAACGGTTTTGATGTATGATTATTACTAAGATAAATCGGAATTTAGAGAGGTGTTTAACTTGAAGTGCCCATATTGTGGTAAAGATATGGATGAAGGATTTGTTCGTGGTTTATCACATCAAATACATTACAACAGTTCTTTATATTGGAATGATGAAAACCATAAAATGGGATGGTTCAGCAATGGATTAAAATTGTTTTCAGACCATCACAATTTTGGTTGTCCCGCTGTAAAAGCGTATAAATGCGACGATTGTAAGAAAATTATAATGGAAACATATATTGTAGAGGATAAATAAATTCTGATTTATGTGAGTAATCAAATATTAAAAAGCTCCGAAGCAGTTATCAATAATTGCTTCGGGGCATAACTTCTTATGAGTATCGAACCAAAGCCAAAGTGCTATGGCGCTTTTGTTGACAAGAGGTCTGCCTTTGATGTATAATAACTGCAAAGATAAATAGAAATCTTTGGAGATACAAATGAAAAAATTTTATAAAGTGTCAAAAAGAACCTTGCTGTTAATAGCAGGGATCGTATGGATGATCGCAGGCTTTAACGTTGCAAGGCTTGGAATATTGTCCTACGGAGTTATAGAAATATTTTGGTATACCATAATCTTGTCGGCAGTTGTTTTTTTATTGTTCGGCGCAATGTTTTACAAAATGACAAGAAAGCATATCAAGCGTATCAAAGGTTACGAAGAGGACTTCCGTCCTTTCTGGAACTTTTTTGACCTGAAAGCTTACATTATTATGGCAATTATGATGGGCGGCGGTATAGGACTAAGAGCCTTTGGGGTATTTCCCGATTTTTTTATTGTTTTTTTCTATACGGGGTTGGGGTGCGCTTTATTTCTTGCAGGAGTTTTGTTTGTTGCCGAATTTATCCGATATAACAAATGACACATTTTATTAACAATAAAGGGACTGTCTTTTTCACAGCCCCTTTAAATTTTTTATGATGTTAAACAGTTATCTGAAATCAGTTGCCAAACTTAGCGTCAGCGATCTCGTCAATGGACTTCTCTCCGTCCTCGTTCCAAGCGTAAAGCTTGCGGATCTCAGCGCCAACCTGCTCCAACTGATGCTCGCTTTCAATTCTCTTGCAAGCGTTGAAGTGAGAACGTCCCATTTTGTTCTCCATGATCCAGTTGCGTGCAAAGGTACCGTCCTGAATTTCGCCCAGAACCTTCTTCATTTCTTTCTTGGTGTCCTCGGTGATAAGTCTCTTTCCGATCTCATAATCGCCGAATTCCGCAGTGTCGGAAATGGAATATCTCATCATGCCAAATCCGCCCTTGTAGATAAGGTCAACAATAAGCTTCATCTCATGAATACACTCAAAGTAAGCGTTCTGGGGATCATAGCCTGCCTCAACCAATGTTTCAAAGCCTGCCTTCATCAAAGCGGTAACGCCGCCGCAAAGTACGCACTGCTCGCCGAACAGGTCGGTTTCGGTCTCCATTTTGAAAGTGGTTTCAAGAACGCCCGCTCTGGAACCGCCGATTCCTGCCGCATAAGCAAGAGCGATATCCATAGCTCTGCCTGTTGCGTCCTGCTGTACAGCTACAAGACAGGGAACACCTCTTCCGATGGTGTATTCGGAACGAACGGTGTGTCCGGGGCCCTTAGGTGCAATCATAATTACGTCAACGTCTGCGGGAGGCTTGATCTGACCGAAGTGAATGTTAAAGCCGTGAGCAAAAGCAATAGCCTTTCCCGCAGTAAGATTGGGAGCAATGCTTTCCTTATACATATCAGCCTGACGCTCGTCGTTGATAAGGATCATAATGATATCGGCAGCCTTTGCAGCGTCAGCGGCAGTCATAACGGTAAATCCCGCCTTTTCTGCCTTTGCCCATGACTTGCTGCCCTCGTAAAGACCGATGATAACATTAACACCGCTTTCCTTAAGGTTAAGAGCATGAGCGTGTCCTTGGCTGCCGTAGCCGATAATTGCAACTTTCTTTCCGTCCAAGAGGGACAGGTTGCAGTCTTCCTGATGATAAAGTTTTGCCATAATAGTTTTCTCCTTTTGTCTTTTAATCAGTATTTATCAATTTAGGCTTGACAGCCCGAATTAAATACAACTTGAATAAATTAAGCTCTTAAAGCCGCAGAACCCTTTTGTATCGCAACGGTACCCGTGCGGACCACTTCTTTTATGCCGTAAGGGCGCAGAAGCTCCTGAAAGTTTTCGAGCCTTGACTCGCAGTCGGACAGCTCCAAGGTCATGGAATCAATGGAAATGTCCGAGATCTTCGCCTGTGTTATTTTTGCAATGGAAATGAGCTCATGCCTTTGTGCCGCGGTACAGCTGACCTTGACCAGTACAAGCTCTCTTTGCAGAAGCTCATCAGGCTTTACGGTGCGAACCTTGATAACGTCAATAAGCTTGTTCAGCTGTTTTTCTATCTGTTCAAGGGTATAGTCGTCTCCGTCCGCAACAATGGTTACACGGGAGATTTTCTCGTTGTCGGTAACTCCGACGGCAAGGCTGTAAATATTGAATCCTCGGCGGGCAAACAGACCGGAAATTCTTGCCAACACGCCCGCATTGTTTTCAACCAGAATTGAAATAGTGTGTTTCATATCTTTTCCTTTCCCGCCTTATTCTATAAGGGATCTTTCCGTTCTGTCAACCATTACCTGCAAAAGATACGGCTCATCGGTTTCTATCATTTTCTTTACGGCGCTTTCAACCTCGCTGTCCTTTGAAACGGTTTCGCCCTTTATGCCGTAAGCCTCCGCTATCTTCAGAAAATCGGGGCTTCCGCTGAGGTCAACCATGGTTCTTCTGCCCTCAAAGTTTTTGTCCTGATATTCTCTTACCATTCCCAGATAGTTGTTGACAAAAACAACGCCCTTGACGTTTATTCCGTGCTGAACAGCCGTTGCCAGCTCCATAAAGGACATCTGGAAGCTTCCGTCACCGCTCAGAGCAACGACCTCTCTGTCGGGCTCTGCGGTCTTTACACCTACCGCGGCGGGATAAGCGTAGCCCATCGTTCCCATACCGCCCGAGGTGATAAATCTGCCCTGACTGCTCAATATCACATTGTTTGCCGCCCAGATCTGATTTGAGCCTACATCGGAGCAGACCGCGCATTTTTCGGGCAAATATTTGCATAAGGTCTTTACAAAATGCTTTGGACTTACATGTTCTGTGCAGTTGTTCTCTGCTCTGTTTTTTTCTTTGCATTCTGCTTTATTGCGGTAAAGCATATCCTGCCATTCTTCGTGCTTCATCTCGTCAAGCTCGGTTAAAAGCTGTTCCAGAACCTTTTTCACATCACCTACTATGGGAATGTTAACAGGAGAATTTTTTCCTATCTCGGCAGGGTCAACGTCTATATGAATTACAACAGTATCATTGAAGGGCGAAAGGGAGGTAACGGAGCGGTCACTCATTCTTGCTCCCAAGGCTATCATCAGATCACATTCCTGCAAAGCCAGCTTGGCGGTTTCCACGCCGAACACGCCCAACATTCCATAGTAGTTTTTATGCTCTGTGGGAATAGCGCCGATACCCATCATAGTGGAAATAACGGGAATATCGCATTTTTCGGAAAGCTGTAAAAGTTCATTTACAGCGCCTGCCGTAAAAATTCCGCCGCCTGCGCAGATAAGAGGTCTTTTGCTGTTTTTCATCGCCTCCGCAGCCTTGCGTATCTGCAGCTTGTTGCCCGATACACTGGGTTTATATGAGCGGATCTCCACAGTTTCGGGATATTCAAAATCTATCTCCTGCTTCTGAATATCCATGGGAACATCTATAAGTACGGGACCGGGACGGCCTGTTCCCGCAATATAAAAGGCTTTTTTTATGACCTCGGCGATAGTGTTTTTGTCCTTGACAAGAAAGCTGTGCTTGACAAAGGGCTCTGAAGCTCCCGTTATATCCGCCTCCTGAAAGGCGTCTCTGCCTATCTGGTTGCTTATGACTTGTCCCGTTATTGCGATCAAGGGAACGCTGTCCATATGTGCAGTAGCTATGGCGGTTATAAGGTTGGTGGCACCGGGTCCCGATGTAGCCGCGCACACGGCGGGTCCTCCCGTTATTCTCGCATAGCCTGCGGCGGCATGACCGCTGTTTGCCTCATGTCTTACAAGAATATTCTGTATATCCGATTTTATCAGCTCGTCAAAAAAGGGGCATATTGCTGCGCCCGGATATCCGAAAATGTGCTTTATTCCTTCATACTCAAGAGCCCTTACCATTGCGGCGGCCACTGTCATTCTTTCACTTGCCACTGCTTCACCTCATATTAACAAATTTTTATAATTTTTCATTTTATTATACTATTGTTGAAAGGGTTTGTCAATAGTTTAATATCAATTCCCGACTGAAAGCAGACATTCTTTGCGGTCTGTTTTATGCCTTGCTGCGTCATTGTCCTTGCAGAAAGCAAAATATCCTCGCAAATAATTTGTCTGCTTTCAATCGTGAATTAGTATAATATCATCAAAAACCTTGACAAAAGTTGATAATAATTATATAATGGTAATAACTACAAAATTTGCCGGGAGATACAAATGCCTATTCAAGTTCAGTGCTGCGGTCTTGTGGTGATGATGGTGCTTTTTTATTTTTACAAAAGCCAAAGAACCATCACGCTGAACACCGTTAAAGCTTTTCGGAATTCGTTTGTGACAACGTTCATAAACATTGTTTTGGACATTGCTTCCTGTATAGTAATCAGATTCAGAGAATCCATTCCGGGCTTGCTTGTTGACGCAGTATGCAAGTCATACCTTGCGTCCCTTTCCGTGCTTGCTTATTTTGCACTTTTGTATATTATGACGGATGTATATCTGAAAAAATCGGATTTTTACAAAATAAGCGTCAGCTACGGCATATTTATGGGAATAGATATAATATTGATTTATATACTTCCCATCAATTATTATGACGATGTTCAGAATAAGGTTTTATATTCCTACGGACCCTCCGACTACGCTACTTATGCTTTTGCCCTGTTTACCATAATTTTTATCCTTTTTGCTCTGGTAAGACAAAAGAACAAAATAAGCAAAAACGGACGTTTTGCCGCGCTTACATGGGTGAGCGTGTGGCTTGTGGCAGCTGTGGTGCAGTTTATACGTCCCGAACTTCTTTTGGTGGGATTTGCCAATTCCATTGATATGCTGGTGCTGTACCTTATTTTGGAAAACCCTGTAAACAACATAGACAAGCGTACAGGCTTATTCAACCACGGTGCTTTTTTACAGTATACAAAACAGCTTTACGAATCTGAAAACAAATTCTCCGCCCTTGTTATGGTGTTGGAGCATTCTTCCTTCAAGGCTATGAACGCTGAGCTTGAGGAAGAGATTCTGAGCGAGGCAGCAGCGTATCTGATCAGTAAACCGAACCTGTATGCGTTCAACAATACAGGCAGCGAAATAGTTCTCGTTATGCCTGAGGGCGAAGAGGGAAAAGACATTATGAAGTCTGTCAGAGAACGCTTTGAACAGGGCTGGGGCAAAAACGGAGGTATATTTATTTCCCCTTATTGGATATTTGTTCCCGATTCATCTCTTGCATCTGATCCCGAGAATCTTTTGCACCTTATCCGTTACGCAAAGCAAAACTGTGATGAAAAGCTTTATGAAAACCGCTATGTTGAGGTAAACGATGAGATAGCGGAGCGGCTTCGCAATAAAAGAGAGATCGAACAGCTCATTCTCGACGCATTGGATAATGACCGCTTGGAGGTTTGGTATCAGCCTATCTATTCCACCAAGCTGAACAGTTTTACCGCCGCAGAGGCACTGGTAAGAATACGCAGCGCGGACGGCAGTCTTATCCCTCCCGGAGCCTTTATAGAAACCGCCGAAAGCAACGGCACTATCCTGCAGATAGGAGAAATGGTGTTCAGGAAGGTATGCCGTTTTCTGAACCAAAACGATCTTAAGCAGTACGGCATAAGCTATATTGAGGTCAACCTGTCAGTGGTTCAGTGCGCCAATAAACAGCTTGCAAGCGACTACATAAAGATAATGAAGGAGTACGGCATAACTCCCGATCTTATCAATCTTGAGATCACCGAATCCGCTTCTACCAATACCAAAAATACCCTTTTGGACAATATGAAAGAGCTTATGGACTACGGCGTAAATTTCTCCTTAGACGATTTCGGCACCGGACAGTCAAACCTTGACTACATTGTAGATATGCCCGTGGATATTGTAAAATTCGACAGGGGAATGACCAATGCTTATTTTGAAAACGGCAAGGCTAAATACATTATGGACGCCGCAACCAATATGATACACGGTATGGATCTGAAAATCGTTTCAGAGGGCATCGAAACGGAAGAGCAGTTCAACACCATGCAGGACTTGGGAATCAGCTTTATCCAAGGCTATTATTTCTCAAAGCCCCTGCCCGAAAAGGAATTTTTGGAATTTGTAAAAAAGGCAAAGGAAAATGAGAAGGTTTTATAAAGGTCAGGTTGGCACAAGCAATCTGTAATACTGATTCTCGATCATACAATAAACAAAGTCTGTTGTATGATTTCGCCTTTCAGGCGGCTGTCAAAATCAATGATCTTGACAGATTAGTATTGAACCGAACTTTCTTGGGGGTTTCTCCGCCACCTACCTGCAAGGCAAGTGGAATTCAGACAGCAGACTTTGTCTGCTGTCTGATAGAGAAAAAGTATAAAACCATTATTTTAAGTACCAAACCGCAGGTAAAACAATTTTTTGATTTATCTAACCGATGTTTCAAATACAAAAAATTTTTCAAAAACCCCGAAGAATTTTTAAATTTCTCCTTGAATTTTTTAAGCACTTGTGCTATGTTACTAATGTAATTAGGTGTAAACGATTACACAAAGATATAAAGGGTATAAAAGTATAAAAAACCGCAGAAAGGAAACCCACACTATGAAATTCTCCGACGGATTCTGGCTCAACAAGCCCGGCTATGATGTTAATTACGCCACACAGATGTATGAGATTTACCATGACGAAAAGTCGATCACGGTAATTGCCACCTCTAACTATATTCATAATAGAGGTATGACCTTGGGCGGTCCTATTTTGGAAATCACTTTTACTTCTACTTTGGAAAACTCGATCAAGGTTACCGTTGAGCATTACAGAGCCGCAAAGAAAACAGGTCCCGACTTTGCGCTTTACGAGGACAGCAGCTTTAAGCCCGTTATTGAAAAGCTGGATTACGGTTACCGTCTTACCAGCGGAAAGACTTCTGTTGAGCTTGGCGGACAGGGCGGTCCTTGGGACGTAAGATATTATTATGACGGAAAGCTGCTGACCAAGAGCGGCTGGAGAACCACCTCCTATATAAAGGAATCCGACTGGCGCACCAACAACCGCATGCTTGAAAAACAGGGTCAGAATTTCTATGCCGATAACTCCTCGGATTGCCCCGCAATTATGCGTGAAATGCTGAATATTTCCGTAGGCGAAAACATTTACGGCTTCGGCGAAAAGTTCAGCACCTTTGTTAAAAACGGTCAGACCGTTGACGTATGGAACAATGACGGCGGCACATGTTCCGAGCAGACCTACAAGTCCATTCCTTTCTATGTTTCCAGCAGAGGCTACGGTGTATTTGTAAATCACCCCGAAAACGTAAACTTTGAAGTGGCAAGCGAAACCGTTTCCAAGGTTTCCTTCAGCGTTCAGGGCGAAAGACTTCAGTATTTCATCTTCGGCGGAGAAACCGTTGCTGACGCGATTTCACGCTACACCGATCTGACAGGCAAGCCCGCCCTTCCTCCCGCTTACACCTTCGGCTTGTGGCTCACCACTTCTTTTACTACCGATTACGACGAAAAGACCTGCTCCTATTTCATTGACGAAATGGAGAGAAGGGATATTCCCCTTGAGGTATTCCACTTTGACTGCTTCTGGATGAGAGAGTTCTGCTGGTGCGACTTCACTTGGGACAAGAGAATGTTCCCCGATCCCAAGGCTATGCTTACACGCCTCAAACAGAAGAATATTGAGATCTGCGTATGGATCAACAGCTATATAGGACAGCGTTCCTCTCTCTTTGACGAGGGTGTTGAAAATGGCTACTTCATCAAGAACAAAGATGGCTCCACCTTCCAGTGCGATATGTGGCAGCCCGGAATGGCTATTGTTGATTTCACCAACCCCGCCGCTTGCGAATGGTACAAGTCAAAGCTCCGCACACTGTGCGAAATGGGCGTAAATGCCTTTAAGACCGACTTCGGCGAAAGAATCCCCACCGATGTGGTTTACTATGACGGCTCTGATCCTTTGAAAATGCATAACTACTACACTTATTTGTATAATAAGGCAGTTTTCGAGGTGCTTGAAGAATACTACGGCAAGGATAAGGCTTGCCTGTTTGCAAGAAGCGCCACCGTGGGCGGTCAGCAGTTCCCCGTACATTGGGGCGGCGACTGCTTCAGCAACTACGAATCCATGTGGGAAACCATTCGCGGCGGTTTGTCCCTCTGTCTGTCGGGCTTCGGCTTCTTCAGCCACGACATCAGCGGCTTTGAGGCAACAGGCTCTCCCGACCTGTACAAGCGTTGGTGCGCCTTCGGCTTGATGTCCACCCATTCAAGACTCCACGGCAACAGCTCCTACAGAGTGCCTTGGAACTTTGACGAGGAAAGCTGCGATGTGCTCCGCCACTTCACAAAGCTCAAAGGCAAGCTGATGCCCTACCTCTATGCAAACGCCGTTAAAACTCATGAAACCGGCGTTCCCATGATGAGAGCTATGGTAGTGGATTACAGCAGCGATCCGGGCACCCTTAACCTTGACAGACAGTATATGCTGGGCGACAGTCTTTTGGTCGCTCCTGTATTCAACGAAGAGGGAACTGCATCTTTCTATCTGCCCAACACAGGCCGCTGGACAGATATTCAGACAGGCGAGGTTCTGGAGGGCGGTCACTGGTATGAAAAGAAGTATGACTACTTCGGAATGCCCTTGTATGCTAAGCCCAATAGCATTATCGCTTACGGTGACTTTAAGCGCAATTTCACCTACAATTATGCAGAAAATACCGAGTTGGTTGTTTATGGTTTAGAGGAAGGCAAGGCTGCCGAATGTGTGATCTGCGACGAAAACGGCAAGACCGTGCTTACCGTTACCTGCGAGAGAAAGGACAACAAGATCCATGTTAAGTCCGAGGGTACAGGCACATTTACCGTTAAGAGCGCAGACGGTCTGGAGATTGTAAGATAATTTTCGGTAAAGCGCTTTCGTACAATTAAAAGGACACAAATATGCAGAAAACCAAAGTAATATCGGCAATAATTCTTTCCTGTTCCTTACTCTTTCTCTCATCGGGCTGTTCAGGGGAAAGCAATAATATAGATTTCGGAGATCATACCGAGCTTACTCAAGGCGAGGATTTTTCCGAGATAACTCAAGGAACGGATTCTCCCGAGGAAATGATCTATGGTGATCCCGTTATAGGCGGCAACGCAATACTTGCGCAGGATACCCTTGACGAACTTACAGCTGCCTTGATTATACGTGAAATTTCACATTTGCCCGACGAAACAGAGGGTGGCGATTATTACGGCGGAAGATTTATAGTGGTACAGCTTAAGGACAATAAAAGCGGAGCTGTTGTCGAAAACATTCTCCCAAGAGAATCTTATACCTATGGAAATTTTTATTCCGATTCTGATGAAAGAATTATGGTGATCCACGTCGAGTGTGTGCCAAATTCTGTTAAGCTGTTCTGTATCGAGAATAACAACAAGAAAGAGTATATCCTTAAGGTTGAATATCTTCGATATCATAACGATAAATATACATCCGCATTTGCCTGCTGCGATATGAGCAGATACAACGGAGAGAACGCATATCTTAAATGGTACACAGGCGGTACTCCCGATTTCTACCTGACCCATGATTTTGCCTATAAAAGCGATAATGTGTTTTTGGACAGCCGCGCCGAAAGGGAATACGAATTTGACACGGAAAATCTTAACGTGACCGAAAGAGCAATGGATCCTGCCGATATAGTTTTCGGTGAGCCCGAGATCGGTAAAAACAGTATACTTTCCCAAGATACCCTCGGCGAATACTCCGCTGCTGTGGAAATACACAATATTGTATCAATGCCCGAAGATAATGACAATGATGATTACGGAAAGGTATACAGTGGAGCAAGTGTTTTTATAAAGATCACTGTAAACGGCAGCACTTTTGCTGTAAGCAGTATACGCAATGCATTGTCAGGTCAGTACAACAGTGCTGTTTCCGAAAAATGCACAGGAGAGGGAGCCACCCGAATTTTTCAAGTGGAACAAAACGGAGAAACTCATTATATTCTTATGCAATACAGTATGTACAGCAAAAAAACGGATACAATAGGCGCAAAGTTTGCTTGTCTTGATAGATCGTTTTACGATAAGTACAAGGATTCTCCCGATGAAGTGGCTCAGTTATATTGGTACAGCGTAAGCAATGGCGGAGTGGACACTAATGGACTTGATTCGGGAATACCTGTTTCCGACGCATTTGAATATGTGAGCGAAGGAGTTTTCAGAGACGGCGTTTACGGTTACGAATTGGCCTTTGACTTTGAGAAAATGTCGGCAAAGGCTCAACCGATACAATAATTTTTTAAATGTTTATAAGTGATTTGAAAAAACCACTTTAAAATACCCCCGAAATTCAAAAAAATTTAATTCAGGAGGTTTCTATGGAAGCAATCAGAAAGTATGTAGCCGAATTTATCGGTACAATGGTCTTGGTAATTATGGGCTGCGGCACCGCAATGTTGGTGGGCTGCGACGCCGTAAACGGCGGAGGTTATATTCTTACCGCTCTTGCCTTCGGCTTGGTGATCGTAGGCATGGCTTATTGCGTGGGCAATATCTCAGGTTGCCACATCAACCCCGCAGTTTCCCTGGGCGTACTTATCAGCGGCGGAATGAGCGTTAAGGACTTTATCTGCTATGTGGTTTCTCAATGTCTCGGTTCTATCGCAGGCACAGGCATTTTAAGCCTTATCTTCACCCTCGGCAATGTTACCGACAAGACAGGCGGCTACGGCTCCAACGGTCTTGCGGGAGTAAACGGCAATGCTGTGGCAGGTCTTATCGTTGAGATCGTGCTTACCTGCATCTTTGTTCTGACCATTATCGGCGTTACCTCGAAGAAAGCAGGTCACGGCTCCTTCGGCGGTCTTGTGATCGGCTTGACCCTTACCCTTGTACATATTCTCGGTATCGGTCTTACAGGTACTTCTGTAAATCCCGCAAGAAGTCTCGGTCCTGCCATTTTCGCAGGCGGCGACACTCTTTCTTCCCTTTGGGTATTTATCGTAGGTCCTTTTGTGGGCGCAGCTTTGGCGGCTGTTATTTATAAGCTGCTTGAGGGCAAGAGTGAAAAGTAATTTTAAACAAGTTCGGAATTACCGCTGTTCTTTTTCGGACGGCGGTAATTTGTTATATTGCGAAAGGAGAAAAAATGCTTTATCATGCCTCGCCCATTTCCGACATAGAAACCCTTACGCCTCACATATCCAACCACGGCAAGCCCTTGATCTATTTTTCACAAAAGCGGGAAAATGTTCTTGTATATCTGTGCAACGCTGTTGAAAAATGCTGCCGTGAAAGCGGTTTTGTACATAATGGTATTTACCGCAAGTGGGGCTCTTACGGTTTTAATTCAGATGGGATTCTCGTTCTGGACGAATACTGGGTAAATGCCACCATGGAAACATATAAGGGACAGTCAGGATATATTTATTCCGTGGAGGAGAACGATGATTTTTATGATCTGGAGGGAATATCCTGTGCCAAAATTTCCGAAAAGTCCGTCAAGGTTGTGGAATGCGAGTATATTCCCGACGCTTACGATGCCCTTTTGCAGGCTGCGGAGGAAGGGAAAATCATTCTCACAAAATATGAGGATAACAGCCCTAAAAAGCTTGAATGGATAAGAAAAGCCACTTTGGAGGAATATAATGATAAGGACTGCGGAGAGGAGTACAGATTTTTCCTGAAGAAAAAGTTCCCCTCGGTTATAGAAGATTAACTCTATTTGTAACTATTTTGTAATTGACTTATGCTTTTTTTCTGATACAATAATCATAAGAGATTTAATTGGTTCAAAAGAGGACAATATTATGAAAAAAGTGATAAGCTTGATTATAATTGCTTTAATAATGGCAGTTTCTGTTTTGTCCGCAGCAGTAAGCGCAGATAAGGGATCCAATGATTCCGTAAATATTTCTTTCAGAAATACGGGAACGGAGCTTTGTTACTGCACTCTTCTTTCGGAAACAACCAACTCAGGTTCCTTTTCTGCTAAGGACGAATCAAGGGATAAGAACCCGGTGGCCAGGGCTTTTTCCGATTACAGAGATCCTGACGGTTTTTACTATCTGCACTATTATTCCAGAATAGATGTTTCAAGGGAATTTGAATGGAACTACTTTCCGCCAAGAACCTTTAAAATACTTTTATACTATCCCAGCACAGATACCTTTGCAGTAAGCGGAATTTATGAGCAGTATGCTTTTGCATCATTTTTCACAGTAAATCTAAAAGATATACAGGTGGGAGCGGATAACCGAACGCTTACGGCAGAGAGAAAATACAGCCCGTTTTTTGTTGTATTTGCGTTTATAATGAGGATATTGATCACATTGGCAATTGAGGTTGTCATCGCCATTCCCTTTGGTTTTAAGCGAAAAAAACAGCTTGCGTCAATTATCGTTATAAATTTTATAACACAATTGGTTTTAAACTTGATTTTATATATTGAAGTGGTTGATAGCGGCATTTGGTTTATTTTCCTTTATTTACCTCTTGAACTGCTTATATTTATCATTGAGGCGATAATTTACGCCTTCGCACTGCGTGATCCGAAAAATCTAAGATCCGATGCCAGTGATTGTGTTTTGTATTCCTTTTTGGGAAATTCGGCTTCTTTAATATGCGGTGCGCTTATTACCATAGTTTTCCCTTGGGTGGTGATGTAGAAGATGTAGAAAAGGAATGGCATGCCGTCTTGACTGTTGAATGTATTTATGTTAAAATAGACTTACGGCAAGAGGTGGTGACAGCTTGAATAATAAAGATGAAAAGGGAAATAAAAAGACACTTCGTGAAAAAGTTTTAGAACGTATCGAAAAAATGTGCCTTATGGACGACGATTTTATGTCGGTGGTATTGCAGCACAAGGAATGTATGGAATTGGTGCTGAATATTATTCTGAACAGGAACGACCTTAAAGTCTCGGAATGTAAATCACAGTACAGTATTACAAGCCTTTCGGGTCGATCGGTAAGACTTGATGTGCTGGCAGAGGATTCAGCAGGCGTAAAGTATGACGTTGAAGTCCAGCGCCTCGATTCCGGCGCACAGCCAAGACGCGCCAGATACCACAGCAGCCTTATGGACGCCGAATTTTTACAAAAGGGCGAGGATGTAAGTAATTTGCCCGAAACCTATGTGATTTTTATTACCGAAAACGATATCCTTAAAGGCAACAAGCCTATTTACACAATCGAACGCAAAATTTCTGAAACAGATGCGTTGTTTAATGACGGAACACATATACTATATGTAAATTCACAAATACAGGACGAAAGTTCTTTAGGAAAGCTTATGAAGGATTTTTACTGCGTAAATCCCGATAAAATGAATTATTCGGCGCTTTCAGAACTCAGCGGTTATTACAAAAACGGAGAGGGGGTTCCCAATATGTGTAAGCTGGTTGAAGATTTGGTTAGAGAGGAACGTGTGGAAGAGCGCAGAAACGGACAAATCAGAACCGCACTCAAAATGCTGTCCAATAGCAAATATACTCTTGAGGATATTTCAGAATTAACTGAACTCAGCATAGAGGAAATCAAGGAACTTTCAAAAAGACATTCCGCATAAAACAAATATGACCAAGGAAAATGAATTATATGGCATTTTTAGATTAAAAACGGAGAGTAGATTTCCAATATGTGTAAGCTGATTGCAGACTTGATCAAAGAAGAGCGTGAAGAGGCGTGTAAAGAAGCAAGAATAGAAATAAAAATTGAGATTGCTTAAAGAATTCTCTCCAAACCCAAATACACCTTTGAGAATATTTCAGAAATAACCGAACTAAGCATAGAGGAAATCAAGGAACTCTCAATAAAACGCCCTGCATAAATGAATAAAACCTCCGCCTTACAAAAAGGCGGTTATTTTTTTGAAAAAAGTATCACAGATTTGAACCTTTCAAAGCCTTTTTCCGTCTATATAAGCGAAATCGGTTTCAATCACCCAAAAAGGAGGTGAAAAAATGCCCCAAGCCTTTGAACAAATGCTGTCCGAGTGTATGCAGCCTTTGGAGCGGTTCGTAAACTTCAAGATAAGCAATCGAGCGGACGCAAAGGATATAATTCAGGAAACCTGCCTTTCCGCCTATCTGAAGTTTCCGACCCTAAAAAATACGGACAGCTTTAAGGGCTGGATTATCAGTATCGCCCGAAACAAGTGCAACGACTATTACCGAAAAAAGGCAAGGGCTATGGAGATCCCTCTTGACTCCCTTTGTATCCCCGTTTTTTCAAAGGGCCTGCACGGAATAAGGCAGACAAGCGGAGTGAGGGAAACCTTGGAGCTGCTGGGAGATAAGGATAAGCAGATACTTTATCTTTACTACTTCAAGGAACTTCCTCAAAGGAAAATAGCCGAGAAACTGGGGATATCCGAGGGAACGGTAAAAAGCCGTCTGCATTACGCAAAACAGAATTTCAGGAAAAAATATCCCTATTGCACGAATATGAAAGGAGAAAATAATATGAGCACAAACAACATTACAATGCCCGAAAAAATACCCGAGTATGAAATAATAAAGTCCGGCAAAGAGCCTTTTGCGGTAAAGTGGGAGGAGATCATGGGCTGGTTTATCGTTCCCAAGCTTGGCGAAAAGCTTACATGGGCTATGTACGACTTTCCCGAAAAGAAACGCACCGAGGTATGCGTTATGGAGGTAACGGGAAAAGCCCAAGTCCACGGAATTGAGGGAGTGGAAATTTCCGCCGTTATATATGAGCCTGTTGAGGAGGAAAAGAATAAATCGGAACAGCACTTTGTAGCACAGCTTACCGACACCCACTGCCGAATTCTTGCCGAAAGCCACACCGAAAACGGAATAAAGAAATACTTTACCTTCCTTGACGGAGAGGATTTTCTCGATAATTGGGGCTTTGGCGAAGAAAATTGCGGAAATGAGATACACATTTCCCAAAAATATGATATAATAAGAGAGGACAATAAAATCACCGTCAAGGATAAAAAAATGCTGCTTGACGCTGTGGGCAGATACACTGTAAAAATAGCGGGCAGGGAATACGACACCCTTTGCGTTATCGACTGCTCCTATAATGATGGAACTGTTTCGGTGCAGTATCTCGACCAAAATGGAAAAACAGTGCTTTGGCGCAGATTTAACCGTGACGATTGGGCGTATAACAAATACGGCAAAAAGTGGTCGGAGATGCTTCCCGATAACGAAAGGCTTACTGTCAACGGCGAAACCTATGTGCATTGGTACGACTGTATAACCGACTATATTCTGTAACGCCTTTCTTATCACAATAGCTAACACAAGGAGAAAATACAATGATTTACAAAAGGCAGTCAGATATAACCAAGCCTATAACCGCCCAACCCTTCAGCTGTTGTAAATCAAAAACGCAGACATTATTTTCGGTACCGGTTTTCGGATATGCCCAAATCATAAAGATTTTGCAAAGGAGCAGATTATGAAGAACAAGGAACAGCTTTTTGAATCGTCAAGAAGGTTTATCTACCGCAGCGCTCGTCCTGTTGAGCTTGCACGCTGGCGTTACCATTTCGAGAACGGTGCAAGGGAAGACGTGCTGACGGCGCTTGCAGCCTTTCAAAATGAGGACGGCGGTTTCGGTCACGCTCTGGAGGCGGACTGCTTCAATCCAAATTCCTGTCCCATTCAGACATGGAATGCCGCCGAGATTTTAAAGGAGATAGGCTTTAAGGACAGCTCTCACCCGATCATTAAGGGCATTTTGCGTTATCTTGACAGCGGTGCCGATTTCTCGAAAAAGTACAGCCAGTGGCTTTCTTCCGTTAAATCCAACAACGAATATCCTCACGCAATTTGGTGGAACTATTCCGATAAGAAGAAGGATTTCTGCTATAACCCCACAGCTCACCTTGTGGGATTTATTCTGCGCTTTGCCGACAAAGACAGCGCATTGTACAAAAAGGGAGAGAAAATTGCTCTGCAAGCCTATGATTGGTTTAAGGCGCATGTTCCCTTTGGAGATAACCATACTACAGGCTGTTTTGTCAGTCTTTACGATTATCTTTCCGAGGCGGGCATAGAACTTGTTGATATGGAGGAGTTCAGGGACAAGCTTATTGAAGAGGTCAATTTCAATATATGCCGTGACATTGAAAAGTGGAAAACCGATTATGTCTGCAAGCCGTCCAAATTTATCCATGGCAGGGACAGTGTTTTTTATAAGGGCAATGAAGAGCTTGTGGAAAAGGAATGTGAGATCATAGCCGAGGGTCAGCTTGAGGACGGCTCTTTTATTGTTCCTTGGCAGTGGTTCAACGAATATAAGGAGTTTCCATTGGCGGAAAATTGGTGGAAGAGTGTTATTGTGGTTGAGAAGATGAGGTTTATAAATAGTTTTTGTTGATTAACATTATAAAAATAACCGTCCCTTGGTTCGGGGCGGTTGTTTTTTGTTTTTTTATTATGTAAAAAATCGCTGTAAGCGTTAGTAATTCGCTGTAATCTTGTGTACTATAAAAAGACTTGGATTTATACTAATTCTATCAGCATTAGCAATAACGATATTAGTGTGAATTGAGAATAAAAAATGCAAGATTCAAAAGAGATACAAAAAACTATTGGCAAAAGAATACAAAAGCTCAGAAAATCAAAGGGATTTAGCCAGCTTCATTTTTCAGAGTCGATAGACTTATCTCCCAATTATTTTTCGGATATTGAAAGAGGGAAAAGTTCACCGAGAATTGATAAATTGGTTGCTATTATGAATGCCTTGGATTGTTCCGCCGACGATATTTTTCAAGACGTTATAAGCTGCGGATACAAAGTTAAAAGCTCTCAGTTGTCGGAACGGATAGAAAATTTATCGCCTGATGAGCAGGAAAAAGCCTTTGCAATACTTGAAGCTTTTATTGGTAAAAAATAACCTTTTGAAATCTATATTTTTAAAAAAGTGAATATGAAACAGTAACAATATTGGAGGACTTAATTATGGAAGAAAAAACCTGCTGTTTTACAGGACACAGAAAAATACCCGCAGACAAATATCAGATCATAGCAAAGGAAACCGAAAAAGCCATTGAAAAGCTTATCAAGGAGGGATATGTGTTTTTCTGCGCAGGGGGTGCGCTGGGCTTTGACACCATAGCGGAAAAGGCGGTAATAAAGCTGAGAAAGAAGTACACCAATATATGCCTGATTTTGGTTTTGCCTTGTCTTACCCAAGCAGACAAGTGGAAAAAGGAGGATAAGAAAATCTATGAAAGTATTAAGGAAAAGGCAAATATGATCGTTTACACCTCTGAAAGCTACACACCATACTGTATGTATAAAAGAAACAGGTTCCTTGTAGATGACAGTTCCGCATGTATATGTTATCTGACCGAAGAAAGCGGGGGAACATTTTATACTGTGAGGTATGCCGAAAAGAAAAAACTGACGGTTTTGAATATTGCGGATAAGATCGGATAATTTGACAGTTTTTTCAAAATATGCTAAGATAAAATCAGAGAACAGCCAAATGACGTTAGGCGGTTGCTTCCTTGAGGGCGATTCATTTCAACTGACGGGAGGTGATGCTATGGAGTACATAACTCTGAATGATTTGGTTCAGATCGGTATTTTTTTGACCGGCTTTACTATGATGATCATTCGTATCATTTCTTTTTTTCACAAAAAGAAATAACCGCCACCTTGTTCCACCAACGAGCGGTTATTTAACTTAACCCTCAAGGAGCAGCCGTCTATCTTGACTGTTCTCCTTTTTTACATTTATATTTTACACCATATTCTTTGATTTGTCAATAGAAAAGTCATCACCAAAACTATTCGTTATAATACCTGTTTATCAGGTCTGACACAACATCCTCCCCTCCGCTTAAAATAATACGGATATATCTGCCATACTTCTCAAATTTAAACGTCAAGTCCGCCTCGCCGTAATCGTTATTTATCGCATCGCAGAAAAACTGTGAGATCTCCGCTCCTTCCTCGTCATCTGCATACAAGTCAAGAATAGTGCAGATCTTATTGACCTTTTTTCTGTCATCTGCCATAAAATCAAAGACAACGGCATTGTTTTTTGCTTTAATACTGGGCTTAATAGCAGGGTTATTCAGCATATTTGCAAAGTCCTCTGCCGAAAACAGCCATACACCTTCTGTTTTTTCTCCGTCTATCAGACCCGATTTCAGATAATTCCTGATAGTGCGTGTGGAAAGTCCCGTCATTGCTGAAACTTGGTTTATTGTATATTTCTGTTCCATAAAAACTCATTTAATTTAAATTAAGGTGTAAGCGCTTGACCCTGTATTTAGTATATCATGTGAGAGGAAAAGTTTCAATTTGAAGTTTTGGGAGTTTTTCAACTGTGCGAGATTATAGAGCAATATAATACTAAATCTCAATAAAAATCAGACAAAGCCGGAGGGCGGGGCGTCCCTGCTCTGCGTCAGCCCGACTTGAAATATCTGCATATTCCTGCGT
>CAZWRZ010000026.1:0-25817 GCA_964636555.1 uncultured Ruminiclostridium sp.
ATTCGAACCTCCGGCCTACCGCTTAGGAGGCGGTCGCTCTATCCTGCTGAGCTACAGCGACATTGTAACAGGACATTATAAAAATCCTTAATATATTTTACCACATTCTGCTGTAAAATGCAAACATATTTTTTAAAATTTTACAGAATAAATAAAAAATGAGGGCAATTTCCGCTTGGAACAGCGGCATTGTCCCTCATTATTGAATTTTTACCGATTACAATATTTTTTTACACAAGCTTTGTTCCGCATTTTTGACAAAACAGCGAATCGCTGCCGTTTACCGTTTGACAGTTGGGACAAATCCGATTTGCGTCTGCTGTTTCGGGCTTAACAGCAGATGACTGTTGGGGAGCGGCATGTACAGAGACTGCAGCAGCTGCCGTAACGGGTGCAGGTGAAGGTGCTGTCTGCGGCTGCTGAGATGTTGCAGGCTGCTGGTAAGCCGCTTGCTGTGTATTATCCTGCGGAGAAGCATAGGACTGCTGATACATCTGCTGCATTACGGATTTAGGCGGAAGAGCAGCCAAGAGGTAAGTCCAACAGATATATGTAAGGTATCCTACTCCGCCCATTTCAAGTATCATGAAAATAAAGTTGATCACATTTCCTACAGGTACAGAACTAAAGGTTGCAAAAGAAACAATGTTTATTATAAATCTTACAAACATCAAAACGCTGACAGCTGTCATAGAAACGGTAAGCGGCAGCACCTTTTTCTTGCAAAGAGAAAATCCGCCGAAAATCACTGCCAGAATCGGAAAAATAAAGCAGCCGCCAATCTCGCCGCCTAAATTTATGCTCCTGTTGAAATATCCCTCATTACTTGTAAGAAGAGCAATTATAGTGAACAACACGCACAAAGCAGTTGCAGCAAATGAAAACAAATCTGCATGAGCTGCTATGGTCTTCAGAACGGGGTTTGTGTTCATCAGATCGGTAAGCTTATCACCAAAAGCATTAAGGGCGTCCCGCTTTTGTTTGTTGGCAGCGGCAGTATTCACATTAGGCTTGGGCGGCCTTGTGTAAACCGGCTGCTGCATATAGGGCTGTCCGTATTGCTGCTGATATTGCGGCTGCTGCGGAATTCCCTGTTGGTTCTGCTGAGGGATTGTTTGCTGCTGAATAGGCTGCTGAGGGATCGCTTGTTGCTGAGGCGCAGGCTGTTGAGACATTGCTTGCTGAAGAACATTCTGCTGAGATACAGGCTGCTGCGGAGCACCTGATTGAAGTACCGCTTGCTGAGGCGCTGTCTGCTGAGAAAACCCTTGCTGTAAAACGTTCTGTTGAGGTGCAGCGGTCTGTTGAGGCGTTGTATACTGTGGAACAGACTGCTGAGGTGCAGGCTGCTGGGGATTATACTGATTATTCATAAGCTTTACCTTTCTTTAGGCGGTAAAGTTGAGCTTTACTGCCTTTTTCCTTAGTATGTTTATTGTATACAATTATAACGTTTTTTTATGTTTCTGTCAATGTCAAATCTCTTTTTTGTTAATATATGTCTATATTTTACAGAAAAATCAAAGACTGCCTTAGCGGCAGCCTTTGATATTTATTCAGCACTACGCTTTGTTAATCTCAGTTATTCTTTTTAAGAATTACTGTGTAAACCTGCGCGCCAACTCCGATCAGAAGAGCAATGCTGCCGATTGTGATGAACAGTCCGATATGGTTATCAACACCTGTGTTGAAAGGTGTGTCGCCCAAAGGAACTTCTTCGTCGATAAGAATCAGCTCGTCACGGGGAGGCTCTTCCTCAAGCTCGATCAGAATCGTTGTAGTAGTGGTGGTTGTAGTTGTTTCTTCTTCGGGAACATCGGGAGGTGTTGTAGGCTCCTCGGGAGTTGTTTCCTCAGATTCGGGTGTTGTTACCTCAGGTACCTCTTCGGGTGTTGTCTCAACAGGTTCAAGCTCGGTTACTGTAGTAACTTCTTCCTCTTCAGGAGGAGTTGTTACTTCTTCAACGGGAACGGGAGCTGTTGTGGTTGTTACCTCCTCAACAGGTGCAGGTGTTGTAGTTGTTGTTACAACAGGAGGAGGTGTAGTAGTCGTTGTGGTTGTTACAACGGGAGGAGGTGTAGTGGTTGTTGTCGTTGTTACAACAGGAGGGGGTGTAGTGGTTGTTGTCGTTGTTACAACAGGAGGGGGTGTAGTGGTTGTTGTCGTTGTTACAACAGGGGGAGGTGTAGTAGTTGTGGTTGTTGTTACAACGGGTTCAGTGGTTGTTGTAGTTACTTCGGGAGTTGTTGTAATTGTTGTTACATCAGGTTCAGGAGTAGTAGTCTGTTCATCGATACCCTCATCCACTGTTGTATCCTCTGCGGTCTCCTCAACGGTTGTTGTGGTTGTTGTTTCCTCGGGAGTTGTTACTTCGGGCTCGTTTTCCACAGTAGTGGTCTCTGTGGGAACTGTTTCTTCGGTTTCAGGAGTTGTTACTTCGTCCTCATCAAAGTAATATGCCTGATAGTAATCAACGAAGCTTCTATAGGAAGCTCTGTGGATTTCTCCGCCGGGGTTGCTTACTTCGGGGGCGTAAACCGCGCCGAGAATTGTGCTTTCATTTACGACACGCGCGTTGGGAGCAAGAACTGTTCCTCTGAAGCCGTCGCCGAGATAAATTGTGGTAACACCCTTAGTGCCGCCGATAAAGTTGAATACGATTCTGGAAGCTGTATCAACGTCCCAGTTGTCAACGTTGCTGTGGAATCTCATGCTGAAGAAGGAAGCGTCGCCGAGCTTAACATTGATGAGCAGTGTAAGATCGGGGTTAGCCTTAACCTTGTCGAACAGCTCGCTGATCTTCTTTTCGTTTTCTGAGCCGTAATCAATGCTGCTGTCGATCTCGCCGTAGATTACCTTGCTGCTGCCGCTCTGAACCTTGCTCAAAGTATCGGAAGCATCTTTTATCTGAGCGAGAAGAGTATCAACTTCGTCAGCCGCTTCGGGCTTGTTGATGAAAATATTGCTCTTGTTTGCGATGATGGAGCTGTATTCGCCCTGCTGGTAGGAATATCTGCCGTCATTTTCCTGTGTGATTTTGTCATAAATCTCGGGGATAAGATTCATTATCTTGTTCTCACCGATCATAACGTTGTTGACCTGCAAAGAATTTCCTACGGTGCAGCTGCTGTTGCTTTGAATTAATTCTTCCCTGCTGTTTGCGGGAGGAATGAAATCAACACCTGCTTCGGAAGTGGAATACTGAACTCCGTTTTCGTCTGCAACAACATTCAACTTGTAGACTCTTACGGTTTCGTATCTGTATTCCTCGGGAATAGTGATGGTAAAGGTTTTCTCGCCTGCCTCTTCAAACTCAACGGAAAGGATTCCTTTACGGGTTTCTCCGTCGTAAATTACATCGATAAGCTTATCGTTGCAGAATACGCCGAATGTGTAAGTTTTTGTTTCGCCGCCAGCGAAGGTTTCCTCGGTTGTGACCTTGAAGTTGATCTTTCTTGCACCGCGGATAACATAGTTATCAACGTTGAAATCATTGTTCAAGACAACGTCCTTTGCGGCAAAGTTGGACTCAAAGTGATTTGCGCTGGTAAATGAATCCGAAACAATGCCGTAGTTTTTCAGATCGCCCAGAGCGTTTGAAATAACGTCGGGAGTCACTGAATTCGCGCTTGCAGAAACAGCTAAGCTCGTAACCGTCATGGACAATGCAGTCACGGCAGAAACGGCCTTAAGCACTTTCATGCCTGCAAGCCTTTTCATTTTCTTGTAGCCATTCATATTTTCCCCTTTTCCGCAGTCCGTACATATTTTGTTGTGTATGTAGGGCTGCTTTTCTATCATTAAGACTACCCTTCTCAAGACTACCTGCTGTAACTGTTTTGTTGCAGCCAGCCTTTTGCGGCAGTCTTACTTTTTGTAACTATATTAAACCATTTGCAAGTTACAAAGGGGTTACAAATTGCATTTTTTCTCACTTCATTTTCATTTTTTGTAAATTTCTACCTTTTGCACAAAAATCGCATCAATTATTTTGCTATTTTGTCATCTCCTACTATTTCTGAAAAACAGCGGCAATTATTTTCAAAAAGATATTGAAATCAAGTTTTTTTTGTGCTATACTTCAACAAGTTTAAAAAACAAAAATTCGGGTTTATCCTTTATTCATCATTGTTTACCCCTTTTTTGCAAAAAGCCGGGCTTATGCTCAAATAAAATAACCGTTATATTTTGCTTATCCTTAATATGGTTATTGGCTTTATTAAATTTTGACTTTATAGAAAAGAGGAAATTTTATGACTTATCAGCAGATTTTCAAAGACGTAAAAAAATATTTTGCAAAGGCTAACACTTCTCACTTCACAAGAGAATTCGCATTTCAGTTCAACATCACAGGAGAAGGTGAAGGAATCTTTTATGCCGCATACAAAAACGGCGTATTAGAGGTTGAGCCTTACGACTATCAGGACAGAGACGTTATTTTCGAGGCAGACGGAGCTACATTAAAGGACATTGCCGCAGGAAAGCTGGAGGCGATCGACGCTGTTAAGGCAGGAAAGCTTGCCATTGACGGAGATCACGAGGCTGCAAAACAGCTGCTGTTCCTTGTAAACACCGCCAAGAAAACAACAACCGCCAAAAAAGCCGCTCCCAAGACTGAGGAAAAGGCTGCCGAGAAGAAGGAAGCTAAGACCGCAGTAAAGAAGGAGACAAAGCCTGCAGCAAAGAAGGAAACAAAGACTGCAGTAAAGAAGGAAACAAAGACCGAAGCTAAGAGTACAGCTAAGGCTCCCGCAAAAAAGACGGCTGCAAAGACTGCCGATAAGGCAGCCAAGACTGCTGCTAAAACAGCAAAGACTTCCGTTAAGGGAAAAAAGTAAGCTTTATAGAATTTTAAAAAAGAGCCGTGAAAACGGCTCTTTTTTGTTGGGCTGTAAAAAAGACAGTCCCTTTATTTTTGCTCCCAAGAAAGTTGTGCTGATTTATGATTGTTTCGGGAAAGATGTGCTGACTTCATGACATTTTTATTCAAGATATTTATGTAACACCGACATAAATACCTCCATATCAATAGGCTTTGCAATATGGGCGTTCATTCCGCTCTTGAATGCCGCCTCCTTGTCGTCCTCCAAGGCGTTGGCGGTCATAGCTATGATAGGCAGATTTTTTACATCTTCTCTGTTCAGCGAGCGTATGGTTCTGGTTGCCTCATAGCCGTTCATAACAGGCATCTGCACGTCCATAAGAACTGCGTCGTAGTAGTTCTCCTCCGCCTTCTCCATTACCGCCACCGCATCGGTGCCGTCAGGGGCAGTGTCAACAAGGAATCCCGCCTCCTCTAAAATTACTTCCGCAATTTCACGGTTAAGCTCGTTGTCCTCAACCAGAAGAATACGTTTGCCTGTAAAGTTCGCCTTTGTCCATTCGGGGAAGTTTTCGTTTTTATCAGCCATATTATTTGCGGCAAGCAGTACCGTTTTCAGATCGGACATAAACAGCGGCTTTGCACAGAACGCGGTAACTCCCGCCTCCTTTGCCTCTTCCTCGATATCCGCCCAATCGTAAGCGGTGAGAATGATAATGGGCGCGTCGTTTCCGATGGCGGTTCTGATTCTCTTGGCGGTTTCAACGCCGCTGAGCCCGGGCATTTGCCAGTCTATTATAAACGTATGGTAGGAATCTCCCTCGCTGAAGGCGCTCTTGGCACGGAATACCGCCTCTCTTCCCGAGGTTGTCCAGTCGGGGCGCATTCCCAGCTGTTTCAGCATTTTGCAGGCACTGTCGCAGGTATTCAAGTCATCGTCCACAACCATTGCCCTCAGTCCTTCAAGCTCCTTAATGCGGTTGGTGTTCTGTTCGGTATCCTGTAATTTCAGCTCCAGTTCAACGGTAAAGGTGCTGCCCTTGCCCAGCTCGCTTTCAACGCTGATATTGCCGTTCATCATCTCTACAATATTTTTGGTGATAGCCATTCCTAAGCCGGTACCCTGAATACCGCTCTGTGTAACCGTGTATTCACGTTCGAAGGGCTCAAAGATATGCTTTACAAACTCCTCCGACATTCCGATACCGCTGTCTTTGACAATAAACTGATAATTGCCGTAGCCGTGGCGGAAAGCTCCCTTCTGAATAATACGGAAGGAAAGGATGCCCTCGGCGGGAGTGTACTTCACCGCATTGCTCAGAAGATTTATAAATACCTGATTGAGCTTTAACGGATCGGCAATGATGTTTTCGTTGACCACCTCGTAGGTGTCTATGAACAGTTCAAGCTGCTTTGCCTTGACTTGGGGCTGAATTATGTTTACCAAATTGTGAATTATCTCGGAAATGTTGCATTCCTGCTCCTTTATCTGCACCTTGCCGCTTTCGATTCGGCTCATGTCAAGGATATCATTGATAAGACTAAGCAAGTGGTTGCTGGACGCCAATACCTTTTGCAGACAGTCAAGAACCTGATTCCTGTTGTCAATATGACTGACGGCGATAGTAGAAAATCCGATTATGGCATTCATAGGAGTGCGGATATCGTGGGACATATTGGACAGGAAGGTTGTCTTTGCCGCATTTGCGTGCTGCGCCTGCATCAAAGCGTCCTGAAGCGCCTGCGTCTGCTCTCTCTGACGCCGAACCTGTTCCGTAACATTCTTGGAAATTACCAAAACCATAACGTCGCCTGTGTTTTCGTCCCTTGTCATGGCAAAGGACTGGCGCACGCAGATCTGCTCCTCGTCAAAGCCATTGCTCCAATACTCAACGGCAACCTCTCTTTTGCCCTCATCAAAGATTTTCAGCAATTCCTCTGTGTTGATTACGGCAGAGTAGACTTCCTTGGATTCGGGCAGAACAAATTCCTTCCATTTTTCAAAGAACTCCGAAGCCTTGCAGGGAACCGACATTCCCGCACGGGAAATGAAGGATACCTTTTCTCCGTTTGATGTACCCACTATATCCTGTTCAATCATATCCTTGGACAGATTTATTTCGCAGCTGCAGAAGGAGGTTGACATAAGGGCAACCTGATACTGCTGTTCCTTGCGGATCGCCAAGGCTCTTTCCGCCTGAATGTGCAGTTCCTTTTCCTTGATCTCGGTAATGTCCTGTCTGGTAAACAGCACCTTAACCGCTTTGCCGTCCTTTCTCTCCAGACATACAATGTTGACATGCTCCCATAAGGAACGTCCCTCAATGACCGCCTGACGCTCGTATCTGAGGTCGTTATGCTCCGACAAAGCTTCTGTAATGGAGTCGGTGCGCATATAGTCAAGGAAGTCCTGATATTGGCTTTCTACGGTGTTTTCAGCAAAATGGTTTACTAAGTCCTCATAAGGTCCGCTGTCGGGAATGGCGTTGTTCAAGGGCTTTGTTCCCACCAGATAATTATATGTGTTTTTTTCAAGATCCACTGCGGCAAAACGAGTGAACAGCGTATTTACACCGCTGATAATATACCCCTTTTCACGGTTTTCTTTTTCAAGAGCTTTGCGCCTGCGCTCCATGCGGATTATTATGATCCCTATATATACGGCAAACAGTGCAACCAGCAGCACCAGCAGCTGAACGCCGTCAGAGGTTCCCTTTGCTATCATACCGTGAGTTACCGCCTTGGGGAAAATCTGAATAAAAACAAAGCTTTTATCGGGCAGACAGGCAACGCAAATATTATCGGTTTTGCTTGAATTGCCGCACATGAAGGCGCCCTCGCCGCCGTTTTCAAAAACCTTCCGCACCTCATCAGCAGCGGCTGAATCTATCATATTATCCTCTGTCAGCGAATCCAGAATATATCCGTCATAATTCTTTCCGCCGGAAGCAGCGACTACTCTGCCGTCAATGCTGCAAAGAAATGTTTGAGCTTCTTCGCCGAAATATGTGGCTTTGAGCATGGTTTTCAGATATTCCTCTGCCAGAAACGCGCCGCGAAGTACTCCGATTACCTCACCGTTAAAGTGAACAGGCACATAAAAGCATACCATTGTGCTGTCAAAAAAGTGCGAGTCAAAAATGGCTTCTATACCGCTGTTTCCTTTGATTCCTTCGATGTAGAAGTTTCTTTCCGTCACATCATCGGTTCGCCCGTCGGAAGCATAGTCAACGCCGTCGGCATCGGTAAACAAAATAGCGTCAAAATAGGAGCTTTCCTCCAATTTTTCCAGCATAGACGCTGTGATAACAGGTTCGCTGATGTTGTTTTCAACTATATATGAATAGGTCTTGATCAGTCTCAGCGCGTCAATCAGCTCGTCGCTGAGCTGCTGTGTTTTCATAAGTGCGGAATCCGATGCGTAATCCCTGTTTTGCTCCTCTACCCGGCTGATAGTCTGTACATTGAATCTTAAAAACAAAAATATAATAGCCGCTAAAAGCACAGCGGCCAAAACCGTTTCCTGTATAGGGAGTTTCTTCTTTTTGTTCATAGTGTTCTCCTGATTTTAGAGAGTATTATTATATCATAAAAAGAGAATTTTGCAAGGCAAAATTTGATACCTCTGAAAAGATAAAATGTTCTCAGACATTAAAATAATCTCTTCCTCTTTCCGCGTAATCTGAGATTATTATACCATATTGTTAAAATATTTTCAATATAATTTATGATTATGGTTCACTTGGGAGTGTTTCGGCTTGCAAAATTCTCTTTTTATGCTATAATGTATAAAGTACAGAATAATCAAATAATTAAAAAGGAGTGCTGCTATTTTGAAAAAATTAGGTTTCGGACTGATGCGTCTGCCCAAGAACGGCAATTCCATTGACATTGAACAGGTAAAAGCCATGGTGGATAAGTTTATCCAAAAGGGCTTTACCTATTTTGACACTGCGTGGATGTATATGAGCTTTTCCAGCGAAAACGCCGCAAAAGAAGCTTTGGTAAGCCGCTATCCCAGAGAAAGCTTTACTCTTGCCACCAAGCTCCACAACGGTTTCGTCAATTCCCTCGATGACCGTGATAAGGTTTTCAATGAACAGCTTAACAAAACAGGGGCGGGGTATTTTGACTATTACCTTCTTCATGGTATAGACAAGGGAAGCCTGCCGAAGTATGAAAAATTCGACTGCTTTAACTGGCTTCTGGATAAAAAAGCCAAGGGTCTTGTAAAGCACGCGGGTTTTTCCTTCCATGACACCGCCGACGTTCTGGACGATATTCTGACAAGACACCCCGAAATGGAATTTGTGCAGTTGCAGATAAACTATCTCGATTGGGAAAGCGAATGGATCGAAAGCCGCAAAAACTACGAGGTCTGCGTAAAGCACAACAAGCCCGTTATTGTAATGGAGCCTGTCAAAGGCGGTTCCCTTGCCCGCCTGCCCGAAGAAGCAGAAAAGCTGTTCCATACAGCCGACCCCAACCTCTCAATCCCAAGCTGGGCGATACGTTTCGCAGCGTCATTGCCGAACGTAATGACAGTTCTTTCGGGAATGAGTTCAACGGAGCAGATGGATGACAACCTTTCCTTTATGGAGAACTTCGTTCCCCTCACCGAAGAAGAAATCAGCCTCTGCCATAAAGCCGCCGACATCATCAACTCACAGACAGCAGTCCCCTGCACAGGCTGTTCCTACTGCACGGAAGGCTGCCCCCAAAACATAGCGATCCCGCAGTATTTCTCACTATACAACGAAATAATGCGCGAGGACATGGAGCAAAAAGGCTGGACAGTTTCTTACTCCAACTACGACGCCCTGACCCAAACCCACGGCAAAGCCTCCGATTGTATAGCATGCGGACAATGCGAACAAATCTGCCCGCAGCACCTGACGATTATCGACTTCTTAAAAAATGTTTCGGGAAAATTTGAGCATTAAAAAATAAAATAACAGGGACTGTTAAAAAGCAGTCCCTGTTTCAGCTTGTAGAAAAACCTCCCATGGGTCGGTTTTTAGACAAGCTGATGCCGTTTTTGACAGCAAAGCCGCCAAAAAAATCGGGCAAAGCCTTGCTCTGCCTCGATTTTAAGATTTTCAACCTTGCTGAAAATCTCAGACATCTGATCAAAACTCAGGGGGGAACCCTAATGGTCCCCCGTATCCCAACTTAATGATGCTCTAAAATTTTAATCTCAAACTTTACTCAATCTCCCCCAAAACCTATAATAAATCTCTATCTCCTGCACCACATCACCGTTCGCTCCATTAACTGCCTAATACGCCAATATCTTCTCAATCAGCTCATTCAACAATACTGCATTAAGCTCTGTCAGCTTTGTATACTTCTGCACCAATGCTAACCACTTTTCTGCGTCCTCACTATGGCATTTTGATTATGGTGTCGGCGGAGCAGACCCATTTTACGGCGAGTTCTAAGGCTTTGCGGCAACCTATTGCACACATTGTGGGAGAGGTCGCAGACCTTTTCGGCTTCGATGGAGGCGGAGGAAAAGAGCCTATAATCTTCTATTTTATTAAGAAATTCAAAATTTGAGATAAGACAAAATCACTCCTTATCGAAAAAAGACTCTACTTTTTTCGATTTCTCTGTGGGTATTGGCATTTGCTTTATTATTTTTTTATAGAAAGCTTTAACATCGTAATCATTTAACAGATACCGAACTGGATGATTATTTATAGCGATATCAAATAGCATTTCCATTTCATCTTCTGACCAATATTCAACTAAAAGTAATTCTTTCATTATAGAATGTGTATTTGAAAAATTGCCGCTTCCATCTAATGATAGAATTAAATCAAGCCTCTTGCGTTTGTTTTCATCATTATTCTTTCGATTTTCGTTTTGCTCTTTTTTACACTTATAATAAATGTTCTCTAATATTTCATTAGTTGCAGTTCTGTCAATAATTGCCTTAACTAACTTATCTAGTTCAGAATCTTCAGTATAATCAGCAGGTGCAAAAAATTTTATACGATTATCATGCAACATCTTATAAACTTTTGTTTTATCAAGTGTATCGTTGTTAAAAACGCCTATTGAATGTCCCCCATATGAATTTACAAGCTTCATACAAGGAATATCTGTATCACTATCACCTATGTATATCATATTTCTGAATGGTACACGAATATCTTCCGGGGCAAAAAATTCATTAACACCTGAATCATTTACATCTAACACACCTTTCTCAATTCTAAATAAAAACTGTGTCTTATTTGTGTAATTTACAACTTGGGCAGGCCATATCGCAACATTATGTTCATTATATAAAAACGAACTTGCGTATATTTTTTCAAACGCACCTGCTTTGGCAACTGATGTTCCTTCAATCATTTCTTTAAGTCCCGAAGAAATAATGTAGTGTTCTATAATTACTCCCTTCTCTTCACCATATTGCCGGATTCTTTCAAACCATTCCTCTACCCCTGGAAACAATTTAACTTTTGCCCCATACTCTTCAAGTGTCTTCCTTGTAAAAACTACTCGTCCTTGCGCTTTGTCCACCATCTGATACATATATGCTAAGTTAGAATCCATTTCATTTTTTTCTGCCATGGAATTAGATTCTTTCCAGAAAGAGGGAACATCGCCATCATATACCGCTTGAATGTATCCTTGTGCCTGCATATCATCCGGAGAAAGTGTTTTATCAAAATCATAACATATAGCTAAAACCGGCTTGTTTTCTTTTTTCTTTCTTGTCGCAATCATTGTATTACCTCCCCATATATTTATCCAAAATATTTTTGCATTAGTGCTTTTTTAATATTTCTGTTTTCTCAATGGTTTTTAATTGCTAATTCTAATTTGTCGATGCCCTAGACGAAATAAGTGTTTTTCATTATTACATTTATTTTAAATATTCCGCTTTCCGTTAACACATCTTGCAAATTCTTTTACAAGCTTGCTGCGATTACGCTTACTGAGCGGAAACTTGTCACCGTTTTCTAAAATAACATCACTATCCGTTATTTCCGATATTCTGTTTAGATTGACAATGTAATTTCGGCGGCACTCAAAAAAGTTCTTGCTTAAAAATCTTTCCGATATCTCGTTAAATCTTCTTTCCTTTAATATGTAATCATTCGTGGTTGTCTTTAAGTATATAATCTTTTGCGATAAATAAAATCCCAAAATATTGCTTAACGGAACTTTATATGAAGTGAGCAAACCTTCTCTCAGTATATCAAAAACCTCATATTGAGGACTTAATAATAAATATTCGCTGAAAACCCGTGCAAATTCGCCAATCATCTTATTTGTTTTACTGCCCTTAGGAATAAAAGCGTTAATTCTGTAACGAACCGCATTTTCCAACTCGTCCTCATGAGCAGTAACAAAAACAAGAAAAAAAGAAAAGTCCATGCGCCTAAGGCTTGCCGCAAGTTCTTTTCCGTTTAAAAGAGGCATATCAATATCCAATATGACTATTTCAAATCTTTTTCCGTTCTCGTATTCTTCAAGAAGCTTCATTCCGTTTGAAAAGACACGGATATCCGCATGCATATCGGCTTTATAAGTCGCCGCCTTTACCGATCTGTACAAGGTGTTTTTCAAATATAAAATATCGTTGCTGCATAATGCAATAGTAATCACACGTAAATAATTCCTTTCATTTTTGGTAATTGCGAGAATGTTTAATTATTCTTTCTGTATAAATTACTTGCATACCTTAAAATTTGTTACATCTCAAGGATTTTATCTTTTTTGGCGATCGAAGTCCAAAAAGGATTTTATCTTTTTTGGCGATCGAAGTCCAAAAAGGATTTTATCTTTTTTGGCAATCGAAGTCCAAAAAAGAAAACCTAAGTGGGAAAGACGGTTAGGGGGGCTTCACCGTCTGTAAAGGAAATCTGATAATACCCTGCTGAGAGTGTATATTTTATTCCCTTTATATGTAATTTCCCACTTGGTTTTATGCATTTTTTGTGGAGGACTCGTAATTTTTTTTATGATACTTTTTCTTCGCCGCTGTAAACCGAGAAGGTTTGTGTAGTGCCGTCTTTCATTGTGATAAGGAAAGTAGATTTTACTCTATATTTTCCTTTGGATAGGTTATAAACCGTAGTGTTCAGAACTCCGGTTTTTGTCAGTGTCTTGGTCCAGTACCCGTCATACTTGCCCCATATCCACAGAAAACCTTGCTTTTCAAGGGATTGAGTGATTTTGAATGATTCGACATCTGTGTCAAACCAAACTGCTCGACTTATGCATGTTGCGGTGGTTCCTTCGATAATAAGAATACTATCTTCCGTTACACCTGCAATATCATAAAACTGATGATCAGCAAAGACTGTTGTGAACAGCGAAAGTACAACAGCAATAACCAAGATGACAGATATTATTTTTTTCATAGTGTAGTATCCCTTCAATTTAGTGTTTATTGAGGTTTCCCTTATAAATTAAAACAACAGAAAGGACAAGTTGGGGACACTTTTTTGAAAAAAATTTCTCATTCTGCTTTTTGCACAGAATCACATATTAAAATTAGTTCATTTATGCTAAATTCCTTGTTTCCTGTGACTTCAATAAAATAGCTGCCGTTGTCCCACAAAATCATATGTTCTCCCTTCAAATTCTGAATATACAGTCCGATACAGCCGTTTACTTCAATCATAGTAGGCATTTGAGCGATATTTTCAGTATTTATTCTTTTATTTTTGAGCAATTTCTTTGTCCTTTGAGAAAAATCAAAGGTTTTGTTTTTATCATATAAATTAGTGTAATAAATATCGACTATGGAATTATTATCCTCAATAACCTCGCAATCGTATTCGCTGAGATCCGCTCCGATCTCATATCGTTCCTCCAAGGTCAGAGGAGCGTCGGAAATATCGGTTACATTAAGCAGCGAAAATATGTCATATTCCTTTACAGTGAAGCTGCCCCAGTTGATGAAAGCATAAGTCGCTGCCGCCAGCACTGCCAGAATCAGGATCAAAAAAGCAAGCTGCACGGCTTTCCGCAGCGGCACCCTGCTTCCAAAGAGCAGAAAACTGCCTCCGCCCATGCTCTTTATTAGCTTGTTCATTCTTTTCTCGAAACGATGTGAAAATTCATGTGTCTCCAAGTCGTTTTCATATTCCGCTATCTGTAGGTTCATTGTATTTTCCAATGCTAATTTAAGATTGCTCATATCCGTTCTCCTTCAAAATTAACCGCAAGCTTTGCTCTTGCCCTAATCAATCTTTTTTTGGCGTTTTCGTAGCTTATTCCCAAAAATTTAGAAGCATCGTTTAAGCTGTAATCCATATACGAAGTAAGGTATATAATATCGTAATAATTTTGGGGAAGCTGCTTCAGCGCATTTTCAAGTGCTTCCACACCGTATTTATCCAGCGCTTTTTCGTCCGGCATCGGAGTTTCAGCGGGAATTTCAAGCTCATCAATATCTGTTTCCGCTTCATGCCGACGTTTTATTTTTTTAAGCATATTATATGAACAGTTCCTAATAACAATAACAACGAAAGCCTTTGTTTGGGGACAATTTATTTCAGAAATTTTTGAAAAATTTCTGGCAATACTGAAAAAAGCTTCCTGTAATGCTTCCTCCGCGTCCTGCGGGTTTTGCAGTATATCAAATGCTATCTTGTACATCAAGTTCTTGTATGTATTATACAATTCCGTGAATCGTTTTTTATCCTCATTTGATTCAATATATCCCAATGCTGCCGCAAGCAATTTAGTCACCTCTTTTTATTTAATGGATTGCTGCAAAATCATAATGCAGCGCTTGTTGTCCGATTAACTCTTTCATTTTACAAGATCATTTTCTCAATCAGCCGTTTAGAAATCTGAGATAAATCTTCATTTGGAGTAAGCTGCAGTTTTTCAGCCTCCGAAAACTCCATAATAACATACCGTGGTACATTGTTTTTAAGAATAATCGCTGCACCTTTTTCATCTACAAGTCTTGCTACTTTGGAAAAATTTTGATTGGCTTCGGTCATCGAAACCATTGCATCAGTATTTATCATCATTGAAATCACTCCTTTCAAATATATTATACACCAAAGTTAGGAGAAGTTCAACCTATTTTAAAGATTCTTTGGCAAATAAGCATAAAAATACGCCCCCTGTTCATTGGGAGCGTATTTGTTTCAGTGTCCCGCCGATAAAGCATAGCAAGGCTTATGAGCTGCTGAATAACGAAGAAACAACGGAACGGCTTTGTTCATTTCTAAAGCAGCGGCGGAGGAATATGTAAAATCCTACGGAGAAAACCGTATTCGGCTCTATTCATCTTTCGGTAAGCGCTTCAAAAAAACGATCATACAAGGCAATGAAATCAGCATGGTCACAAAATAAGCCAGCGGCTGTGCCGCTTCTATGCCTTTTATACCCCAAAACTGCGGCAGAATAAGGCATAGCGGAATAAAAATAAGTCCGCTTTGCAGACACGACAGCACCAGCGCCGGAATGCTTTTCCCGATACTCTGAAACAGCATGTTGACAACCATAGATGCGGGAAAGAACAAAAGGAAAACACATTGGATACGCAATGCCTCGCTGCCGATCTCAATAACCTCAGCCTCGTCTCTGAAAAGAGAAATGATCTGCGGCGCAAAAACAAAGCAGACTGTGGAGATAACGCCGATAGACGCCATTCCCAATGCAAGTGTAAACCATGTTCCTTTTTTGACCCTTGAATACTTTTTAGCGCCGTAGTTAAATGCCGATACAGGCTGAAAGCCTTGCCCTATACCAAGCCCGATGCTGAACATCAGGTTTGATGTTCTGCCCACATATCCCATTGCCGCTATCGCTGCGTCGTCAAAAGGCTTTGCCTGTGCGTTCATCACCATGGTGGAGGCACTGTTAAGTCCTTGTCTTGCAAGGCTCGGCAGTCCCGTCAAAACAATGCTTGCCAATACATTAAATTCCTTTGAGATAAGGCGGGGTGAAATTCGGCTTTGCGTTTTTTTCGTCAAAAACATAGACAGCAGAATACCGAATGATATGTACTGCGATAATGCAGTGGAAAGTCCCGCACCGCTTATGCCCATATCAAACGCAAATATAAACAGCGGATCCAGTGCCATATTTAAAATACCGCCCGTAGTCAGACCTATCATCGCCAAGGCGGCTTTCCCCTCGTAGCGAAGTATATTATTCAGCACGCAGCTGCCTGTCATAGCAGGTGCGGATATTAGTATAAAGGTGCAGTAGTCTATAGCATAGGGCAGGATTGTATCGGTGCTTCCGAGAAGTCTCATAAGCGGTTCAATAAAAATAAGTCCGCCGATCATTATCAGAAAGCCGACAAACACCGCCCAAAAGAACCCCGTAGATGAAAACTGACTTGCCTTTTCATTGTGCTTAGCGCCAAGCAAACGGCTGATATGGCTTCCCGAACCATGCCCGAACATAAATCCGAATGCCTGAAGAATAGCCATTACACCAAATACGATGCTCGTTGCCCCGCCTGCGCTGAGCGACAGCTGACTGACGAAGTATGAGTCCGCCATATTGTATATATTGGTGATGAGCATGCTGATGATAGTCGGTATCCCCAGCGAAACTATCAGCTTTCCCACAGGTGTTTCAGTCATTTTTCTGTATTGACTGTCTGCATTTGTTTCAATTATTTGCTCCATATCTTATCTTGCCTCTGATTTATTATGTATAACTTTATCACAGAAAATGTAAAGAATATTTGGAAATCATCAAAGATAAAAAGAAAACGACAATTTTTGTCGAAAATTGTCGCTTTTGTGTATGAAACGTTGACAAAAAAGATTATTTCATCACAAACATTCCGTAGGCGCAGCACGTGTCCAAAATTGAGGGGCGAGATGTTCCTCGCTCCGAAATTTTCATGTGATTCGTTGACGAAAAAGATTTTAATTTAATCAACATACCGTAAGCGCAGCACGTGTCCAAAATTACGGTTTTTGCGAAGCAAAAATGACGGCTCTCAGCCGTCAAGTGATTTTGGACGAAAATTGAGGGGCGAGATGTTCCTCGCCCCGAAATTTTCTTGGCACGCTATGTTATCCGAAATCCGAACCCCTGAAAGGTTCTGATTCGACATAGGTTGGCACGCTATGTTATCCGAACCCCTGAAAGGTTCTGATTCGACATAGGTTGGCACGCCAAGAGGGATTCGAACCCCCGACCTACTGGTTCGTAGCCAGTCACTCTATCCAGCTGAGCTATTGGCGCATTTCTCAACTTTATATATTATACTCGCTTGTACAAAAAATGTCAAGTCCTTTTTTAAATTTTAAAAAAATAAAAATTTCTTTAAAAAATCCTCAAAAAACTGTAAACCTTTGCCGATTATAAACGTGTAATAAATGAAGAAAAATTTTTCTGAAAGGAACGGACAAATGGACAAGGGCTCCGAATACTACAACCGTTTCCTTGACGGCGACGAATACGCATTGGAAGAGATCATCAGGGACTATAAGGACGGTCTTATCTTTTATCTGAACAGCCATGTGGGCAATATCCACACCGCAGAGGAGCTGGCGGAGGAAACCTTTGTCAAGCTTTTTACCCGAAAACCCGCATTTAAAACAGATAAGAGAAAAAGCTCCTTTAAAACATGGCTTTATACAATAGGCAGAAATACCGCTTATGATTATTTAAGGGCAATTCACAGGCGGCAGCCGGTGTCTGAGGAGGAATATATACAGCTCAGCTCGGACGAAGACAGCCTCGAACATTCCTACATAAAGGAAGAGGAGCGGATAACTCTGCACAAAGCCATGTCGAAGCTGAAGCCCCAATACCGTCAGGTGCTTTGGCTGGTGTACTTTGAGGATTTCAGCCATAGAGAAGCCGCAAGGATCATGAAAAAGCCTGCAGGCAGCATAAAAACTCTTGTTTTCCGTGCAAAACAGGAGTTAAAAAGTCAGCTTGAAAAGGAGGGCTTCAGCTATGATGATAAGCTATAAGGAAATGGCGGAAAGCGTCTTGAATTCCGTCAACGAATATAAAGTCAAAAGAAATATAAGAAACGAAATCTTAAGAAAGGCAGTTCCTTTGTGCTGTCTCTGCGTTTTGCTGGCGGCGGGAGGAATCTTCTTAGGTGTCGGCGGTTATGAGTCTTCGCCTCCGGCAAAAACTGAGGGAGAAAGCAAACCCGCTTCCTCCCAAAACAGCGAGCCTGCCGTATATGCAACCGAGGCGGAAACTTCACCGAATATCTCCGTTCCCGTTCAATGGGAAGATGCATGCTGGATCCCTTATTGGTTTGAAAACGGCTATATGCACTTTAAGTACACCTATATCGACAAAGATTCCAGTGCTGCCGAGATAAAGGAGATGGGAAAGGACAGGGTCTCTTTCTACATGAGCACTGCAGAAATGCAGCAGTGGGAAAAATATCTTGATATAGAGTCGCTGCTCTTTTCTTCTGACATTTTCAGCGAATCTGTTCCAACCTTTTCAACATTAAGCGAAAGATATCATGCCCTGTTGGAGAGAGAACCCAAGAAGGGAGAACCTGTTTTTAGCCTTTACAGAGATCAGGTGGACTGTTACTATGATAACAAACTGTCCGGGGACATATCCATTGAAGAGGGAATGATCATAAAGGCGTATATTGAGGGCGGTGCTCCCACTTCTTCCGGACCGGAACCCGGCTGGGAAAATTACAGGTGGGTATGCACAGGGTACAGTGACGGAGCGGTAAATTATCAATACGCGACCTTTGAAAATATGGAGGACTATAAGGAACAAAACGCAGTGGGAAAGGCAAAAGCTCTTGCTGCCATGACCAAGGAAGAAAAAAATCGGTGGAAAGACCGTCTTGATATAGAAAATGTATTTCCTGGTGTGAATATTTACAACTATATGTCCATTGACAGGTTCTATCAAGCCTTGTTTGAAAGGAATTCCAATGACGGAGAGGTGGATTTTGAGTTTTACTGCCGCGGCGAAAAGGTAGGAGCTGTGACAAACCGCTTTTTCTCATTCGAAACGACACTGAAGGTTTATTTATCCGGATTCCCTCAGCCTGAGCAGCCTGACGGACAGGCCGACCCCAACGATATTCCCGATATAATAAAAGGAAACAGAATAGACGGCATAAACGGAAATAATACTGCGGGAGATATAAAGGACAGACTGAACGCTCTCGGCTGTGAGAATATTACTGTTTATGAGATCGAATTGATAGACCCCGACTCAGAGCCCATAGACTGCCGCCATTCAAGGGTAATGAGCGATGAGGAGAATTTGTCAAAGGCCTACGGAATTTATATCGAGTTTGATTACCTCGGCGAAACCTATGCGCTGGAGTTTTTCTCGGATGATATCGGCTCGCTCCGTGTTTTCCATAAGGGGGAATTTGCGCTGAAATCGGAGTTTCCGTTAAGGATGTGATAATGCAATAAAGGGCAATATTAAAATATCCCCCGCTTGGAGCGGAGGATACTTTTTTGCATTATGTTGCATTTTTCCATGTACATTGAAAACTATTATTGTTTGAAATCTCGCTGGCCATACACAAAATATTTTTGGATGGAGGAATGCCTATCATTTTCAAATCATACAAACCTTCCAGATTATTGAGATCGGTCCAGGTATCGGATATATTAGTCATTGCTTTACAATTTTTAAATGTAACAGAAGGAAATCCGCTTAAACCGGTTTCTATAGGATGGTACACTCCCCATCCTATTTTTTCTCCGCAATAATATTCATTAGCAGGATAATTTTTTGTGCATGCAACAGTTTCACCGGTGGTTTCATTGGAAAAATAAAAATTAAACAGATTATTGGCTCTTTGGAATGATATGTATATATGTATTCTGTCCGATGCTTTTACTGAGAAATTGTTGATCTTGACCTCATCTTCTGTCGGCAATAATCCTCCTGACTCTTTTCCAACAACGCGGTAAAAGGCATGCAAGCTTCCGTCATAAACTTTTTTAGTCCCTGCAACTATATTACTTTGTGTAGTGAAAGGAATACCGAAGCCTAAAAAGAATTCCGCAGTGCTGCCTTTCGTAGTAGGAAATACTGCCGACTGAACAAAATCCATCTGCAGCTGAGAATAAAGATAATGTTTTTTTCAACATCAGATCCATATCCTGCTACTGTTTGGCTTTCGGTTGTTAATACACTTATTGAATTACTATCGTTTTCTTTTGCAGAATCCTTAAGCAGTTCAATTTCAGGAACAGGTGTGGACTTATAATTTTTCATAAGTTTAACCCAATCTTTATAATCCTCTGTATTATTTTCGCTTGGTCTTGGAGGAAAACCGTATGTCATAAGCTGCTCATCGGTAGCTGTCAGGGGTACAAAACCTTCCGGAGGTACAGAGAATTTATTCTCTTGCCCGCCAATAATATATACATATACTTTCCCTCCATCAGGCAGTTCCTCTACCCTTTCACAGCTGACCTTAACATAATCGTTGTCGTTGCTGCTGTCGGTATTGACGCTTCTTTTTTTTAACATTTCCTTCATTATGTTTTCCCCCTTAAAATTTTAAGTTTTATTTTTCAGTATGATCGCATACTGCTTTTAACTCAATCCTAACCGTATTTTCTCTTCCAAAGGCAAATTCTCCAACGGATAAAACGGATACAATTTATCTGTATAATCACGATATTCGCTCGTGGTGTAATCAATTTGATACATTATATATCCATTTTCATCTTCTATATACTGTTCAGTGCAAGGGAGAATAATATTAAGGAAAAAAGTATAAAGTGCAAAAGAAATCCCTTCATTTATTTCTTCGCTTTTTTTATCATACCAATCCCCCTTATAATATATATCATCGGTTTTTGCCGAGATCATAACGCTGCAGTCTCCTTTAATATTATAGACAACAAAAAAGCTATCGCTCTCTTCATCATACCAAATATCATAAAGATCTGAATGCGAATGACGTTGTGAATAATATTCCTGACCAAACTTCACATTTTTTCCCACAGTAATTGTTATTTTGCCTTTAATGGCCAATATTTGAAACTCTGCAGGTTCATTGCCGACAAGAACAAATGTATTTATATCATAAACGCTGCCGTCTTCTGAGGTATAAATGCCATGAGGAGAGTTTTCATCAACGATCTCATGATCATATCGGCTCAGGAATGGAAGCATATATTCCAGCCCGTAATATTTGAAGAGTTCCTCGGTACTCATCTCCTTAAAGTATTCTTTGCCTAAAGAACAAGTCGGAATAGACGGCATAGAGTCAATGACCTCCGCATTGAGACCCATTGGTATTGCTTCAAATTCATCTTCCGGACTTTGAGGAGGAGAAGGATATTTAAATTCAACAGTCTTTATCGGCGTGATCCTTTCGGGCTTTTCCTCGACATCTGTATTGCTTACAGAACTTTCTTCAAAAGATGGTTCAACTTCACTTTCGCTCGGCGAGCTTTCTTCAGGAAGAAGCTCGCTTTCACTGACGCTTACAGCATCATCTTCGGGTCGTGTTTCATCTTCGTTTGAGGTCAGTGTAAAATCGTCCTTGATCTCGCCTTTAATTTCATTTTTATATTCTGTGATAAACAGTGTACCTCCTGCCACCGCCATCAAAGCCAAGATTGCGGCGGAGTATTTCCAAATCCGCTTTTTTCCGCCATTTGTCCTTACTGCGGAGATGTAAACAGTTTCACCCTCATCTCGTTTTTGTGAATTTTGTGCATTCCGAAACGGCACATACTCCGCCGCCTCGCTGATAAGCTCCTCATCAATATATTTTGCAATTTTAAAAAGCTTTTGTTCCTTCATATATCAATACCTTCTTTCTTTAAATACCTTTTCAGCCTGTTTCGGGTATGGAAGAGCATAGATTTCACCTTACTCTGACTGAATGAAAATTTTTTTGCAATATCCGCCACCGAGTCCATAAACCAATACCGCCTGATAAAAACGTTTCGGTGGTCGGGGTTTTGTTCACGGAGAAATCTGCTTATGATCTCTCCAAGCTCTCTTCCCTCGGTATCCTCTTTGTCGGCAATATCAACGCCCATTTCCTCCAGATCCGAAAGAGATACTTTTAAATTGCCGTTTCTCTTTTCTGCCAAATTGTATTTCAGCTTTGTGAGAGAAATGTTTTTCGCCGTTCCGCACACATAAGCCTTAAAATTATCTGTGAAAGGGGGGTTGTTCCACAGAGTAATGTACACATCGTTAACGCATTCTTCGGCGTCCTCTTTGCTTTTCAGAATATTCAACGCTATGCTTTGGCACAAGCTGCCGTATTTTTCCTTGAACTCCGTTACCGCCGATTGGTCTTTTGAATAAAACAGCTCAAGAATTTCTTCATCGCTCTTGTTCATCTATGCTCGTCACCTCCCTTCGCTTTAATATGAAGGTCCCTTCACTTAATAAGTGGAATTTCTGGCGTGGTTGGTTGCAGTTGGTTTGATATAAAATAAAATGGGGCTGTAAAAAAAGACAGTCCCTTTGTTTTATGCTCCCAAGAAAGTTGTGCTAATTTATTGTTCTCTCAGAAAACTTGGCGGTAATTTACTGATTAAAAAGAATTTCAAAACCGACAAGATTTTAAATTTGCTTGAAAAAATGAGCAAATTTAAAATCTTGTCTATCTAACTGAGTTCGGATTTTTTGCTTGAAAAGCTGGGCAAAAACTCCAAACTCAGTTGATTTTTGAAATTCGTGCTATCAGGACAGTTGAGCGAGTGGAAACCCGTTTGTATAGATGTTGTGCTGATTTTTACGGCTCTACCAAGAAACTTGTTATAAATTAAGGGGCTGTCTTTTTTACAGCCCCTTTACATTATTAAAAACTAAATTTTATCCCTCATACTCGCTAAACTTAGGAGCATTTGCAATAACATCAGCCTCCAAGTTAGAGGGCAGCTGCTCATATCTCGCAAACTCCATGGTAAATCCGCCCATGCCTCTTGTCATCTGACGGATAACGGTAGCAAAGTCGCCTGTTTCAGCCATAGGCAGCTCGGCGTCGATCTGGGTAATTCCGCTGGCAGCGGGATTCATACCAAGAACGGAGCCTCTGCGCTTGTTGATAACGCCCATAACATCGCCTGTGTTATCGTCGGGTACCAAAATGGTAAGGCTCATAATAGGCTCAAGCAAGCAAGGTGCAGCCTGCTGAAGTCCTGCCTTATAGGCAAGGTGAGCCGCCATTTTGAACGCCTGCTCGGAGCTGTCTACAGGGTGATAAGAGCCGTCAAACAAAGTAGCCTTCAAGCGTACAACGGGATAGCCTGCCAGTACGCCGTGAGCGATACTTTCCTGCAAGCCCTTTTCAACTGCGGGGAAGTAGTTCTTGGGCACGCTTCCGCCCACAACTCTTTCAGCAAATACCAATTCGTCGGTTTCGCCGGGTTCAAATTCCATTTTAACATGTCCGTACTGACCGTGACCGCCCGACTGCTTTTTGTGCTTTCCTTCAACGCTGACCTTTTTGCGGATAGTCTCGCGGTAAGCGATAATGGGCTGTGACAGCTCAACGTCCACACCGAATTTGTTTTTCAGCTTCTGAACGGAAACCTCGATGTGCTGCTCACCCATACCGCCGATAATGCGCTGGTGGGTCTCGTGGTTATGCTGATAGGAGAGGGTCAGATCCTCTTCCATTAAACGTCTCAAAGCTGTTCCAAGCTTGCCCTCGTCGCCCTTGTTAACGGCAGCGATACCCTTGAAGAAGCAAGGCTGAGGGAAGATAATGGGAACATACTGTCCCACATTGGAGGGGTCGCAAAGAGTGTCGTTGGTGTTGGCGTTAAGCTTGGTAACAACAACGATATCGCCTGCACATGCCTCGGAAACCTCTTCCTGCTTTTTGCCCTTTAATACAAGGAGCTTGCCGGGCTTTTCAGCCTCGCCCGTAGTTGCGTTGACGATAGCGGAGGCTGCGGTGAGTTTACCCTCGATCACCTTGACAAAGCTCATTTTTCCTACAAAGGGATCGGCAACTGTCTTGAATACAAATGCAGACAGAGGCTTATTTTCATCGTACTTAACATACTCTTCCTTCTTAGGCTCGCCCGGTCTTTCCGCCGCGCTGGGGAGCATATAAACCATTGTATCGAGGAGCATGTCAACGGAAGCCAAGGTATCTCCCGAACAGCAAACAACGGGAGTAATAACGCCCTGATCTATACCGTCGTGAATACCCTTGACGATCTCGGCAAAGGTGAAGTCCTCGCCCTCGTTCTCAAAGAATCTCATCATCAGATCTTCGTCGGTTTCGGCAATAGCCTCAGCCATAGCGGCTCTTAAGCCCTTTAAGCGGTTTTCCGAAGCGGGCATCTCAACTTCCTTGCGCTTTCCGCCCTCGCTGTACTCATAAGCCTTCATTTCAAGAAGGTTTATGTAGCTCTCAACCTTGCCGTATTTGTCAAAGGGAACTACGATAGGGCAGATAGTGGGACCGAAGTTGGTCTTCATCTCTTCAAGGCATTTATAGAAGTTGGAGTTTTCCTCCTCCATTCTTGTAACAACGAACATTGAAGCCTTTTTGTTCAGCTTTGCCTCGTTGAATGCCTTTATGGTACCTACCTGTACGCCGTCCTTGGCAGGCAGAGTGATGATTACGCTTTCTGCGGCTCTGATACCCTCGTTCATTTCGCCCACATAGTCAAACTGACCGGGAGTGTCAATAATATTTATTTTAGTATTCTTCCACTCGGCATATACGAGGGAAGCGTTAAGAGAAATCTTGCGCTTTATCTCATCGGGGTCATAATCGCTAACGGTGGTGCCGTCCGCAACCTTTCCCATTCTGTCCAATCCTCCGCTTACATACATCAGGGCTTCCGCAAGAGAGGTCTTGCCGCTTCCGCCGTGACCTGCAAGGGCTACGTTTCGAATATCCGTGCATTTGTAGGTTTTCATACTTTGAGTTTTCCTTCCTTATAATTTGCGTGTAATGATAAAAAATACGTTATTTAAATTATACTATACTTTTTAAAAAAAATCCACCCTATTTTTGTATTTTTTTCATATTCAGCATAGAATAAAAAGAAATACTTTTGTTTACAATTCACAAAAATTATCAAATAACTGTGAAATTGTAAAAATTTGTCGGAAAAATTTGGAAAGAAAATTTGTGCAAAGGTAATAAATTTCATAATCTTAATTGATTTTTTTCGTATAATGTGTTATCATATTTATGCGGTATTTATGCCCGAATAATTCGGAGACAAAACCGCTAATTCTGAAAGGGGTACACTATCACTATGGAATCAAGAGCAACGGAAATTAAATACGGAAAGTACAAGCACATAAAGCTGTCGGTTATCCCCGGTCACTTTGCCACCAACCACTCCCATGTCAATCATTATATTGACCTGAACAAAATGAAACGTAAACTGAAAAACGCAAGAGAAACTGCCACCGTTTTCGAGTCTATCTATTCGGGCACTCCTATTGATACGATAGTATGCTTGGAAGGCACACAGATGATAGGCGCATTTCTTGCAGAAAAGCTCAGCTCGGGCTCTACCCATTCCATAAACTACGACAATGACATTTGCGTAATCACTCCCGAAATGGACAGCAACAACCAGATGATATTCCGCGACGACACACAGCCCATGATCTGGAACAAGCGCGTTTTACTGCTTATCTCCAGTGCGTCAACAGGCTGGACTATCAGCAGGTCTATGGAATGTCTCAAATATTACAGCGGCAATCTTGTCAGCGTTGCGGCTCTGTTCAGCGCTATTGACGAGGTAGGCGGAGTTAAGGTGCAGACCTTGTTCACTCCTGACGATATCCCCGGCTACGCCAGCCATTCTCCCGCCGATTGCCCTATGTGCAAGAATAAGCAGAAGGTTGACGCTTTGATCAATGCGTTTGGTTATTCTAAGATATAAATTTTTCGTACAGCTTACTTGACAGCACGAATTTCAAAAATCAACTGAGTTCGGATTTTTTGCCCAATTTTTTAAGCAAAAAATCCGAACTTAGTTAGATAGACAAGATTTTAAAATTGCCCAGTTTTTAAAGCAATTTTAAAATCTTGTCGGTTTTGAAATTCTTTTTAAATCAGTAAATTACC
>CAZWRZ010000027.1:0-18805 GCA_964636555.1 uncultured Ruminiclostridium sp.
ACAAGATTTTAAATTTGCCCAGCTTTTCAAGCAAATTTAAAATCTTGTCGGTTTTGAAATTCTTTTTAAATCAGTAAATTACCGCCGGCTTTCCTGAGAGAACCATAAACCGGTACAAGTTTCTTGGAAGCATAAAATAAAGGGGCTGCCCTTTTTACAGTCCCTTCGTTTTATAATACCGTTTACAGTTAATTGCACAGCCTCTCCAGATCCCTCCTGAGCCTCTTGATGATCTTCTTTTCCAGCCGTGAAATATAGCTCTGCGAAATCCCTATCTTATCTGCCACCTCCTTCTGTGTAAGCTCCTTGCCGTCCTTTAAGCCGAAGCGCATTTCCATAATTATTCTCTCCCTTTCGGGCAATGCCGCTACCAGCTTTCTTAGGATCTGCTGTTCCGTTTCGTTTTCTATATTTACATTAACCACGTCGTTGTCGGTGCCCAGAACGTCTGACAATAAGAGCTCGTTCCCGTCCCAATCAACGTTCAAGGGCTCGTCTATGGATATCTCGTGCTTATATTGGATGGATTTCCGCAGAAACATCAGTATCTCGTTTTCGATACACCTGCTGGCGTAGGTGGCGAGCTTTATGTTTTTCTCCTTGCTGAAGGTGTTCACCGCCTTGATAAGCCCTATTGTGCCTATTGATATCAGATCCTCAAGATTGGTTCCTGAGGACTCGAATTTTTTTGCGATATACACCACCAAGCGGAGATTGTGTACAATAAGCTCTTCTCTGGCTTTTTCAAAATCTGTGTCCATAAGCTCGAAAACCTTCTGCTCCTCTTCCTTTGAAAGGGGAGGGGGAAGGGTGTCTGCTCCGTTTATGTAAAAAACCTTTCCCGATTTTTTAAAACGGAGCATGACCCCGATTTTTTTCATTAACGCTTTTAACATCATATTAACAGCTCCTTTACGGTTATTTGTATTTTTATTTTTATACTGATATCCATTTTGACAGCAGATAAAATCTACTGTCAAAATCCTTCGGATTTGCCGAAGGAACGCCAAAGGCGGTGGGTATGTACGTTCAATACAATACCTGAGGGAGCTTTGCTCCCTCACTTTGCCGCTATTGCAGCAGGGCAATTAAAAAACAGCTTGGCTGCTTTTTAATTGGAAATTAGTATTATAATATAGCGGGATTAAATATAGCTTCTTCACCGCCAAGTCCCGATTTTGTAAAACCTGCCAGCGCTTCAACTTCTTTTTTTTGATTTCCGTCGTCTATAATGAGCCTATCGGGCTTAAAGCACACCGCCATTGTGCCTCCCGAAACGGTGGAGCAGGGAATCAGCCTGATACCCTTTATGCTTTCCAAGTCATTTTCCTTTTGGTCTATCCTTTGCAAAACTCCTTCGGGGCATATATGACGGCATTTGTCAAGGTCGCAGAAAATCACGGGAAGTCCTGTAAAAAAATCCGTCAGCTTGTTTCCGCTGTCAGCCGCTGCCGAAAGTGAAACAGAGCCCTTTTCGGTGACTATCTTTAGAGTATACTTTTTGTCCAAGGCAGTTTTGGAGTCCAGAACACGGCGTATCAGCCTTACCGTCAGATAAGCCGCCGCCGTTGCCGCAAGAGCAAGCCACAAAGGAATATCAAAGTAGCTCACCCCGTTGTTGTACATCATTCCGCTTGGGCAGACGAAAAGCCATAAGCCAAGCATAACGCCTGCGTAAAGGCAGTTCAGCAGAAAGAAAACAGCGGTATTCCTCAAAAAATCCCTTATGCCGCCGAATCCGAAAGCAGCCAGCACGATAACAGACGAAGCGGCAAGCTTTAAAAGCAGGTTCGGAAAGAAGGACAGGGAGGGCAGAAAAATTGCCAGCGAGGTCAGCGACCCCACTCCAGCCGCAAAAAATCTCCGGCGAAACCGCAGTTTTCGGTGAAGGAGACAGGAAACGCTTACCGCCAGAAAATAGGTTATGTAAAAATTTAAAAGCAAGAGAATATCGAGATAAATAACCCTCAATTTTCCGATCATTCCTTTCAAAAGTAATCCCCAACACAATCACCGCATTTATTTTAGCTCAACTCTGAAAAAAAAGATGTCAAAAATTATCGGCTTGTTTTAAAAGAATTCGGTTATATTTTTTGTTGTTGTAAACCCGATAATTTTGTTACTTATGTTTTGTATAAATGCACAAAAATCATTAAAATTGTGAAAAAGTGTTGTAAATTTTATTCATTTATGGTATATTATAGCTATAAGGAAGTCCGAAAAGGAGTTCTTTAAATAACACCCTTTCTGTAAAGGAGGAAAGAAATATGAAATTACAGATGACAGCCAAGAAAATGCAGATTCCTCAGACCTTTACCGACTATGCGGAGAAAAAGCTCACCAAGCTTGACCGCTTTTTCGGCGACGAAGCCGATGCAAGGGTGACCGTTTCCACTATCAAAGATGATATTATCGTTGAGGTAACGGTCAAATATGAAAACCTGATTTTCCGTGCTGAGCAGAGAGCAAGTGATAAGAACGACGCTCTCGACGCTTGTATAGATAAAATAATCCGTCAGATAAGAAAGAATAAGACCAAGGTGGAAAAAAGGCTCAAATCGGGCGCCTTTACTCCTCAGGACGAGGCGGAGCCCGAAGAGGATCAGTCCCAGTACACCATTGTTAAGCACAAGCAGTTCCGTTTAAGACCAATGAACACGGACGAGGCTATTCTTCAGATGAATATGCTGGGACATAACTTCTTTATGTTCAAAAACGGCGACACGGGAGAGGTGAATGTGGTTTATAAACGCGACGACGGAAATTATGCCGTGCTGGAGCCGAGTAAGGAGTAGAATTTTTAGGGGCTGTAAAAATACAGCCCCTTATATAATCCCCGACTGAAAACAGATATTCTTTGCGGTCTGTTTTGTGCCCTGCTGTGTCATCGTCCTCGGCAGGCGTCAGCATGCTGTCGTCCTCTTCCTTACAGGTCGCAAAATATCCTCGCAAATAATTTGTCTACTTTTAACCGAGAATTAGTATAAAATATCCTCGCAAATTATTTGTCTGCTTTCAGTCGGGGATTAGTATTATTCCACATTTTTACAGCTAAAAAAAGAACCAAGCACAAAGCTCGGTTCTTTTTTAATATAGGAGAAAAACAATGAAAAAAGTTTTTAAACTTTAATTCAATATCAACCCTCGGCTGTAGTTTCGGTGGGAGTGTTTTCAACAGGCATTGTTGCAAAGTTGCCTGATGCGTTCTGCTTCATAAGCTCGCGGTACTCGTTCAGATAGGATTCAAGTGCGTCATAGTTAGCCTCAACAAGCTGTGTAAAGCTGAAATCGCCGAATACGGGACCGTCGACCATAGGAGTTTCGCCGTCACGGAGAATCTTGCCTACATCGTCGTTGAATCCGTAGCCGTTGTCGAACAGCATTACGTATCTGCCGTTTGCGCTTTTAAGCTCCATATAAAGATCGTATACATCGGAATTCCATACAACCTTGTACTTTTCTTCACGGGGAGTTCCGCAGATAGGACATTCCGTAAGATCCTTCTCATCGTCTGTATAGATATGTCTGCCCTTGTTGTCTGCGTTTTCAGAGGTGTCTCCGCAGTCATTGTTTCCGCATTTTGACTTGTAAACAATAGTATCATCGGTAGCGGTGTCCTTCGCCTTAGCTATGTTTTCGGGATCCACCTCCTCGGTACGGAGGAAGTTAATCCAGTCAACTGCGCCCTTAACATTGGGTGCGCCGGAAGGAATAAGGTATCCGAAGGTGTCTATACCGCAATAGTAGGTGTCGGAGTTGTCATCTCTGGGGAAGGGAACAAATCTCATCTCATTGTCGATTCCCTTTTTGTCAAGCGCTTCCATTGCTGCGGGATAGGTCCATGAAGGATCCATTCCAAGGAACAGAAGGTTTCCGTCAACAAATGCAGCTTCGGGAGCCTCATAGCCGTTGGAGTGACCGGTTTCGGTGTTCTGTGCTTCGGTAACACCGATAAGTCCCTCTTTATGAAGCTTTTCGAGCCACTGCATGCAGCGGCTTATGTCCTGATCCTTAAGGTTGTTGGTGATAACGTCATTTGTAACATCAATGGTCTTTTTGCCGGTGGTGAGAATGAACGACTGACCGCCTACGCCATTATATCCGATATGGTTGGGATCCTTGTTGCACCAATCCTTCAGCATCTGTTCAAAGGTGCTCCATGTCCACTCATTTTTTTCTAACAGAACCATAGGATCCTGAAGGTTTGCTTCCTGTATGGTGTTCAGGTTGTAGTTGATTGCAAAGTTGGTTTTCAGCTGATATGGGAAGTAGAAGTGCTTGTTGTTGTACATAAACTGATCGGCAATGTCCTTCATATCCTTCCACAAATCGCTGTTGATGTCGATGTAGTCGTCAAGGGGAGTGTATATGTTGTAGCTCATTCCGTGAGGGAAGCTTCTCCACTCATAACGGACAAGGTCGGGAGAAGAGCCCGAGGTAACAAGCATACCCAACTGCACAAAATATTCGTTTCCGCTTCCGCACAGCTTTGTTTCGATAGTTCCGCCGTACTGAGTTTCAAACTTGGCTAAATTTTCCTCACTGGCTGTTGCAAAGTTCGTTTCATAGGTAAGATACACCAAATTACCGGTGGGAGCGGTATCGTCAATGGGAGGAGCGGTTGCTTCTTCAAGCGGTGCATCTATACCGCCCTGACTGCCGTCGCCGTTTCCACTGTTCGACGGACCGCCTCCTTCGTCCTGATTACATGCAGCAAGGCTCAATGTCATTGCACAGGTCAAACCGACTGCAAGAATTTTCTTTAAGGTATTATTCATTTTATCCTCCTTCTGAGTATTCGGATTTGCCGCATTTTCTCTTTAATAAAGGGAAAACACGGAAAAACACGCTTTATATAATGCTTTGATCAAAAACAGCAAACAGCGTTGCGCTGCCGCATTGTGCAATCGTTTACATTACATTATCAGTATAACAAAATTTTATTTTTAATTCAACATACAATTCAGCGAAAATAATGCAAAATATTTGTTGATATTACACAAGAAATTAAACCGGTATTTGAAAAATCTACTGTGATTTGGACAAATTTTGCGGTGATTTGGATTTTTGGGAAAGTTGTGCCGATTTGGATTCTTTCAGGGAAGTCGTGCTGAATTTTGCTCTCTTAGGAAGGCTGTGCTGATACATGCCCGCTTTTCGGAAAGTTGGCGGTAATTTACTGATTTAAAAGAATTTCAGAACCGACAAGATTTAAAAATTTCTTGAAAAACTGGGAAATTTTTAAATCTTGTCTATCCGACCGAGTTCAGAGTTTTTGCTTGAAAAGCTGGGCAAAAACTCTGAACTCAATCGATTTCTGAAATTCGTGCTGTCAGGGAAGTTGTGCGAGTGGAAGCCCGCTTTTAGGGGGGTGTGCTGATTTTTACCGCTCTTTTAGGAAAGCTGTGCTAAGTATGGTTATTCGCACAGCCGCCTTGACAGCAAAATAAAAAATTAGCACAACACTTATAAGAGCGGGTCTCCATTCGCACAACTGCCTTGACAGCACGAATTTCAAAAAGGACGAAATTTTAATTTCGTCCGGTTCCGAAAATGGAGCGGAATGGAGTGCAGCGAAGCGGAGCGGAATAGAGCTTCATTTTCGGAATTTTGAAATTCTTTTTAAATCAGTAAATTACCGCCAACTTCCCGAAAAGCGGGCACAAATCAGCACAACTTCCCGAATCCTCAATTCACCTCTTGCCAACAATCAAATAATATGTTATACTAACCCATATAAACGAAAGAGAACCAAAGAGGAGAAAAATCGTTGCGTATAGTAATGCTTATCGAAAACACCGCTGTTTCCTCAAAGCTGTTGGTGGAGCACGGAATGGCTTTGTACATTGAGGCAAACGGAAGGGTGTGCATGTTTGGCACGGGGGCAAGCTCAAAGCTTATCAACAATGCCAAAAGAATGAATTTATCCTTGGAAAAAACCGAGACTATGATAATACCTCACAACCATTTGGCTTTCAGCGGCGGCATAGATCATCTTTTGCAGATAAATCCCGATGCAAAAGTATTTGCCCTTAGATCCGCAGAATGCCGTCCAGTAAGAAAAAAAGGACCGTTTTATTCTCCAATGGGCAATCTTTCCGACAAGATAAAAAAATACAGGGATAATTTTGTTCTTTTCAGAGGTTTTCAGCAGGTTTTTGAGGGCTTTTTCCTTTTAAAGGACGAAATAAGGGACGAAAGCTTTTACGTTACCGATAAGAGCTGGAAGATCCACAGCGGAAACGGTTATATTCCCGAGGTTATGGATCACGAGTGCTTCGGGGCGCTGTTCCCTTACGGAGACAGAAAAAAGGGGTGTATAATTCTGGGCGGCTGCGCGCACTGCGGACTGCCCAATATGATACGAACGGTGAAAAAGAACTGGGGCGATATCCCGATTATTTCAATAGTCACAGGTTTGCACCTTATGGACGAAAATCCCAAAAAGCTGACCGTTGACCCCGATTTTCTGAAAAGAACGGCGGAGGCGATAAAGGAAGAAAACGTGGGTGCAATCTACACCTGTCACTGTACGGGAATAAAGGGGTACGAGGAGCTTAAGACCTATCTCGGAACTCAGCTGCAATATCTGCAGACGGGCGAAGAGCTGAGTTTTTAAAACAATCTTTTAAAATTTCATACAACAAGAAAGGCAATTCAAAGTGAATATACTTATATTGGGCTGTACCCGTGTAGGCGCGGAATTGGCGAAAAATCTATGTAACAAGGGGCACGATGTTTCAATTATGGACAGGCGGGCAGACGCTTTTGAACATCTTGAGGAAGGCTTTACGGGACTTACCTTCAAGGGAGTGCCCATTGACAACGACGATCTGCAGACGGCGGGAATTGAGGCGTGCGACGTGGTATGCGCCGTTACCGACGACGACAATGTGAATATTATGGTGGCGCAGATAGCCAAGGAAGTTTATAAAGTTCCGAAGGTACTGGCGGCAATAGAGGACGTGGAAAAGGAGGATATGTATCAGAGATACGGTCTCAACTCGATCTGTCCCACAAGGCTCACCCTCGACGCTTTAGTATCGGCTATTGACGAGTACGATGGGCAGTCGTGGGTGCAATTCGGAAATCACAGAGTGAAATTTTACTCAATACCTGTGCCCAAGGAGCTTATCGGCACAAAATGCGTTGAGATAGACTATGAAGAAAACGAAATACTGTACGCCATTATCAGGGACGGCGGTAATTTTGTTTTGGTAAACAATTCCAATATTCTGTTAAAGGAGGGTGACACGCTTATTTTCTCCAAGCTGGTGGACTGATAAGCGGCAATTACTATGAAAGCGATAATCGTAGGCGGCGGCAAGGTTGGCTATTACCTTGCAAAAACTCTTCTGGAAAGAAATTATGACGTATCGATCATAGAAGTGAAAAAGGAGACCTGCAGATATTTTGCCAATACTCTTGATGTAACGGTGGTGCTTGGCGACGGTTCAACCGCAGGCGCTCTCAAAAAAGCGGGGGCGGAAAGATGCGATTCAATAATTGCCGTTACGGGGGCAGATGAGGTCAATCTCATAATTTGTCAAATGGCAAAGAGAATGTTTCAGGTGAAAAAGACCATAGCCAAGGTAAACAACCCCAAGAATGTTGACACGATCAAGGCTTTGGGCGTGGATATTGCCATTTCCAGTACCGAAAACATCATAAAGCAAATGGAAAGAGAAGTGGACAACAGCCGTATCAAGGAGCTTATGCCCATTAACAAAAAGGCGGCGGTGTTTGAGGTTATCCTTCCCGAAAACTATGCCTATGACGGCAAGGTCATTGCGGATATCAAGCTGCCCGACGGCTGCAATATTATCTGTATCACAAGGGGCGAGGATTTCCTTATCCCGAGAGGCGGAACAAAGCTTTTGAGCAATGATGTTCTGCTGATAGTTTCTTATGTTTCGGCGGCTAATGAGGTCAGGAGAATGCTGAAGCTTAAGAAATAATTGGGCAGAAAAAATCAGCTTGTTGAAAAACGACTAAGGTAATGTTTTTCGACAAGCTGAAATTTGATTTTTCATCAGAATTATTCGGGCTGTTCTTCCAGCAGTTTTATAAAATCTGCGGGAGTATAAATTTTAACAGGTGATTTTGTATAGTCTTTTATATTGCGGGTGATAATGCAGTCTGCTTTTGAACGGACTGCGGTTTCTATCATTACGGCGTCTTCAAAATCCGAAACAGCGGAATGTATGGCACTTATACAGTCCATTCCGCTTGTATCAAGAACGTCAAATAAAACAAACAGCTTGTTAAGCACCTCACGGGATGCTTTGTCGCTGTGGGTGTGCCGATGTGTCAGATAATATATATCTGTGACGGCTTTTGCTGTAATGCAGCCTGCGAATGCATTATTTGCTGCAGCAAGAAAAATCGACTGTGCGTCTTTTTCAAAGGGCGTGCGGTTTTGCAGTGCGTCAATAATTACGCAAGTATCGATCAGCACCTTCATATTTTATTCAGCCTTTCTTCCTGCACCTCCTCCAAAGTAATATCAGAGGGTATTACTCCGAAAAGCGACTTTGCCATATCCACACGATCCTGAAAGGGGTTTGTGAGCTTAGCGACGATTTTTCCGTTTTTTGTGATAAAAACATCTTCTGTTGCGGAAAGCAATAAATACTTGCTAAGATTATTTTTAAGCTCTGTGGCAGTAACAGACATAACTCTACCTCCTTACTTAAATTCATTATATCAAAAATGTACGAAACCGTCAATAAAAATATACGATTTTACCATAAATACCCTCTATACGCTTTATATAAAACGCCGAAAAACAATCAAAAAAATCGTCAACATTCACTATATTCCCCCTAAATCAACATTTTACAAATTCCCCACTTGATATTTTTTAACTTTTTTGATATAATTTTAATTGTATATTTGCGGTTATGAACGAAAAAGGTAAAATAATACAGCAAAATGCCAAAGCGTCAAATGAAGCAAAAAATAAAAAATGCATATTGAAGGCAGGAAAGGAAAGCTATGACATCTCCGTACACATCAGAGGAAATCATTAAGCAAATGAAGGGGATATTGGAGTTTGATTTTCGGACTTCCCCCAAAGAAGCTACCAACAAGCAGATCTACAAGGCAATTTCCAAAATTGTAGTTCACCACCTTAAAACCAAGCGTCATCAATTTATGAACAAGTGCAATTCACAGGGTAAAAAACAGGTCTACTACATTTCCATGGAATTTTTAATGGGACGTTCCCTTAAAACCAACCTTTACAACCTCGGAATGAACGAAGAGGTAGAAAAGGCGGTCAAGGAAGCCTTTGACGTTAAAATGGACAAAATTTACGATGAAGAGCCGGACGCAGGATTGGGCAACGGCGGTTTGGGCCGCTTGGCTGCCTGCTATATGGACGGTCTTGCCACATGCGGATTGCCCGCAACGGGATATTCCATTCTTTATGAGTACGGCATTTTCAAGCAGAAAATCATGGAGGGCTGGCAGACCGAGCTGCCCGACGATTGGCTGCCCGGCGGAGAGGTATGGCTTGCCCCTGTTCCCGATCAGGCTATTCAGGTGCATTTTGACGGACAGATCCAGGAAAGCTGGGCGGACGATTACCATTCCGTAAACCATGTTAATTACACCACCGTAAACGCAGTGCCTTACGATATGTATGTCAGCGGCTATGACAGCGAGGGTGTTTCCAAGCTCCGTCTGTGGAGCGCAGAGGGCATGAGCTTTGATATGGGCGCATTCAATATGGGTAACTATGACGCTGCCTTGGGTGCAAGCAATATCGCTCACTCTATCACCAAGGTTCTTTACCCCAACGACAACCACCTTGAAGGAAAGGCGCTCCGTCTCCGTCAGCAGTATTTTATGTGCGCTGCCTCTATCGGCGATATAGTAATGCGCCACATGAACATTTACGGTACCCTTGACAATCTTCATGAAAAGGTTGCAATTCACATTAACGATACTCATCCCACTCTTGCAATTCCCGAGCTGATGAGAATTATGCTGGACGAGTGCGGCTACAGCTGGGCAAAAGCGTGGCATATCGTAACCAACACCTTTGCTTATACCAACCATACCGTAATGGCTGAGGCTTTGGAGAAATGGGACGAAAATATGCTCCGCAACATTCTCCCCCGTATCTACACCATTATCTGCGAGATCAACCGCCGCTACTGCGAGGGTCTGCGCAACCGTCTGGGCGACGAGAGCCGCGTAGCAAGAATGTCCATTGTCAGCAACAATCAGATCAAAATGGCTAACCTCTGTACAGACGCCTGCCACTCGGTAAACGGCGTTTCCAAGCTTCACAGCGATATTATCAAGGAAAGCGTTTTCAAGGACGAATACTTTGATAAGCCCGTTAAGTTCAAGAACGTTACCAACGGTATTGCATACAGAAGATGGCTTTTGCAGTCCAACAAGGGACTTACCGATTTGCTCAGCGAGTGCATCGGCGACGGCTTCAAGAAGAATGCCGCAGAATTGAGCCGCTTTACAATGTTTAAGGACGATGAGAGCGTTCTTAAGAGATTGGCGCAGATAAAGCGTGATAACAAGGTCGCTTTCTGTAACTATGTTGAAAAGACCACAGGCAGAAAGCTGAATCCCGACAGCATTTTTGACGTACAGGTTAAGCGTCTCCATGAGTACAAGCGCCAGCAGCTCAATGTGCTGAACATTCTCAACGATTATAACTACCTTCTCGACAATCCCGATGCGGACTTTGTTCCAAAGACTTATATTTTCGCCTCTAAGGCTGCTCCCGGCTATTATATGGCTAAGCAGATCATCAAGCTTATCTGGTGCTTGGGCGAAGAGATCAGACAGAACCCCAAAATCAGCGACAAGCTCAGCGTTGTATTCCTTGAAGATTACCGTGTAACTCTTTCCGAAATTCTTATGCCCGCCAGCGAAATTTCCGAGCAAATCTCTCTTGCGGGAACAGAGGCTTCGGGAACGGGCAATATGAAGCTTATGCTTAACGGCGCTATCACCATGGGAACTTATGACGGCGCAAACGTTGAGATCTGCGAACAGGTTGGCAGAGACAATATCTTTATCTTCGGCATGAACGCTGACGAGGTAAATATCGCCAAGACTAACGGTTACCGCCCCGAACATATCTGCAACAGCGATGGACGTATTTCCACCGCTATCAACAGAATGTACGGCGGAATCAACGGCGCTAAGTTTGACGAGGTAGCAAACGCTCTGAAGTTCACCGACCAGTATATGGCGTTTGCTGACTTTGACAGCTACCGCAATGCGCAGTTAGCCGCTTCCGAAAAGTATAAGGACGTTATCGGCTGGAACAAGATGTCTCTTATGAATATCGCAGGCGCTGGAGTATTCTCCGCAGACCGTGCGGTTATGGACTATGCAAGAGAGATCTGGAATCTGCTTTGATAGCTGTAAGTAATTTATGATTTATAATAACACACCGCATAAGGTTTTGGCTTTGTGCGGTGATGTTTTAAAAGGCGGTATTTAGGCAGGAGGTGTTGTATGAAAAAGTTTAGTTTGATCTACGCCCTCTCCTTTCTCCCATACCTTGCCTATAACATATTATGGTTTTTTAATGATAATGTAGATAAGTTCTTTAATTCCTTTTCGGCTCTTGTTTCAATACTTTCTTTTTTGCTAATTCCTGCCTTTATCTATCAGCTGATATACATTATAAAGCTGGGCAGAAAGGACAATGTTTCGGCAAAGCGATCGGTGGGCCGGTTTTTTCTTTATCTCCTCCTCGGCGAAAGTATTTATGTAATAATAAACTACATCGTCATTTATTATAACGGCTATATAGAACGTGCTTTTATCTCGGGCGCTATGAGGAGCTGTTACGAAACCGAGGCTTGGGATAAATATGGCAGATCATTGTTTTTCCCAAAGCAAACTATTTTCTTTTCCGTCCTTTATGCGATAATATATTTTATTGTGGTAAGAATTTGCAAAAGGAACAAAGAAGAAACGGCAGAGTCGGGAACAAATGTAAAAACGGGATCAGACCGCAAAATAACCTTTTTGGCAATATTACCGCTTGTGATAATGCTGCTGATCATTATTTTCGGAGTAAGATCAGCAAAAAACTAATTTCACTAATTCCCTCTAAGGAGAAAAAATTATGACCACACCCATTTACGACAGCTTTGACACCTATTACAAATCCCCCTTCGGAGCGGTGGAAAGAGAAACCGAGATCAACTTTAAAGTAGTTGTTCCCATAGAATATAACTACGCCGAATGTATTCTGGTAATGTTCCGCCCCGGCTTTAAGGAAAGGTTTACTATTCTTTCCTGCGACATCACTCAGGAGATAAAAGGCAAAAAGTACCGCGTATATGAGGGCACATACACCCCCCAGCACTCGGGACTTCACCAATATTATTTCTTCCTTGCCAATGAAAACGACCGCCGATACATAAAGCGCAGCGGAGCGTCATTAGGCGGTTTTGACGAGGGCGAGCTGTTCCAGCTCACTGTTTACGATGAGGGAACAACAACTCCCGATTGGCTCAAGGGCGGCATTATGTATCAGATCTTCCCCGACCGTTTCGCCGCTTACGAGGACGATCCCGATAACGCGCCACAGATGCCCACAGACAGGCAGTATCACCTCAACTGGAACGATATGCCCGTATGGCAGCCCAACGAGCAGGGCGTTATCACCAACTCGGACTATTTCGGAGGAAATTTAAAGGGAATACAGTCTAAGCTGTCTTATTTGAAAAGCATAGGCGTAAGCTGTCTTTATCTCAACCCAATTTTTGAATCCCACGAAAACCACCGCTACAGCACCGCTTGCTATGAGAGGATAGACCCCGTTATGGGCAGCGAAAAGGATTTCCGCGAGCTGTGCCAAGCTGCGGAGGAATGCGGTATAAAGATCATTTTAGACGGTGTGTTCAGCCATACGGGGGCGGATTCCGTCTACTTCAACAAAACAGGCAGATACGGCGAACACAAAGGCGCGTTCCGCGATCCCGAAAGCCCCTACCGCGATTGGTACAGCTTTATAAAATACCCCGACATTTACGAAAGCTGGTGGGGCTTCACCAATCTGCCCAATGTCAACGAAAACAACCCCTCCTACACACAGTACATCTGCGGAGAAAACGGAATTCTGCAAAAGTGGCTTGATGCAGGAGCGGCAGGCTGGCGCTTGGACGTGGCGGACGAGCTGCCCGACGATTTCCTGGACAATCTGCGCATTGCCGTCAAGCAAAAGGGGGACGACAAGGTTATTTACGGCGAGGTATGGGAGGACGCCTCCAACAAGGAAAGCTACGGAGTAAGGCGCAGATACCTTAACGGGAAACAGCTTGACAGCGTTATGAACTACCCCTTTAAGGAATGTATACTGAACTATGTCAAGTACGGCGACCCAATGCCCTTTGTGGACGGAATAATGACCATTACCGAGCATTATCCCAAGCATTGTGTTGATATTCTGATGAATTTCCTTTCCACTCATGATACGGAAAGAGCCATAACAAGGCTTGCAGGCAAGGACATAGGCTTTAACGACAGGGCATGGCAAGCGGCAAACTGCCTTTCCTCACAGGAATATACCTACGGAATCGCGCTGTTGAAATGCGCAATGGTGCTGCAATTCTTCCTGCCGGGAATACCATGTATCTATTACGGCGACGAAGCAGGCTTGGAGGGCTACAAAGATCCATTTAACAGAGGAACTTATCCGTGGGGTCATGAGGACAAAAATCTGGTGCGCTTTGTTTCCGAGCTGGGACAGATAAGACAGCAGTGCAGGGGAGCATTGGCAAAGGGTACTATCAAGTTTATCGATGTTACTAGCGATTACTGCATTTTCAGAAGAGAGGACAAGGAAACCGGAGAAGCAGTTGTGATCTATCTGAACAAATCTCACAAGGCGAAAACCTTTATGCTTCATGAGACCTTGGGGGAGGAATGCCGTCCTTATCAGGTCATGAGGGATCATTCAAGGGACAGCGGAAAGCTGCATATTTCGCCTTTTGATTATGAAGTGGTGTTTATTAAGTAGTTTTTTGAAGAATTAACATTACTATAAAAACAATTCAGTCTGTTGGAAACTGTATAGGCGGTTTCCGACAGGCTGCTTTTGTGGAAAATGTATTCCTTTGATTTAGCGTATTACATAAAAATGTCAGTTAAATATAGTAAATTCGATACAGCAGAAGACCTCCCTAAACTAAAGCTGGATGCGATCGATCTGGTGCTTAATGAAAATAATATTTTTAAATTGAAGACGGTCTTAGACTTTTTAAAGCCACTGGAAATAATTTCGCTCAACACCGCAGGGTGGGTGTGCACTAACTCGACAGAGGGGTACATCGACAGGCTTTTTGCAATGTGTGAGTATTTGAAAAAGATAAACCCGTCGATTATCTGTTTACAAGAAGTTGTACCTGCCCAGGGTGAAACGGAAAAGCTGCTGGATCTAAAATTCCCCGACTATCAGATTATATTCCCAAGATATTATGACAGAGAAAAAAATACTAAAGCTATGCTATGCGTTCTGCTGGTAAAAAAGACAATTATCAGAAATGAAAATCAAATTGAAATAAAAGCTCTGCATAATCTGGAAGATAACTTGAGATATAACTATGTGACATTCCCTTCCGTTTACGGAAGAGAGCTGGCTGTTCTGAACTTACATGTGCCTATGATCCCACCCACAGGAGGTGAAGATTATATATCATCACGAGAAGCTATGCGTGCGGAATTCGTAAAAGCAGTAGAAAACGCTGCCAACTACTGCGATATCATAGCCGGCGATTTTAACATGAAAGAGAATAGTTATCTAATTTCTAAACTAAAAAAGATGACAGTAAGAACAGCCGTTATAGATCATATTGCTTTCAAAGCAGATATTGGTATTGTTGACCACCTTGAGATTAACGAGGATCTCGCAAAACGACAGATGACCGACCACCCTGCTGTTCATGGAAGAATTTCTATTACATGATAGCGATCGATCATACAATTTTGAAAATAAAACAAAAGGGGCTGTAAAAAAGGACAGCCCCCTTTGTTTTTATTTCTTTTCAATATTTCTCAGAATATTGTTAATATCATACATAGAATCGTTAGCCGACTCCTCCTGCAAAAGGCTGTCCAAACGGCTCAGACGAGGTGAACTGCGGGCATGACCGTGCTTGGGTTGTTCGGGTCTTGCAGGCGCGGTGTTTTCGCTGTCAATTCTTCTAAGCGGCTTATCGTCGATATCAAGAGGCATGGGAGCGGGCTTGGGAGGCTTTTCCTCCACAGCCTCAAAGCTCTTTTGCACCTGCTGATAAGCGGATTTTGCAACACCGACGGGAGTTGCGGAGGGTTTGCGTGCAGTATTGGAGGGATGCCGCGGAGGATCGTCCGCACCGCCGAAATCAAAGCCCGAATCCTTTGAGCGCTTTTCCTTTGCCTGCTGAATAAGCCTGTCGATCTCCTTTGCATTAACGGTAGGACGAGGCGGAGGAGAGGGCTGCTTTACAGGCTCGGGTTTCTTGGGTGAAGGGGCGTACAGTCCTGCCGCCTCCACCAATTTCTGGCGTTCCTCGGCAAAAGCGAGGCGATCCTCCAAGGGTATCTGTTCATCTTCATTTTTCTTAGGCTTAGGGGGAATATAGGTGGGAGTTTCATACTGCTTTTTGACAGTATCAACTGTGGGCTGCGGTGCTTTGCGTTTTACAGCGGCGATAATTTCCCAGACAACAAAGGCTGTGCAGGGCAGAATGGCAGCACAGCACACACCCCACGGCGATGTGGCAAAAGAAACTATTCCTCCCAAAAATTCCGAATAATACATACCCTTGCCCAAAATATGGCTTTGACCGACAGTAAGAATGGTTCCTGCATCGTTTTTGACGGCAAAGGTATAAACATTGTTTTCAAAATTGGATTTCTGCACCTCGCCAACCGAGGTTTTTTCCGATTCATCGGTGAAGATGACGATGTTCCCCGGCAGTATCTGATCAAAATTTACCCGGTCCGCAATAACGGCACTGCCTTTTTTAACAAGGGAAAAGGCTTCGGTGTCCATTATGTAGACCCGGTGAGAAAACAGCTTCGGCGCAAGATTTCCATGGTATGCAATGGAAAAAAACAGCAGCACAAACGTTACAAGCACAAGCAGCCCGTCAATCACACCGAAAGCTATATAAAATCCTTTGGAATTTCTTTTAATTTTTGTCACCCCATTCTTGACATTTATCTGAAAAAAGGTTATAATAATTTGTGTTGAGTTTTGTATTGAGTAAAGATGTATTTATTGTACCATAGTTTCGGTGTTTTTTCAAGTGATTGTTTTAAATTTGATAATATTACCTTGGTTTTGTTTTGATTTTTTGCTGTTTTTTGCATATTTGTTTACAATTTAATATGCTGGTGTAGCTAAGTCGGTAGAGCAGCGCATTCGTAATGCGCAGGTCGTGTGCTGACGATAAGGGGACGCAGCAGTGGATCGCAGGTCTTGCAAAATTTTTACAATTTAATATGCTAGTGTAGCTCAGTCGGTAGAGCAGCGCATTCGTAATGCGCAGGTCGGGGGTTCGAGTCCGTTCACTAGCTCCATTTGAATCCCCCTCAAAATCCTAACCATATGGTTTTGGAATTTGAGGGGGATTACTTATAAATCCATTATCCAAGTGGTTTGATTTGCTTGGATTTTTTTTGTGAATTAGAGACAAAATCGTAAAAATGTTAAAACCATCAAGTAAAAATTCAAGGTATCAAGATTTGAACTCCTTGTTTACAATTTGAAGTGGTTTAAAGTGTTTATTTATCGGCAAATGCGGTTTCTGCTTCCAATGATGTCTTGTTTCCTATCGCTCTATGTGGGCGAATCGTGTTGTACTAAGCGATATACTTATCAATACCGTTTCGCAGCTCTTGCTCGAAACGGTATTTTGTTCAATATAGTTTCTCACACTTCATTATGGAAAAGAATGATTCCATTACGGAATTATCATAAGGCTTATGTGCACTGGAGAAAGACTGTGTGACTTTTAATGATTTTAAATATAACATGACGATTTAATCAAGGTCTCGGAGAAAACTCATCCGAGACAATTTTTATTGCTGTATAGAAGAGATATGATGACAAGAGAGAAATTGTGATCATAAATGGACACACATAATAATTAGATCCATATAAATATTGAAAGTAAACATAAATAGAGCTGATGTGAAAATCAACAAAAACAAGCAGCAAATTCTTGGTAAAAACGCTGATAAAATTACACGTTGCGCTGTATTTCGACACGTTGCGCTAAATGTATTGAAAATTTTTTCTAAAAATAGTATACTTTAATTTATTAGGATACGTTTTTTGAATGTCTCATAAGTCTAATTTTGACATTATGGCGGATAATTTTGACATTTAGTAAAAAAAACATAAAAATATGTTATAATTAGTCGATTGAAATCAATAAAGTTTTTTGGTTTGAGGCAAATATCAACACAAAAGTAAAATCAAATAATGCCAAGTGCATTTTACGTTAAATCGAGCGTCTTGTGTTAAAATACTTGAAATTTCGTTAAAAATTGTTAAGATAGAAAACAAATATGACGTTCATCGTCGAATTTTGACCGCTCAGGTGGTTTTGTGTTGAAAAATAGTGCATGGTATGATATCATTAGTGGGACAAGCTTGGGAACGGATAATTGTATATGATTTTTATACATTTTATCTAATTTTACATAAGATAGCAAAAGCGTGACTATATCGTGAATATTGATTAGATACTGATTTTATTTCTTGGATGTTTTGCAGCAAGAATCTCCTTTTGCTTTGACATAGAAACATGTGTATAGATTTGTGTAGTAGTAATAGAGCTGTGCCCCAAAAGTTTTTGAATATATCTTATATCAACATCTTCTTCAAGTAAAAGTGTTGCAAAGGAGTGGCGAAACATATGTGGGGTAATGTGAATATTACTGCCAGCAAGCTTTGAGTATTTGTTTATCATTTCTCTTACAGATTGTTCTGTCAGACGATGATGCAATTTATTCACAAAAAAATATCCACAGGTATGTATCTCTTCTTTGAAAAGCTTTTGATAATTATCAATTGCCTTTTTGACGTCATTGTTTTCAATTTGAATAATTCGCTCTTTTGAACCCTTGCCGTAAATTTTTATTGTATAATCTGTAGTACTAACGGCATCGGGAGTAAGAGAACATATTTCGGACACTCTTGCTCCTGTTGCAAAAAGTAATTCTAAAATAGCGACATTTCTTGTAGCGGATTTAATACTATATGAAGATTTGGCGGTTGATAACTCAGAATACACTGTGGATAATATTGCTTTTATTGTATCAAGAGGAATCGTTTTGGGTAGTAGGGCAGGCTCTCTGAAAGATGTTTCAATTTTGTCAAAAGGGTTTCTCTCAATTATATCTTCAATCATTAAGTAATGAGTAAATGCTTTGAGAGTGGCAATTTTTCGTCGAGCTGTTTTAGGCTTAAAAGTGTTATGTAATAGTGAAATATAGCTGCATATAGATTCCCGATTAAATGAATCATGAGAATATGCTATAAATTGCTTTAAGTCAATTGAGTATGCTTTTACTGTTTTGTTATTAAGAACTTTTCGATTTTTACAGTAATTTAAAAAAGCAATACTTTGTGATGTTAAATCAAACATAAGCGTGTTCCTCCTTGAGAGTAATCACTATTAATTATACAAGCATATATTGTTTTTTTCAAATAGTTTCTTGTTTTTGAGAAAAGACAAGTGTTGCGAAAGGAGATTTTTACAGTGTAAAAAGTATTGCAATTCTATTTTTTTAACAACACAGGATAACTATGAATTAT
>CAZWRZ010000028.1:0-18017 GCA_964636555.1 uncultured Ruminiclostridium sp.
CACAAAATATCCTCGCAAATAATTTGTCTGCTTTTAACCGAAAATCAGTATAAAAGGAGTTGGTATAAAAATAATAAAATAATTACAGGTTGAATTTTTATCTGAAAAACAAAACCGCACAAAGTCACTGACCTTGCACGGTGTTGTCGTTTCAACGGAATTTCGATTATTCGGACTTGGGTGCGCCAACAGGGCAAGCTTCTGCGCAAGCTCCGCAGTCAACACAAGCGTCTGCGTCGATTACATACTTTCCGTCGCCTTCGGAAATAGCGCTAACGGGGCAGCCGTCTGCACAAGCGCCGCAAGAGATGCACTCATCACTGATTTTGTAAGCCATGGGTATATCCTCCTAATATTTTTAAGTATTTTTCAGGGACTTCGCCCAAATTAACCGTTACTGATATAATGAAGTAACATTATCATTTTAACATTAAGAGCCGAAAAAGTCAAGTATAGGGGGTAAAAGCGGTGTTGAATAAGGCTAACTCTTGACATAAGGCTTGATTTTAAGAAAAATCGATTAAAGTTAGCATAGGTTATCTAAAATAGCAAAAAATTTTTTAAATTTTAGGGGTTGTAAAAAGCGCAACATCTCGAAAAGCGGGTTTCCACTCGCACAACTTTCCTGAGAGCATAAAAAGGGGCTGTAAAAAAACAGTCCTTATATTTTTTGCCAAGATTCCTGAAAGAATCATAAAAAACAGCACAACACCCCTAAAAGCGGGCTTCCGCTCGCACAACTGCCCTGATAGCACGAATTTCAAAAATCAACTGAGCTCGGATTTTTTGCCCAGTTTTTCAAGCAAAAAAATCCGAGCTCAGTTAGATAGACAAGACTTTAAAATTTTCCAGTTTTTCAAAAAATTTTAAAGTCTTGTCGGTTTTGAAATTCTTTTTAAATCAGCCAATTACCGCCGGCTTTCTTTGAGAGAACCCAAATCAGCACAAGTTTCTTGGGAGCATAAAATAGAGGCTGTTTTTTACAGCCCCTAATTAGATTGTTCTAATTTTTTTCACTGCTCAATCCTCAAGCCCCTTAAGCGCGGCGATCTCATCTCTGTTGACCCTGATCTTGGAATCCTTAAGCAGTTTAACATCTTCTCTTTTAAAGGTAACGGGAGCGGCATCCCTGTTTTTGTCAAGCTGTATTTTTAACGCTCCTGTTAGCAGGTTTGAATCCATAACTATTCCTCTGCCGTCGGGAGTTTCCACCAACGCGCCTATTTTGGGCGTGATCTTTAACAGATCCTCATAGCTGTCCTGTTCGTATTTTAAGCAGCACATAAGCCTTCCGCAGGTGCCCGAAATTTTGGTGGGGTTAAGGGACAGGGACTGTTCCTTTGCCATTTTGATGGACACGGGCTGAAATTCACCCAAGAAGGAAGAACAGCACAGCTTTCTGCCGCAGATTCCCAAGCCTCCCAGCATTTTCGCCTCGTCGCGTACTCCTATCTGCCTGAGCTCGATACGGGTGCGGTAAATGCTTGCCAGATCCTTTACCAGATCTCTGAAATCCACACGGCTTTCGGAGGTGAAATAAAACATTATCTTTCCGCAGTCAAATGTGCATTCCACATCAATGGGCTTCATATTCAGCTTGTGCTCGGCAATCTTTTCGGTAAAGACCTTCATAATTTCGTCCTTGCGGGCAATATTGCTTTTGAGCTTTTCCAGATCCTCCTCGGTGGCAACTCGGATGATTTCCTTAAGAGGGTGTACTACCTTTTCGTCCTCCGCCATAAAATTGCCGATTACCACATCGCCGCACTCGACTCCTCTTGCGGTTTCCACGATCACCTTTTTGCCGGGAGCGATCTTGATATTCTTGGGGGAGAAATAATATATTTTGCCGACTTCCTTAAAACGTACTCCTATAACCTCGGTCATAATTTATCCTTTTACCTTTCAATCGTACTTATACTAATCCCCGATTAAAAGTAGACATTCTTTGCGGTCTATTTTGTGTCCTGCTGCGTCATCGTCCTCGGCAGGCGTCAGCCTGCTGTCGTCCTCTTCCTTGCAGGTCGCAAAATATCCTCGCAAATAATTTGTCTGCTTTTAATCGTAAATTAGTATTATTTATTTTATGTTATGGCATTAAAAACTGCCGATACAAAGGCGTTTGCCGTAATTTTTGAGTTAAAGTTGTTTTCGGTGACAATTTTGCTGTACTTCACTGTTTCAATAGCTGCTTGGTTGAGAACAGCGGGAGAAAAAATCCTTGCCGCCTTCTCCGACAATTCGGGGCAGCAGCTGAGGGAGGGCTTTCCGCCCATAGCCGCTACAAGCCCGTCATGAAAAATTTTTTCCGTTTCGCCCACGATTATTCTCATAGGGGCGCGCTTGTCCTCTTTTGGCTGCGGCAGCTGCAAAAGAAGGTTAAGGGCTTTATACTCGTTTTTGTCAAGGATATAACCGCAAAATTCCTTGGCAAGATCAAGATAAAGCGCGGCGTTTTTGTCCTTTGCCGCCTTTAATGCCAAGCCTAAATTTCCGTTGTAGGTTACCGCCGCTTCCTTGGCGTTTTTTATGCCGTTTTCGGAAAGAGCCGATGCACATTCCTCCACGGAAAGCTTAAAGGTCTGCACAGCCGCAGTTCTTGAAAGAATGGTGGGAAGGATGCCGTTTCGGTTGGAGGCGGTGAGAACAAATCTTACAGTGGGAGAGGGCTCTTCAAGATAGGTCAGAAGCGCGTTTTGACATTCTCTGTTCAAAAGCTGAAATTCGGGGAAGATATAGATTTTCAAGCCGCCCTCCACTGCCTTTTCGTGGGTGGTGGACAAGATATCATCTCTTAATATGCCTACCTTCATACCCAAGCATTCCACATATACAATATCGGGGTGAATGTGCTGCTCTATCCGCTTGCAGTTTTCGCATTTCATACAGGGCTCTGCACCCTTTTCAAGGCAGAAATACAGCATTGCGGTATAGTCCGCAAGGGTCCTTTTCCCCGTGCCCTCGTCTCCGAAAAAAAGCAGAGAGTGAGGCAGACGTTTATTTTTCGCATACTCGGAAAGCCGCTGCAAGGCTTGCTTATTGCCGTAAATTTTCATAAACCGACTTTCCTTTCCTCAGACGATAGATAAATTCATATCAGACCTTTTCAAACCGTTCGATGTCGGTAACGAAAATTGTAGCGCCTCCGACCGTTACTTCTACGGGAAAGCCCGCATAGGCATGAGTGCCGTAGACGGAGGCAGACTGTACGAACTGCGTCCTTTTATGGCTGTGATCATGGATAATTTGAATTATTTCGTCCACTTTATCATTTTCGGAGCAGATGAGGAAGGTGGTGTTGCCCGACATAAGAAAGCCTCCCGTAGAGGCAAGCTTGGTGGCGGAAAATCCCGCTTTGGTGAGGGATACGGAAACGGAGCGTGCGTCGTCGTTGTTTACAATAGCATATATAAGTTTCATAGCTTAACCTTTCATTTATGGGAACGGTCTTTTTTACAGTATAGCACAAAACGGTTTTTTTGTAAAGTTTTTGAGTAAAGCTCTTTGTTTTTTCTTTTAAGAAACTTGGAGGTGATCTGCCGATTTGAAAAGAATTTTAAAAACCATGAATTATTTATATAAAATCTTGTTTTTTTTTGGAAATTATGGTATACTTATTTTAATAAATTTTTTGTGCGTCTCATAAAACAGTACGCATTAAATTTCTCAAACGAAAGGACAGCGCTATGAAGATCTTATACGCATCAAGCGAGGCTCAGCCCTTTGCGGCTTCCGGCGGACTTGCCGACGTGGCAGGCTCACTTCCCAAGGCATTGGTTGAAGAGGGTCAGGAATGTATGGTGGTAATGCCCTACTACGTAAATACCATAAAGGATTCCTTTAAGGAAAACATCAGGTATGTGGACAACTTTTATGTTTCGGTAGGCTGGAGAACTCAGTACTGCGGCGTTTTCCAGACCGAGCTCAACGGAGTTACCTACTATTTCCTCGACAACGAGTATTATTTTAAGCGTGATTTCGGTCTTTACGGCTACTATGATGACGGAGAAAGATACGCGTTTTTCTCAAGAGCGGTTATGGAGCTGGTGCAGAAGTTTGATCTCCACCCCGACGTAATCAACGCCAACGACTGGCAGTGCGCTCTGATCCCCGTCTACTACAACCTTTACTACCGCAATCAGTACAATATGCAGAACATACACACCGTGTTCACTATCCATAACATTCAGTATCAGGGACGTTTCGGCCTTGAAACAATGGAGGAGATTCTGGGAATTCCCAAGCACTACACCTCCATTATGGAATACGATCATGATGTAAACTTTATGAAGGCGGCTATCGAGGTTTCCGAAAAGGTGACCACCGTTTCTCCCACCTACGCACAGGAGATAATGGATCCTTGGTTTGCTCACGGACTTGACAGAATTTTAAGGACAAAGACCTATAAGACCTGCGGATTCCTTAACGGCATAGATCAGGATATGTACAATCCCGAAAAGGATCCAGCAATTCCCGCCGCATTCAGCGCAAAAAACAAGAGCGGAAAGAAAACCTGCAAGGAAAAGCTTTTGGAAGAGCTGGGTCTTAACAACGATGATGACGCACCCGTTATCGGTCTTGTATCCCGTCTTGTGGAGCATAAGGGCTTTGATCTGGTTAAATTTGTTTTCGACAAGATCATCGAGCTGAACTGCAAGGTTGTAATCCTTGGCTCGGGCGAACCACAGTACGAAAACTTCTTCCAAGAAATGCACTACCGCTATCCCGATAAGGTAAGCTTTACCTGCGGCTATATTCCCGCTTTGGCAAAGAAGATCTATGCAGGTGCGGATATGTTTCTTATGCCCAGCAAGAGCGAGCCATGCGGACTTGCACAGATGATCTCCTTAAGGTACGGCACTATTCCCGTAGTAAGAGCAACAGGCGGCTTAAAGGATTCCATTCTCGACTACGGCGAGCCCGACGACGTTGGTCTTGGCTTTACCTTCCAATCCTATGACGCCTTTGATATGTTAGGCGCTGTCCGCAGAGGCACTGAGCTTTACTGGAACGATAAGCGCAAGTGGGGCGCTCTGGTTACAAGAGCAATGAAGGCAGATTTCAGCTGGAACCGTTCGGCGCAGCTTTATATCGGACTTTATAAGGAGCTTTGCGGGGAGAAGTAAACATATATTCGGTAAAATATTTTAAGGGGCTGTAAAAAATCTTTACCGTGCGAGGATAACCTCGCAGGACAATATATTGCTAAAATAGAACAGGGGACGCCCTCTCGTGCAGAGCGTCTCCTCTTAAAAAACAGCCCACAGGGCTGTTTTTTAATTCACCCATTGCGGAGCATCGATGTCTAAAAGATTTCGCCCTATGCGGAGGGAGACCGGAGGGACTAACCCCTCCGGTCTCCCCACCGCCCTTTGAAAGAAGGGCTTGAGATTGGCACAAGTGCCAATCTCTGGACGGAAACTTTAACGGTTAAATTTTTCACAGGCAGTTTTTACAGCCCTTTTTTGTGCTTTCGAACAGTTTGACAGCAAAAATTTTTATTCAAACTTTCTGTCATACAGCAGTGCTGCAATAAGCACGACGAAACACGATCCGGCGTTATGCACAAGCGCACCTGTGGTCGGATTAAGTATTCCGGTAACGGAAAGAATTATGGTTGCAAAATTTATGCACATGGAAAGTGTTATGGCAAATTTTATTGTGTTGACCGTTGCATTGGAAAGGCGCTTTAAATACGGTATTTTTGATATATCGTCGCTCATGAGAGCAATATCCGCAGACTCAACGGCGATATCGCTGCCCATGGTTCCCATTGCCACGCCGACGTCCGCAAGCTTCAGCGCAGGCGCATCATTCACTCCGTCGCCGATCATACATACCACATTGTTTTCCCTTTGAAGCTCTGCAATGCTCTCAACCTTATGTTCGGGCAAAAGGTCGGCACAGACCTTCTCAATGCCCAGCTGCTTTGCAAAATAGTCCGCAGTCATTTTGTTGTCGCCTGTCAGCAGCACGGTGTTTGTTTTCATTGCGGAAAGCTTTTTTATTACCTCCGCCGCTTCGGGACGAAGTGTGTCGGACAATGCGACAATGCCTATACATCTATCCTTTTCGGCAATAATGATTGAAGCCTTTCCCTGCAAGCGCAGCTTTTCCAGCTCGTTTTTCACTGTGCTGTCTGTTTCAATGCCGTTTTCGCACAAGAATCTCTCGTTTCCGCAATACAGTATGTGTTCGTTGACATTGGCGGAGATCCCTTTTCCTGCAAACATTTTGAAATTACTGCATTCATTGAGGTTGACTGACTGCTCCTTTGCATACTCAACTATCGCTTTGCCCAAGGGGTGTTCGCTTTTCGATTCGGCGGAAGCTGTAAGCTCCAGCAATGTGTTTTTACTTAATGAGCTGTCAAATGAGATAATATCGCTTACTTTAAGCTTGCCGCAGGTCAGCGTTCCCGTTTTGTCAAAGGCTATCATATTCACCTTTCCCATTTTTTCAAGAGCTTCTCCCGACTTGATGATAACGCCGTGCTTGGTGGCCTGACCTATTGCCGCCATAATCGACGTTGGCGTGGCAAGCACTAACGCACAAGGGCAGAATACCACAAGCACCGTTACCGCACGAACGATATCTCTTGTGACGATAAGCGTTATAATGGCAATAAGCAGTGCCAGGGGAACAAGCCAGCTTGCGCATCTGTCGGCGATCCTTTGTGCGGGAGCTTGTTTATTCTCGGCGTCTTGAACCATTCTGATAAGCTTTTGAAGAGAGCTGTCCTCGCCGACTCTTGTTGCTTTTATATCAATAGAGCCAAAGCGGTTGACCGTTCCGCAGAATACACTCTCTCCGACGGTTTTGTCTACAGGTAGAGATTCTCCTGTCATTATCGACTGGTCAACGGATGTTTCTCCCGATATTATCACACCGTCAACAGGAATGTTTTCGCCGGGCAGTATTCTTAAAATATCGTCCTTTTCAATTTCTTCCGCAGGTATCATGGTTTCTTTACCGTCGGATATTTTACGTCCTTGGCGAGGTGCAAGGCTCATCAGCTTTTTCAAGCCCTTTTTGGCTCTTTTTGTTGTCATATCTTCGAGAATAGCGCCAATTGCCATTATGAACGCCACTTCCCCCGCCGCAAAAAGGTCGTTTATTGCTATTGCCGCAAACATGGCTACCGTTATCAGCAGCGCCGAGGATATTTTGCTTATGCCTTTATTATGTATAATTCTCCAGACTGACAGATACAAAAGAGGTATCCCGCATACTATGACTGTTACCCAAGCCGCATCTATTGGGAAACCCACATTGAGCTTTGACAGCACAAGACTTAATACAAGAAAAACTCCGCCCGCTATCGTCATTGGCAGACCTGCAAAAATATCGTTAACCTTTTTAATCATATTATTCATAATATTCTCCCTTTCACTTGACAATACTGCAAGGATATGATACACTTTATATGTTATCGAACGTTTTGTTTGATTTTATTATATGCCGTAAAGCAAATGAAGTCAATAATCAAATCTTATGAAATGTAGGTTATCATACATTTTGACCGAAATTGTACGGGAGAACACTATGGATAAACGACAGCAGAAAACACGAAAAGCTATCTTCTCGGCGTTCACGAAATTGCTTGAAACAAAAAGATACAGCAGTATAACGGTTCAGGAGATCATAGACGAAGCCAACATCGGCAGAAGTACGTTTTACGCACATTTTGAAACAAAGGACGAGCTGATCGGGGCTTTATGCTCCGATATATTTCAGCACATTTTTTCGGATAATCCAATAAGCGAAAAAAACCACGATTTTTCGGGAGTTGACTGTGGATTAAAAGAAAAGCTCACACATATACTTCATCATCTGTCCGACAGCCGCCGCGAGATACAAAGCATCATAGGCTGTGAAAGCGGTGAGCTTTTTATGGTGCATTTTAAGGAATATTTGTGCGTACTTTTCGAGAAATATCTTTTTGAAATAAAATCACAGGCGCCCAAAGAGTTTATATTAAAGTATCTGTCGGGCAGTTTTTCCGAAACGGTAAAGTGGTGGCTGTCCGAAGGAAATAAATATCAGCCCTGTGAGATCGCGGAATATTTCACCTCGTTTATTCCCATATAGTAAATTATGAAAAATACAAGAAAATTTCAAAAAATGTTTTGCAATTACAGAAAAGTGTGCTATAATAAATAATAATCGTTTTCATCAAGGAACAAAACGGAATTGAAAGGAAAGAGGGAAAAGGTTTCCCAAGCTTGAATATGAAAAGAAGTATAAAAAATTTTTTATCAGCCGCATTGGCAGTTACTATGTGCGGCGCAATGGCGATCTCCTTTGCGGGCTGCTCCCAAGGTGAAGCCAAACAGAACAAGGAGCCTGTGGCAAGTGTGAAAAATGCGCCCGAGGGTTACGAGGACTTTTTCACAATATCTTATGGCGAATGGCACGGGGAGTATATGCTCCGTATGGCGGCGGGTGGCTACACCGAAACCAGTGACGCGGAAATTGCCAAAACTTTCAGAGACAACATCATAAAATATCTTGCGCAGGAAAAAATCGTGCTTTATCTTGCCAAGGGCATGGGCATAAGCGCCGAGACCCTGACGGAGGAGGAAACTAAAAAGGCAGCGGATGCGGCAGACGAGGATATCCAAAGCTGGTACGGCAAATATGAAGCAAGAGCCATTTCCGCCCTCGGCTCTGATTATACCAAGGAACAGCTTCAGAAAAAGGAAGAGGAACTGTTCAACGACTTTATGGACGAGATAGGCTTAAATCCCGATGTCTTTTACACTTGGGCAGTAAACAGCATTATTCACGAAAAGTTTGTTGCAAAGGCGTCCGAATCCGTTACCGAACAGGAAATAAATGATTTTGTACAGGAAACCATGGATACCGCAAAGGATAAGTACGAAAACGACCTTGCCGACTTTGAGGAAAGGTACACTGCCTTTTATGTACCCGAGGGCACAAGAAAGGTTCAGCAGATAGCCATATTGATAAACAGCACCACCGCTTCCGAGGTGACCGCCTACCGCAAGGACGGCGATGACAAAAAGGCGGATGAGATATTGCAGGAGGCGCTGGCAAAGGTAAAGTTCCGTGCTGACGAGGCACATGAAAAGCTGGAAAAGGGCGAGGCGTGGAAGGACGTGCAGAAGGAATACAACGACGAGACCTCCTCCAATGAAGTTGACTTCACCGTATATCCCAAAAGCACCACGGTTTTGCAGAAAATCACCGACGCCGCCATGGGCATTGAGAAAAAGGGCGGTTATTCCGAGATCTTTGAAACCGACAAGGGCTATTTTATACTTTATTATAAAGACGATCTTACATTGACCGATGAGAGACTGAAGGATCTTACAAAGCAAGCGGACGAGTATCTGAGAGATCAGAAGGCGTATGAGCCTATTGCAGAGTTTTTGGAGAAATATCCTTATACCTATGAGTATGAGCTGCTGAATATCGATGATCCAAGCGCTCATGGCACTACTCAGGCGCCTGCGGAGGTTAGCTGAGAAAAAGACTTTAAAAAGGGGCTGTAAAAAAGCAGCCCCTTTATTTTATGATCCTGAGAAACTTAGTGTCATTTTATGGTTCTTTCAAGAAACTTGTGTTTGTTTATGGTTCTCTCAAGGAAAGTTGGCGGTAATTTGCTGATTTAAAAAGAATTTCAAAACCGACAAGATTTTAAAATTTTTTGAAAAACTGGAAAATTTTAAAATCTTGTCTATCTAACTGAGTTCGGATTTTTTGCTTGAAAAACTGGGCAAAAAATCCGAACTCAGTTGATTTTTGAAATTGGTGCTGTCAGAGCAGCTGTGCGAGTAGGAACACGCTCTTAGAGGTGTTGTGCTGATTTTTACGGCTCTCTTAGGGAAGCTGTGCTGATTTTGGTTCTCTCAAGGAAAGCTGGCGGTAATTTGCTGATTTAAAAAAATTTCAAAACCGACAAGATTTAAAACTGCTTGAAAAACTGGGCAATTTTAAATCTTGTCTATCTAAACAGACTTGCATTTTTTGCTTGGAAAAATGGGCAAAAAATGCAAGCCTGTTTGATTTTTGAAATTCGTGCGGTCATAACAGTTGTGCGAGTGGGTGCCTGCTCTTAGAGGTGTTGTGCTGCTTTTTAACAGTCCTTTTTATATGCACTTCCCGCACTTACTGCACCCGTTGCAGGTAATCCGCATTCCGCAGCTTTTGCACCGTTCGCCGAAGTACGGCTTATATAATTCGTCGCTTGGTATGGGATATCCCCAATCATCGGTAAGCTCATACCTTACGGGCTTGCCTTTAAAGCTTAGACCCGATTTATACGCCTGTTCGCTTTGGACGGCACTGCTTTCGATTTTATACAGCCTGCCGTCTTTTACGAACCTGCGTCCCGTTCCGCAAAAAACAAAGGTAACATTATAAGCCTTGCATTCATCATGCAGGGACTTCACCCATTCATAATGACAAGGGCGGGCTCCGCCGTAATTTTCACCGTCGCACAGCACCTGTTCAATTTGTCCTTTGGGAAGATATTTCGCTATGGATACTGCTCCGATAAAGGGCGCGCACATTATTCCCTTATGCTTGAAAGGCAGTTCCAGCAATATGGGAATGCGTTCGTCTGCCCGTTTCTGATTTTCACAGGTGACATTGAACATCACATTTTCCCAGCCGCTGCCCCAATTCTTCGGCAGGCAGTCTGCAACTCGCTGCGGACGTTTTGTAAGCAGAAAAAATTTCACATCGGGGCGCTGTCTGATAATTTCCCACGCCTCGTCTCTCCACGGGTCTGCCTCCTCCAAAAAGAAATCCGAGGTCATGCAAACCCTGATGGTCTCGCCGCTCTTTACCTTGTACTGACCGCCCCGTTCTTTTGAAAGCGGATAGCGAAAACCGCTTTTCGTTTTGTAGATCTCTCCGCCGTCCTTGCCGTGCAGCGAATCCAAATAAAACATATAGCAGTTTTGGCAGCCTTCGCTGATTTTTTTGCAGCCGTGCCACGGATTCCATATATCGTGCAGAGAAATTCACCTCGCTTGCAGCAGTCGCACTTTATTTACAACAATAACATATTTATTAAGTTTACAGTGCTTTGTTTATGTAAGCAGAAATTACTATCAATTCCCCATTTTCTCCATAAACACGCTGGCTTCCATATCGGCAGTCGAAAGTGCCAGCACCAAAGGATAGCTTTCCATAGCGCTGCTTACCGTGTTTTTTTCCTCGGTCCCAGAAAAGCCCATGTGCCAGCGGATTGCCATAGCCTCTTCACGAGTTAGCCGCATAAAGCCGCTTATCATATACACCGATTTTTCCCCGTGACCGTAGGGAAGCTTGTCCTCATAGCGGTAGGTGGGAACTTTCTCCCACTGACCCTGCTCGTTTTTCACATTGCGGAAATCCCTGACATAGGTGTCGATCTTGCAGATATCGTGCAACAAAGACACCACCGCCGCGGTTTCCTCCGAGCAGGTCAGCTTATATTCGTCCTTTACCCTGTCTCGGGCAAGATAATCCTTTAAGCAGTAGTAAACATTAAGTGAATGCTGCGCCAAGCCGCCCTCAAAGCTGTTGTGAAATCTTGTGCTGGCAGGGGCTGTGAAAAAATCGCACCTGTTTATAAGATAGTCCAAAAGCTTTTCCGACCCTTCACGGTGAATGTTTTCCCTATAAATATTTATGAATTCCTGTTTTATTTCTTCTGCGGTTTTTGGCATTGTGTTTTCCTCTTTTTATGCTCTCACGAAACTTGTGTTGATTTATGGTTCTTTTAGAAATGTTGTGCGGTTTTTTCTTTTAAAAACAAGGGGCTGTTTTTACAGCCCCTTGGGTTATATGCTTTAGTCCACACCGATCTCAATGCTTTCGGGGAATATCTTTTCACTTTCGTCCTTATTAAGGAATGTAGTGCTGACATAACCCTGAATGATAGCGCCGTCGTCAACCGTTATGGTAGAGGCGCTTATATCTCCGAATATAACTGCGTCGGCTCTGAACTCGGCTTTTCCCGAAACGTCAACATTTCCCTTGACCTTGCCGTTTATGCAGGCGTAGCCCGAGTTAAGATCGCCTATAAGAAGAGTATCACGGCCGATATCCACACTGCCTTTAAGCACTACGTTGCCCTGAACCTGTGAGGCGAACATATTTGCGTTGTTGCAGGTCATATTTCCTACGATTCTTCCGTTCAGTTCGACGTCCTTTGTGGTCTCAACATCACCTCTGACGTCGCCGTCAATGCTCATATCCGCCAAGGAACGGACGTTTCCGTCTATCATGGTGTTGCGTGAAATTATGGTGATCTCGGTTTCTGCGGAATCGGAGTAATTCCTTCTCTGCGCTGCGGGCTGATTGCCTAACGGATATGTATTTCCGCCGTTATAGCCCTGATTCCTTCCGTAATCTCTGCTCTGCTGAGGACCGTTGTAGCTGTTCGGTCTGTCATTTCCGGGACGGCTGTAATTTCCGTTATAGCCTCTATTGTCCCTGTTATCGCGGTTATCTCTGTTATTGCGGTCGGAATTGTTATAGCCCTGATTATTGTAGTCGTCCCTGTTGTCACGCTGACCGTTGCTGCCCTGATCGCTGTATCCGTCCCTGCTGCCGCGGCGGTCGTTATAGTCCTGATTGCTGTAATTATCCCTGCTGTCACGGCGGTCATTGTTATTGTAGTCCCGATCGTTATAATTATCTCTGCCGCGCTGATCGTTATAGCCCTGATTATTATATCCGCGGTTGTCGTAATCGTTTCTGTCATTGCGGTTATAATCATTGTAATCCTGTCTGTCAGAGCCGCCGTCTCTTCTGTCGTCACGGCGGTTATCGTTGTAGTAGCCGCCGTTGTTCTGTGAACGGTAGCCGTCGTTATAACCTCTGCCGTTGTTATTGTTTTGGTTATAGGACTGAGACTGATCCTGCGGTGTTTGTCCGTCCTGACTGCGGTAATAGGGCTTGCTCGTTCCTTCGGTAAAGGATTCATCGGAAGCGGAGGGCTGATCGTTATCCAAAGCCTTTTTCAGACCCGCATACTGAGTATTTCTCTTTCTGTCATCGTCCTTGTTGTTGCCGGTAAGCTCTTTTACCGCCTGCGAAAAGTTTTCTTTCAGTCCCATTTTTCAAGGTCCTTTCATTTTGGAAATAAAAAGTTCTTATTTTCCTTGTATATGAACAGTAAACTGTATGCACAAATAATATATACATTTATAATACTATAACAAGTCCTTTTTGTCAAGGTTTATTTTTGAAAAAATTTTTCCGTCAAATGCAGGCAAAAATAAAAACTTCGGAAAAATTTTCATCCGAACACTTGACAGACCGCACCAAATGAGATATAATATTAAAGCTATCCGTAAAATAAAGCGGAGAAAAAACAACACTACTGATTTGGAAAGGATTGATTGAAAATGAAAAGAACATATCAGCCTAAAAAGCGTCAGAGAAAAATGGAGCACGGTTTCAGAAAAAGAATGTCCACATCTAACGGCAGAAAGGTTCTCGCCCGCAGACGCGCAAAGGGCAGAGCTAAGCTTTCTCACTAAGCTCCGTGGATCTCTCCAAAAAATATGTAAGCGTAAAAAAGGACAGGGAGTTCCGTTATCTTTTTAAAAAGGGCAGAAGTATCGTCAACAGCGCCTTTGTGTGCTACCTCAGACCTAATAAAAGACGGGTGAACCGTTTGGGAATAGTCACTTCAAAAAAAATCGGCAACGCAGTTAAAAGAAGCCGTGCAAGAAGGGTTTTGAGAGAAGCCTTTCGGCTCCTCGAACCGCAGCTCAGAGCGGAAGGGGACAAGCGGTATGATTTTATTCTTGTTGCAAGAGGAAAAACGCCCTATATGAAATCGGATAAGCTTTATGGCATTATGAAAAAGCTGATAACGGAAGAAATAAGCTGAAATTAACGATAATCGAATATGCCTTTACTCTGCTGAAAATTTTTCTGGATTTTTTCGGATAAGAACAGTCATAAATTTATATACTTTTAACAATATGAAATATATTTTGATCGGGCTTATAAAACTGTATAGGATAACATTATCGGAAAGATTGCCGCGTTCCTGCCGCTTTACTCCAAGCTGCTCACAGTATGCGCTTACTGCTGTCAGCCGTTTTGGTGCGGTCAAGGGCGGCTTTTTGGCGTTTTGGAGAATTTGCAGATGTAATCCCTATTCTGCGGGCGGGTGGGATCCCGTTCCCGAGGAATATCGGTTTTTTCAGTCTGTAAAGCAGCGTTTTGCAAGAATAGTTTCAAAACTGAAGAAAAAAAACAAACAAAAACAGACCGAAAGCAAAAAGCGGAGTTAGACCCTTTGCTGTCGGTCTTACAGAATGTGCAGAAAAGGTTGTGATTTATCATAGACTTCTTATACTCGATTTTAGGTATGCCCTTGGGCTACATTATGTGGCTGTGTTATCTTCTGGTGAACAATTTCGGCTGGGCGATAATCATTTTTACCGTAATTATTAAGGCGGCGATGTTCCCGCTGTCCTTAAAACAGCAAAAAAATATGGCAAAATCCCAGCTTTTTATGCCTAAGGTTAAGGAAATACAGACCAAATACCGCAATAATCAGGAAAAAATGCAGGAGGAGATGGCAAAGCTCCAGAAAGAGGGCTACAACCCCATGGGCGGCTGCGGTACCATGCTTATCACATTCCTGATTCTTTTCGGAGTTATCGACGTTGTGTACAAGCCCATGACACACATGGAGCACCTGAACTGGAGCGACAAGAATGCAGTAACCACCATAGTTGCCACCGCTAAGCAGACGGATTATGCCCTTACGCTTTTGTCAAGTGAGGGTGACCTGAAGGTTTGTCTTGAATATCTTGATCAATATGACTCCGATGTTCTGAAAACCGTAAATGAGGAAGACATCAAGGAGTCCGATACGGACACTGTGGTTCAGCCCAAGGTTGAGATTGAGGATTCGGAGTTTAACATTACCGAAATCAAATCGGGAATTGAGTTTACCAAAGAAAACGTTACAGAAAAGTATAATCTGAGCGATGAGCAGTGGAACAAGCTTAACAAATTGACTGACGATGATATCAAAAAATTTGTAGGCAAGGATACCCGCTTTTCAAGTCAGGTTAAATCCGAGCTTACCTCTGCCATGAATGCAAGATTTGTTTCGTTAAGGCAGGAGCTTGCCGCTCTGCGTGTGTACACCGACCACAAGGAAGCTTTTTCGGGTGTAACCGATAATGAAGAGGTTTTGAGCAAGCTTGATAATTTAAGCCACAATATGCAGTTTGCCGGTCTTGATCTGGGAATGACCCCGGGCTTTGAATTTCCCCTTATCATTATCCCTATTTTGTCGCTGATCATGTCAGTGGCGCAAATGGCGATTACACAGATCATACAGAAAAAGACCAATCCCGAAATGGCAGCACAGCAGCAGGGCTGCGCAAAGTTTACCCTTTATCTGATGCCCCTGTTCTCACTTTACATTGCATTCCAAGTGCCTGCAGGAGTTGGTTTCTACTGGGCGCTGAACTATGTTGTGGGAATCGCACAGTCCCTTATTATCTACAAATTCTGGCCTAACGACAAGCTTCAGGAGCAGGCAAGGCTGGAAATGGAGAAAAAGAATCCTGCTTTTACCGCCACAGCCACCGTTGTTGACATAGATGACGAGGGCAACGAGGTAACCGTTTCCAAGAAAATGACGGATATGAGCTCAAAGGAGCTTAAGGAATATCAGCGCAGAAAGCTGGAAGAGGCGAGAAAAGCAGACGCTGAGAAGTACGGCGACGAGGATATACCCGATCTTCCGCCCTTAGAGGAAGAGGAGGACGATCCCGTTTCTGATGAGACTGACAGCGATACGAGCGAGTCGGATAACGATTCCGACAATGGCGGAAATAAAAAGAAAAACAAGAAAATCAAGTAAATAACAAAACAAAAATAACCGCCCTTTTCTCAAAGCTTGCGAGAAAATTGGGAAAGGGGACGTTGAAAGGAATAGTCAGAAAATGGAGAAAATTTTTACGGCTAAGCTTTTGGAGGACGCCAAGGAACAGGCGTACCGTGAATTTGAAGAACAGGGTGCAGACCGCGACGAGGTAGAGATCACAATATTGGAGCAGCCTGTGAAAAAGCTGTTCGGCACAAAGGGCGAATACAAGATAAACGCGGTATGGAACCCTGTGGAGGTCAATATAAAGGAAGTTTTCGGCACTGCTGATGAAAAAGAAGAGGAAAAGGCAGAGGAAGATGAGTATGAGGCTTCCGAAACCAAAACTGCTGTCAGCAAGGCTGCCGACGTTTCGGAAAGCGAAAACGATCCCGCTCTCACCTGCGCAAAGATACAGAGAGCCACGGCATATCTCACAAGAGTGCTTACAGGTCTGGGCTTAGAGGGATTTACAATTACTCCCGTCAAAAAGGGCGACACGGTCGTACTTGATATCGAGGGAGATAATTTAGGTGTGGTTATCGGCAGGCGCGGAGAGACTCTTGATTCCCTTCAGTATCTTGCAATACTGGCAGGAAACAGGGGCGAGGAAAACTATTGCAGACTTAGCGTTGACTGCTGCGGATACCGCGAGAAGAGAAGAGAAACTCTTGAAGCTCTTGCGTTAAAGACTGCCAGAAAGGTATTGAAGGCAGGCAGAAGGATCACCTTGGAGCCTATGAATCCCTATGAGCGCCGTATTATTCACAGCAAGGTATCCGAGGTGGAGGGCGTAAGCAGCCGTTCTATCGGTGAAGAGCCTTTCAGAAAGGTTGTTATCAGTGCCAATGAGCCGAGAAGAAACGGCGGAAGAAGAGAAGGCGGCAGCAGACAGGGCAGAAGCTACGATACAGGCTCATACAGAAGAAGCAGCGGATTTTCCACTTCCTTTGAAAGGGAGTATAAGAGAAAGGAAGCTCCCGCATTGGAGCCTTCCGATTATTCGGAGGAAACGGTGGAGCTGGAGAAGACTACAAGTCTTTACGGTAAGATTGAGCTGTAAGCTGCTTATGGCAGAGCAAGTAAATAGTATTGAGGGGCTGAAAAAAAGACAGCCCCTTCAGTCTGTCGAAAAAGGCAAAACTTTTGCTCCTTTTACTTTTCGTGTTGATGGGTATAAGCACCAGCAATTTCACTAATTGCAGATTGAAACTGGAAGCTGGGCACGATGTAATCATTTCGACAAACTGGATTTTTGGTGGTTAAATATGCGAACAAAAAGTGTAATTGTCTTACCTTATGATCCTAAATGGAAAACTGATTTTGAAAACATAAAGCGGGAGCTTGTAAGTGCAATAGGCGGCTTAGCGATATGTATTGAACACGTTGGGAGCACCTCGGTGGAAGGACTTTCTGCAAAGCCAATCATTGATATTGATGTTGTTATCAGTGACTATTCGGTTTTTGATTGTGTTGCAGACAGGCTGAAAACGATTGGATATTTTCATGAAGGCAATCTGGGAATAAAGGATAGAGAGGCTTTTAAATACTCTGACAAGACGCATTTGCAGACACATCATTTGTATGTATGCCCTCAGGATTCCAAGGAACTGTTACGTCATATCACGTTCAGAGATTTTCTTAGGAATAATCCTGATGCGGTAAAAAAATATAGTGAGGTTAAGGAAAAAGCCGCAAAACTTTTTCCAAATGACATAGAAAAATATATGGAGTATAAATCTCCTTGTATAGAAGAATTGTATTCATTGTGTGGTTTGCGCTAATTCCTTAAATGTTGATTTTTTGGACGGTCACTTTGACGAAGAGGAAATTTACAGGCATTTATCAACACAAAAGGTAAAAGGGAGAAACTTTTCTTTTTCGGAATGAGAGGGGTCTTAGGGGGAAACCGTCAGGGGTTCCCCCTAAATTGCGATCAGTAGCCTATGATTTTCAGGAAAGCTGAAAATCAAAACCACCACTGAAGTGGTGGTTTGCATGCGCCCTAGAAGGGCGTGTTACAGGCTCAGCCCCTAAAGGGGCATTGAAGGCTTGACATAGCATTACTATCACTGGCAGCCGCTAAAGCGGCTGTCTTTTTTTGCCTTTTACTTCTTGCTACCCGTAAACGGGTCAATATATTCTTTCAACG
>CAZWRZ010000029.1:0-17675 GCA_964636555.1 uncultured Ruminiclostridium sp.
TTTTAAATCAGTAAATTACCGCCAACTTTCCTTGAGAGAACCCAAATCAGCACAAGTTTCTTGGGAACATAAAATAAAGGAGCTGTTTTTATTACAGCCCCTTATTTATACAAAAAAGCTATTGATTCATATCATTCTGTTGATACTGCTGATCTTGCTGACCTTGCATATCATTCTGCTGATAATACTGTTGACCTTGCTGATAATACTGCTGCCCCTGTATATCCTGCTGCATCGGCATTCCATACCCCTGCGGCAAAAACTCCTCAGGCACATTATAGCCCAGCTCTTTAAGCTGAATGGCATAATTGGGATCTCTCAGTCTCTGTATGGATTCCTGTCTGTGTTTTTCCAAAGACTTTGCCTTTGAGCCTGTTTTGACCCTGATAGAATCAATTATGCCGACTATTATCATACCTATTCCCGCAACTGCCAATACGGGAAAAATTATATGATAGCCGTTGGAATATGTATTTTCCGTAATAAATATTCCCGCACAGGTCACAGACATAATAAGACCCACCAAAGCTGACTTCAAACCTGTTTTTGCGCTCATCTCCGAAGGCGGAAAGCCGTCTACCGCGATTTCATGATAGCATTTATCCACATAAGCACCCTTGCACTTTTTGCAAAATCGTATTGGGCTGCCGTAAAGGTATTTGTTCTGATTGCTGTCAGACAGTCTCTTGCCGCAGTTGGGGCAAACAGTGCCGTTGGTTACAGGTATTTGTGCCAATTTTATCTCTCCCTTTTCTTTAATAAGTTTTGGTGTGATTTTGGCTCTCTTAAGAAACTTGGTGCTGATTTATTGTTCTCTCAAGAAAGTTTGTGCTGATTTATTGTTCTCTCAAAAAAGCCGGCGGTAATTTGCTGATTTAAAAAGAATTTCAAAACCGACAAGATTTAAAAATTTCTTGAAAAGCTGGGAAATTTTTAAATCTTGTCTATCTAACTGAGTTCGGCTTTTTTGCTTGAAAAGCTGGGCAAAAAATCCGAACTCAGTTGATTTTTGAAATTCGTGCTGTCAGAACAGCAGTGCGAGTGGTGACCCGCTTTCAAGGAAACAAGAGGTAATTTTTCACCGCTTTTAGAAGTGTTGTGCTGAATTTAACTTTAATTACACACTGCCCGCCACAGCCACATTCTCAATTCTGACAGCCAAGGGGCCCTCATAATGACTGTCGGAATACCGCTCCTTGGAGAAAACAAGGTTCTTGTGCGCCTTGGTGATAATTCCGTTTACCGAACCGCCTGTGACCTTGACGATCTTTTCCCCGTCAAAGAGATAAGCCAAGCGGATCTCACCGCCGAAATGTCCTGTAAACGCGTCCATTTGGAAATCGGAAAATTTCACTGCCTGCAAATAAGGCTTTTTCTTCATATCTTCAAGCGTCTGTGTGCCCGCATCAAGCTTTATCTTTTCGTAATAGCCTGTGGGCTTGATACCCAGATATTGCGAAAAACGGTTAACTCCGTGAATTGCCTTTAATGTGCCGTTTTCAACAAGACTGAGATCGCTCATCTTTATTCCCTCATCGCTGTAAGGCTGCGTGGCAAGACAGGTAATGTTCAGCTTTTCGCCCTTGACCTCATCGCCCTGTGTTTGTGTTCCAACCTCGTAATCGGAATACTTGGAATAAATAAAAGAGGCATTGGACTTATCGGTATAGTAGCTCAAAACGGTCGCCAATTCATTGCCGCTGAGGATAATATCGTAATTTCCGCTTTCAAGGCAGCGTTTTGCGACAGATCTGTCCTTTGCCGCCTTTATGCCCTCGGCTGCTTTTTCCGCCAGCGCCTTTTCGTTTACCTCGTCATATTCAAAGCTGTAATACAGCTCCACGTCCTCCTCGGTTTTGCACTGTGTGACAAATTCGCCGTTTAAATTGAACTTGTTGAAGGAAACGTCCACGCCGTCGGAATTGACTATACGGCGTGTTTCGTTTACCGCAAAAAATTCGGCGGAGTTTATAAAAGCCTCATCGTCATTGTCAACAGAGAAAAGTGCCTTTGCCATAGCTCTTGCCGCTTCTTCCGTAGACTGATGAGCAACGGAATTGTCAATAACTGACTTGCCGTCCCCCTGAACCAGCTCGAAAAACGGATTTGCTGCGTACTGAGCGGCAAAATATGCCTCTTTAAGCTTTTCCTTTATCTCCTCATCTGTCATAGAGGGGAATATATCCGCTCCCGCACTGCCTCTCAGCTTGGTTCCGTCCTTTTCAATATCACGGTATATCGTTACATTGTAATCTGTAACATTCTTACTGCGGCGGACGTCAAGCTTTTTCTTTATAAAAAACAACTCGCTGCTGCTTTTTTCGGTTTTGGTGATAAGGTATTTTTCAACGCCTTCCGATCTCAGCGTGTCAAGTATGTCAATTATTTTATTTATCATCAAAGTAACCTCCCATTAACCCAAAGAAATTTTTGCCTTGATATAAGGACCGCCGTCGGACACCTTGACCCATTCCTTATAGCCCTTGCCGCACATACCCGAACCGCAAAGCTCGGAGGTCTTGCTCATCATGGTTATGGATTTCAGCAAATCGGGCACATAGCCTGTCATAACTATGGGGGCGAACACCTTTCCCGTCAGTTTTCCGTCCTTTATCTCCTTTGCCATGCTGACCATCATCTGAATGCCCCAGTTTTTGGGATCCTCCATACCGCTGCTGGGGGTGGAAAGCAGAAAGCCGTCCTTGACGGAAGCAATCATATCCTCCACCTCGTCATTTCCCCCGAGGAAGTAGGTGTTAGTCATGCGGGTGTAAGCCTTTCTTTCATAGCTCTCGCGTCTGCCGTTGCCTGTGGACTCTGTTCCCAGCCATAATGCGCTTTTCACGTCACAGAATCCGCCCTTTAATATGCCCTTGTCTATAACAAGAGTGTCATGTGCTTCCACGCCCTCGTCGTCAAAGAAATAGGTTGCCGTCTGATTTACTGCGCAGGGGCTGTCGTGCATGGTAACAAGGGGAGAAGCCACTTGCTTTCCTATATAGCTTTTGGCAAGGGCTCTGTCCTTGGCGAACATATCCATTTCAACGCCGTGACCGAAGGCTTCGTGAACGATCATTCCCGTAACCTCGGGCTCACAGATGCACTCGTACTCGCCGGGAGTGATAGGCTCGGCGGTGAGCATTTCAAGAGTTATATCCACAACGGCATCAAGGTTCTTTTCAAGCTGATCCAGAACCTCCGCTCCTCCCGAAACGGAAAAGCCCTTGTAGCCCTGCTGAAGGTTGTCACCGTCTTTGCCTATGGCTGCCATTACAGAGGTAGACCACATAACGTTCTGTGTCAGATCTCTGTTTCTGCTGATGAATATATTGGAATATTTGCGGTATTCAAAGCCGCACAGGCAGTCAATTATCTTTTCGTCCTTGGCAATAGCCTCTTCTCTCAGCTTGGCAAGACGGCTGATTATCTTTTCTGCGCCCACTTCCTTGGGATCGATCTCGTATTCGGTGGACTTGTCAAAAGTCAAAGGCTTATCCTCGGGTATGCCTATGCTTTCTCCCTCGTAAAGCTTTACCGCTTCGTCAACTTTATTGACAATTTCGGGAATCAGCTCCTCTGTCAATTCGTTAAAGGAATATTCAGCCTGTCCGCTTTTATCAAATACACGGATAACAAAGCCTCTTTTGTTGTAAAGCGCTCTTGGGCTTATATTCACTCCTCTGGCGGAAACCTGATAGGAATTGCTGTCGCTGTCAACGCCCAGCAGAGAGCAGTAGTCGTATTTATCACACAAAAGCTGCACCAATTTTTTTGCGGCGGGTCTTATTTTTTCAAGATAGCCGCTTTTTTTAACCTGCATATTGTTCTCCTTTCATAAGCTTGCTGTTATATTTTACTTGTAGATTATACCACTTTTGGGTGAATTTGTCCATAAGCGATATAATACAAAAATACGACGAATTTTTAAATGCTTTAAATGCCGAAATGCGCCTTTATTTTATCGGAGCATCTGACTTTTCCCCTGACGTTAATGCTTTCTACGTTTTCAATAACGAGTTCGTCCAGTTTTTCATCAATGCACAAAAGACCGTAGCCCTTGATGTTGATCTTAAAGCCCTTTTCCTTCGCCTTCAGAAGTTCTCCTCTGTCAAGGGACATAATTCCGATAAACCAGCTGAAATCAAGGTCTTTCTGCTGTCTGCCCTCTTCTTCAACAATGGACTTTTTGCTGTCCAACACCTGCCTGACTGCCTGATTGATAAAGTCACTGCGATTGGAATAATAGCCCTTATCCACCAGCAGATCGATCTGTGACAGCGTTGCGATGTTCATATTGACGGACACCTTTTCGTTTGTTTCCACAAATAGCCCTCCTTTCTATATGCTCCAAACAGAGCATAATTATATTATCACATTATTTTGGATTTGTCAATACATTTGAACTTGAAAGCTGAAAAGTCTTGATTTTTTTAAAATTTTTTGATAATATTTTAAAGAAACATCGTCTTATTTATAAAACAAAATCGGAAAGGCAGGTGATAAAATGGAGGATAAGGAAATTGTGAAAAAATTCTTTGACCGCAGCGAGTCGGCGATAGAAGCCGCCTATATGAAATACGGCGGTCTTTGCTACACCGTTTCCAACAACATACTGAACAGCTCCGAGGATTCCAAGGAATGCGTCAACGACACAATGCTGAGAGCGTGGAACACCATTCCTCCACAGAAGCCCGAATCCCTTTCCGCCTATCTGGCAAAGATAGCCCGCAACCTTGCCTTGGACAGATACAGATTTTATCACCGAAAAAAGCGGGACTGCTTTTCCGAGGTTTTGGAGGAAGCGGAAGACGTTTTTATCAGTGAGGACATGGTTGAGCGGGAGACTGACAAAAAAGAGCTTATGAACGCCGTAAACAGTTTTTTGGAAAGGCTGTCCGACAAAAAGCGGCGTATATTTTTGGGAAGATACTGGTTTTGCGAAAGCGTGGGCGATCTGGCGAAAAAATACGGCAGCAACGAAAACGTGATCTCCGTCAACCTTTCCCGAACACGCAGAGCATTAAAGGAATATTTAAAGAAAGAAGGCTTTGACATTGAGTGATAGGAATGATATGAATGAGAATAAATTTATAACGCTGCTGTCCGATATAGACGAAAAGTTTATTACGGATATAGCAGACGAAAAGGCAAAGGAAAAATCGGGGAAAAGGGCACTCCAAAAAGCAGCAAAAAAGGACGTAAGTCAAAAACCCGCAAAAGAAAAGGAAGCTCCCTATCAGACCGCAAAGATAGTCACGGCAAGCGGCAAGAAGAAAGCCTTTTCTTACGCCAAGCTCTTTTCTTATGCCGCAGCCGCCTTGGCAATAACCGCAGCAGCGATTCTCGGCTCACGGTTCATAAACGAAAAGCTGCCTGTTGATCCCTTGGGCACCCAAGATAGTAGTGAGCTCACTGTTCGGGAACCCGCAAACAGCACCTTGCCCTCTGTTGATCCCAACGAAACGATGATAACCTACACTGCCGTTAAAGATATAGATGAAAAGCAATTTTGGTATATGCGTGGGGAGGAAAACGACCTTTCGGGCTATCCTGTTATTGATTTTTCAAATCTGCCAAATATAGACGACGCTTACGAGACTATTTATGAGGGCTACGGCAGCGGGGAAGAAAGGATCATCACCAAGGGTATTCTTGACACAAAGAAATGCGGCAGCCTTGACCTTTCTCTTATAGGCTACGGGCTGTTTACCGACAACAGGATATACCACGGCAAAATGATAGCTCTTTTCGGATACAGGTTAGTTTTGCAAAAGAACGGGGAAGTGGTCTCTTCGCTGGTTTTTGACGAAAGCATAGACTTTTTGTTCAAAAACAGAGACGATCACACAGAATTTTTGTATATGATAGAGAAGGACTATATCGGGGAATTTACCTCAATAGCTGATTTCGACGACCATCAGGTGATCCTGGCAAGGCTTATCGAAAACGACAGCGTTATAGCTCTCACACAGTTTTTCGCAGTGAAGAACAACGCCCTTTATCTATGCTCAACCACCGAAGCGGGTCATTCCTTCAGAGCCGAATATATAAGCGGCGCTTATACGGAAGAGGATATTTATTATGATGCTGAGCACCATAATTGTGTTATCACCGATACAATGCTTGGCCGTGAATATGTCTTTGATTTCAGCATTTTTGATATTGTGACATACGATATCGTTACACAGAAAGACCCTTTCTTCACCGGAATAGAAAAATATTCCTTTATCAAAGACGTAAATATTCCCGAGATCGATCTAAGGGCATTTGAGGGCAGCTTTTATGAGAAGACCAAAGCGGTCATGGCAGGGGGACTTCCGAGGGTCATGTTCAACATGATCCGTGAAGGGGATTACACCGTTTATCTTGTAGGTGAATATCTCAGCCGCACGGATAGTTCGGATAACCTGAATGTTGACTACTATTTCCCCAAGATCAGATGCTGCAATTTAAGGATACTGATCTATCAAGATGACAAATATATAGGCTGTATCGTTCCCGACGAGAGCTTGTATTTCGCTTCAATGACGGAGATTGAGTATAACGAGCTTATGCCTGCACTGTTTGTGACTGCCGATAACATTGCTCTTTTAGTCAAGGGCGGATTAGGCGACAGCTATTACGGCACCGATCAGTTTTATGCAGTGAAGGACGGCACCATATACCGCGAATTTAACGGCTATTGGAACAATGTTGATGATAATCCTCCTCCCCAATGGACGGAAACGGCTGTCAAGCGCGACTATATTGATTGGGACGGGGATACACAGTCGGTCATCTGCGGCTTTTATAGGTATACTTTTGATTTCAGCGAATTGGAGTTTGCGGGGATCGGGATATATAATGTTTATTGGCTGGAGGAGGAACCGAAGTAAAAATAAAAGTTGATTGACAAATAACAAAGACTACGTTTCGGACAGTCCGTAACGTAGTCTTTGCAATATTTAATTACATATTATTAAGCTTTCTCAGCGTTGCCGTTATTTCCGAGTTTTTTGAATATTCTAAAAAGCACAAATACCGCCGCCGCAGCCAGCACCACCTCCGCAGCCAACTGCGAATAAGCCAGCCCATACAGCGGAAACAGCGCATTCAGAATAAACAGTGCAGGTATCTCTAAAACGATCTTCCTCATGACTGCAAAAATAAGGGATTTACCTCCCATTCCGCAGGCCTGGAACACATTGACCGCCAAAAAGTCAAGGCAAAGGAAAGGCAGACCCAAGCACATACCCCTCAAAAACGCGCCGCCGTATTTTATGACCTCGGGATTCTCCATAAACATAGAAATAACGCCCTTTGAGAATATAAAGAAAACCGCTGCAACAGCCGCCAAAAAGCCTATAGATATTTTAGCGGCAAGAAAAACAGACTTTTTCATTCTGGTATAGCCGCCGCTTGAAAAATTGTAGCTCACAAGAGGCATTATTCCCTGGGTAAAGCCCCAGGAAATATTCATAGGCACCATATTCACCTTGTAGGCTATCCCCATTGCCGCCACTGCATCGGGGCCGAAATCGGCGGTGAAGTTGTTGAGCACCGTCATTCCCGTAACATTCAGCAGATTCTGTATACAGGCGGGAATGCCTACCGCAAATACGCCAAGCACAATACTTTTCTTAAAGCCGAATTTTTTGGGATTTATACAAACGTATGTTTTGTTCCGCCTTACAAAAATAAGCACAAAGAAATATCCGCAGGAAAAAACATTGGATATAAAGGTAGCAAGTCCCGCTCCCGCAGAGCCCATATCAAAACCCCAAGGCAGAACAAAAAAGGGGTCAAGTATCATATTCAAAATACAGCCGCTCATCGTTCCGATACTTGCGTGGAGAGTTGCCCCCTCGGAGCGCACCAGATACGCCATTACCACGTTAAGTATGGCCGGAGCAGCGCCGAATGTGACAGTCCATTTCAGGTATTCCGCAGTGGCAGGAGCAGTTTGCGGGTCAGCCCCCAGCATTGTGAGAAACGAACCGCTGAACAGGGTGTACACCACCGAATACACTATGCCGAAAAACAATGAGCAGTAGAAACCGAAAGCGGAGCTTTTGCTCACCGTTTCAAAATCCTTTGCTCCCAGCGCTCGGCTCATCATGCTTGAAGTTCCTACGCCGAAAAGGTTGTTGACAGCGTTAAATGCCAGCAATAAGGGTGCAGCAAGGGTAACGGCGGAGTTTTGCACAGGGTCGTTCAGCATTCCCACAAAGTAAGTGTCCGCCAGATTGTACAGTACAGTCACCAAGGCGCTGATCACCGTCGGGATAGCCAAGGTAAGCACTGCCTTTGTAATGGGCGCAGCTTCAAATAAATATTCCTTCTTCTTATCCTTCATTTTGAAATTATTTCCTCAATAAATATTAACCCCTTTAAAATCACCGAAAGGATTTACAGCTGTAAACATTTAGGGATTTTAAAGAGGTGTAAAACATCAATCAGTCTTTAAGCAGGTCTTTCATGTCGTAAAGTCCCGCGCTCTTGTCCTTCAAAAATACCGCTGCATTGACAGCGCCGACGGCGAAAACCTCCTTGGACTGCGCCGAGTGGGAAAGTGTGATGACCTCGTCATGCCCCGCAAAAATAATCTCATGCTCTCCCACGATAGTTCCGCCCCTTATGGAGCTTATACCGATCTCCTCGCGCTCTCTCGCCTTTCTCACATTGTGGCGGTCGTAAATGTATTTCTTTTCGCCCTTGTAGACCTCATTCACCGATTCCGCAAGCATCAGAGCCGTTCCCGATGGCGCGTCCTTTTTGAGATTGTGGTGCTTTTCGATTATTTCCACATCAAACTGCACCCCAAGCACCTGCGCCGCCCTTTTTGCCAAGTCCGCCAGCAGATTGATGCCAAGGGAAAGGTTAAAGGTGAAAAACACAGGTATCTGACCTGCCGCCGTCTTGATCTCCTTTATCTGCTCCTCGGTGTAGCCCGTAGTGGCGATCACCGCAGGAACGTTTTTTATCTTGCAGTAGGACAAAACGTCCTCCAAAGCGGAAGGGTGGGAAAAATCAATAACCACATCGGGCTTTTGGGGCAAATCGAAAATATTCTTTACAACAGGAAAGCCAAGGCTGTCAGAGGGCTGTAAATCAATACCTCCCACAACCTTGCAATCCTCTCTTTCTTCAATGATACGGGCAATAACTCTGCCCATTTTTCCGTTAGCGCCTGTTATTGCAATTTCTGTCATTTTTTACTTCCTCTTTTTAATAATCGTTAAGCCAACAAACCCGCTCTTCTCAATGCTCCTCTTATAACCTCAAGCTTGCTTTCGTCGGGGCTTACAAGGGGCAGACGGCAGGGCCCCACCTCTTTTCCCATAAGGTTCATTGCTTCCTTTACGGGAATGGGATTTACATCACAGAATAAAGCGTTTATAAGCTCCAGATATTCCAGCTGCAGATTCCTTGCCATTCCGAAATCGCCTTTTAAAGCATAATCGCACATTTTGTGCATTTCCTCAGGGATAATATTTGACGCCACCGAAATAACGCCTCTGCCGCCGAGGGACATAATGGGAACCACCTGATCGTCGTTGCCCGAATATATGTGCAGATCGGTTTCCGCCGCCAATCTCGCCACAAAGCTTAAATCTCCGCTTGCTTCCTTTGCGGCAACGATGTTTTTGTGCTTGGAAAGCTCCTTGTAGGCTTCTATATCAATCTTGCAGCCTGTTCTTGAAGGCACATTGTACAGAATTATGGGAATATTCACTGCATCTGCGGTGTGGGTGAAATGAGCTACCATTCCCTTCTGAGAAGTCTTATTATAATAGGGCGTGACAAGCAGAAGTCCGTCTGCTCCCGCTTTTTCCGCATCTATGGACATTTCCGTTGCGTAGGCGGTATCGTTGCTTCCCGTTCCCGCAATTACGGGAATGCGGTGATTTACCTTGTTTATGGCAAACCTGATACATTCTATGTGCTCCTCGCCGCTTAATGTTGCGGATTCGCCCGTTGTGCCGCAGATAACGATGGCATCCGTGCCGCTGCTTATCTGCTCTTCTAACAGCTCCTCCAGCTTATCGTAATTGACCGTACCGTCCTTGTGCATGGGGGTGACTATTGCCACCGCCGCACCTGTAAAGATAATATTTTTCATAGAAAATCTCCTGTTAAGTAAGTATGCTCAGGCTTACACTTAGTCAAAATATCCCTTTGCCGCATACAGCTCAGCCATAAGCACTCCGCCGCCTGCCGCACCTCTTAAGGTGTTGTGGGACAGGCAGACAAATTTATAATCGTACTGTGTATCTTCTCTCAGTCTGCCCACGCTTACCGCCATACCGTTTTCAAGGTTGCGGTGGAGCTTTGTCTGAGGCATATTGTCCTCTTCAAAATAATGTATAAACTGCTTGGGAGCAGAGGGCAGCTGAAGCTTCTGAGGTTCTCCGCCGAATTCCTTCCAGCACTGCAGGATCTCTTCCTTTGAAGGCTTGTTGTCGAAGCTTGCAAAAACTGCCGCAAAGTGACCGTCTGTAACGGGAACACGCAGGCATTGTGTAGTAATGGAGGGTCTGGAAACCTTGACGATCTTGTCACCTTCGATATTGCCCCAAACCTTTAAAGGCTCCTGCTCGGATTTCTCCTCCTCGCCGCCGATATAGGGGATAAGGTTATCCACCATTTCGGGCCATGTCTCAAAATTCTTTCCCGCTCCCGAAATAGCCTGATAGGTGCAGGCAAGAACTTTGTTCAATCCGTATTTTCTGAGAGGGCTTAAAGCAGGCACATAGCTCTGTATGGAGCAGTTGGATTTTACCGATATAAAGCCTCTCTTTGTGCCCAGACGCCTTTTCTGAGCCTCTACTATTTCGATATGCTCGGGATTTATTTCGGGAATGATCATAGGAACGTCATCGGTAAAGCGGTTGGCGGAGTTATTGGACATTACGGGACATTCATGCTTTGCGTACTCCTCTTCAAGGGCTTTTATCTCGTCCTTCTTCATATCCACTGCGCAGAACACAAAGTCTACCTGTGACGCGATCTTTTCAATATCCGCCGTTGCGTCCATAACCACAATATTCTCCATAGCCTCGGGCATGGGTTTATCCAGAAGCCAGCGGCTTCCAACGGCTTCCTTGTAGGTTTTTCCCGCCGAACGGGGAGATGCCGCAAGAGCTGTTACGGTGAACCAAGGGTGATTTTCCAAAAGAACGGCAAAGCGCTGTCCTACCATTCCTGTTGCTCCGATAATGCCAACCTTGTAGTTTTTCATAGCTGTTTTCCTTTCAGTTATCATAATTTTTATCAAATCTGTATTTTTGTAATAAAAAAACCGACTTTCAGCAGTCGGGAAAATGGCATAAAGTATTGCCGATAGCTCTCCATCCTGCCGATGACAGCCGCAGCCTTTTTCAGCGCTACAGCCAAAAGCAAGCCCGTCTGCGAACCGCTTTTTCGGCGGCGCTGCCTTTCTCCTCCGCCACATTCAGACCTGTTAAGACGAAGGGTACTGATCAGAACCGCACCTCTATCCTTTTAGATAATACCATAATCCTTGCCGTTTGTCAATATGAAAGCTGAAATCAGTTGCAATCGGCTGAAATTTGTGATATACTGTATAAGTTATACATTGAAAAAGGAAGTATAGACAATGCTGAGATCCGATTTTTACTATGATCTGCCTGAGGAGCTTATTGCCCAAACGCCGCTTGAACCTCGTGACAGCTCCCGACTTATGAAGATAGACCGAAAGAGCGGCGAAATAATTCACGACCGCTTTTACAATATATGCAGTTACCTTAAAAAAGGCGATTTGCTGGTGATGAACGATTCCAAGGTCTTTCCTGCGAGAATATACGGCACAAAGCGCAGCACCGGAGTTCCCATAGAGTTTCTGCTGCTGAAACACATTGAACTTGACAAGTGGGAGGTTATGGTAAGACCGGGACGGCGGCTGAAAATCGGCACGGTCGTTGACTTTTCCGATGAGCTTTCCGCCGAGATACTTGATGTAGTGGAGGGCGGAAACAGGATTGTCCGCTTTGACTGCAAGGGCGTATTTTTTGACTTGCTGGACAGAATAGGACAAATGCCGTTGCCCCCATATATAAAGGAAAAACTAAAGGACAGGGACAGATACAACACCGTATACTGCCGCGAGGAGGGCTCTGCCGCCGCTCCGACAGCAGGACTGCACTTTACCGAAAGGGTTTTCGAGGAATTAAAGGAAAAAGGCGTTGATATGGCGTTCGTTACACTGCACGTTGGTCTGGGTACATTCCGCCCTGTTAAAGAGGATAACATTTTAGATCACAAAATGCACGTTGAACGCTATTCAATCCCTCAGGAAACTGCCGATAAAATAAAGGAATGCAGGAAAAACGGCGGAAGAGTTATCGCCGTGGGCACTACAAGCTGCCGCACCCTTGAATCTGCGGCAAACCTGCCCGATTATGACGGCGAAATAAAGGCAGGAAGCGCCGACACGGGAATTTTTATCTATCCCGGCTATGAGTTTAAGGTCATTGACGGGCTTATCACAAATTTTCATCTGCCCGAAAGTACGCTTATAATGCTTGTCAGCGCTTTTCTGGGGAGAGAAAGGACATTGGCGGCTTATAAGGAGGCTATCGATAAGCGTTATCGGTTTTTCAGCTTTGGGGATTGCATGATTATATTGTGAAAAATGTATATCATATTGACAATAAGCACATAATATATTAAAATATAGGCATAAAGATAACATATTATCGGAAAGGAATAACATTATGGCAAAGGTATCCACAAATATATCCTTAGACGCAGAGGATAAAGCAAGGGCTCAGGAGTTTCTGTCGGCAGTCGGATTGGACTTATCCACCGCTGTAGGCGTGTTTATAAAGCAAATGCTTATGGAGGGAAAAATTCCCTTTGAGATTAAAGCGGAGATTCCCAATGCAGAAACTGCGGCTGCTATGAAAGAGGCAGAGGAAATGAAAAAGCACCCCGAAAAATACAAAAGATATTCCTCTTTTTCCGAATTGGCAGAAGAGGTGATGGCAGATGCTTGACATTGTTGCATCAAATCGGTTTAAGAAAGACCTGAAGCAGATAATTAAGCGAGGCTATAACATTGAACTGCTTAATCAGGTGGTTAGCCAATTAGCCTCAAATAAACCCTTAGAGGAAAAATATAAGGATCACCCTTTAATAGGAGATTATGTGAGATTTCGTGAGTGTCATATTACTCCCGATTGGCTCTTGATATATCAGATACAAGAAAATGAACTGATATTGTTTCTGTCAAGAACAGGCACTCACAGCGATTTGTTTAAATCTTAAAAGAGTACAGCAAAAACTGTACTCTTTTACTGCGTAAATAAAGGAGAAGCCATGGACACCACCTTTAAAACACCCGAAGGGGTTTTCAACTACCGCGTTGGGGCAATAATTCTTGACGGAACAAAGCTTCTTATGGCTTACGATTCACGGCATAAACAATATTACTCCATAGGCGGCAGGACGCATTTCGGTGAAAGCTCGGAAGAAGCGGTTTTGCGTGAGGTATTTGAAGAAACGGGAGTAAGAACGGAAATAGACCGATTGGGATTTATTCACGAAAGCTTTTTTGAGATAAACGGAACACCATTTCACGAGCTGGCTTTTTTCTACTTCATAAAGCCCTTTGATTATGGAAAAATTGATTTTGAGGCTGTTAAGTGCGACGGTGAAACCGAAAAAATCCTGTGGATGGACTTAACGGACAAGAGAATCTTAGAGGATAAAATGTTTTTCCCCGAGTTTTTTAAAACCGAGATTTTAACGGCTTCAAAAGAAATAAAGCACATTATTACCGTAGAATAAAGGAAAGGACAAGCTGAGTGGAAATAATCAGACCAAAGCTGCCGCAAGACTGCCGTGTTATTTGCATAAGCGACATTCACGCTAACCTGAAGCATTTTAAAATGCTTCTTGAAAAAAGTCAATACAATAAGGATAATGACTTTCTTTTTATACTGGGAGACATAGCAGAAAAGGGCAGGGACAACCTTGACACTATCCATTTTGTTATGGAGCTTTGCCGCAGTGACAAGGCTGTCTGTATCAAGGGCAACAACGATATAATTTGCGAACGAATGGCTTTTTATGACAGCAAGGAAAGGTTTTATGAAAGATTACAATTTCGACCTCACAGCACCTTTACCGAAATGGGAAAAAGCATAGGCATCGAAGATTTCAACGAGGATTTTGAGAAAAAGCGCAAAAAAGTCGGGAACGCTTTTAAAGATGAGTTAGAGTTTATGAGAACGCTCCCCCTTGCTATTGAAACAACAGACCATATATTTGTTCATGCAGGTATTGAACACCGTTCAGATTGGGAGAACACCTCAGAGCAATTTGCCATTTCCCAGCCTTGGTATCTGCGGTTTGAACACTGTTCACCCAAAACCGTGGTGTGCGGACATTACCCAACATACAATTATAGACGGGCAAATAATACCTGTCTGCCTATATTTGACAACAAAAAGCGAATGATCTGTATTGACGGAGGAGCCTCCACAAAATGCGCGGCACAGCTTAATGCTCTGATTATAAATTACAGCGGCGGAAAATACGATTATGAAACGATTTTTGTTCCCTTGGGAGAGGAAAGCATAGTCAAAAGGGCTGTCAACTCCCAATGCAAGCCTGTTCATGTAGATTGGGAAAGCCACACCCTTACAGTCATCGAAAAGCAAGCGGATTTTCTCTATGTACAGATAGATCAGACGGGGGAACGCGGTCTTATCCCCGAAAACCGTACAGGCTATTGGAACGGAAAGCTTCACGGTTGGGTGCATCTTAATACGTTCCTATCCGCTAAAGAAGGTGAACGGTTTTACATAAGCGCAGAAACCGAGGAGTATTATTTGGGCATTGCCGAAAACGGACAGGTGGGTCTTTTGCCAAAGAGCTGTTTTGCTTAAAGCCTGTTTGCATAAAACAGAAAGGATAGTTATGTTTAAACTGATAAAAACCGAGGACAAGGCAAGAAGGGGCGAATTTGCCACCCCTCACGGAACCATACAAAGCCCCTTTTTTATGAACGTAGGCACTGCCGCTGCAATAAAAGGCGGTATATCCTCCCCCATGCTGAACGACTTAAAATGTCAGGTGGAATTGTGCAATACATACCACCTGCACCTGCGTCCCGGCGACGACGTGGTGTACAAAATGGGCGGACTTCACAAGTTTATGAACTGGCATAAGCCTATTTTGACCGACAGCGGCGGATTTCAGGTATTTTCCCTTGCCAAGCTGCGTAAAATCAAGGAGGAGGGCGTGTACTTCAACAGCCATATTGACGGCAGGCGGATCTTTATGGGTCCCGAGGAGAGTATGCAGATACAGTCCCACCTTGCTTCCACCATTGCTATGGCATTTGACGAGTGCGTGGAAAATCCTGCGCCTTATGACTATGTGCTGAACTCCATAAACCGCACCACGCGGTGGCTGATACGCTGCAAGGCGGAAATGGCAAGGCTCAATTCCCTTGAATCCACCATAAACAGGCAGCAAATGCTGTTTGGAATCAACCAAGGCGGCACTTATGACGATCTGCGCATACAACATCTTAAGGATATAAAGGAGCTTGACCTTGACGGCTATGCGGTGGGCGGACTTGCCGTGGGAGAGCCTACGGAGGTCATGTATCACATTCTTGATGTTATCACCGAGTATATGCCTGTGGATAAGCCCCGCTACCTTATGGGAGTGGGAACTCCCTCTAACATAATAGAGGGAGTGGCAAGGGGAATAGATATGTTCGACTGCGTAATGCCCTCACGAAACGCCCGCCATGCAACGGTTTTCACATGGGATGGCGTTACACATCTCACAAATCAGTGCTATCAGCTGGACGACAAGCCCCTTGATCCACACTGCGACTGTCCCACCTGCCGAAACTTTTCAAGAGCCTATCTCCGTCACCTGTTCAAGAGCGGAGAACAGCTTGCGGGAAGGCTGGCGGTGCAGCATAATTTGTATTTTTACAACACTCTAATGGAAAAAATCAGAGATAATCTCGATAACGGTACTTTCGCGGAGTTCAGGGCGGAGTATTCGGAGAGATTGGCGCAAAAAAAATAATTTACTAAGGGGATATATTATGGGAATAATTGAATTGTTCCTGATAGCCGTTGGGCTTTCCATGGACGCCTTTGCGGTTTCGATAGGAAACGGACTTTCCATGAAAAAAAGCAGTCCCAAGGCGGCTCTTGCGATAGCCTTTTCCTTCGGGCTGTTTCAGGCGCTTATGCCAACGGCGGGCTACTTTCTGGGCAGCGCCTTTGAGGACATTATAAAGGACTTCGACCATTTCATAGCCTTAATTTTTTTGGGCTTTATCGGCGGAAAAATGATATTTGACGGAATAAAGGAGCTGCGGGCAAAAAAAAGAGGCGAAGAGGAAGAAGAAAAACCATTCAAGCTCAGCTTCGGAACGCTGATGATACAGGCGGTGGCTACCAGCATTGACGCCCTTATTGTGGGAGTAAGCTTCGCGGCGCTTCCCGACGTGAATATATGGGCGGCAGTGGTATTGATTGGGATTACCACCTTTACAATAAGCCTTGTGGGAGTATTTTTCGGCAAAAAATTCGGACAGCTGCTGGGAAGTAAGGCGGAAGTTTTGGGCGGCATTATTCTTGTGGGTATCGGCTTAAAGGTGTTTATTGAGCATATCTTTTTCGGAGGGTAACGCTCGTTTATGATCTAAAATAAATATAAACAAAAAATAAAGGAATTATAAAAAATGGATTCTAATGCTATGGCTGCAAAAATTAAGGCTTTGTGCGACGGTGTGGAGCTGAAGGACTATCAAAAGCACATTACCGTTCAGGTGAATGTAAAAGAGGGCGGCGACGGCTCTTTTTACATTGATGTCAACAAAGGCAAGGTTGTTGTGGAAATGGGCAAGGCGGATAACAGCGATATAGTGTTTACCGCTTCATCGGCTACCCTTATAGGATTGGCTAAAGGTGAGCTTGACCCTGTTAAGACTGCCTTGGCAGGAAAGATCAAGTTTAAGGGCAGTGTGGATAAGATTTTTGAGTTTAAGAGGGTTATTGATATGATCAAGGCGGCGAGAGCGGAGAGGGATAAGGCGGCAGTGTGAAAAAACAACATAGGGCGAAAGCTCCGACCGTTATATTGCGGATATGTTCTTATGAGTAAAAACCAATCGCAAGTCGGCGTATGATACGATTTGCGCCCCCGAACAAGTTACGCCAATCTCACAACCAGCGTGACGCAAAAGCACCCATTGCGAATATCCGCATACACATCTCCGCCCATAAGCGACATCAACCGTTTGCAGATAAAAAGTCCAAGCCCGTTGCCCTGCACCTTGTCCGCATTATTTCCACGATGAAAGCTCTCGAATATCTGCGGCAGTTCTTTCGCTTCAAGCGTACAGCCTGTATTTGATACCGTGATAAGCTCACAGCCGTCCATTTTATCAAAGCTGATTTCAATTAGTCTGCCGTCACCGTATTTGATCGCATTTTCCATCAGATTTTGCAGGCACTCTGTAAGGCGGTCGGGGTCGCAGGAAAGAATGCAGTCATCATATTTCCGAATCGCCAGCGACCTTCCCGACATGGCAAGCTGGGGAGCATATCTCGCTTCTATTCTTGTGATGATAACGCTTAAAAAAGCCTCTCCCTGTGTGACCTCAAAGCTCATAAAGTCCTCGCTTGCCGCCTTTG
>CAZWRZ010000030.1:0-8173 GCA_964636555.1 uncultured Ruminiclostridium sp.
CTGTCTTCACAAGATATTGCACGCGTCTTTTCGGCAAATTTTGCCGATGACTGCGTCAAAATTCCTTGAAATACACAAGTATTCCTGCGGAATTTTTCCTTGTCCTCGACAAAATTTGTTCGAAAATTCACGCACAAATCTTGTGAAGACAAGTTCTTACTGAACCGAGTTGAATTTCTTAGCAGCTTCGGGCCACAGCGTAAACAACGCCGTCACCAGCAGCGAGATAAGCAGCACCAGAACGTTTGGTGCGGTAAAGCCAAAGGCACTGTTAAGATAGGGAATATAGATCATTACAAGAGAAACCAGCAGCAGAATTCCCGACTGCAAGGTGCCCGAAAAGCCCTTTTGCTCTTTTACACAGGCGAAAAACGACCGTTTTCTTGAAATAAGCGAAAAGCCGATAAAGGTTAGTCCCGCGGCTGTCATAAACACAAGGAAGGCGCGGTGTATGGAGGGCTCAAAGCTTAATGTGAACAGGTAAAACAGCGTCTGAGCCACAGCCAGCATTCCGCCCAGAATAAGTATCTTGGGGAAAAAGCTGCTGTTTATAACGCCTTTTCCGATAAAAGCGCTGGAAATAAAGTCGGATTTTAAATCGGCAGTATTTCCCATAAATATTGAAGCCGCAATGGGGAAAATTATACAGCTTAAAATAACCGAAAGGGCGGGAGTGAATATGGACGCTCCGCCGGTAGCCACCGCCGCAATGACAAATATTGCTATAGCAAGATGTCCTGCCAGCATAAGTCCCAAGGCACTTTTAACGTTGCGGTGTATCTGCCGGCTTTCCTTTATCGCGTCCGAGACCGCGAGGAAGCTTTCATCACTCATCAGCATATCACAGCTTTCACAAGCGGCAGGTGACGCATTGGCGGAAACGGAAATTCCCACGTCAGCCTCCTCCAGAACCGCTATATCATCGGTGCCAGTGCCCAAAACAGCCACTATTTCGCCCTTTGCACGGAGCATTTCCACAACTCTGGTGCGCTGTGAGGGGGTAACCTTGGCAAATATTCCGACATCTTCAAGGTCGGGGTCAAAATCAAGCTCCGTACCCGTTACTGTCTTAAGCGAGGGCAGTCCGATCTGGCGTCCCACCGCCGCTGCCGCTTCTTCGTTGTCCCCTGTCAGCATAATGACTCTTACGCCTGCCTTGCTGCAGGACTTTACCGCATAAGGAACGGTGTCGCGTGTGGGATTTTCCATAGCCACAAGTCCCATATATTCATATCTGATATCGGAAAGCTTCTGGGGTTTTTCCGTGTCCGAGGGAAGAGGCGCAAATGCCACAGCCAGAACCTGCCTGCCCTGTTTTGCAAAGCCCAGTCTTTTCTGCTGTATGTAATGCAGCTCGTTAGGGTCTATATTGCACAAGGCAAGGGTTTCCTCGGGACTGCCCTTTATGCAGAGCAGCCTTTGACCGCCTATCTTCCACAGATTTCCTGCCATTTTTGTATTTTCGGAGAAGGGATAAACCGCCTCTCTTTCGTTGGCAAAAAGCTCCTTGACATCGGTGCCGCCGAAGGAGGCATACAGCAAGATCGCCTTTTCCGCAGGATCAACAGGGGCAGGCTCGCACGCCAAAACGCATACATTGGTGAAAAGCTGGGTGTTTTCGGTGAAAACGTCAGCAACTTCTATATGATTTTTGGTGACTGTTCCCGATTTTTCTATACACATACAGGTGATAGCGCTTAATTCTTCAACGGTGCCTGTGTTCTTCACCAAGGCATGATGACGGTTCATACGCTCCGCTCCGTCAAGGTAGTAAAGACGGACCAGCTTATCCGCCTGAGCGGGAACAAACAGCATACCCACCGACAGTGCAGGCAGTACCACTCTTGTAAGAATGTCCGCAAGTCCGTTAAGCTCCTCCGAGGTCAGAATGCAGAACAGCGCCGTAAGCAGAGCAAAGGCAATTCCCATAAAGGTAATGATCTTAACGGGTCTTTTAAGCCTTTTTTCAAACTGAGAAACGCTGCGTGTTTCTTTTCTTTTAACGGCGGCGTCCTCTCCCGTGGCGAAAACGCGGGCTGCCAGACTTCCCGATACTATCAGGGTGTTTTTGTACACACAGGTGGATTTCGGTATAGTCTTTCCGCCGTCCGCTCCAGCCCTTTTGGCGACAGGGGTGCTGTCACCCGTCAGAACGGCTTCGTTGACGGTCAGATCCTCTGTTTCCAGCAGGTGCGCGTCAGCGGGAACGCGCTCACCTCTCTGTAATACTATTATGTCGTCGGGGACAAGATATTCCTTTCTCACCAAGGTAAGCTCTCCGTTTCTCACAACACGGAATTTCATGCCCGACATTCTTTTCAGGGAGGTGTCTTTTTCGTAAAGCTTAAGCTGCCAGATAACATCTCCCGCAGTAAGCATAACGGTAAGCAGCAGCATAACCGTGCCTAAGACAAACTGCATTGAAAGAAACAGCAGCACTGCGGCAATGGCTTGTGTAAAAAATCTAACGGTAAATATTGATTTTTTCAGGTTATAAGAATTTTCCTCTTCTCCGCCCTCATCGTTAAGCCCGTACATAGTGAGCCTTTCTTCCGCTTCGGCAGAGGAAAGCCCCTTATAATCGGATTTAAAGTTAAGTATTTGTGACATCTTTCTATTTTGAACCTTTCTGAAGGGGTATGGGAATTTATAATATATACATACCCAATCTATATTATTGCATATTTTGAGAGAAATTGCAAGGCTTTAATAGAGATTTTTGCCTTAAATCAACAAAATGAGATCACAAACAGTCACTGTTTTTGCTCTCATAGGAAAGATGTACTGATATTTAGTGTGCTTCAAAAAAGCGACAATAAGTTGTTATGTGATTTTGCACAATAAACTCCAACTATCAAGATTTAAATTTATGCAAAAATAAAGCTTGCGTTTTTATAAAAGGCATGATATAATATAGGTGCTATGATATAGTATGGCACCATATTATAGAAGGGAGTGTAAAAAAATGAATACTACAAACACGCAAACATACCAGACGCTTTGGGCAGAGGCTATCCATAGCATAGATCAGTTGGCACCCGGCACCTATTTCGCTTTAAGAGACCTGATCTCTTCTCCCCCTCCTGCAACTTTAGGAGTCAAGCTATTTAAATGTCAGGATTTATTAGGAATAAAATTTGCATTTAAATCCAGACTGTCTAATGTGTATTTGAAAAATGTTGCGACCCCCACATCATTTTAGAGCGGGTTTCCACTCCCACAACTGTCCTGATAGCACGAATTTCAAAAATCAACTGAGTTCGGATTTTTTCCCCAGTTTTTCAAGCAAAAAATCCGAACTCAGTTAGATAGACAAGATTTTAAATTTTCCCAGTTTTTCAAGAAAATTTAAAATCTTGTCGGTTTTGAAATTCTTTTTAAATCAGTAAATTACTGCCAACTTTCCTTGAGAGAACCCAAATCAGCACAAGTTTCTTGGGAGCATAAAAAAGGAGCTGTTTTTTACAGCCCCTTGAAAGAGTTATCCAATTTTAAAATCACGCCAATCCAAAATAATGCAATTCCCCATTATAGAATATAGCCACAATACTTCTATCCTCCTTCACTCTGAACAACGTACAAGGCACCGATTTATCACTGTTTTCACTTTCCTTGATAAACGCGCTTTCTTCCAACAGCACGGTATCGGCAGTTTCATTGTATCTTACGGGAAGATACAAATTGTCCTTATACATAAGCCTTTGAAGATCCGAGTCGGGAAGATAATAATTGCTGCTCAATGTATAAATAAAATAATAATTAAACTCAAAGAGCCCCTTTTCGGCAGCCTCACAGTATCTGGTGATGTTTTTCGCGGTGTCCTCTATCATTCCCAGTTTATTCCGATTCAGTCTGTATTCTTCGGGAGCGGCGGGGTAGGAACGGCAGACCCACGCGTCTTTTTGTCCGACCCTGACGGAAACCGCAATATAGACCGCTTCGCTTTCCTCATCTTCCACACAGACCTGCCCTGTCACAGTGTCAAAGGCAAAAAATATGGTATATTCGTCGTTATAGTCCGCTACTAAGTTTGAGGGGACATATCTTTCACTGCAAGACAGAGCTACATGGGTGTAATAGTTCCTATCGTTTACGATAAAGGTCGCCCACTTTTCCGCTCTGTACAGCCAGAATTGCCCGTCATAAAGAAGGGTGACATAGCCTTCCATTCCCACAATTTTGTAAAGCGAACCGAAGACATATTTTGACGTTGAATCCTTTTCGCCGTCTTCCACGATCTCATACAGCACTGCCGAGGGCAATGGCTCACAGTAAATTCGTGCGGTTTCCACATCAAAGCCAAGGTCGGCGTAGTCCTCAGTTTCGGGATCTACCAAGGAATAAATAATTCCCGATTCAATAAGGCAGTCGGGATTTTTCGTTTCCAAGGCCTCAAAATGCCAGCAGTAATCCGTTTCGGTAATAACGCTGTCCAAACCGTTTTTAACGGCGTCCAATATATCGGCGGCATACACCCATTCCGAGGTGTTTTCCCAGATTGAAGAATCGCTGCTTTCATCCGGAATGTTTGCTTCCATGGACGAAAGCGCTTCCTCGATCTGATGAATCATGTCGTTGGTATCTGCTGTTGTAAGAGAGGAATTTTGAGCAGTCAGGCTCTCAAAGACGGAGAGATTGGAATTCCCGGGTACAAGACTTACATCCACCTTAGGCGGAGCAAACACGCCGTTAAACGCCATAACGCTTACAATAACAACAGCCATGCAGAAAAGAGGAACAAGGGTTTTGGGTATCAGCTTAAGGGCGGCTCTTTTTCTTTTGCCTGCCAGATACTCATCTCTTCTTTTGATAAGGCTTTTTGTCATTTCGTAGTCAGTCTTCATATTCAAAGCCCTCCTTTTCCAGCTGAGCCTTTAATGCTTGTTTTGCGCGGTAGGTCAGCATTTCGATCTGCCGCTTGGTCTTTTTGAGAATTTTCGCCGTTTCTCCGTTATCAAATTCCTCGAAAAAGGTCAGGTGAAGCACTTGCCTGTACTGCGGCGGCAGCTTATCCATTGCCTTATGTATGGCAAGCCTTTGTTCGTCTCGGACAAGGTTCCTTTCAAAATCCGCCTGTTCCAAAGCCGCCGCGGTAGGTTCCTCATCAGAGACCCTTATATGTCTTGAGTCTTTTCTTATATAATCCAGAGCCGTATTTTTCCCGATAGTGTAAAGCCATGTTTTAAAAGAAGCTCCGTCTCGGTATTTCGGCTTTTTTATCATTATCTTAAAGAAGGTGTCCTCGGTCAGCTCTTCGGCGGTCAGGATATTTTTGACATAGCCGTTGAGGAAAAATATAAGTCCCTCTCGATATTCACGTACAATTTCGGCTATTCCGTTGTCGTCACCCTCTAAATAACGCAGATAATTTCTTGCGCCTGTATCCATAATTCCTCCCATTGAAAAAATAGCGGGATCATAGGTCAACAGGTGTTCCATTTGCCCTATAATTTATTAAACGAGATTAAAGATAATTTCTCACAGTTGTTTTTAAAATTTTTTCTCTCAAGAAACTTGGGGCTGATTTATGGCTCTCTTAGGAAAGTTGTACCGATCTTGCACCGCTTTCAAGGAAAGTTGGCGGTAATTAACTGATTTAAAAAGAATTTCAAAACCAGAAACTTTTTAAATTTACTTGAAAAACTGGGCAAATTTAAAAAGTTTCTTATCTAACTGAGTTCGGAGTTTTTGCTTGAAAAATTGGGCAAAAACTCCGAACTCAGTTGATTTTTGAAATTCGTGCTATCAAGAAAGTTGTGAGATTGGTATAAAATAGGGACTGCCTTTTTCACAGCCCCTAAAATTTTAATCACAATTATTCATAATAGAACAGCTCTCCGTCCTCAATACCAAACATAACAAAATCAGTATAAAGCGTACTTCCGAAATAGTCATTAATCTCAAAAGCGTAATAATAATCCCCGTCATAAAGATAATCTATGCCGATTTTTCCGCTGCCGGTGTAAACATACTCATCGCCGTAATAATCGGTGACATATTCAAAGGTGAAAGGATCGTAGGCGTAATAGCAAGGCTCTATTTTATCTCCGAACTGAAGCTTATACACCTCTCTTGCGGCGCTTCCGTTTTCGTCAATGCCTTCCCATGTGCCAAGAATATCGGTGCTTATTGTTGCGTAATATTCTCCGTTATAGCGGTAGGTCTGTCTTATTTTAAGATTGGTGTATTCGCCGTTGAGGTAAATGGGCGATGTGTAAATATTTGAATAGGTCTTGTCGTCTATGTCCTCGCTGCCGATAAGGTAAACGCAAAGCGGCTGACCGTCGGGCAGGGCGAACCAGCCGCCGTCAAAGCTGTCCCAGCACTGTCCCGAATACCAGTCCATATCTACATAGTCGTCGGTGCCAAGGTCAAGCATGTATTCCATGCCGTCCTCATCGTCATAATAACTCATCATAACGTTGCAGTACACCGATTCCAGCACGTCAAGACTGCTCTGGGTAAGCTTGAAGGTGTAATAGCCGTCGCTGTCAAACATGGGCTCTATCTCATAATTGAGGGCACTGTGATTCTGGTCGAAGTTAAGACCGTCGTCCTGCTGATCGTCCCAGTGGCCGTAGTTTCCCGACAGATCGGATCCGCTCCAGAAGCCCGAGGAAAGCCAGTCGCTTATGTAGTCCAAAAGGCTGCCGCCGGTGCTGCTGCTGTATGCGCATTTATCCACTATTCCGAGGTAAGAGGGGCTGACGCAGATATCCTTGAAAATCTTCAATTCCATACTGCCCTGAACAGAAAGAGGATAGTAAAGGCTCAGTCCGCAGGCATTTGAATAGTATGCGCCGTTTTTAACGTAGGAAACGCAGCTCTTAAGAGAGGACAGTGCCTTGTCTGCATTTTGGGACATTTTCGAGGAAAGAGCGATAAGCTCGCCTGCATCCACCATGTTGGTGTATCCCTCTGTGCGGTTGTTTCCGCCGAAGTTAAGAGCGTTTTTCGCAGCCTTGATAAATTCGGTGGAGTTGTTTTCGCAGTAAGCGTCAATGTCCTTGGCGAAATTATGGAAATCGTAAAGGAATTGGTCCACCCTTGAAAGGTCGATAACGGACAGAGTAGCTTCATCCTGCTCCTTGGTGGAAATGCAGTAATTGTAATAGCCGTCGCAGATATATTTTCCCAGCTCTGCGCCGTTTGAGGCGCCGCCGTTTATACCTTCGGCAAAGGAGGTGTAGTTCCAGCCGTAACCCGATTCAAGATTCTGTGACAGGAGTGCGTATTTTCCGTAGGGTACAAGTATGTTGGCAGTTTCCACCGTTGCCATAAGACAGGCGTCACAGCCTATCATCTCAAACCGTCCCGCCATTTTTTCAAAGGATTCAGCCAGCGCTTCATCTATTTCCTTCAAGGAAAGGGAATCATCATTAAAGTTTTCGTCGAAGCAAATTCCGTTGATACTTCCGCCGCCGTGATTCCACAGATCAAGAACCATATACTGTGAGGAAAAGTTTTCGGCAGCCCAGCTCACAAAGTCGTACAGAGTGGAGGAAAGCCCCATATTGGTGGATTTTCCGCTGTAAAGCTCCTCTATCTCTCCTCCGCTTATGAGGAATCTTTGCTTTGTTTTACCTTTGCAGAGGGTGTTTTGCCACTCCTTTGTGCCGTCCGTTTCCACCACGAACCGCAGATTTTTGCACTTGCCTGTGGCGGTTATCATTTCGTCAAGGTCCTCTGTGGCGGAACCCTGATCGCTTTCCAGATCGGTGCCGCACATATAGACAAGCACCGTCCACATTCTCTCGTCGCCTGAGGTCTGTTCGTTTTGCTTTCCCAATCTTGAAACAGTCAGAGAGCCGTCGTCCGAAAGGGACAGCACGGTTCCTCTTTCTCCGCTGAAAAAGATGTTATCTGCTGGTGATACGGGAAAATTTTGGGAATTTGTGTTCTGGGGATCTGTTTGTGCGGGAGTGTCGGTTTTGCCTGCGGAAGGTTTGTTGTCTTTGTCGGGATCTTTTTGCAGAAAGCCGCCCAGATCCGATACCGAGCAGCCGCAAAGGGTCAAACAAGCGGCAGCCGCCAAGGCGGTAAGTTTTTTAACCGAGTTTTTCATTGAATATCCTTTCCGATACTTTTCCTTATTAATACTGATCTTCGATTAAAAGCAGACATTCTTTGCGGTCTATTTTGCGCCCTGCTGCGTCATCGTCCTCGGCAGGCG